>CAZRMW010000001.1:0-34170 GCA_964601305.1 uncultured Candidatus Saccharibacteria bacterium
TGTTTGAGCATCCTAGCTCTTATACCAAACACTATCTCAGGTAGAGATGTTCCAAGAGCCATAAAAATAATTCCAAAAGAAAGCAAGCTAATTGCTGTGCTTTCTGCAATAATTTCTCCAGACCACACAACAACAAATGAACTTAAAATAAGAAGACCTACCCCCCAAAAAAATCTAGACAAGTTTTTAAGAGCTGCTTTTGGTTTTGTTTCTGAAACCGGTAAATTGTTTACAGTCTTTGAAAAATATTCTCTTTCTCTGATTAATTGTGTTATATAAAACAAAAATAATAAAAGTAAAATCAGTCCATCTCCTCTAGAAATAACTCCGTCTGTACCCAAAAACAACGGGAAAAAAGAAAGCACGGTAATTACCCAAAAGTTTCTTCTAGAAATTTTGCTTTCAACCTTCAAGCCATTTCCAAAAATCACTATAAGCCCAAGCACTACGGTAATGTTCACTAAATTAGACCCAAGCACTGTACCCAAAGACAACACAGAAACATTGTTTACGGCAGACGAAAGACCAACAAATAATTCTGGGACAGAAGTCGCCATGCTCATAAAAATAAAAGCTACCAAATACTCTGATAGCCTAAAGAGCTTTGCTAGCCCCGTAAGCGATCGCACCAAAAAATCACTCGATCTAGCAAGAACAAAAAACCCTACAATAAAAATTAAAATATAAATTTCTAACCCCATTTTTTATTTTTTGTTTGCCCAAATTTGTTTGGGGCTAAAAAATGTTTAACTGTTTCTATTATAAAAAGATTTAAAAATCCTATACCCAATACCAAAAGAATATCAGATAAAACCAGTTTTTCCAAAGACAAAAGTAGCCTTATTTGTGGCATAAACAACGCTAATACCAAAAAGAATAAACTAATAAAAACTGCTACTATCAAATATCTATTTGATAGTAGATTTATCTTCCATACTGGTTTTTTAAAATTTTTAAGAGAGAAGGCAAAAAATATAGAATCTATAGAAAGTACAGCAAAAACGATTGTCCTGGTGTACTCCAACGTATTCTTAAAATACAAATGCGAGACCAAAAAAACAAAAAGCAAAATTATACTGGTAAAAAAAGTAAGGATAGCTATTATTTTTTTGCTCTCTTTTGTAAAAATAATCTTTGAAGAAAAATCTTTTGGACTAGCGTTCATAATCCCTTTTTCTTTAGGCTCAAAAGCAAAAGCAAAATTCATAAATCCTTCTTCTATAAGATTGGCCCACAAAATTTGACCGGGCAAAACAGGCAAGGGCAACCCAATAGCCAGCGAAGAAGTTATTAAAACTACTTCACTAAAACTTGTCGACAACAAGTATACTAAAATTTTTCTCAAATTAATTAAAATTCTTCTCCCCTCTTCTATAGCTGCCACTATTACAGCAAAACTATTATTTAACAAAACAAGCTCCGAAGCTTCTTTTGCCACCTCGGTACCAGAATTTACTACTATACCAATATCTGACCTCCGAAGTGCTGGAGCATCGTTTATACCATCACCAGTCATTGCTACAGTCTTACCTAGTTCTTGCCATGTTTTTACCACTCTTAATTTTTGATGAGGTAAAACTCTGGCAAAAATAGAAATATTTCTTATTGTTTTTTTAAGCTCCGTGTCAGTGGCTCTACTAAGTATATCTCCCGTAGCAACACTCTCCCCCTTTTTTAAAATCCCTACATCTGTACCTATTTTTTGTGCAGTGCCTTTATGATCTCCTGTCATCATTATTGTTTTTATTCCTGCCATTTCGGCTTTTCTTAAAGAAGACACTACATCTGGTCTGATTGGATCGTTTAGGAGTACAAGTCCCCCAAAAACTAAATTAGAAAAATCTGCTTCTCCTTCTTTTTCTCTCTTGAATTCTTTTAGAGATGTTTTTTTATATGCAACAGCAATAATCCTTGCTCCAAAAGAAGCATTTCTAAGCACAGACTCGGTAAACAACTTTCTATATTCCCCTGTTAAATTTATTTCTTGACCATCTTTATAAATTTTTGTAGAAAGTTCAAGTATAAGCTCTGGCGCTCCAGCAAGAACCATTGTGTTTTTGTTTTTATATTCATGCAAAGATGCTGAAAACCTTCTTTCTGACTCAAATTCCAAAAAATCTAATCGCGGAGAATTTTTTAGTAGCTCATGAAAATAAAAACCATATTCTATTCCGCAATAAACTACTGCCTGCTCTATGGGCCTACCTCTCACCACCCAATCTGCCAAATTATCTTCGGGATTTTCTATAAAACCCCCCGTAGAAAGCACTGACATTTCAAGTATTTTCATCTTGTCTTTATTTTCTTTTATAAGAGAGTGTGTTTCTTGATCTTCTTTTTCTTTTTTTGTGGTCAATGAGTTTAATGTCAAAATATCAGAAATTCGCATCACCGCTTGAGTTAATGTCCCTGTTTTGTCTGTTAAAATAAGGTCTACTGAGCCTAATGTTTCTGCTGCATTTAATTTTTTAACCAATCCTCCTTTTTTTAAAACCCTTTCCATGCCAATCGCCAAAACTACACTTACAGCAACAGGGAGTCCCTCAGGAATTGCTGCCACCGCTACCGCAATAGAAGTAAAAAACATTGTTGAAAGAGATTCGCCATTTAAAATACCTAAACCAAAAACTAAAGCCAAAATACCCAATATCAAAAAGCCCAAAGTTTTAGCAAGTTTTTTTATATTCTTTTGAAAATTAGTAAGAGGTGCTTTTTCTTTACCTATAAGCCGTGCTATTTTTCCTATTTCAGTATCAAACCCTGTGCCAACAACTATCGCAGTAGCCCAGCCCGACGTAACAAGTGTGCCCATCCATGCCATATTGCTCCTTTCTGGTAATAAAACCTTTTCTTTAAGCTTGCGATTGTTTTTGGAAACAGACATCCATTCACCTGTTAAAACTGCTTCATTTATTTCTAACCCCTTACCTTCTATGATTCTAGTATCTGCACCAACCCCATCTCCAGCAGACAGAGAAAGCATGTCTCCAGGAACAAGTTCGTCGGATCTTATAACCTGTTTCTTGCCTTCTCTTATTACAGTTGAGTGTTTTATTTGTGAGTCTCTTAATTTAGAAAAAGATTGTGAAGCCTTTCCTTCTTGAATTATTCCAATAACTGTATTTATAGAAACGGCTATAAGTATTACTATCGAATCTGTATAAGCACCTAGAAAAAGTGTTATAAATCCGGCAATTATTAAAACAAAAACCAACGGACTCTTTATTTGAGACCATAAAAGTTTTAGAAACCTATGTTTTTCTACAAATTCAAAAGTATTCTTGCCATACTTTTCTTGGCGGAGCAAAACTTCGCCATACTGGAGCCCTTTTGGTGAAGATGATTGCAAATGCAAAACTTCATCTCCACTTAAACTATGCCAAGCTTTATGTTTATGCTGGGTCATTACTTAATATTATACCACAAAACCCCGCTTATGCGGGGTTTTCTTTTGTTATTTTTTCAACAAGTATCAAATGATTACAACGACAACATCTATATTCTTTTATTTTTATATCTTTTATTTCTCTGTCTTCAACTCTTATTTTTATAGATTTAAAAATTTCAACAGGTCTTAATCGACAACAATTCCAGCAGTATCTTGTCGGCTGTTCATAATATTCGAGTTTTTTCATTTCCCTCCATCCTCCAAAATTCCTTGAGAAACTACTGTTTTTAAAAGCTCGGGCATTTCAAACAACCAAGGGAAAAATTTGAAACGATTTTTTAATTTTGAATCTTGTTTTAAAGCTTCTTTAAAACAATAGTCTTGATCAAATCTACTATCTATGAAAGATTTTACGGCATATCTCATACTAATATCAAAAACTCTGTTCCTATATTTTTCATCTTTTCTATAGTATTCAAAAGCTATATAAAATTTTGCGCGAATCCAAGGAATCCTGATCCAAACACTAAAACGACACAACACACCTAACACATAAAAAGTCAAACCTTTTATTCTGAGCCTCCAAAAAGATATTTTTTTCATTTGTTAACCCTCCTTTTCTATATCAAAAATAACAGGATTTTCTGTTATTGTCAAACACTTGACAAGTAATTATTTATTAGTTAGTATACTACGAGCATCTTAAATCCACTGTGAACCTTTAAATAACTAGCAGAAAAGGAGAGAAACATGAAAAGAAATATTTTAATAGCCTTCGTTTTGGCAGGATTGCTATTCAGTTTGGCCGGTTGTGCCAGATTCTGGGACAAAGTTGATGCAAAAGGAGGTATTGTAACCTCAAGCAAAGCCCCTTATATCGTCGTCAACCAGAGTGGTGGTGAAATCATGGATGTATACAAACTCGAAAATGCCATTGTACAGAGTCCTAGTGGTTCCGATGGCTGGCTATTTAAAGATCAACAAGGACATCCTGTTTATCTTGGTGGCGATGTAAAAACTATTCGCCTCAATAGCGTCAATAGCCCTGTTTGGGATAAATACCACGAATATCACATGGAATTTGAGACCAAGACCTACAGAGAACTATATAACAAATAAAAAATTTCACCAACTAAAAGACCACCCGAGGGTGGTCTTTTTTGCACTCGCTTTTTAGAAAATTTTTTGTTATTATGACCTTTGTTGACCCCATCGTCTAGAGGCCTAGGACGCCACCCTCTCACGGTGGTAACCGGGGTTCGAATCCCCGTGGGGTCGCCGAAGAAAGTGAGGAGAGCCCACAGCGAGCAAACTGCTTTGCTCGCTGTGGGGGGGGTGAGAACGGCGGAGCCATGTCGAGCGAAGTGAGACGGGCGAGCCGCGTCCAAGAGTACTTATGAACGAAGTGAATTAGTAACCCTGGGACGAATCCCCGTGGGGTCGCAAAAACAAGGAATTTGTACATTTTCAAGTTTTCCACAAGCAATTGTAAGTATTGACTTTTTTTTTTATTTTGTTACATTAAAAATATCACTACGAAAGAAACCCTTATAAGGTTCTGTCCTTATCGGGGGTTTTTTCATTTTTGAGAAATTTTTAATTTAGAATACTGATCATTTATGTACGAAATTTTGGCTCCTGTTCGTTTAAGGAGTATTGAACATTTCTTTTCGTTTCCTGGAGAGATTATTGTTAATAGTTTTTTCTTCTCTTGTAAAAAATTAATCAATCCAGCATAATCACCGTCGCTTGAAACAATAATTGCTTTTTCAAATTTATTTTCATACGTATCGCATGCTGTTTGTAATACCAAATCAGCATCACAGTTTCCTTTTGCTTTTCCATCTCCACCATAAACTACTTCTTTAAACACTAACGTAAAACCAGACTCTTGTAGATATTTATATAGCTTCCCATATCTTGGAATTAATCCCAAAAATAGATAAGCTGATTTAACTCCATATTTTTCAGACAACCACACCCTAAATCTTTTATAATCCATATTCCAACCCAAACTACCAATACCTTTATGTAGGTTTGCTCCATCAATGTATGCAAAATTATTTGCTTTGTTTTTCACAACCTGTTTCTATTTTATTTTTTACTTCTCCACTCTTTTTCTTGTCTGACAAGAAGCTCGCCAGCTCTCTCTGGCTCTGCCATTATTTCCTCTACAATCTTTTCCATCCTTGTTCCCTGAGAACCTTTCACTAAAATCAAATCCCCCTCCTCTATCATTTCTTGTACTTGAACTCCCGCCTCTGCAGAATTTGAAAATTCAAAAATTTTTTCTTTATTAAACCCATTTTCTCGGAGAGCTTCGGCAATAAATTTAGATCTTGGCCCCACTGTAAAAACAAATTCTACTCCCGCATTTATAATATATTCTGCGACACTGCGATGTGCTTCTATGGTATATTTGCCAAGCTCAAGCATATCACCCAAAGCCACGATTTTGCGTTTTGCTTCCAAATCTTTTATTGCTTTTAAGGCAGCTCTCAAAGCCAAAGGGGAAGAATTGTAAGAATCATCAAAAACAGTACTACCCTTTATTCCTTTTATCAACTTCGATCTTCCAGCAGGAGATTTATATTCGACCAAAGACTCTAGCATGTCCACCAAATTAAGCCCCACGGAGACTCCCACAGCAAGCGCTGCAAGAGCAGAATACACATGGTGTTTGCCCACTATATTGTTTATCCTTACTGGCACACTACTACCGTCATAATCTGCTTTGAAACTAATGCCATTTTCGGTAGTCCTATAATTTGAGGCTAACAAATCAGACACTTCGGTAAAGCCAAAGGTTAAAATATTTGCCTTTGTTTTTTTGTTTAAATTATACACTGCATCGTCGTCACCATTTAAAATTGCTGTTCCTTCTTTTTTAAGAGCCTTCAGTATTTTTGCTTTTTCTTTCGCTACAGCCTCTGGTCCAGAAAAAAATTCTACATGAACAGGTGTTTCTGCAAAAGTGGTTATAACAACAATGTTTGGTTTTATAAGAGAAGTTATTTTTTCCATGTCTTTTGGTCTGTCTACACCCGCTTCAAGCACAAGCCACTCCGGATAATCTTTTGAAAACAAAAAAACCTTCATACCTTTAAAGATATTTGAAAGCCATTTTATTGGGTTTAACCAAGCATTTTCACACCCTAAAACAACAAGTGGTATGCCTATTTCGCTGTTAAAACTTTTCTGGCTTTTTCTGATTTGAAAATTTTTAGAAAGCACTGTGGCTATAGCATCTTTTGTAGAAGTTTTTCCTACAGACCCTGTAATAACAACTATTTTAGGTTTAAATCTCCACAAAACAGCCTTCGCTTCTAAGGTTATTATAAAAACAATTATTTTTTTTAGTAGTTGTTTCATATTATATGTTTTGTGATTTATCTATCTGGTGGTATATCATAATAGTTTAGCAAAAATTTAACTAAATTCATAAAAGGATTCGTAAGAGTGTGCGAAGCATATTTTACTCCTTGAGGATCTTTTAAAAACAAAAAAATTAAAAATCTATCATTCTCTTCCTCAGCTAAAGTATAACCAAAAAAAGAATGAAAGTATTGGTCTTCATAATATCCACCCCCTTCTTCTTTTGGTTTTATCAAAAGCGCTGTACCAGTTTTAGCTGCTATACTGTAGTGATCTAATTTTACTGTACCACCCAAAAGGGCTTCGTCTACCACACCGACCAACATCCTTGAAATTTCTTTGCTTGTTTCCTCTTTTAAAACTTGTTTTATAATTACAGGCTCAGTAATATTGTCTTTTCCCCCATCAATAATAATTTTTTTTACAATAAATGGTTCTATGGTGTATCCACCGTTTGCCAAACTGCAAGCTGCTACCACAAATTCTATAGGGCTCATTGCTATACCATGCCCAAAAGAAGCTGTAGCAAATTCCACATCTCTTTTTGATGAAAGATTTTGCAGATGCCCCTCTATTTCCTCTGGCAAATCTACGCTTGTTACTTCTCCCAACCCATAATCTTCAAGGTATTTTAGAAAATTTTCCTTACCAAGTTGCTGCATTGCAAACACTGCTCCAGTATTTAAAGATTTATTCAAAACTGTTTGCATATCTACTAACCCCCTCCCTTTCCCATCGTAATTTTCAATCCTTTTTTTATTAAATATTAAAAATCCGTTATCCATATAAGTTGTCTCTGCCGTAACTACACCCTCATTAATTGCTGCGGCCATTGTAAGAGGTTTTACTACGGAGCCCATTTCAAAAATACTAGAAACCAAAGGGTTTCTAAAATTAGCCATTTCTGTTTCTCCATATTTATTTGGATCAAAATCTGGTTTTCCTGTCATCGCCAAAATCTCTCCAGTTTTAGGGTTTACCACAATTCCTCCAGCACTCTCCCCCTCCCATTTTTCTAAAGTTTCGCTAACAACATTTTCCAAAATAGCTTGTATATTTGGCTCTATGGTAAGAACTATATCATTTCCAGAAGACGCCTTTGTTCTAAGTAGGCCTTTTCCAAGTTCTGAAAAAATAGCCGCAAAAGAGCCAGAAGTTTTTACTTTATTTTTCCCTGCGCCAAGCACATCTTCATAATATTTCTCCAACCCATATCTACCAACCAATTTATCTCCATCATACCCAACAAATCCCAAAACCTGCGATGCAAGAGTTCCACCAGGATAAAATCTCCATTGCTGTGGGTAAATACTAATTCCTTCTAATTTTAAGGCTTCTATTTCTTTTGAAGTATCTAAATCTATTTTATGAGCTATTACTTCATAAGGATCGCTTTTTTTTGAAGCTCGAAAAACACAATCTTTCAAATCTACAGACACAACGCTGTTTATTTTGCTACAAACAAAATCAGGGTCTTTTACTTGTCCTGGATTAACAGACACTAAAAAACCGCTTTTTATCGTAGCTGCCGAAATAACTCCTCCTCCTTTTTGTTTGAAGTGTATATCACCCCTTAAAGAAATCTCTTCCTCTGATTTATAAATTTTATATTGCCTATCTTGCTTTGTAGAATAAAAATCATATCCTTCTACTTGAATAAAAAACAAGCGACTAATTAATATAGCCCCTAAAATAAAAAAAATTATACCAACAAAAAATATTCTTATTTTAAATTTATCCAAAATCATTTATCATTTTATCTTGCTTTAGCCATAGGCCTTTGTATATAAACATAATCATAAGCTTCAGACTCTACAAACCCCAAAGACTCGGCATAAGGTATGCTTAGTTTACTTATTTTATCTATGTAAGACATTTCTAAGTTTTGCACTTTTCTTTTTGTTTGTTTTAATTTATCTAAATTTTCCTCTCTC
The DNA here is from genome assembly GCA_964601305.1 of uncultured Candidatus Saccharibacteria bacterium. GTDB lineage: Bacteria > Patescibacteriota > Minisyncoccia > JAHISW01 > Tagabacteraceae > CAZRMW01. The sequence continues at coordinate 8,698 of CAZRMW010000001.1, forward strand.
ATTGCAGTTTCTAAAACAACAATATTTAAAAAATAAACATAAGATAGTCCTACAACAAAAATAAACACAAAAAGTACGCCAAACAAATAGCTTTTATACCCTTTCCATATTTTTTTAATAATAAACATATCTTTATTTAATTTTTATTATTGCTCTTAGTTTGGCGCTCCTGCTCCTCGGATTTTTCTCTAATTCTTCTTCTCTTGCTCTTGTGGGTTTTTTGGTTAAAACTATTCCTTCCTCATTGTCTTTTTTGCTTCTCATAAACCTTTTAACTATTCTGTCTTCTAGAGAATGGAAAGAAATTACAGCAAGCACCCCTTCATTTTTTAAGACTCTCCAAGCTCCGGCCAAACCTTTTTCTAACATTTCCATTTCATTGTTTACTGCTATTCTCAAAGCCTGAAATGTTTTAGTAGCAAAATGAATTGATTTTTTTGTATAAAAATCCGGAACACTTTTTTCTATTACTTCAACTAAATCAAATGTTGTTTTAAATTTTTTATTTTTTCTCTCTTTAACAATATTTTCAGAAATCCCTTTAGCAAACTTCTCTTCGCCATATTCTTTTAAGATTTCAAAAATATCATTCCTGCTCCAAGTATTTAAAATCTCTCTTGCTGTAATATCTCCTGGAGACAAAACAGATTTCATATTCATGCTTAACGGCTCATCTTTTAAAAAAGAAAATCCTCTTCCTGACTGCTCAATTTGTAAAGAATTCATTCCAAGATCAAAAAGTACTCCATCTGCTCTATCTATTTCCAATTTTTCTATATTCCCAAAATTATCGTTTATAAAAATCTTCTCGCACTTTTCATTTTTCAAATTTTCTTTGGCAATCTTTAAAAGATCATTGTCTCGGTCTATTGCAATAAGTTTCCCTGCTTTACCTATTTTTTTACAAATCTCTTTGCTATGCCCTCCCGTGCCAAGTGTGGTGTCTAATACTATTTGCCCAGGTTTGGGATCTAAATAATCTAGAACTTCGTTTAGTAGTACAGGGATGTGTGCCATATTAATAAATTCCTACTTCTCCTAATTTTTCTGCCAATGCATCTGTTTGTTTTTCAATTTTTGTTTTATATTTCTCCCATGCACCTTCATCCCAAATTTCTAATTTTTTATAAACACCAGTAACAACAACTCTTCCTTTTATACTCGCAAACTTTTTAAGATAATCTGGAATTAAAACTCTACCCATTGAATCTAGAGAAACATCTACAGCGCCCGCCAAAAACATTCTGGCAAAATTTCTGTTATCAGAAGTACCCATTGGGAGAGTACTAAGTTTTTCAGCAACTTTTTCCCATTCCTTTATTGGGTAAACAAAAAGACAATTATCAAAACCGCGCGTTACCACTGCGCGCTTTCCTATTTCTCGTCGAAACTTAGCTGGAATAGCCATTCGACTTTTTGTATCTATATTGTGCTTATATTCGCCAATTAGCATGCCAGATTTTACAAAATTATGAATGATAATGAATAATTTTGGCTAAAATTTGAGCACCCCGCCCTCTAACCAATTACTCTTTTTTTAAGTGCTCGCCATGCACTCCCATAATATTTTAATTTTTTTTCTCTTTGTGTTGCCTGTCTTTTACTAAGAAAAGCTTCATAATATATTAATTCGCATTTATATTTTCTTTTGTGTTGCTCTAATCTTCTTTCAAGATTGTCTGTGTAGCCTATATAAAGACCTTTTTCTTTTTTTAAAACATAAACATAATACATATATTTAGAGGGCGGGGTTCTCGAAAATTATGGTCGTTTTCTCCAAAAACTCCTTAATTTCCGGAAGTTGTCCACATATCCACAGGATTATCCACAATTCCCCACTACATATACATTCTACCCCACCAATCCCCATTATTCAACAATATCTGCCTGTGGATAATAAAAAATAACCCAACCATTACAGTTAAGCCATTTTTTAACATATTATATAAAAACCTATATGGATTCTTATATAAATGAATGAAGTCCAACTTCATTCATTAAGAAACAACTACTTAATTAGCGAGGTCGCACTTCCTGCCGGAAGAACGACCTCAAAAAACACCACGCAAAAGCACCATAGAGTTATGGCTATGGCTTTAACTGTACGGTGCTTTTAGGAGTATAAATTAATCTTTTTTAGGGCGGAGAGTTGGGAAAAGAACCACATCTCTTATGTTTTGTACATTCAAAAGAAACATTGCCAACCTATCTATGCCCACACCCACACCGCAAGCCGGTGGCATGCCATACTCCATTGCCTCTATATAATCTTCATCGACATCTACTGCTTCCTTGTCTCCTGCTTCTTTTAGTTTTTTCTGATTTTCAAATCGCTCTCTTTGGTCTAACGGATCGTTAAGCTCCGAATACCCATTTGCAAGCTCAAAGCCGGCAATAATAAGCTGGAACCTGTCCACCAGAGACTGGTTATCTTCCCCGCCGAGCGGGGTAAGCTTTTTTTTCGCAAGCGGGGACAACCCAATTGGGTGGTCTACAACAAAAGTAGGTTGAACAAGTTTTGGTCTACACACTCTGCCAAAAATTTTATCTGCTATTTTTTCTTTAGAGTCTGATTTTGATGTCTCTATGCCAAATTGCTGTGCCTTTAATTTGAAGTCTTCTAATGTGGCATTTTCTGGATTGTTTATAAGCGCATGTCTTTTAAGTACATCGTAAAAAGAAATTACTGAAAACTTTTTAGAAAAAGAAATAGATTTATCTCCATGTTTAATCGTAGACTTTCCAAAAAGTTTTTTTACCAATGTTTTTACCATTTCTTCTACTAATCCCCTGCAATACTCCGCGTCTTGATAAGCTTGATAAAATTCTAGTGTTGTAAACTCTGGGTTGTGCGTAGCGTCTATACCTTCGTTTCTAAAACTTTTTCCAATTTCATAAACTTTTTCAAACCCACCAACAAGAAGCATTTTTAAATAAAGCTCTGGAGCTATCCTTAAAAACAAATCCATATCTAATGCATTGTGGTGTGTTTTAAAAGGTTGAGCGATTGCACCACCTGCCATAGGCTGAAGCATTGGTGTTTCTACTTCCAAAAAATCGTTCCTATTTAAAAAGGTTCTCATTTCTGTAATAAGCTTAGACCTTAAAATAAATCCGTCGCTAACACTTTTATTCATCAATAAATCTAGGTATCTCTTTCTATATCTCTCCTCGACATCGGAAAGTCCATGCCATTTTTCTGGAAGAGGTCTTAAGCTCTTACTGACAATTCTCCAAGAAGTAACTTTTATAGACTTCTCTCCTTTTTTAGTCTTAAACAAACTCCCTTTAAATTCTATAAAATCTCCCACATCCACTGTATCTGCATACAGAGAAAAACTCTCTTTGCCGACTATATCTTTTTTTACATACGCCTGAAGAGAAATTGGTTTTTCCTCACCACTAGACAAAAACCCATCGCTAAAATCACTAAATATTACTCCCCCGTGTGAACGTATACCAAAAACCCTTCCAACAAGTGTTATTGGTTTTTTCCTTCTAGATAGTTTAGAGAAAGAATTTACAGATTCCTCAACAGAAAAATCCCGAAAGACCTTGGTTGGAAAAACATTCTCAACAACTTCTTCCGCTTTGTCTTTTTTTAAAATACGAACTTTCCTTATCTCTTGAAGAGACATGAGTTTTTTAGATATTAATTATAAAGCTATACCTTTAACCAATCTCCACTATAGTATAGCTTATTTTCCCTTTAGGCGTAAATACTTCTGCTTCTTCACCAGATTTCTTGCCAAGCAAAGACTTCCCCAAAGGAGACTCATTAGATATTTTTTTCAAAGCTGGATCAGCTTCACCAGGACTAACTATGTAGTACTTTTGCCCTTCGTCTCCATCGTTTTCTTTTTTCAAAATAACAAAAGAGCCAAGACCTATTTCAATCTTGTTTTTACCAGTTTCATTTACTACAACGGCTCTACTAAGCAAGTTCTCCAATTCTGCTATTTTTTGTTCGTTCATAAGCTGCGCATCTTTAGCCTCTTGATATTCAGCATTTTCAGAAAGATCTCCTTGACTTATAGCGTCTTTAAGCTTCTGGGAAATTTCTCCCCTTTTTTCTGTAGTTAAATATTCTATTTTTTTCTTGAGCTCTTCTAGCGCCCCTTTGCTTAAAAGCTCTGATCCTGATTCATTCATCCCGTTTAGAAATAGATCGCGATCATCTCACAATCCATATAAATTAATTTAATAATATTTAAATTTGCTGTATTTGTACCCATTATCAAGCCCGCGCGATCGCGATTTCTAACGGGATTTATGGTTTCCACTATTATTTATAGTGAATACTTCATTATAATTATAAGGGGTGTATTGTCAACCGGGTCAACTTATTCTACATACTCCGGAGCATTTAAAACCATCCACTCCAAAAACTGCCTAAACACATACACTCCACCAATTAGGTTTGATACTGGTCCTTTTTCTAATACAACACTTATGGCATACTTCGGTTTCTCATATGGCCAAAATCCAACAATCCAAGAATTTACAAATTTTTTCGAGGCACCGAGCTCTGCTGTACCTGTTTTTGCTCCAACTTTTACTGGAAGCCCACCAAGCCCTTTGGCAGTACCTGTTAAAACAGCTTCTCTCATTCCTTTTTTCGCCACACTCAAATCTTCTTCCGAAATATTTATTTGTTTTTCTGCGTCGAAGACCGTCTTCGATGTAGATTTAATAATGCTTGGCTGCACCAACTTGCCACCATTTACTAAAGATGCTACTGCTATAGACATTTGTAAGGGGGTTACCTGAAAATTACCTTGCCCTATGCTGACATTATATGTATCCCCTATTCTCCAAACATTTTCTCCAGAACTAAATTCGCCTGGACCTGGGATTACACCTTCCGCCTCGCCCTCCAAATCTATACCAGTTTTTTCTCCCAGACCAAACATCCTCATATATTCCTGTATCTTCTTTATGCCAAGCCCTACCACATCTTCATACCCCCCACCAATTGAAAAAAAGTAAACATTAGAAGAAACCGCCAAAGCTTCTACCATATCCACCCAACCATGAGCTTTCCAATCCTTAAAAACACTTTCTAATTCAGGGTTATATGGATTTGGTATAGAAATGCTTCCGGAACTATAAATATTTTTATGTGGGCTAATATTTCCTTCATTTAATGCAGCGACAGCAACAAAAGGCTTTATAATTGAACCTGGAGTATATAATCCAGAAACAGATCTATTTAAAAAAGGCTTTCTAGAATCATTTATATATTTATCTATCGTTTCTTTCGGTCCTCCCCTACTTAAAATTTGCGAACTGTATTCGGGATAGCTTGTCATAGCTAAAATTTCCCCAGTTTCTACATCTACTACAACCCCTGCAGCACCTTTAAAACCCCTCTCTTTTGCTACTTTTGAAAAAATCTGATGAAGTTTCGACTGAACTTTAAAATCAACAGAAAGAGATATCTTTTCTCCAGAAACCGGGTGCTTAAAAATACTTTCTGTTTGAAGTTTGCCAGAAGAATTTATTTCAGACATTTTAAAACCATTTTCTCCCTGCAAAATATCTTCATAAAACTTCTCAATACCAAACTTGCCTACAATTTCATCGTAGTTAGCCGATGAAGAATATCCAACATAGCCAAGCATATGAGCCAAGCCATCCACATCTTTATATGCTCTAAGCGAAACTTGATCAATTCTTAGAGGTAAATAATTAGACCAGGTTCTATAAATATCATTTATATTATCCCATTTATAAAAAGTACCAACTATCAGGTCTTCTCCGTTATCTACTCCTTTTTTAATTAATTTCTGAAAATCCCCATCTTTGTGATTGTTTGCAAAAATTTTAGCTCCTAAAAAATTGTCTGTTTGTGAAGACAAAATAAAGTCAAAAAAATCTTCAAGCCTTCCTTCTAAATCTTTGTTTACAAAAACCTCTTTTTCTAAAACAAGATGTAAGGCCGGGTCATTCCAAGCCAGCAATTCATCGTTTCTATCGTAAACCAACCCTCTTTCTGAATATAATGGGGTCAATCTTAAGTGGTTGTTTTCTGACCTTTCTGCAAAAGCTGAACCTCTTTCTATTTGCAGATACCCAGTTCTTACCAAAAGAGAAAACCCAAAGAGTAAAAATATAGAACCTATAAACAAGAATGTTTTCCGTCCTATTGGGCTCTCCATTTTCCCCTCAAATTGATAAAAATCAAAATTAGAAACATTTTTTGAATCCAAAAAAATTTCATCAGGAGTTATAGAATCTCTAAAAATTTTTTCTCTTCTCTTTTTTATCATAAATAAAAAATTTAATTAAAAAACAAAAGACCGGTTGAAGAGAAAATCAGTGCTAAAGAAAAACCTAAAATAAGTTTTGGAAAAAAACTTCTATTTGCCAGATAATCTTTCGTCTTCTCAACAACCAAATAGATTAAAACAAAAAACAAAGTAAAGAACCCCGCTTCAAACTCCCAAAACAATTCAAAATTAAAAAAAAGAGAGTCAAGAAAAACAGCCGGGACAAAACCCTCTAAATAATTTTCAAAAAATACTGAAAATAAAACCAAAAGAAACAATACAAAAAATGTTGGTAAAAAAACAGCACCAAACATTATAATTAAAAAACAAAAAACTCTTAAATATGCTAGTTTATCCATACTGTTATTTTATTAAATAAACATTTTTTATTTCTTGTATATTAAAAGGTAGTCTGAAAATAATTTTTTGAAAAGGATCTGCTGGTTCTTTTATAATTTCTTCCACAAATCCTAAAAACAAAGATTTAGTGCCCAAAGTATTTACCGTATTGCCAACTTTTATGTTTATATCGTTAGGAAGTTCCACTTGCATATTTTCACCCCCAAGACCAATAGCAATTGCAGAAGTGGCACCTTCTATAAAAACATTTGTTTGTTCTTCGGGGTATGCCACTGTTTTTACTTTGCTGTAGTCTGAAAAAACTTCAAAAACTCTGCCAAGCAAAGCATCACCAAAAACTGAGACTTGCATCCCCTCTTCTACTCCTTGCTCTGAGCCAGCGTCAATAATAATTGTATTGTATCCACCAAAATTTGGTCTGAGTATAATAGAAGCTAGAATAAATTCATTTTTATTACTTCGCCCAAGCATTTCTTTTAATTCTTTGTTTTCTTTAAAAACAATTTTAGATGCTTCTGTTTTCACTTCTGCTTCTAATATTTTTTCTTTCAAATCTTCGTTTTCTTTTTGGAGTTCATCTTTGTTTTTAAAAACAAATTTTTTGTTTTCTACAAAATTATCAATACTGGTTTTTATAGAAATTATTGGTTTAGAAAAAAACAAAACACTATTAGAAACAAACTTTGGAGGAAAACTTTTGAAGACAATTATCGTTAAAAAAAGCGCAAGAAAAGCGCTTATAATAATTTTTGTTTTTCTTTTTTTATAGTTTTGGCGCAACATTTTCTTCTGGCTCTACTAAGACATCTTTTAGCGCTGATAAATCTTCTAAAATAATGCCTGTCCCTCTTACTACTGCGGTAAATGGATCGTCAGCCATATGAACAGGGATCTTAATCTCTGATTCTAAAAATTCTGCTAATCCCCTCAAAAACGCTCCTCCACCAACAAGCACTACTCCTCTGTGCATAATATCTGAAATTAATTCTGGAGGAGTTTCCTCTATAACATTTTTTACTACGCCCGCTAAAATTTTTAGAGATTTTGAAATAGCATTTCTTATATCTGCATCTGTAATAATAGCTTCTCTAGGAAGACCAGTAACAAGATCTCTTCCTCGCACCGTAGCTTCTACTTTTTCGGTAGAAGGAATGGCAGAGCCAATAGCAATCTTCAAATCCTCAGCAGTCTTTTCTCCCAAAAGAAGCTTAAACTCGTCTCTTGCGTAGTTTATAATATCTTGATTTAGTCTATCTCCTGCTATTCTTAAATTTTTTGAAACAACGATTCCCCCAAGAGAAACTACCACTACATCCGATGTTCCTCCACCAATATCTATTACCATACTCCCAACAGGATCTTGTATAGGTAATTTTACTCCAATGGCTGCAGCAAGTGGCTCCTCTACTATATATACCTCTCTAGCCCCCGCATTTTTTGCGGCGTCATGAACTGCGCGCCTCTCCACATCTGTAATGCCAGAAGGCACACCAACCACAATCCTAGACCTTACAAAAGGTCTCACTGCTTCTTTGTGCACATTTTTTATAAAATAAGAAATCATTTCTTCGGTAACCTCAAAATCAGAAATTACCCCGTCTATAAGTGGCCTTACTGCTACGATGTGCCCAGGAGTTCGCCCAACCATTCTTTTTGCATCGTTACCTATTGCTACCACTTGTTGTGTTTTTTGGTTTATCGCCACCACAGAAGGTTGGTTGATAACTATTCCTCGCCCACTTACATAAACCAGGGTATTTGCGGTACCCAGGTCTATGCCAATATCGTGTGAAAATAATCCAAAAAATTTATTAAACATATATAAAAATTTCTAATTGCCCTAATTTCTAATTGTTCTAAATAAATCCCAATTTCCAATTTCTAATGTCTAAATTTTTAGGTCAATTAGGTTAATTAGTAATTAGATTAATTTACTTAAAAACTCCTCTTTACTTAGCATTTCCACCTTGTCTTCACTTCTCTTCTTAACTTCAATTTTCCCCGCATCTACTGTCTTCTCGCTAATTACTACCCGATAAGGAACACCTATTAAATCTGCATCTGCAAACTTTTCGCCAGCCGCTACATCTTCTCTGTCGTCATAAAGTACTTCTACTCCCTTTTCTTCAAGCTCTTTGTATAAATCTTTTGCGCCTTTTTTAGCTTTTTCGTTGTCTCCCAACTGCACAAGATGCACAGCAAAAGGCGCTACACTCTCTGGCCAAATTATGCCTTTGTCGTCATTAAACATTTCAACTATCGCCCCCATCAAACGAGAAACTCCTATACCATATGATCCCATAAAAACATTTCTATCTTTTCCTTCACTGTCTTTATACGAAAACCCTACGGCCTTTGAATATTTTTCACCGAGTGTATATATGTCTCCAACCTCTATGGCTTTTGCTTCTTCAAAATTATAATCTTCTTTTTTTAAACCAAAATCTTCAAATATTTCTTCAGAATAATCAGCTTTATTTATAGCTATTTTCTTTTTTTTATCATACAAAATAGTGTCTTCTCCCGCCTCTGTTATTGCCTGAAACTCAAACGAATATTTTGAAAAAGACCCGCCCGAAGACATTGTTAAATAAGTATTTTCACCTATTCCAACTTTATTAAAAATATTCATATACACCTCTTTCATTTTTTCATAAAAATCTTTATGATCTTTTTCGCTTAAAGAAAAGTCGTACAAGTCTTTCATTAAAAATTCTCTACCTCTTATAATGCCTGCCTTGGCTCTCAGCTCATTTCTAAATTTTGTTTGAAACTGATATATATAAGAAGGCAAATCTTTATACGAAGAAACAAAATTTTTTACGATATTTGTAAGAGGCTCTTCGTGTGTAAAAGCAAGACCAAGCTCTGTGTCGTTTTTTAGTTTTGTTTTAAACCAAATGTCTACCTCTTCGTCGTTCCATCTTCCAGTTTTTTCCCAATTTTCCTTTTTTTGTAAAGTGGTCATCTTCAATTCTTGACAACCAGCACTATCTAACTCCTCTCTAATTATATTTTTAATTTTTTCAAGAACTATTAGTCCAAGAGGTAAATATGTATAAACGCCAGCCATTTCTTTATAAACAAAACCAGCTCTTGTAAGAAACTGAGCATTTTTGCTTGTTTCGTCTTTTGGTGCCTCTCGAAGTGTTTTTGTAAATAATTTAGATATTCTCATCCCGTACGAAATAGAGAATCAAAGATTCTCGTTTATTAATCTAATAATTTGATAAAACATAATTTTATTTGTCTTTTATTTTGAGCCATGTACTAAAACTCAAATTTCGTACGGGACTCATATTGCCTTTATATTAAGCTATTTATTAAATAGAGTCAAAAAAACCGCCGAGAATAAACCCGACGATTTTTTTATAATTTTATAGCGCTATAAAATTATTGACCACAACAACTACTACAGTCTCCTCCTGGGCAGCCTGCTTCGTGGCTACTTTTATCTCCACATTCACAAAGGTCTAATGGTTCACCTTTTTTGTCACACCCTCCTGTTGAGCAAGTTTTTGGTTCTACAGTAACCCCTCCACAGCTTTTGCAAACATAGTGTTTTTTCTCGTCCATGGTTTATATTAAACAAATCAGGCAAAACAGTTTTTTACGTGCTTGTGAGGCTAAAGCCGAGCACTTTTCTAAATTCATAATTAAATTTAGAAAAAGTACCTGCCCGCAATGCTACGCATAAGTGTTGCAGGCGGGAAAAATTGGTTTTGTTTGATTTGTCGATAATTAGTTTATAAAAACCCGACCTTGTTTTAATTATATAATAAAACCCAAAAAACCAATAACACCAAAACACGAATGGAACACATATCCCGCTATAGCAGTTGTATTGTTCCATATTGTTTTTGAATGTGTTAAAGTTTTGTTATGAAAAAAGGAATGGAAATGAAAGAAAAATATTTAGCAGGAGAGCTAACAAAAGAAATCCTAAAAGGCTTGGTGCTTGGTGGGTTTATTGCTATGTGTTTTGTTGCTCCAAACATGGCACAGGTTTTAAAAATGTTTGACGCTAATAAATATAAGGACAAGAAAAAAATTAGACGTTCACTCAACAACCTAAATAAACAAGGAATGATAAAGATTTCTTATGACAAAGAAGGTAATCAAATAATAAAAATCACAGAAGAGGGTAAAAAAAGAGTATTAAAATACGATTATCAAGATTTAAAAATAGATGAGCCTAAGAAATGGGATAAATTGTGGAGACTAGTTATTTTTGATATCCCAGAAAAACACAAAAATACGAGAGATTCACTAACTTTCAAACTGCAAGATATGGGCTTTTTTGCACTACAAAAAAGTGTTTTTATTATTCCTTTTGAATGCAAAGACAAATTAGATTTTATTTGTGAATACTTTCAAATAAGAAAGTATGTTAATTATTTTGTTATAAAAGAAGTTCAGGATGATTCCATTCTAAAAAAACATTTTTATTTGCGCTAATATGCTACGAGCTAAAACTGATCAACAATTAATTAATCAATAAATAAACTAACACAAATAACACAGAAAATAGATGGTACACAATCACCGCGATAGCAGAGTGCGTGTTCCATTTCTGAAAAAATAAAAACCCTAAAATATGCTAAACACTTTATGCATGCCTTAGGGCTACCAACCTTATCTTATTTTAAAGACGTGGCTTGTGTTTTATAACTTAATGCAACTATTCCCACCTCTCTAGCTTCTTTTAACAAAGATTCTCTTTCCTTGGAAGCCTCCAGAAATTTTCTCCCGCTATCAACAATCTTTTCCGCTTTTTCAAACTCGCCAGACTTCATAGCTTCCAAGAATTTTTCTTCCAAAAAATTTGAAAAAGAAGTATCGTACCGGCTAACTTCCACCACCAGATCTGCCATAGTAAAATGATTTAAGTCATTCCCTTCCATTCCCCATTTAATCTCCGGAAAACTATTTTTCCATTCTTTAGCTTTTTTACCCATTTCTCTGGTGTTTCCATCGTCAAAAAAAGATTTACATAATTCACGATTCGGAGCTTCTTTCATTAAATCAAAAATGGTTTCAAAGGCACCAGCCACATTTACAATCTTGCCTTGTTTAGCCCAAATTGACCCCAAACAATCTTGGAGCTCATTCATGGCTTTAAGAAGTTCACCCTCTTTTTCTCTGCGATTCCCGCGATGAATATGGTAAGCCTCAAGCTTCCTCAACGCCTCTGCGTGTACAGCAATGCTTCCGTTTTGCTCGCAAACACGATCAAACATCATTTCTAAAAACCTTAGATCTTCTCCTCTTAATCTTCTGTTCTCGTTTAATGATATAGATTTGTGATATTCTGAAATATTTTCCTCGCCACTTTCTTTTCTTCTTACCTCTTTCAAATAATCATCGGCAATATACAAGCCAATGCCACCGCCAAGATCGTCTCTAATTTCGTAGTGACTTAGCGCCATCTCAAAGTTTAAAAAACCACTCGCCAAATATGAAAGATTCGTAAATTGGATATCAAACGTTTCAAATCCAAAAAAATTTTCATCTTTAGATTTTAAAAAGCTGTATATTCTATAAAAAACATTTTTAATCCAATCATGCTCAGAGTTATTAAAAAACATGTTGTACTCGAGATCATAATCCATAATCTTTCTCCTCTTTGCTGCAGTTTGTTGTAATTGCCAAAGTTCTTTTTTCTTCTATCTTTTGTTATCCTAGTACAACAATATCAAATTTTCAAGTATTTAATATTTGACACCAAATTTTATTACGAAGTAATTTTTTCCCTAATTTTTTTCCACTCTTCTATATTCACACCTTTTGTTAGTGGCACTACCGTTTTTCTTAAATCACAAGTTTTGGTTATCCATTTTATGCTATCTCCCCCTCCTTTTTGTTTTATTATCCGTTCCACACCATCTACAATATCCATATACGATGTAGTGTCTCCATCTTCTCTAGCCACTCCGCCAAATTTTAAAATTATACTAAAAAAATCTTCAAGATTTTTTGTCGCTTTTGTTCTTTTCTCGACAAGCCTCCGCATAGCATCTCTTGTTTCTGGCGTCTCATCACCCTTACCCAAAAACTCCTCGATTTTTTTATCAAATCCAAAAGCAGTAGGTGTTTTGAGCGTCAAAAGTTCCCCAGTGTTTTCGTTGTCTCTCGGCGCTTTAAATTCTCCATACCACATTCTGTCTGTTAAAAGTCTTCCTACTTTATAGTTTTTATAGTAAACATCTTTTCTTTCTTTACCCCTTTTCATTCCCTCTTTATAATCCTTCCTCATCCCTTTAAACCATTTACCCGCAGTAATTTTTACCAAATCACTAAAATTTTCAGCATGGTCTATACGATTTTTTAAAAACATAAGAATTTCGGCTTCGTTTCCCTCTCCCCTTTCAACCTTATCTTTGGACATAATCAAATTGGCTCTTTCTATGTTTTTTTTTCTTTGAGCCTCAATTTGATGTTCTTTTGCTATTTCTTTTTGGTCTTCAATACCAAAATCTGTGTTTGTTTCAAAACTCATATTTTTAATCTACCAGTTTTCTATAAACAGTGCCAGTAATAACGAGTAAAAACAATCCTATAAAAAATGCTGCTACTCCGTTTTGAAAAAACGATATAGAAGAAAGTATTCTCCATGTACCAAACCAAAAAAGCATTACACCACTAGCAACAAAAAAACCATAAACCATTTTATGGTACCTTAAATCTGCTTGAAATTTATAAAATTTTTTTAAAAATTTTTCGTCGAATTTTTTTTGAAGCTGACGCGATACTTCTTCAGGCACAATGTCTTCCACTTCTTGCGCCACCAGATCTTCTACCTCCTCTATTATTTTTTTAGACAAATCTCTGTCTTCCATATTTTATACTTTAATTATACTATAAAGAAAAAGAACCTTGAAAGGAGAAGCTGTGAAAAAACTATTAATAATATTAGGGTGTTGGACAAAGATTCTTGTTTTTGCTTTTGCTTGTTTTGTTTTAGGAATATTTAGCGCAATGTACGATCTTCAAAAAGGCTTTATCGACCCTTTTGAATACGCTCAATACAAGTTTTTTGAAAACCCAAAAAATCCTAGAGGGCTTACCTTAGAATACAACTTAGAAAGTCTTTTTTTGGCCACAAAAAAAGAACTAAAAGAAAATCCCTTAAGCAATTTTAGGATCGTTTTACACAATCCACTAACCATAGAAATACGTAATATTCCATACAGAACCAAATTTTCCAGCCTCAAAACATCTATAAGAATAGAGAAAAGATACGAAAGATTGTTTGGTGTTCCTTTTTTAATGCCCAAAATATCTTTCTTTTTTATTACTACAAGATTTTTAAATATAGAACAAAGAATACTAGCCATGAAAGACACAAGAATTTATGAAATGACAGAAGATTTGATAAAATTTTTAGAAATTATTCCTCAAGAAAACTACGACATACCTAAAATTCAAAAGCCACCTTCAAAATTAAAAGCTTCAACTAAAATCTAGCTGAGGTTTTTTATTATTTCAAAATCTTTTTTTAGTGTGTCTATTTGGCTACCATTATAAAGTGCAACTGCTGGATGATATAGCGCCACCACCTTTAGTGACCCGTGGTCGCAACTTGCTTCAAATGCTTTCCCGTGCATTTGTCCAATAGATTTTAGTTCGTTTTCAAGACGATATCTTTTCATAATATATTCCATAGAAAACCTGCCCAAAGTAGCAATTACTTTTGGTTTTATAATATTTATTTGCCTGTCTAAAAATGGTGCATAAATTTCTATCTCTTTACTAGACGGGTCTCTATTTAAAGTTGGCCTGTCTTTTACTACATTTGTAATATAAACGTCTTCCCTTTTTAATCCAATATGCTCCAAAAGTTTGTCTAAAACTCTGCCAGAGGCACCGCAAAACGGCTGGCCTGTCTGTGCTTCGTTTTTGCCAGGAGCCTCTCCAATAAACATAATCTTAGCATAGTGGCTCCCCTCGCCTATCACCGGAAAAACTTTGTTTTTTATTCGCTCGCTATACAAAGGAGACTCTTTCAAATCTAAAACTTCGTCTTTTATCTTCTTTAAAAGTTTCGTGCGATTGTCCATGAAGCCAATTATTTATAGGGTTTTCTCAAGTCTATCATTCTTTGGAGACCAGCTTTAACATCTTCAAGCTTTAATGATTTAACATTAAAAGTCGCCCCTTCAGCAAGGCCTTCCTGAGGTGTAAACAAATAAGTCTTTGGAGCACTACCAAACCCCTCTTGTACTCCACCGTACCTTACGGAGTGTCCGGGCAATTCTTGGTTTAGTTTTTTTGCCACGCTTTCACCTTCTTCTTGTGTTTTATTAATATTTGGAAATTTTTCTTTATTCATAATTTTGTTTTTTGTAAGCAATATAAAAAAGTTCATTATACAAACCATGTCTAGTAAATTTTTTTTGAGAATCAAACAAAAACATATCACCAAACAATGTCTTATATTCTTTTTCACTTCTAATAAATTTCCCCCTGTCAACGGTTTTCATAAACCAATTTTTAAAAGGTGTGTTTTTAAGCAAACATGGTTCCATACCAACAATCGCGCCTTTTTTATTTAAAATTCTAAAAAAAAGTTTAAAATATTTTTTTAATGTTTCATCGTCTATGTGATGAAGAGTTGAAATAATAAAAATATAATCAAAATTATTTTCTTCGGATGCAAGTTGTTTAATGTCTATTTTTTTAAATTTATATTTTGGGTGATGTTTTTTTGCATATTCTATTCTTTTTCCCATGAGATCAATACCTATGTACTTTTCCGGATCAAACAAGAAAGCGTACGAACCAGTTCCGCAACCAAAATCTAATACACTCTTCCCAGAAAAGTTAACTTTTCCAGAAAATATTTTTTTTATATATTTATTAGTAGCACACTTAGACCTCCATATTTTATCAAAAACAAGTGCGGGTATTTCCATTTTAGTTTACTTTTTAATTACAAATCAAGTTCTTTAAATTTGCACACCTGCACACACTGCATAGTACATGGGGCTTCTGGCTCTGTTGCATGCCTGCACGCAGAATCACATTCAAAAAATTCTCCCCCATGCTCATCGCACCAGTTTTTGCCAGTGTTTTCACATTCATTAAATTCTGCCAACCAATCTCCACCAAAATTAAGTTCGCAGCTTTCAGCCACAGCACTTGGACTAGTTGTCAGCTGGAGATTTGTTTCTTCTTTATTTCCACCCCAAAAAAAGAAAAACACAAACACTGCCACCATCACTATAAATACAATTAAACTTACGCTTTTCATTGTCCTTTTATTTTACAATAAAAATTAGTAAGATTAAAATAAAACATAGAAACCTTAACAAACAGAGGTGTGTCACATGGAAAAAATAAAGTGCCCCAAATGCAATAGTTTTAATGTAGATGCTGAAAAAGATATTGCTTGTACTTTTAAATGCAAAGATTGTAGATTTCGATTTATAAAGTGCCCCAAATGCGGCAGACACAAAGTTGTTCCAATAACACCTTTTGATTATGCCAAACAATGCGAAGACTGCGGATATGAGTTTACAACTGGGGAGCATAATTAGAGCCCTAAAGCTCTCAAACCACCCAAAACCTATATAGGTTTTGGGTGGTTTATTTGGCCAAAAGATAAAAAACTCCTCTTCCAGAATCGCCTTCTTGCTCTATTTTTCCTTCTTTTTCTAATTCATTTAAATATTTAACAGCAGTATTTTCGGATACATCTAGTAGTTTTTCTACTTCTTTTCTGGTAATTCCTTTTCGATTTTCTCCCTCGCGCAAATTGCAGCCTTGTTTAAAATCTTCTTTTGCTTCTTTCATAAAATCTAAGATTTTTTCCTTTCTATCTTCTGTTCGTTCGTTTAAAGCTTCTTTTGATTCATTTTGAAATTTTTTAATTTCACCCTTCGAAGCCTTGGCGAAGAAGGGCTTTTTATTTCTGCGAGCCATTTTCCTGCCAAACAAAATCCCCAGTACACCAGCTACTATGTATAATAAATAATCCATGTGTTTATTATAGCATTCAAAACAGCTAGCCCCAATGCATATGCATTAAGAAATATTATTTTTTGCTGAAAAAAATAGCTCATTATAAACAAGGTTGTAATTTGTGCATGAAAACAAAAAAGAGTATACTCTAGGCATAGTCGTTCAAATTAAATTAACCATCTATTATGAAAAATAGAGAAAGAGAAACATTATACACCCAAAACTTAAAGAAAAAAGAAGACGAATTGGAACAAATGCGAGCAAGCGACGAGGGCATGCCAGAATCACCGTACCAACAAGTAGACCTTAGAAAGGCATATGAGCAGTACACGGGTATTTGTGATGTTTATGAACCAGAAGAAGCAATTGCCATGGCAGCCAAACTTCGAGAAGCACGAAAAAATCCAAACC
Organism: uncultured Candidatus Saccharibacteria bacterium; assembly: GCA_964601305.1. GTDB lineage: Bacteria > Patescibacteriota > Minisyncoccia > JAHISW01 > Tagabacteraceae > CAZRMW01. The sequence goes on from CAZRMW010000001.1 coordinate 25,704, forward strand.
GAAAAATAATGATCGGAGTTATGACGCATCCCATTGTTCTAAACCAAGAAATGGAAGACCCTTACGAGACACGCAAAGAATTCCCAACAACAGAGCAAATGGCAAAAGGTTTTACTGACGACCCAGATGTATTAAATACGATACACTACGCCGACTTATACGGGCCAAATGCTGGACGAAATCTTTTGGAAAATCTTAAATTGTGTGTTGAGCACGGAGGAGAACACTTAGATGCAATCCAATTAGACCTCACCTGGCCTAACCCCGACGAAATTAAAAAATTTAAAGAGGAGAATCCGAGTATTTTTATAATTTTACAAGTCGGAAAATTTGCTATAAAAGAAACAGAGGGAGACCCTCAAGAAATTGTAGATAAACTTCGCAAATACGACGATTCTGTAGATTTTGTTTTACTTGATTTAAGTATGGGAATGGGCAAGGGTATGGAGGCAAACAAATTACTCCCTTTGCTCAGAGTTATTAAAAAAGACCTCCCCTATCTTGGTCTTGCTGTAGCAGGTGGTTTAGGACCAGATTCAGCGAACTCTCTAAGATTTGTTGCTGAAGAATTCCCTGAGGTTTCAATTGATGCTCAAGGCAACCTTAAACGAAGCGATGCTCCCCGAGATCCTCTTGGACACTTAATTGCCACGTATCCTGCAGATTTAAATAGGACAGAAGAATATATTGAAAAAACTTGTGCTGTATTAGACAACCCTAAAAAATAATAATATTTCAACACTATGAACAACAAACCAAACAACAACAAAAACAATCACCCCGAACCCACCAGCAATGAGCAAATTGATTGTACAAAATGCAAAAAAAATCCATGCATTTGCCCTGTTGATACTAAAAGAACTACGCCTCCAAAAATAAGCTGGATATAAAAATCACTCCTCTCTTTGCTCGTCTGTGTGTGCTAAAAGAATAATCATTATGAGAGTTATTAACTCTACTGTAGCTTTGTGTTGATTTTCCTTGCCCCCCATTAAAACTTGTACCTTGCCTGAATTAAGACTACCCATTTTATAGTGATACAACTCATCGCTTCTTTTCATTAGTTGAAGACGGTTTAAAAAAGGAAAATAATCACCTAAATGTCTATCGCCAAACAATTCTTTAGACCACAAAGCACCGACACCAACCTCTATATCTATCTCTATTTTTTTATCTAGATTAGATGGATTAATATGGTTATCAATTATATATTTTGTTAATAAAGCTATTGATCCCTGAAATCCAATATCAAAGACAATAACTTTTTTCTTGTCTGTCTTTATGTGTTTTTTGATATACTCTGCCAAATCAGCTATTACCTCTGCAAAACCTGGATTCAAAGAAACAAACATATCTAATAAGCGTGTGTAGTCGCCATAAAATTTTTCAAAGTCTGTCGGGTAACGTATGTGAGCGTTATAAAGAGATTCGAGTGTCAAAATATAGTATCCCCAATCCTTCAATTTGTGACTTAATAGTTTTCTTCCAATCAACAATTGATCAGCTGATGTCTCTTTTGAAGTTAAGATATCAATCGTTTTGTGAGCCTCATAAAACATTAGGCAGTCCCGCAAAAGGTAAACAGTGTGACTGTTGTCTTTCCTTGTTTTTTTAACTATGTCCAACACAAGAGCACCAATTTTTACGATGTGTTCTAAATCTTTTATCTTACCACCATTCCAACGCTCCAACTCTTCAATTGACACTGGATTTTCTAACAACTTCTTAATTTGATTCATCGTAAATTCAAAATACTCTTCTGGGCTTGTTTCATCTTTTTCAAATTTTAAAAAATCGTCTGGCAATACTCCTTGATAATTTTTATCTTTCCACTGCTTTAAAATAATATCGTACCAAGTTTCTTTGTATTCTTTGTTTAATTGATCAATTATATTTTTATCTTCAACAGGTTTTTTTTTGGGCAAAAGCTCAAAAGCTATTTCTCGGTCAACCACAAACCATTGATTAAAACGATCACGATAGTATATCTTGCCCCCAAGAATATTGTAGAAATTTTCACCAATTTTTTGTTGTCCACTTTTTTTAGAAATCCACCTTTCAAAGCAATCATTGTATATATTTTGCAAAATATTCCTCTCCCCAAATTCTTTCTCAAACAAATCTTCAAAAATAGTAATAAATGTTGGGAAACCAGCATCAACAACTATAAGAGTCATCCAGTCTATAATATTGAAAATGTGTCGACAAACATCGTAAAGATATTCGTCGCTTGCATCTTCCAACCGGTTTTGTATGTCTTTAATGTCATTAATTAAAAACTCACTGAAAACTTGAAAATCCAATGTAATAGTCCAGTCCATTTCTGCCTTACTGGTAGTGGGCATTTTTTCAAATTCTTTAAACGACTTAATAAGCCATGGGTCGTCTGGAATTTTATTAGTTTGATTATGATTAGACATGTTTATGTTTATAATATTTTAACTAATAATTTTATTTTATCACATTATCGAAAATGTTTCGAATTCCTAAAAATAACGCCAACCTGGTCAACATCTGATGTTGACCATTCACTGAAAAAAATTAGCTTCATAATAGTTATCTGTTTAATCCTATAAATGGACTGGCGCCTCCCCAGTAGGTTGGAGCTTTGCCGTCCCATTTCTCTATCCAGCGAAGCTCTACAACTTTAGGATTAGAGTGAAGGGCCTGGGCCTCAATTCGAATAGCTTGTGCTTTTCCTTCTGCCTCTGTAATTTTTTGTGATTTCTCAATTTTTATTCTTTCTAAATCTCTTTCCGCTTTAAGTTTTAGTTGTTCTGCAGTAACTTTTGCTTCAATTGCATTGTTAAACGCATCTGAAAAATAAAAATCAATTATATTAAATTCATCAACAATAATATTGCTTTCCAATAATCTTTCTGCAAGATTCGCTTTAATTTTTTCTTTAACTTCTTCTCTTTTTGTAATAAGTTCCTCTGCTGTAAACTTCGCAGTCACAGCTTTTACTCCCTCTTGAATAGAAGGGGCAATTATCCGAGTGTTATAACTTACTCCTATTTCCTGCCAAATTTTATTTACAGAATTAGGATCAATGTGGTAGTTAAGGGCAATTTTAGATGTTACTATTTGCAAATCTTTTGATGAAGCACTAGCGGCAACTTCATCTTTTTTAATCTTTACATCCATTTTCACTACTTTCTGAACAAAAGGTATTTTAAAATAAAGTCCTTCCCCAAAAATTTTATCTTTAACTGCTCCAAACTGAAGAAGCACGCCTCGTTCTCCAGCTCCAACAGTGCCCAAACTTCCAAAAATAAGAATAAAAACAACTAATACAACACCCACACGAGAAGCAATTTTTTTAAAATCTATTTCTCTAGTTTTTTCGTCTATATAATGATTTATCTCCATATAATTTTTTATTTAATTTTAATGGTTTTATTGTACCAAATTACCTAAATTCCTTCGAGATGCTGCCGTATCTTGAAGTTATTCGAACCATATTCTCCGACACAGAATATATGAATAGTCTTTATTCTAAACTGCTTTTCATCAAAGAGTTGCGTCTTAAAGAAAGTACAGTTTGTGCTTAATTCTCTAATTTTAACCTGTTCGTGGGGTTATTCGAAGTTATTTTTTTAGGACAATTAAATATATGTTATCTAGAGATATTGACTTTCTAGACACTTTTTTCTATACTAACAGGTATCAGTGGCTTCGGCCTCGCACCCACTCTTTGCAGAGTGGGTGTAAACATTTTTACACTTAGTTTAACTACCCAAAATTAACTTTTTTAGTAAAATCAATTAATTCATTGAAGTATTTTTTGTTTAGTACTCCAATTTTCTTTCTTAGTCTTCTTGCATCAATCAGGCGAAATTGTTCAACCATTGCAAACGATTCTCTGTTCTCGTCTTTCAAAAAACCAATACTAAATACGTTTTTTCTTTTATTTGATACCGTAAGGGGCACAACCAAACATGTGTCCAGGCTTAACCTTTTAACTATAACTACCGGTCTAGTAAATTCTTCTCCTTTTCCATTTTGTTCAAAACCAATATTTTTTCCAATAGAACACCACCAAACTTCTCTCTTATGAAAAAATATTTTCCTTTTACTTTTCATCAAGCAATCTTTGACAAAATGCCATCTTTTTAATTCATCATCTATTCTATTTATCTCTAGGCGTTCTATGCCGTGTTGATCAAATTCTTTTTCATATTTCTTATAATATTTATCTATCACGTCAGTTAGCCAACCGTCGTTTTTCTCCACAACATCTCGCTCTCTTTTTGTTGCACCTCTTTCAAAATCTCTTTTGCCAAGATTTGTAATCAAATTATGCCAAAAAGAATCTTCTTCGTATTCATCAATGTAATAATCGTGGTACTTTTTTATTATATCATCGCTTGGAATAACAAGACCATCTTCAAGTTTTTCAACCATATCCCCAGAATCAAAATCATTTGCCAACGACAAAAGATAATCTTCCATATTTCGTATTTCGCTAAAATTCTTATCATTTAATTCATCAACTGCTTCCCTAATATAGCCACCAACAATAACACTCATTAACAAACTCCTATATTGTTTCTTTGTAAGATCAACTTTCATAATATTTTTTTGGTTTTTATTATTTAATTAAACTCATACTATCATACACAAAACTCGGCACAAGTAATCTTTGCTCTAAATTTCATTCTGAGTATAATCAAAAAACTACTTTTTATAAAAGAGCTAAAAATGAAAGAAAGTGCGGTTTGTGTTTAATTTTCGTTTTTGAACCCAGTCGCGAGATTATTCGAAGTTATGTTTGTGAACTAACAAAATCGTTTTTTATTGGAGAATATTCTTTTTTTAATTCTTCTTTTTCTTTCTTTTTTACTTTGATATTTCTAAAATAACATTTTATTCCTTTCCCATCTCTGATAATTTCATTGTCTTGTAAGTGATAATGCAGGTGTGGCTCAGAAGAATTGCCTGAATTACCACAAAGTCCTAGCAATTGTCCTTTTTTAACTTTATCTCCAACTTTTACTTTTATACTTCCTTGCTTAAAATGACACAAAAAAGATATTTCTTTTTCATTGTGTTTAATCATTATTAAATTTCCAGTATAAAAATTTTTATTCATTATTCCAGGTTTATTATCTCTAATACCATCTAGCGTTTCTATAATCACACCACTTGCTGGGGCTAATATTTTTTTACCAAAACAATAGTAGTCTTTATTATTAGTTCCTCTTTTTTGATGGCTTTTATTTTTTTCATCTAAAATAATAAAATCAAAAGCATATTTTTGATTTGGAACATCGTGATGATGATTAAGTTTTTTTGTGTCACCACCCCAACCCACGAACCATTCACCCTCAAATGGTAATTGCAAAATTGTTTTGTTTCTTTTCATTGCTTAATATGTTTTTAATTTTAACCTAACGGATAAATTTGTATAGCGAGTTTCCTACAACGCTCCTCGTGCAGGAACACTGCGCTCGAACTAATTTTTATTTATTTAAATAATTTTTAAGTTGTTTCTTTAAGTATCTATACCCAGACCCACTTTTAAGAAACTTTTCTCTACCAATAGCATCTTGTTTATCAATGTATGCTTCCGCATAAATCAATTTCCACTTTCCCTGTTTAATTTTAGTGGTTCTCCCACCCTGTTTACTGTTATGTTCTAGAACCCTCCTTTTTAAATCAGATGTAAATCCTATATACCAACTTTTATCGCTTTGGTTTTCTAATAGATATATAAAGTACATAGTGATACTATATGGCCACGAAAAGCTCGCTAGCGCTCGCCTCGTGGCTCACGTAAAATATTCGTCTCGGCTCGCCACGTGATGAGCGAGCCTGCGAGCGAATTTTACGTGGCTGCCGGGCAGGGACTCGAACCCCGATTTCCTGGACCAAAACCAGGCGTGACTACCATTGCACCACCCGGCAAGGTGGTTTTAAAAGTATACAATACTTGAAATTTTTAGTAAATATTAACCCACACGTAGTTAAGCCCTGTTTTAGCTAAACCACCTAAATGTAGGCCTAGATTTAGGTGGTTTATGATACAATAAAAATACTTTTATAATTAGATAATAATATTATGTACAAACTACCAAACCTCCCTTATAAATACGACGCACTAGAGCCACATATTTCTAGCAAACAACTACAAATTCACTACCAAAAGCACCACCAAGCTTATGTTGATGGTTCAAACAAGATTCTCGAAGAAAATTTTGATCCTAAAAAATTCGCTTTCCAAGTCGGTGGGTACAAACTCCATTCACTTTTTTGGCAAAATTTATCACCCAAGGCAGAAAAAAAACCAGCAGACCAACTCCTAAGTACTATTGAAAAAGATTTTGAAAGTTTTGATAATTTTAAAGAAAAGTTTAGCGCGCTAGCAATGTCTGTAGAGGGCGCTGGCTGGGCAACCTTGGTTTACGACAAAGAAATCAACAAGCTAATTCTTATGCAAATTGAAAAGCACAATGTAAATATCTATCCTACTTTAGAAACCCTTCTTGTGTTAGATATGTTTGAGCACGCATACTATATAGATTACAAAAACGACAAAGGAAAATATATAGAAGCCTTTTGGAATATAGTAAACTGGAAAAAAGTAGAAAAAAGATTTTCCTCCCTCGTCTAGTTTATTGCTCTAAAAAACTAACCAAAACGGAATTTTTTACTTTTTCTAAATTTAATTATGAATTTAGAAAAGTGCTCGCTCTTAGGCTCACAAACACGTAAAAAATTGTTTTGATTAGTTTTTAGTATCTGATTATTTCTTTCTTAAATACAGTTTCGCCAAAGCAAGTTCTAGTGGTATTTGTGGCAAATATGCTCTGTTTGTTTTGTCATAAGCGTCTAAAAGAAGTGTGAGTATGTAGCCCAAATCTTGCACACTCGCCTTTTTTATTTCACTTTTTAAAAATCTTACTTCGTCTGCCCCCAAGATTTTTTCTAACTGTTCATCGCTTTTTTTAGAAAGTTTTAGCATTAGCAGTCCACGAACATTTCTTAAAATAAATTTTAAAAACAGCTGAACACCAATATTTTTCTCTACCACCTCCCCCAAAATCTCCATTCCCTTATTGCTATCTTTTTCCACCAAAGCAGAAACAAAGTTTTGTATAAGTTCTTTCGAGGGAGCAGACAATATTTTTCTTGCCTCCTCCCCAGTAATTTTACCGTCGCTATCTAGAGATAGTACTTGATCTAACATTACAAGCGCGTCTCTAAAAGACCCATCTGCAAAAAGAGCAATGAGCGAAGCTACCTCACTGTCTATTTCTGCTCCCTCACGCTTGGCAATTTTAAATACCTCTCGCCTTAAAACGTTTTCTGGAAGTTTTTTAAAAGAAAAATGCTGACAACGCGAAGTGATAGTACCAGGAAGTTTTTCTGGCTCTGTGGTGGCAAGTATAAAAACCACATGCCTGGGTGGCTCTTCTAAAGTTTTTAGTAATGCATTAAAAGCTTCTTTGGTAAGCATATGTACCTCGTCTATTATATACACCTTATAATCACTCTTTAGTGGGCTTACGTGCACTGCCTCTTTTAAATTGCGGATTTCGTCTATTCCTCTTGAAGAAGCCCCATCCATTTCTAACAAATCGAAGTCATGGCAACCGATACCACTTGAGAGCAATCTTGCAGTGGTTGTCTTTCCTGTGCCACGTGGCCCAGAAAACAAATAAGCATGCGCTGTCTTCCCTGTTTTTATAGCGCTATTTAGCACATCTATAATATGCTCTTGTCCCACCACCTCGCCAAATTTCTGAGGCCTATATTTTCTATACAAAACTTTACTCATGAATATAATTTATCACACAAAGTTCACAAATCAAAACCAAACAAAATCAAAAACACAAAAACAAGAATGCAATCTTTCCCGCGATCGCGAATTAATTGGTATTTGTAAAATTTGTAAAATATGAAGAACTATTAAAAAACAAAAATGGAACCTATCCACTGCTATCGCCACGAATAGGTTCCATCAAGAACTTTTCAAAACTTATAAAATAAAAAAGTATTCATCTAAAAAACCTCAAACAAAAAACCCGGTGCTCAGTTGCACCAGGCTTTTTCTAGCTTCTTTTTTTTTCTATTTTTACCTTCCTCCCCTCTTCTGAGGAACGTTTTCATTTTTGGCTGAGAAAAAATCCTTTCCTCCGAGAATTTCGTATCTTATATAAACAACAGTTTTTTTAGAAGACTCGCTATCCTCTCTTTTTTTCTTGCTAACAGCATATTGAATAATCGCTTTCTCTATCAACGCTTTTTCTATCCTAACCCTTAAAGACTTGAACGCCAACGGCAAAGGAACAACCGCAAAAACTACATTTGTATTTACCAAAAATACGCACAAAACAAAAACAAATAGAATTTTTTTCAATATTTTTCCTCCCCTGCCCGCCTGCATGTATAGCTTGCGGCGTGGCTTGCCCGCCTGCATGTATAGCTTGCGGCGTGGCTTGCCCGCCTGCATGTATAGCTT
>CAZRMW010000001.1:34270-102972 GCA_964601305.1 uncultured Candidatus Saccharibacteria bacterium
TGCCCGCCTGCATGTATAGCTTGCGGCGTGGCTTGCCCGCCTGCATGTATAGCTTGCGGCGTGGTTGTTTAGTTCAATTCTAAACTAAGATTAAAACATTAAACCCCCTGCGTCAAGGGTTTTTCTTTTTTTCTAAACACTAAAAATTTAAAGCCTAAAAAGTTAAAAATTAAAGATATCGCCGTAGCACAAACTTTGGCAATATTAAGCCAGCGTTCTGGAGATAAATTAAATAGTGGATCTACACAAGTAGTAAGAAAAATTACTATCCCACTGTTTATAAAAATACCTATTATCACTACAACAACAAAAGTAAAAAAGTCGCTATAATCTACTTTTTGCCCAGGCTCTCTTTTGTGCGCAAACACCCAAAACTTATTCCAAAAATAACTATTAGTAGCAGCTAGCGTAAATCCAGGAATATTTACTCCTCCAACCAAAACTCCTGTAGTAAGTCCGCTAAACATACTCAAAAGATTGAGCACTCCAAAATCTATAGATGTATTTAAAAAACCAACAACAACAAATTTAGCAAACTGATATATCACAGGTAGCCATTTACTAAGCACCTTCCCCAGCCATAAACCAAAAACCCACAAAACGGGAATCACAAACGGAAGTCCGTATACAACAATCCCGTCTTCTATACTCATGTTTTTTAAAGATGGCAAAAGAAAAACGCCTGTTATAAAACCTGCAATTATTGCCACCTTGTAGTCTTTTTTATTACTCATACCACCTAAGTATAGCAAAATTTTTCAAAATTTAATATAATTATTAACAGATAAAAACAAAATGTTTTTTGAAAAGGAGGTGCTTCCATGTATTGGGGTCTATCGTTTAATGATATTGCAGTGTGTTGGGTTATACTTATTGCATTTGCATATACAACGTTCCTTCTCAGTATGTGGCAGATGAGGCAAGAAAGAGCTTCTTTTAAAAAAATAAAAAAGACAAGAAAAATTCCTTTGAAAGAAATTGAGAAACTTTTTACAGTGACAAGAAAAGAAAAAAAAGACATAGAAAGTGTTGTGTGGGGTTGGGTAAATATTTTTAATCCTACACAAAAAGAGCTTGAAAAAATTATAAATTTTCTAAATATCCGCATTTACGATAATTATATAAAAGCTACCGAGGCAGACCAACTAGTTGATGATCAACTTAAAAAAGCTGCGACTGTGTTTAAGGAAAGATTAGATATTGCTGAAGAAAAGAAAAAAGATGCTCTGGAAAAAATAAAAGCTGACTATGAAGCTGCCATAAAAAAAGCTGGTGCAGACAGGGCGCTAGCTACAAAAAGAACCTTTAGAAACCGAGATTTAAGAATAGATCGAGCAAACGAATTTATAACCCGCACCAAAAAAGAAGTTCGTAATCTGCAGAAAAATACCCGTGCGCACACAAAATCAAAAATCATTCTCAAAAAAGCAAAACAAATAATTCTTACAGAAACCTCCTAAAAATACAAAAAGCCCTCGGTTTTACCGATGGGCTTTTATTGTTTTGTCATTTTTGTTGAGTCCATATTTTCCAAAAGATGCCTTATTTCTTCAGGGCTATTTTTATCTACACCCACAATTCCTTTTTGTAAATTTATCTCGGCATTTCTCCTCTCCATAGCTTTGTCTGCTATTTCTCTTTTTATAAAAACCGGGCACTCTTTTTTGGAATCTAAAGAAGTCTTCATAGCCAAAACAACGGCATCTCCAGCTTCTACCCCAAAAATCATCGTTTTTTTTCTAAAAAACAAGAAACGATTTTTTTGTTTAATATATACAAGCGCTCCTAGAGGACCTGATTCTTGATTCATCTCTACAATTTCTATTTTTTCTATGCTCATATTTGTTTTCTTCAGAAAATTAAATAAAAATCGATGACAAAACGGAACCTCTGGAGGATCGTCAGACATTTCGCTTGCTATAAAATCAAAAGCTTTATTTGAAATGGGTATGGCAAGCGACATACCCTCTGGTAAAATGTCTACAAAAAGTAAAACTATATTAAGTTCAGGAGGAACAACAAGTTTGTTTGCTTTCAAAAAATCTATTCCGTACATTTTACCTCCTTTTTTCAAATTTACTCGCCTTAGGAGAGAATTTTGTATCTATTCCAACTCCAAATATTTTCTACACCAATATTTACGCAAATTTTTTATAAATCCAAAAGAGTTGGTGTTGGAAAGTTTATTACAAAATCTTCAAAGGGAAGTTCTACTCCCTCCAAAACTCCAACACGAGACTTTATACTAAAAGACCTTCTTACAGTCCCTTTTAATTTAACAACCACTACATCCCCTTCAGCAAGACCGCCAAAAAGATCGTCGTTTCTGTCGGTTAAACATAAATATTTAGGAGAGTCAATTGCTCTCAGTAATATTTTACAAACCAAATGAAAACTTCCCGAAACCTCTATTGGTCTCACAAAAATATTCACTACTCTCCATCGTCCCTTCAAAAACCTTACGAATTCTTCTTTATTTATTGTTCTTTCCTTGTTTCCCATGTATCGTCTCCCTTCTGTTAGAAACAGATAAATTTCAAGCTTCAGGTTAATTTATTTCTCCTCACAAACTAACATTCACCTCTAGTTATGTCAACAAAACATAATATATCTTCGGCTATAGCATTAAATATATTATGTTTTTAAATTTGCTTTGTTGAACTAGTTTTGCTATTCTTTTCTCTAGACTAAAGTAAATTTTAAAAACAATTTAAAAGCCCTAACCCTTTCAGGTCAGGCAAGGAGGGTCTAAAATTGGAAAATCTTTATACCACAAACCCTGGAGATCATTTAGTAATTAATGTAATCAGTATTGGGACATTTATTGGAGAAGTTGTACAAACAAGTCCATTGATAGTAAAAGCTGAAGAAACAGGTCCTCTTTCAAATATGAGAAAAGGAGCAGAATTTAAAGTTCTTGCAAATCTTTCTTCTAAAATTCAAGACCCTGTTCAATCCAAAATACTTTTAGAAAAAGCAAAGAAAGATGGCAAACCCTATTATTCTAGTCTTTGGAGCCTCGGAGTTTTCACTGGTGTTTTTGAAGAAATACTGTTTATCCCGAAGTTTGAAAAATAAAGTGCCCAAAAAATTTACAACACTCCAACATTCTCAAGAATGTTGGAGTGTTTTTTTATGCAAAATAAGCTAAAACAACCCCTCCGGCGATGTGGTAGCTGTGTTTTCTATCCATTCAATAAGAGTTGCGGTGATAGCCGAAAGACCATCTCCAAGTACGCCGAGTAAATTGTTTTCAAAAGTAACATTACTTAAACTCGTCGTAGAATTTTCTACTACAACAGCTGCCTTCGTACCCCACGGCCCACTGTAGTTATGCTCTTCAAATCTCGCATTTTCTATACTCACATTTTCAGAATTTACAGCACGAATCCCATGAGGATAATTATTTTTAAATAAAGCATTTGCTATCTGCGCTGTAGACCCTTCTAGCAAAATACCCGCTTTGTCTCTTCCTCCAGACATTACGCTCCCCGCATACTTCATAGTAAATCCACTTGCCACAAGAGATCCAGTTTCGGAAATATTTATCCCAGCAAACTGCCCAGCTTGAGGCATCGTAGATGTTTCATCGTTGTTAGAATCCCCACTTATCTCATCGTCATAAATACTTGTAAAAATTATGTCACTCGGATTCTGTCCATCTATTACAAAATTTCCGTTTACATTTAATGTTTTCTCTCCACCCTTTATTACCACTCCGTTTTCAATAGTTAATTGCGAAGATTCTACTACCGTCGGAGTCTCATATCCATTTAAATAATAAGGTATATCATTTGATTTTAAAGTTTTTGTTGAATTAGTATTAGTTAAATTTCCCCAAATATTAATGGAGTTGGGATTGTTATTTGACCCACTGTTTCCAGAAAAACTTCCCAGCTCTCCCGAGGAATAAATTGCACCTCCAGAATTAGAAGTAAAAGTATTGTTATTTGCGATTGTATTTGAATTGCTTAAATAAAGTCCTCTTAAATTTTCTAAAAAAGTATTATTGTTTATTGTCGGCTCTCCATTTTCTGTGTATACACCATCAGCCTCATTGCCCTCAAAAACAGAGTTTGCAATTTGCGAATTAGAATTTTTTAATCTCAAACCATAAACTTTTGAATATTTAAAACTGGAATTAGATACAGATATTTCTGGCCCCCAAGAGACAAGCAATGATTTATCAAAAGAGTTGTTATAATATTTTCCACCATAGCTAAAATTAGTATATTCAAAAATAGATCCATTTTCTGCATTTTCGTTTATGCAAATACCAAACCAATCTCCAGGATTAGGATTTTCTTGAGCACTCGTAAAAGCTATTGGCTCACTCTCTGTGCCTTGTGCCAAGATTTTTCCCAGAATATTAAACCCCGAATCTCCATTAAACTTAATTTCAACTCCAGGCTCTACGGTTAATAAAACTCCACTTTCAACAACTGCGTTTATATTGTCCACCAACACTGGATTGTTTAGTCTTCTTATTGTTAAATTTCTATCTATATTTTTATTTATAGTTAGTATGCTATTTACACTATTTGCAAATTTCGGAGTACCTTTGTTTCCTAAAAAATCATTGTTTGTGTACCAGTTTTCTGTATCGTATCTTTCCATTGTATATTTATCTGTATCTCCTGCAGGCCACGCCCCCTCTGGTGTACTATCTATTGTTGTAGTAGCTGTCGAAGTAGCTTGCACCAAAACTAATCTCTCTCCACTATTACTAAGCCCATTTCCAAAAGACCCTATATAATCTGCTTCCACATCTGGCACTGAGGTATCGTCCGTTCTTTCTATCAAATAATACTCGCCCGACCCAAGAGTACCTGACAAATTTATATATGGTCCGTTGTCTGTTTCTGAAAAAAGTACCCAGCCATCCAAATCTATTCCGTTTTCTGTATTATTAAAAAGTTCTATCCATTCATCGTAAGCCGAGTTGTCCGTACCCGCCCATGCGATTTCGTTTATTAAAATCGAATGCTCTGCAAAAACTTCTTCAGGTGTTTCAGGTGTCGTGCTTGCTGTTTCTGGTGTAGTCGTAGCAACTTCTGAAGTTGAATCTTCCTCTGGAAGTTCAACCTCGCTAATTGAGTCGTCTTCTATAACAGGCGCCTCCTGAGGATTGTTTGGGGAAGAAACACTTTTTGTTGCAACAACTATCGAGGTCGAACCTCTATAGCGAGGTTCAACCTCACTAATTAAGTTGTTGTCTTTTGTGTCCGCCATTGTTTCCACAACTGCAAAAACAGCAGAAACCGCAGTATATTCTTTTTCCTGTTTTTGTGTAGCCCTTTGATTTGCTTGTTTTTCATCTTTTTCAAAGGTTGAATCTTTATCTTGAAAATTTAGCTTTGAAGTTGTACTTCCTTCAGGAAGTCCAACTTCGTTAATTAAATCATTCGTTTGATCTTTTTTTTCTTTGTCAAAAACATCTTTAATTTTGTTGCCAACATTTTTTATTGCTCCCCAAAACCTTGAGCCACTACCCGGTAAAAAATCTTCTGCAATTGTTATGAGCGCTGTTTTAGGCACAGGCGGTTTTTCTAGTAACGATTCGTCGTTTCGAGCCTTCTCTACTTCTTGAAAGAATAAATTAATTGCCCCTGCCACGGATATGACTGCCTCACGAGATAAACGGTTCCAGTAGCCCTGGAGGATCGGTTTGTAATCTTCATTGTCGTCCTCCAACTCATACTCTGCCAACTTCTTTTCACCGTCTTTGTCCCATACCTCCTTTGTTCTTGCCAATTTAAAATAACTTCCATCTTTATCAACACCAAAGCCATATTCATCTCCATCTATTATTTCTGGCTTATTATACCTTTCATAGCCCTCGCCATTTGCAGTATCTTTACTTAAAAAATAATTATTAGAATAATTTGCTAAATAATCAAAATATTCTTCTATGCTCTCAAGAGAAGCTGGCTCATAACTATTTAAGCTATCCGCAATTTTAAAATTTTCTATATTAAATTGTTTTGAAAAATTTTCAAGGGGGCTATCTCCAGGGTGTGGGTCATTTCTGGTGTGTTCTGGCACGGCCATATCTTCTAGTAAATGCAGAGTAAATCCAAGAGTATAAAACGCGTCTTTTTCATTTCCCTTTACGTACTCATAAATTGCTTTTTTCCATGCTTTGTTTCCTTTTGGCATATGAGTATTCATTTGTAGGCCTTGGCTTGTAGCCCACTGCTTTGCTGTGTTAAGTCCCCTATCCCCAAAAAGGCCTTCGTTGTAAACTGGATCATAAAAATGGTGCATCCATCTTGGTGGAGTGTCTTCGTCTATGGCCCCTTCTATTATCCACTCTTTTTGTTTGTCTGTAATACTTCTCTCAAAATTAATATTATAAAAATTTATAGCTTCGTTTGTAAGTGCTGGATGAGTAGTTTTATCGTCCCAACTAAAAACAGTCTGAGCCCCAAAGCCCAAACTGCTTAAGTAAAACACAAATATTAAAATAAAATTTATTTTTCTGTTCATCCCACTAGAAATTTTCTTTTTCATGTTTTTAATTTTTTTATTTCTATTAGAGTAATTCATTTTTAATTTCTAACGGGACAGGTTTTAAATTTCTTCTATTTTCCAATTACCTGATGGGTAAAGAATAAAATCGACAGCGATCGGTTTATAAAATGAAAAATAGTCATCAATTACATTAGGTTCTTTGTTTGTTCTCAACACTTCATTCAATAACCCTAATAGATCAGGTAATTTTTTTGCTTTATTTAAATATTCCTTCCACTCCTCCTGCTTCTCAATTACAAAATACTTACTCGCCCGCTCAAAGTCCCCCTCCTCAACAGCGCTTATAAACATTTCCAAAGTTTCCTGTGGTGTTTTCCCTCCTATTTTATCTGCTTCCATTGCTTCCTGTTTTTCTTTTGCCTCCCTATCCATTTGTTCTACAAAATCCTTCATATCCTTTCTCATTTTCCATACATCATACCTAACCAATCCAACTTCCAAAACAACAATCAAAGTCAAAATTATCGCAATTGCCCAAAAAATTTTATGTGTTTTTGTTTTTATAAATATATCTTTCATAAATCTTGTCCGCCTCCGGCGGATTAATTAATAAAAACCTAGCAAGTATTAACACAGTATGTCAACACCCGTCACTAATAATTTTATATTTCAATGTTCTAACCATTCCTCACACCCCACACAAAACATTCTAACATTCTATAGAATATTAGAATGTTTTTATAAACTTCACAAATTTTTTACCATAAGGAGAAAGAAAATGCTCCACAGACCTACCTTTGTATTTTTTGTTTACAAGTCCAGCGAGCGTCAAACGCCTAGAATGCTGAGAGGCTGTTTTCATATGGCAATTAAGTTCATCTGAAATTTGATCTACCGTGATCCCTTCATTTTTATGAACCAAAAGCAATATATCAATCCTCCAATGATTAGCAGCGCCTTTAAAATGTCTTTCTAGTTGTTTTGATGTTTTTACTCTATTTTTCATGTTTTCATCCTACCACATCATATAAAATACTCCAACATTCTATAGAATGTTGGAGTATTTTAATTTGTTTAATCTGCGAAAAACAAAAAGCCGGTGGTAAAACCACCGACCCTATAATATATTTTTTAAAGTAAATTTGCCTTTCTCATCCACCAAAATTTGTTTTTATTGAAGTTCTCTGCCTCAAGATTATAAAACCCCATAGCAACATCCATCTCGTCGTCTATAACATCTTTCTGAAAAGAAGGTACCCGATCGGTATCTACAAGTTTTTTTAAACTCAAATATTCCCACTTGTTATGTTTGCATTGGTTTTTAGAATCTTTTAAATTTTCTATTCTTCCTTCTATTTTCCAAGAAAAAACTCCTAAAAACTCCCACCATTCTTTTTTATTTTTTACTATCAAGTAGCCACACCACACTCCTAAAAAGTTCCAAAAAACATCTGAAATACTCACCATATTGTCAATTGTAACCTCTTTCAGAAAAGAAGTTATTATCATAAGAACAACGCCCATCAAAACAGAGATTTTCAATCCATAGCTAAATCTTTTAAATAAAATAAAGAAAAAAGTTACTCCCAAAAAACAAGTCAAAAAATGGACTACAAAATTTAATGACTTTAATAAGTATAAATCTTCTTTTGAAAAAGATATGTTTAAAATCCAGTCTTTAAAAACAAAAAAAGAAACAACGACTAAAAATACTCCACAAAAAAGAAAAATTATTAACTCATTCAAACTTCTCTCGTTTTCTATTTCTTCCATTTTCAAAGACCTTTTTTGTTATGGTGTTCCTGGGTGAGTTTTTTTAAATTCCAAATATCCTTGAAAACCCAAATCTTCTATCATTCTTCTTCTTATTTTCCTTTTAGAATCCCAAACAAAATACCACATAACTAGACCGGCTCCTACCAAACAAAATAAAAATTCAAAAATTTGACCCAAAATACTTTCTGTTCCTGTGACCATATATTCTCCTTTTTTTTCAAGCTACTAGAATCTAAACAAAAAATAGCACACAATATGCTATTTGTCTACGAAAAAAATTTTACATCTATTTCTCGTACTCTCTACGGGTATTCCACCAAGCACAGTGTTCGCAATCTTTTCCAGAAGCCGGCATCTCGCCACTCTCCAAGCATTTTTTGATTTCAAAAAGTTTTGGCTCCACCCAAGAGTCGTTGCCCTCATAAGGAATAAGCACTACATCAAATTCTATTTTTTTATCAAAAGATTTTTCGTCAGCCCGGCCCGTGCAATATACAAAATAACTAGTATCTGAAACTTTTAGCCCATTTTGCCTAAGAAGCCATTGGTACACTTCCATTTGTTTTTTGTAGCCCTCGTGCCATTTACCAGCAAGCTCTTTTACAGGCTCCGCCTTCGCGGTTGCTTTGTAGTCTACTACTATATACTCCCCGTTTTCATTTATCCAAAGGTCGTCTATGGCCCCAGACACAGTAAGCCCCGTAGGTTCATGCTTATACTCTACCCCTTCAAAGTTTTCTCGCCATGTATTTATTTTTTCGTGCTGTGCTGGTTTTACCTTGAGCTCGTATTCTTTCTGAAGTGGGTGCTGTGTGTTTTCTGCTCTATGAATATCAAACTCTTGTTTAAGCTGATAGTCCACTGCACTATTTAAAAGAAAGGCTGGCAACGGCACTCTTTTTGTGCCAAGTTTATTGTCTATATAGAAACAGCGTGGGCACCCACAAAACAAGTCGATTTTAGATCGACTAAGCCTCCACTTGTCTCCACCGTAATTCCACATGGCACTTCTTTTAGAGTTGTATCCGTAATTTGTCATGAAGGCATTATAGCATAAAAAGTACTTTTACCCTCGTTTTCTAGGCACAATTAGAATAGCGATGAAATAAGCAAGTATTCCTGGTAAAAACCCTGAAAGAGCCATTAAAAACAATACAACAACTCTCAAGACTGTAGGATCTATATCAAAATACTCTCCTAATCCCCCGAGTATACCCGCAAAAACTCTGTTATCCTCACTTCTATAAAGTTTTTTATTTCTTACTGTCATATATATAGTATATAATAAAACATATGAGTTTTCTATCTTCTACAAAATATTTTGACGGGAAAATTTCTCACGGCTTTGTGTCTCTTTATACAAGCAAAACCATCACAATGATATCTGGGGGTCTTTTGGGATTGTTCCTGCCGATATTTATTTACAACCTTTTAGGACAAAACTTTCAAAAGACGATGTTGTTCTATGGAGCTGGCTATTTTTTATATGCAATTTCTTTGTTTTTGTTTGTAAGATTTTTAAATAAATTTGGTTTTAGAAGAGCTCTTCGAGCAAGCACATTTTTGGGTGCTCTCTATTTCACATTTTTTTATTTTATAGACGAAACTAACTATTCTTATTTTCTTCCTGCTATAATTGTTGTTATAACCTTATATAGACTCAGTTATTGGCTCCCTTACCAGGTAGATTTTGCAAAATTTACAAGCAAAAAAAACAGAGGCAAGCAAATAAGCGCAATGAAAGCAACAAGAGAAGCTATTGGAATTTTTATCCCCCTGATTGCTGGGTTGGTAATAAAAAACTTTGGCTTTGACATACTTTTTATAGTAGCAATAATTCTTTATTTAGTTTCTTATATCCCCTACCTTACTATTCCTCGCACAAAAGAAAGATATATGTGGAACTATAAACAAACTTTAGAAAATTTAATTTCTAAAAAAAACAGAAAACAACTTATAGCCTTTATGTCCGACGGTGCAGAAACTGCCATCTCTGCAATAGTTTGGCCTATTTTTATATTTCAAGTTTTAAAGGGTGATTTCCTAAAACTTGGTGCTCTTTCAACTTTAATAATTGCTGTTACCATGTTTTTGCAACTTATGATAGGAAAAAAATTAGACAAAACTGGTCACAAAAATAAAATACTAAAATTTGGGAGTATGTTTTCCTCTATAAGTTGGGTCATAAAAATATTTGTAGTTTCGGCTTTTCATGTTTTTGTTATTGGCGCATTTCACAACATAATGAGAATATTTACGCGAATTCCTTTCGATTCTCTTACATACGAAATAGCGGCCGACGAAGGCCACTATGTAGATGAGTTTACTGTACTTCACGAAATAGCAGTATCTACAGGCAGAGTGCTAATGGTAATTTTTGCAATAATTATCTCCTTATTTTACCCAATTCAATATGTGTTTATCATTGCTGCAGTTTCAGCTATTTTCCTAAATCTTCTTCGCCCTCATCTTGCTGATGAGTCTTTAAGTACTTCTGTCTAATCTCTGACTCCACTTCGCTGGCTGGTCTACCATATTTTATAGCTGACAATTCTTTCACCTTGCTTGCCACCTGAGAACTAGTTTCTTCAGGAGGAATTGTTTGTATATTAAAAGGCTTTGTAGATTCGCCACCAACTAAAAGTTTTAGATACGCATTGTAGTTTGGTATGTTTGTTAAGTCTTCTCTTTCAAAAACCGGCTCAAACATTTTTGCTAAAAATTCTGCATCTTCTTCTCCCACTCTAAATACAGCAAGTGATCCAACGTTTCCAAAAACAGCTTTTTTTATTTCTTCGTCTAGCTGGCCAATAAATTGGTGTGCAATAGTAAGATCTAGTCGATACTTTCTTGCTTCAGACAAAATCATAGCAATAGAGTTTGTGGTAATATTTTGAAATTCGTCTATGTAGAAGTAAAAATCTTTTCTTGTGCTTTCTGGTATATCTACGCGCGACATTGCTGCCATAAAAATTTTGCCCACAAGAAGCATACCCAAAAGATTTGCGTTTAATTCTCCAAGTCGGCCTTTGGATAGGTTTATTAGTAAAATTTTACCATCATCCATTATTTCTCTGAAGTTGAGCGATGTGTTTTCTTGCGCTAAAATTGGCCTCATTATTTCGTTGCTTAAAAATGTATCGAATTTGCTGGTGATATAAGGAACAATATTTGCAAGAGCTGCTTCTCCGCCAGCTTTCCCCGCAGTTTCTTTCCAAAAATTATTTACTACCGGATTGTTACTTTTTGAAAGTTTTAGTTCACGATAATCTTCATCTGTTAACACTCTGGAAATTTCTAAAAGTGTGTTACCGCTCTCTGGATCTTCCATCACAAGGAGTGTGGCGTTTCTAAAATATTGCTCAAACATAGGGCCACCCGCCACAGACATATCGTAAAGTTTATCAAAAATCTCTAAAAGTTCGTTTACTATAAAAGTTTTCTGCTCCGGATTCTTTTTGTCGTACTCAAGCATATTTAATCCAAAAGGTCTTCTTGTGTCTGCAGGATTGAAATATACTACATCTTCCCATCTTTCTTCAGGAATTTGACCTAAAACATCTTCGAGGTCAGAACCGTGTGGATCTATAAAACACACGCCATGCCCTGCTTTTATATCTTGAAGAACCATATTTTTAAGAAGGGCAGACTTACCAGTACCAGTCTGACCAATTGTATAAAAATGCCTTCGCCTATCGTCTTCTGAAAAATGTATGTCTGTTTCTTTTCCTCTGAAGAAATTTTTTCCAAGTACAACGCCTTTTTGTTGTAAACTTACAGGAGGCTCTGTATTTCTTGTTTTTGAAAGTTTTACTTTTGGAGCAGAAAGACCATAGGAAGGAAAATGAAAAATACTTGTAAGCTCTTCTGTGTTTAAATGAAGAGATTCTTTTTCATTAAACAATCTAAAAGAAAAATTATGGAAAAAGTTTTTTAACACAGATCCCTTTAAATCGTTTGCAACAAAAGCATTGCCCATTACAGAAGAATATTGAGAAAAAGCGCTTTTAACTTGGTTTAAAATACTTTGTGATCGTTCTGTAGTTTGTGAAGAAACAACTAGCCGAATATTTGCCCTCATTATTGGCTTCGCAATTTTTTTATTTAAAAAACTTAAAATTTCTGTATTTGCTTCTCTTTCCATAGAAGAAAGCGCAGACACACCATCTTTGTTTGAATGAATAGTACCCCCCGTGGCCACTTTAAGAAACGAATGTTGCAAACTTTCCCCACCTTTTAAAGCAGATTTTACTGGCTCTCCAGAATTAATGAGGTTAATAGATTTTTGTACACTTTTTTTAAAATTTGTTTCTTGGGGATCTATTATTATTTGAAGAGAGGCTCCTTCTTTATCTCTTTCTAAATCAGAAAAAGTGTTCACTACCACTTCAAGTGGGCTTGTTTCTAATTCTTCGTATGTTTTTATTGGCAACACATCGCTAGTTTTTAGTTTTAGTGTGGCCCCTGCGTTTGGCGCGCCATATTTAAAAATATTATAATCCGCTTTTTCTTCGCGAATTTCTGCTGTTGGGAAAACGGCACGGACTTGATTTTGAAAAACAGAAATTTTGTCTCTCGGTACAGCCACATAAAAATTAATCTCATTTTCTGTAGACGGAGAAACTATTTCTAGAGAAAAATAAGAACCTAAGTTTAGCATTCCCATATAAAACTGTTCCATTTTAGAAACAAGCTCTTTGAAAGGCTTTTCTTCTTTTTGGCTTCTTGGGAAACTGACTTCGTACAAAGAAAGATCGAGCGCATGCCTTAGATCAGAATCTCTTTTTTGCCTCAAAACAAAAAACAAAAGAAGTCCTATTAAAATAAAAAATAGAGGAAGTATAACAAAAGGACTAAACAAAAGATCTAATGATTTTGACATTTACTTTATTTGTTGAGTGGAAAATTCCTGAACCAAGCGATCGTGAAAAGCATCGTCTATTGCAGGATCTAAGTTCTTAGAAACTTTTGCAGCATTTACGATTCCCTTCTGTTCTGCAAACTTAAAAAGATTATCTACCGCTTTTTGCACTTCTCCTTGAGCAGGGTCTATTATCGCCTTTTCTACACTTTTCAAATCTTCCCCCGAAATCAAATTTTCTTTAGAATAAATTTGTTCTGGCTTAAGCTGAACGTGCTCGCCTACTATTTCTCGAGTCTGCTCTGGACTGCTTTCAACTTTTTCCCTAAGACCTTGCCACTCCTGTTGCGGACTAATTTTCTGTTCAAATTGTTGTTCATTTGTCATAAGCTTATTATATCACAAATTCAAACACTTTTGGTATATCTACACCAAAATAACGGAGTTGAACTCCGTTATTTTCTGTTATTTTATTTTCTACCTCTCTTAAACGCTTTTATAAAGACATCTTCTATTATATCAAAATCTTCTATCCCCAAAGAAACTCTCAAGAGATACGGATCTATTCCTATTCTCTTCTTTTTTATTTCAGAGACTTGCGCGTGTGTCATGTAAAAAGGGTTACAAAACATAGTATCTGTGCACCCTAAGCTTACAGCAAAAGCAATACCGCTTTTTATCAAAGAATTTACAAATTTTTCCAAGTCTACACTTTTATTGTTTAAAACAAAAGATACGACACCCCCAAAAGCAAAATCTTCAGAAACATGCAGGCTTCCAACACAAGAAGGATTCCTTACTCTCAAAGCTTCAACCATAGAATACTCAGCCTCTTCTGAAAAAGGTAGGTTTAATCTTCCTGGATAAAAAACTTTTTCTACTTCTCCTGTTTTTACTTTTTTTTCTATAAAATTTGCAAACAAAAGTGCGTTTATACCATGCCTTTCCATTCGTAAATTAAAAGTCTCAAGCCCTCTCATTAATAAAGTGCAGTAATCTGGAGACAAAATTCCACCCAAAGCAGTTCTCATTTCTCTTATTTTTTCGAAATACCCCTCATCATTTGTAGCAACAATCCCAGCCAACAAATCACCATGCCCGTTTAAATACTTTGACGCACTTTCAACAACAATATCTATGCCGTGTAATATCGGTATCTGAAAGAAAGGTGTAGCAAAAGTATTGTCTATTATACTTATGCTCCCTGTTTTTTTTGACACTTTGGCAATACCAGATAAATTAACCATCTCAAGGCAAGGATTATTTGGACTTTCTGTAAAAACAAATTTAGGAGTATTTGTATGAATTGCCCTTTCAAATTCTTTCACACCTCGTCTTAAAACTGTTGTTCCAAGGTTGGGTAAATTTTCTGAAAAGAATTTATCTGAACCACCATACAAAACATCTCCTACCAAACAAACATCTCCAGTTCTAGAAAAAGCTAAAATCGTAGATATAATAGCAGCCATACCTGAAGAAAAAACCAAAGCATATTTTGCACCCTCAAGTTCTGCTATCTTTTTCTCTGCTTCAACAAAACTTGGGTTATTCACTCTTGTGTAGGCAAATCCCTCTTTTTCCCCAAAAAAAACATCTCTAGCTTCTTTTAAAGAACTAAAGCCAAAAGCACTTGTTCTAGAAATATCGGGCCTGTGATTTTTATTCATCTTTTCCTCCTATTTAGTTATCAAGGTTTATATAGATATGTTATAATAAATAACATAAAAATGGTAGAGAAAGTATCAAAACAAATCGCAGTTATTATGCTTGGAACAATGTTTCTACTATTGTTTTTTTCCGCATGGGGAGATTCTGCCACAATGGACGAATTGGCGCACATCCCTGCTGGATACTCATATCTTTCAGAGCAAGACTTTCGTATAAACCCTGAGCACCCCCCACTTATAAAAGATTTGTCTGCTATTCCATTAATGTTTCTAAATCTCAATTTTCCTACTGACGATCCATCATGGACAGTGGCTATAAACGGACAGTGGGACTTGGGGCGAATATTTATTTACGAATCTGGCAACGATGCAGACCAAATAATATTTTGGTCTCGCCTACCAATAATGCTTTTAGCAATCCTGTTTGGATGGATGTTTTTCAAATGGATACGCGGACTTTATGGCGACAAAGTTGCACTTCTTGCTCTTTTCTTTTTTGTATCTTCACCTACATTTTTAGCGCATTCTAGATATGTTACCACGGACTTGGCTGCAGCATTTGGATTTTTCATTGGATTAGCCTCGTTTATAAATTTTATCCGGAGAGATACAAAAAAAGATTTGATCATTGCTGGAATAGCTTTTGGGGTAGCTCAACTATTAAAATTTTCTTTAGTAATACTTGTTCCTATATATATTATTTTGGGCATACTTTGGGTTTTCCTAAAAAATTATGAAAATTTTGCTTTTGGCAAATTCATAAAAGAATCTCTTGTAATAGGTGGGAAAATAATTCTTATTGGATTAATTGGGTTAGCAATAGTGTGGCCTACATATGTATACCACACTTGGAATTATCCCATGGAAAGACAAGTTTCGGATATGTCTCATATCTTAAACACTTTTAGAGTTAAAATAATTTCCAATTCTGTAATATGGATGGCGAGCATGCCAAGCCTCCGCGCACTTGGAGAGTACTTATTTGGTATTTTGATGGTTATGCAAAGAGCAGCAGGAGGAAATAATGTCTTTCTTCTTGGAGAAGTTGCAAACAAAGGTTGGCCAATTTATTTTCCTCTTCTTTATTTACTAAAAGAACATTTAGCTTTAAATATTCTGGCTTTAATTTCTATGCTATTTGGCCTAAACAACATCAGAAAAAGCAAGGATAAAAATTTAAAAACTTTTTTTGCATGGCTAAAAGATAATTTTGCTCTCACTACTAGTTTTATTTTTATTGCTATTTATTGGGCTCAAGCAATTACTAGTCCGCTAAATATTGGAGTACGGCATGTGCTACCAACTTTTCCATTTATTTATTTATTAATATCCAGACAAACCATACGCTGGGTGAAAGGTTATTCCTTGGAAACTCCTTCAGATTTTTTGGGCGCACTAAAAAGTTTTTACAGAAACTATTTAAGGCCACTTAAAAGGGGTCTTTGTTTGATATTGCTTTTGTCGTGGATGGCTATAGCTACGCTCATTACATATCCACACTATCTTTCTTATTACAACGAGCTTGGTGGTGGCACCTGGAATGGATACAAAATAGCCGTAGACTCAAACTACGATTGGGGGCAAGACTTGAAAAGACTTGTAGCTTTTTTTGAAACTGTTCCTGAAAGTGAAAAACAAAATGGAATAGCTATAGATTATTTTGGAGGTGGAAATCCCCACTATTATTTTGGAGACCAAGCAAAGATTTGGCACTCAAATACAGGTAGTCCTATAGACCATGGAATTACTTGGTTTGCAGTATCTGCTACATTTTTTCAAGAATCTCGAGCAGTGCCAGTAAAAGGTTTTATTCGTTTACCCGAAGATACATTTAGCTGGCTAGGAGACAAAAAACCCGTCGCCCGCGCAGGCACTTCTATATTTATATACAAATTTGAGTAATATTCGCCTAATATGGTGAAAATCACCCGAGATTTCACCATATTAAACAAAAAATCGCCAGTTGAGCTTAGCCCAACTGGCGATTTAATTTTATTGTATTTTTCTCCTGTAAAGAATGGAAAAAAAGATTGAATAACCGAAGAACACCCCAGACATAACCCAAGCAAACAAAAATCCAATACTATCTACGGGTCGAGGAAAAATAAAGCCCAAAAAAAGAAACACAATACCAACCACTAAGGTATACGACGCCTGCCAAAACCAATCGTCAAGTTTTGCTTTTTTGTCCTCATTCAAATCACCTACTCTTATTTCTCTAAACTTAAACTTGTCTTCCACAGCACCCTCCTTTTGTGTTTTTATTAAAATTTCAATTCCCATGCTATAGTAAAGCATCTGTCCCCTTTTCCCACACATCACACAGACAGGGCCTGTGCATATAAGTAAACAAGTATACAAGCGAAAGAAAAAATGGAATAAAAGTAAAAATCAAAAAAAATGAACTATAACTATTAAAAAATAAGAAAAAAAGATCTACTAACAAAAAAATAAAACCAATAAAAAAAGAAAAAACTCCATTTGTTAATGCACTTAAATATTGGGTATCAATTTGCCTTATTTTTTCATCTTTCAAATAATCAAAACTAAATTCTTTGAAAGAAAAATTTTTTCTTGCTTTTAACAATTTTTGGTAAAACACAATGAACCTCCTTAGTTGTTAGTTTATTTTTATTTTTCAAAATACACTTCCCTTTTTGTAGTTTTCTCTAAATTTTATACCACAAATTGTTTTTCAACACAATGGTAACCTATCTAGTGCTATAGCAGATGTCGTGTTCCATTTTTAAAATAACAAAATAACGGAGTTCAACTCCGTTATTTTAAATATTAGCTAATATGGTGAAAATCACCAGAGATTTCACCATATTAAACAAAAAACCGCCAGGCCTTTTCAGGTTCTGGTGGTTTAAATTTATCTGTTATTTTTTCTTGGGGCAAAAATGACAAGTTTCTGCACCTCTTTTTACTTCCCCTTCGCAAGTAGTACATATCTTTACTTTTTTGTTTTGATCTTTGACTGTATACCTCAAATAACATCCTACAAAAAAAAGAAAAATCGAGAAAACAAGATTGGTGATACTTATCGCCCATATTACCCGCATACTAAAATCTTGTAGGAATAAAAATCCACTTCCCACACATACATACAAATACACAGCCACGAGAATTCGAAATATGCCAGCCTCTTCTTTGTTAAAATCTTCAAGCCCAAAATCCCTGAATTTATTATATTTCAAAATCTTCTTTCCTATTAATTCTGGCATTAGCATAGTACCCCCTTTTTCCCAATTTTTTGTATTTTTAAATTCTCTAAATTTTATACCACAAATTATTTTGAATTACAATGGTAACCTATCCACTGCTATCGCTTTAAATAGGTTCCATTTTCTATCCTCTCAATTTCTCACGCTTGTCCGCCTTTGGAGGAATCGTAGTATTTAGAGAGAATAGAAAAAATTAAATAATCACACAACTGTGGCTATAACTTGAGTTGTGTGATTTTTGTTAAAATCAGCGAGACTAGCGAGGTTCAACCTCACTAGTTAATTTGTTAACTCCGGCTGATAAAACTTATTTAATTTTGTTTTTAATTGTTTTACTGCAACTATTTCATTGTCTAACAAATACACCTTTAAAACTAATCCCCGCATAGTCTCCTCTGAAAAATTTTGATCGAAGATAAAATTACCCAAACTATACGCTATCACCCCTCCATTATAACTTTCTATTTCTTGCACAACATGCGGATGGTGCCCTACTACTATCTTCGCCCCATTATCTATTGCTGTCCTAGCTAAATATTTTTGTCTTTCATTAGATTTGTTTTTATATTCCTCACCAAAATGAAAAGACACAACAAGAACATCTACACCTCTACTTGCACGCTTTATAATATCTTCAAAATTATTTTTTATAGATAAAATTCCTGAACTATCAGCACCCGCCAAAAACCAATCCGCCCCTACATCAGAAAACCCAACAAAACCAATTTTAACTCCGTCTCTTTCTAATATTTTTACAGCACTAGCATCTTCAAAATCCATCCCTCCTCCAACAGGCAAGATCCCTTTGTTTTTTAACCTAAAAATATTTTCCTCAAACGCTTCCTTCCCCCAATCTGCAATATGGTTATTAGCAACAGACAGCACATCGAACCCAGCTTCATAAAGTACATTGAGCACATCCGGATTAAACTTAAAAGAATAGACACTTCCAACATCTTTACCCGCAAGAGAAATTGGTCCCTCTAGATTTCCAAAAGCAATGTCGGCCTCTTTTAAAAAATCAACATTGTTAAAAAGAAAAGAAAAATCACCATTAAAATTTTTAGATATTGACTCTTCTACTCCCCTGCTAAGCATAATATCACCAACAAAAACAAGTTCCACACTTTTTGTGTTTTTAAGAGTAGCGGTATTGTTTTTGTTTGAAAAATAAAAAAACGAAGACGAACCAGACACCCTATTAAAATCACCTAAAAAATAAAAAACACTCATTGGAACAAAAAAACCCAACAACAACACAAAAGCCCCCCAAACTATTTCTTTATTTTTTATTTCCATTTAAAAAATACTTTTTTACCGAACCTTAAATCTATGTACTCAAAATCTTTAGAGTTTTTTTCAGACAACTCTTCCCAAAACAAACTAAAATTATTAAACAAATAATCCACGTCGTCTTTTATATTTATGGTGATATACCATCCTTCCTCTAAATAAAACTTGCAAACATTATTGTCTTCTAAATAAATTTCTTTTATAGAAAAACTATCTTCTAGCTTATTTTTAAATTCTAAAATTTTATTAAAATCTTCTTCATTCATTATAAATTTTCCCTTGCTTATTTCACTGCTTCTTTTATCCATAAATTTTATTAAAACACCAGAAGAAAAAATAGGAGCTCTTTCATAAGCAAGCCCGCTTTTGTCCACAAAAAAACAATCCTCATCACAAAAAACTGCCACAGGCTCTCTTTCTTTTGCAAAAATTAAAATACTAGACAACGAGGTTCTTTCTATTTCTAGTGTTTCAATGTTCGTAAATTTTGAAAGCAAACCATCTTTTACTTCCTCCACTTGAAAAGAAAAGATTCTATTTTTAGGCACTACACCAAAAAATTTGCTAGATAAAATTCTATCTATTTCATACCCCAAAATCTCTTTTTGTTTTGAAGAGGAAGTTTCTATGGCAACATCTTTGATCTTCAAATCTTCTATAAAAAAGAGTGACCAGAAGATACCAACAGCAACAAAAATCAAAACAACAAAAAAAAGAATCCAGCGCAAAAAAGCCCTTTTTCTTTTTTTATGCCTTACAGACGAAAGAATGTTTTTAGGCATTTGAAATTGTTTCTTTTCCTAAATATTTTTGCAAAGCTTCGGGTATTTTTATAGAGCCGTCTTGCTGTTGATTGTTTTCTAATAACGAAATCAAAATTCTCGGAGTTGCTATTACCGTATTATTTAAAGAGTGAGCAAAAAAAATCTTTCCATCTTTTGTTTTGTATCTTGTGTTTAGTCGTCTTGTTTGAAAATCATGAAAATAAGAAGAAGAGTGAGTTTCGCCATATGCTTTTTTGCTGGGTATCCAACCTTCTATATCGTATTTTTTTACCTGGCCTTGCCCTAAGTCTCCACCACAATTTACAACAACCCTAAAAGGTATGCCGAGTTTTCTCATAAATTTTTCTGAATTGTTAGTAATTTCTTCATGCCATTTTACAGACTCTTGGTGATCGGCTTTGCACAAAATTACTTGCTCTACTTTCATAAACTCGTGAAGTCTATATAGTCCCTTTGTGTCTTTTCCGTGGCTTCCTGCTTCTCTTCTAAAACACGGTGAAAATGCTACGTATTTTTTTGGCAACTCTTCTTCCTTCAAAATTTCATCAGCATGATACCCCATCATTGGCACTTCTGCTGTGCCAGCCAAAAACAATTCGTCCTGAGTTTGGTAAATTTCGTCTTTGCCGTGCGGTAGCCAGCCTGTTCCCTTAAAACTATCTTCACGCGTCATAGATGGTGCTAAAAACGGCACAAATCCTTCTTCAACCATATGCTCAAAAGCCAGTTGCCAAACAGCAAGCGCCAAAAGCGCCCCTTCGTTTTTTAAAAAATAACCGCGAAATCCAGACACCTTTGTTCCTCTTTCAAAATCCACTAAATCCAAATCTTTCATAAGTTCCATATGATCTTTTGGTTCAAAATTGAAAACTGGAAGCTCTCCCCATTTTCTTATTTCTTTATTATCTGCGTCTGTTTCCCCTTCTGGCACAGATGGATCCGGAATGTTTGGCACATTTAGCATCATAGCTTTCCACTTTTCCATAACATCTTTCAATTCTTTTTCTATTTGAGCAAGCCTGTCTTTTAAAACTTTCATCTCGTTTATAAGTCTTTGCCTTTCGTCTTCGTCTTTTGTTTTAGAAATTTTGTCTGTAGATTCGTTTTGCTCAGCCCTAAGCTTTTCAGTATCTTGAATAAGCCTTCGGCGAATATCGTCTAGTTCTAAGAGTTTATTTACATCAAAATCGATGTGCTTTTTTATAGCAGCATCTTTAATTAAGGTCTTGTGTTCTCTAATAAATTTAATATCTAACATTAGCTTTATATTACCAAAACCCCCACTTTTTGCAAAATAAAAAGCCACCCTGTCGCTAGAGCGGCTTTTTAAATACTAAGTACGCAGAAAGTATGATTGTCTACTTTAAATTTAAGTATTTTTTATATACGCCAGCAAGATGGTCCTCTCCGCTCCAACCTACTTTGTTTTTCCATTCTTCTGTCCACCCAGAATCGTACACCCCATGTACTACATTTTCAAAATATTCTTTGAATGCATAAAGATTTAAAGCACAACCAAAAACATCACCCAAAGGATATCCAAGAAATATACCCATAGCTAAGTGGAATTCTTCACCACTTCTTGCACCTTTAGCTATCTTAAAAAATTCTTCCAAAATTTTCTGAGAGAAACCAATTGCTAAAGAAACCAAACCGTCCATTGTTCTTTTTTCTTTTGTCTTAATGCTCATTTTTCTCAGAAATTCTCTCTGGTAAAGAGTAGAACTAGAAGAAGAAAAATACGTAATTGGTTTACAATAAGCCACGGCAAGTGCAGATTGATAAGGCAAAATTGTTTTTTCCCATTCCAAATCTACACTATCACTTATTATTTCTTTGTCTTTTTTACCAATCTGTCTTGTGTTAGGACAATTTTTGTTAACATAATCAAATAAACCATCAATACTTTCCCAGCTCAAATAATCTAGAGTAATTAAGTTTTTTTGTTTTTGCGATAGTTGTTCAAAATATTCCGTGGGTTTTATGCCAAAGTTCCATGGCTGATTTTCAGAAAATCTTATCATTTTTCATTCCTTTTTGTGTTGTTATGTTGTGAAAGTCCGAATAGCTTCCATAAAAAAACTACCATTAAAATATATATTTTGTCAAATTACTGTACTAGAAGGGTACATAAATAACACTTATCGCTACACCGAAGACCGTCTTCGATGTAAATTACATAGACACCATTTCTTTTATTTTCATCAAATCAGCCACAGACCAACTTTTTAAAAATTTTTCATACTCTCTTTTGCTTTTAAATTGATCTAAAATAATATCTGTTCCAGAAAGTATCCAATCTTCATAATCTTTGTATAGAAAATGTTTGATTCTACATCGACATCGGGTGTCGACGCAAGTGGTTTTTGCAAAATAAAAAGCCACCCTGTCGCCAGAGTGGCCATATAAACCAAAAACTTACTATATACACATTCCTGCAAATCTTATGGATATATAGTTTGCGGTTTCGGCTAAAAGCATCGTTAGATATCTTTGAACAAAAACGGCATTCATCTCGAAAAAAACTTTTTTAGGATTTAAATCAAGACAATAAAAATACAAACAATATCTATCGCCTTCTTTTCTCACCAAACAATAAAGCATTGGGACAGAATTTTCTTCAAAAATGTTTTCCCCTATTCCCATACTTTTTAAATTCATACAAAACAAAGCCTCTTCTTCCCCAAAAAGAATTGGTTTAAAACCGAGTTTATAAAAAAAATCCCCTGTTTTCAAAATAGATTCTTCAAAAATCTGACCGAAAAAATGATAAGCGAGACGCACATTGCCATCCAAAAGAATTTGAAGTTTTTTAGAATAAATCAAGTTTAAATCATCTGTTACTGTTCGAAGAATGTTTGGAGATTCTTCCATACTTCTTCCAAGCAAAAATAATGCAATTTCTGTACCTGTGTTAGCAAGGTTTCTCTTGATTCTTGCTGTCATCCAAAAACCTTCTTCAGGCAACAAAAATATGTGTCCGGTTCTAATTTTAAAAATTTCTTCCATCCGCTCACCCACATATCCTTTTGAGGAACCTGCAGTACCAGCTATCACAGACATCGGCATCCTATATACAAAACCTTCTTCTACCTCTTCTGCTCCCTTCAAATTAATCGGCTCCAACATCATTTCAACTCCTTTTTGCCCCGCTCAGCAGGTGTGTTTCGGGTTTATTTCAATGTTCTTAACTTTACATTTTTTAACACATAAAACAAATTAAGGCAAGGGCTTTGACAAAAGTTTTTAGTTGCATACAATATAATGCAATGTCTACTGAACATATTTTTGCAAATGCACTAAACCAATCTCTTCAAATTGGCCCTGCCAGCCTTAATAAAATAAAAAAATATTTTGGAAGTTTTGAAAATGGCTGGAAAGCTCCAATAAGTACACTACTAAAAATTACAGAACTAAAAAAACTAGACGAATTTAGAGGAGAAATAGACCCAGAGAAAGAAATGGAAATTTTAGAAAAAGAGGGAGTGCAAGTTTTATTAAAAGAAGATTTACCAAAAAATCTGCAAGAAATTTTTACCCCTCCAGAAGTGCTATATATAAAAGGTAGCTTGCCTGCTTCGCCGGCAGGCGGGCCAAAAGAAACACTCCCCCACCTAGCTGTGGTTGGTCCTAGAAAATTTTCTTCTTATGGTAAAGAGGCTTGCGAAAAAATAGTTAGTGAGCTAAAAGACTATAGCGCAGTAATAGTAAGTGGGCTCGCGCTGGGTATAGATACTATTGCACACAAAACAGCCTTAGAAAACAACATGCAAACCATTGCAGTTTTGGGTAGCGGCTTTAATGATAATGTTTTATTCCCACAACAAAACAAAAAACTAGCAAACAAAATTATAGAAAACGGAGGTTGTCTAATTTCAGAGTATCCTCTAGATATGAGGGCTGCGCCCTACACATTTCCGCAAAGAAATAGAATAGCCGCAGGGCTTTGTGAGGGCACACTTGTTGTAGAAGCACCACAAAAAAGTGGGGCTCTTATTACCGCAAATTTGGCACTAGAAAACAACCGAGAAGTTTTTGCTATCCCAGGAGGAATTTTTCAAGCAAACTCTAAGGGCACAAATAATTTAATAAAACAAGGCGCCACGCCTATTACAAATGCAGAAGATATATTAAATTCTCTGGGGGTTGAATTAAAAATAAAAAGTGATAGTATCGATTTATCTCAAGAGGAAAAAGAAATTATTTCTTTAATTTATGAACCGCTTGCTCGAGATGAACTTATAAGAAACTCCAAAATGCCACCTCAGGAAATTAATCCACTCTTAATTCAAATGGAAATAAAAGGTATTATAAAAGAGATTGATGGCAAAATTTACCCCGCCTAAAAATTTATGACAAAATTAGTTATCGTAGAGTCTCCCACCAAAGCAAAAACTATTACTCGCTTTTTAGGGAAAGAATACAAAATAGAATCAAGCTACGGACATATGAGGGATCTTCCAAAAGGAGATCTGGGTGTTGATGTAGAAAAAAATTTCAAACCAAGATATGTAATCCCAAAAAAAGCACAGAAAAATGTAAACGCATTAAAAAAGATAGCCGGCAAGGCAGATTCAATTATACTTGCCACCGATGAAGACCGCGAAGGAGAAGCTATTGCCTGGCACCTAATGCACGCCTTAGATATTAAAAAAAACAAAATTCCTACAGAAAGAATTGCTTTTCATGAAATTACTAAAACAGCTATAGACGAGGCTCTCAAAAATCCTCGAGAAATAGATTTAGATCTTGTAGATGCACAGCAAGCTCGAAGAATTTTAGACAGGCTTGTGGGCTACAAACTCTCCCCTTTCCTTTGGAAAAAACTTATGCGAGGTCTTTCTGCTGGACGTGTTCAGTCTGTGGCGCTCAGGCTCATAATAGATCGCGAGGAAGAAATAAGAAAATTCATCCCCCAAGACTATTGGTCTATACATTCTATTATAGATTCTTCAAAAGGAAGTTTCTCTGCAGATCTTTTTAAAATAAAAGGTAAATCTATACCAAAGCCAGGAATAACAGAAAAAAGTGAAGTTGAAAAAATAATAAAAGAAGCTAAGGAAAACGATTGGAAAATAGAGAGTATAGAAAAAAAAGAAAGAGAGCAACAACCCAAGCCACCATTTAAAACAAGTACCCTACAGCAAGACGCTTGGCAAAAACTACACTTTTCGGCCAAAAAAACTATGGTTGTAGCCCAACAACTCTATGAAGGAATAAAGCTAGAAAAAGGAAGAACTGGACTTATAACATATATGAGAACAGACTCTTTTAACATATCTCCTATTGCTCTTTCTTCGGCAAAAGATTATTTAAAAAATAATTTAGGAGACAAATACACACTAAAAACTCCGAGGGTCTTTAAAACAAAAAAGAAAGGGGCTCAAGAAGCACACGAAGCAATTCGTCCTGCGGACCCCAAAATAGAGCCAAATACGATAAAAAACAACCTTACAAACGATCAATACAAGCTATACAACTTAATTTGGTCTAGGTTTATGGCAACACAAATGCCAAATGCAATTTTTGATAAAACAACTATTGATATAAAAACCGGGGATTATTTATTTAGAGCAAAAGGGTCTACGCTAAAGTTTGATGGTTTTTTAAAGATATACCAATTAAATATCGAGGAAAAAATACTCCCCTCTCTTTCGGAAAGCGATGATATTACTTTAAAAGAAATAAAGTTCGAAGCACATCAAACTCAGCCACCCCCTAGATATGGAGATGCATCTTTGGTGAAAGCTTTGGAACAATACGAAATCGGTCGCCCTTCTACTTACGCTCAAATAATCTCTACAATAGAAGCTAGAAACTATGTTGAAAAAAATGAAGCCAAAAAATTTGTCCCTACTGAAATAGGAGAAAAAGTAAACAAACTTTTAGTTGAACATTTTCCAAACATAGTTGACACTAATTTTACAGCCAAACTTGAAGAAGAACTGGACGAAATTGCAGAAGGAAAAACAAAATACATTCCTGTTGTAAAAAACTTCTACGAACCCTTCGCAAAAAACTTAGAAGAAAAATACGAAACAGTTGAAAAAGAAGATCTTACAGAAGAAACGGACGAAGTTTGTGAAAAATGTGGCAAACAAATGCTCATTAAACACGGAAGGTTTGGTAAATTTATGGCTTGCTCTGGATTTCCAGATTGTAAAACTACGAAGTCTCTTTCTGCAAAAGAACTAAATATTAAATGCCCTTTATGTTCAAAGGGAGATGTTATTGAAAGAAGAACAAAACGTAAACGACTATTTTATGGTTGTTCCGGCTGGCCAACTTGTGATTTTGCTACTTGGCAATTGCCAACCGGCAAGCTGTGCCCAGAATGCAAAAAACCACTCGTGAAGCTCAAGAGTGGCATTAAATGCTCAAACAAAGAGTGTGATTATAAAGAAGAGAAATAAAATTCTAATAATAAAATATCTAAAAATTTTTGTCGTCAACGTTTACATATTCCCGCGATAGCGGATATACGTTAACGTTAATATAAACTTTGTAAATATAACTAGGCAAATTAAAGAGTAAATTTATCTAACCAGCTTTTCATACTAGATTCTTCTGTTCTAACAATTGTAGGAATATCATCTACTTTTTCTTCATTCTCTTTTATCTCGTCTCCCACCTTTTCCTTTTCTTGCTCTGGTTCTTGCTCGGAACTTAGACTGTCTTTTTCTTGAGGTTGAACCTCCTTTGGCGGTTCAACCTCGCTAATTGAATCCGTCGTCGTTAGAATCTCTTCAATCTCCCCTGTTTCTTGAGGCACAGTACCTTCAGCAACAACAGCAGCACCTACTTTCATTAAAAAGTTTTTTAGATCATCCTCAGAGAAAAACTCCATAGAAATTTTTTTAACAGGTCCCTTTTTCTCAACAGAAACTCTTGTTCCCAGAGCATCTGAAAGTTTTCTTTCCAAATTGCCTGCTTCTGGATCTTCTCTTCTCTCCAACTTTATTTTAGCCTTAGTTTTATTTTTAAGAATTTCACGCGCGAGATGCTCTGTAGCCCTCACATTCATTTTTCTAAAAATAATTTCTTTGTATAATTCTTTCTGATCATCTTCGTGCTTTATTAAACTTAAAAGTGGCCTCGTGTGCCCTTCTCTAATAAGCCCTGCTTTTAGCCCTTCTTGCATATCTTCCGGCAAGCTCAAAAGTCGAATAGTGTTTGAAACAAATTCTCTACTCTTACCTACTTTTAGGCCAACTTCATGATGGCGCATTTTAAAATTGTCCACCAATTGCTTAAAAGCTACAGCTCTTTCTATTGGACTTAAGTCTTCTCTTTGTATATTTTCTATTAAAGCAAGTTCTAATTTTACTTGATCTGAAGGTTCTTCTCTAATAATTACTGGCACTTGAGTAAGCCCCGCAATTTGAGACGCACGCCACCTTCTTTCTCCTGCAATAATTTCATATTCTATTATAGTGCCTGTTGGCACTTCTTTTTCTCGACGGATAACTACAAGTGGCTGCAAAACGCCGTATTGCCGAATAGATTCTGAAAGCTCGTTTAGCTTGTCTTCATTAAAAATACTACGAGGCTGAAAAGTATTTGGCTTTATTTTGTCTACTTCAACAAAAAAAACCCCGCTTTCTTTTCTTATTCTTGGAAGTTCGTTGTTCATTGATTTTATTATACAAAAATTGACCAAACGAGGCAAATTTTATATTATAAATTTAGGCCGTCGTGGCGGAACTGGCATACGCGCACGACTCAAAATCGTGTGAGGCAACTCATGTGGGTTCGACTCCCACCGACGGCACAAAACTAAACGCCTCAGTGTACTGAGGCGTTTGATTTTTATCTTTATTTATCTATTTCATTTAAAACATTTTCAAAAATTTGAATCTGTTCTTTTAGTTTTTTTGCCGATATAATAATCGGTGGGCAAAAACGAATTACTTTTTTACCACACGGAGCAAGAAGAAGCGAAAGGTTTTTTTGTTTTTTAGCTAAGTTTATTACTGCATTTCTCACACTCGTGTCAAAAAATTCCATGCCAATCATCAATCCTTTGCCACGAATTGCCCACACTGTGTCCGGATGTTTTGCTACTATTTTTCGAAGAAGTACAAGCGCGTATTCGCCCATTTTTTGCGCGTTTTTAGTTTCGTCCACTGCTTCTTCAATTACCTCTAAATTAGCATGCACTGCCGCAGCTGGAATGGGAGAAGCATGCATACTTCCCGAATGCATCCCCGGCTCCAAATAGTTAAATTTTTCTTTGTTTGCGACAACGGCAGATATAGGCAGACCTGCACCCAAAGATTTTGAGAGAAGAATCATATCCGGCTCTATACCAAAGTGCTCACAGCCAAACATTTTTCCTGTACGCCCAAGCCCAGTTTGAATTTCATCTGCAATTATATATATTCCCTTCTCTCTCAAATAATTTACAAGATACACCAACCCATCTTTATCTGGCACATTTATACCCCCTTCCCCTTGAATTGGTTCAAAGAAAAAACCAATAAACGGTGGGTGGTGACGAAGATTTAAAAAATAATCAACCTCGTCTTTAATTTGTTTCTTGGTAATATTTCCAGTTGGTAAAGTTAATCTTGCAACGCTACAGCTAGACGAAGCTCCCCACAAATGCACTGCTTTTGAATTAGACAACATTTGCGCCTCTCCATGCCTGCCATGAAAAGCCTTTCTAAATGCAAAAAAAGAAAAATTAAACATGTCATTGTGTTTTATAGAAAGAATTTTTTGTTTCCGTAATTTTTCAAGCTCCTCTGTGCTACACAGACCCCTGCTTCTCAAGTAAGAAATCCTTTGGATTTTTGCCGATACATTAACCGCCAAAGATCCTGAAGCTTCAAACATAACAAGCTTTTCAAAAGGCATTATTCTGTCGGTCAATTTTATCAATTTTTTTGCAAGCTCCACACGAGAAATTGTTGCCCAACTTCTTTTATCTTCTTTTTTTCTTATTCTTACGCTGTATGGCCAATCTGCAGAAATTACAGAAGTTAAAGCATCTGTCATAGCTTTTAGATAATATCTAACTTTTTTATGACAAAGCCCAGTATTATTTAAAGAGATTTGCGAAGTAGCATCTGTAAAAAGATTACCCTCAATGTCTTGAAAAGAACTCCCTGCTCCCCCTACAATTACCGGCCCCTTATCGTCTACTGTTGTTGGAAATAAATACTTTTTTTCTTCGTCCATATACTTCTGAGTTTTTGTTTTCATTTTTGTCTCCGCTTTTCAAGGTTTATTCTATACTTCTTGTACCACAAATAATGTTGTATTACAATGAAATCAGAAGCTTGAAAGCCACGCCGTAACCTACAGATGCAGTTGGGCAGGGAGGGAAAAATGATAAGAAAAGAACTTTCAAAATTTGAAAAAACAATAGCAAATCTCTGTATTTGGAGCCTAAGAAAACATGATTTTTTAGTTTTTTGGGTAGGAACAATGTCTGGGTTCATAGGAAGTGCTTTAATTTTTCTGCTATTTATAGACAAAATGACTACAACAATTGGAATCTTAGGTATCAGTTTTTTGCTCTTGATCCTTTTTTTAATTCTCGCAAGATGGAAATATTTAAATAAAATAAAAGATTACCCCGAAGCAAAAGAAGCTTATGAGGCCATGTTGGAACTAATAAAAAAAAGAGGATATATAAAAAAATAAAAAGCCCTTGCCTTATTGGCAAAGGGTTTTTATTATACAAATACAATGAAATATTATATTTTTACATTTGGGTGTGGCGCCAACCACGCTGACAGTGAAAGAATCGCCAGAAAATTGAAAGCCCTCGGCCACAAAAAAGCAGTTTCTTCCAAAGAGGCTAGTTTAATAGTGCTCAATGCCTGCTCTGTTAGAAAATCTGCTATAGATAGAGTTTATGGCAAAGTAAAAAATCTAAAAAACAAGCAAATTATACTAGCAGGCTGTCTCCTTGATTCAGATAGAAAAAAATTAGAAAAAAAAGTAAAAGCTATTTGGCATCCAGACGAATATTTCGATTTATCCCCCATAAACGAAACTTCTTTTCGTGCGCTTATACCAATCACAAAAGGTTGTAATAATTTTTGTTCGTACTGTGCTGTGCCCTACACACGAGGAAAAGAAAAATCTCGCCCAGCAAAAGACATAATCAATGAAATTAAAGAATTAATAAAAAATAATTATAAAGAAATATGGCTGTTGGGACAAAATGTAAATAGCTATAAATCTGGGAAAACAAATTTTCCAAAACTTCTTCAGAAAATAAACAAGATTGAAGGTAATTTTTGGATAAAATTTACTTCCCCTCACCCAAAGGATTTCTCCAACGAATTAATACAAACTATAAAAAAATGTGAAAAGGTTACCAACTACATAAACCTGCCTGTTCAATCTGGGGACAATGAAATTTTGAAGAAAATGAATCGAAAATATACACGCCAGCACTACATTAAGCTTGTAAACAAAATTAAAAAAGCTATTCCAGATGTAGCAATTTCTACAGATACTATCGTAGGATTCCCTGGAGAAACACGCACTCAATTTAAAAACACTCTAGATTTGTACAAAAAAATTAAATTCGATATGGCTTTTATTTCACAATACTCCCCTCGCACAGGCACCGTATCCGCACGAACTATGAAAGACAACATAAAACACATAAAAAAAGAAAAGCGCGACAAAGAGCTTACAAAAGTATTAGCCAAATATTCGCTCGAGAAAAATAAAAAATTAGTTGGGCAAACTATAAAAGTTTTAATTGACTCACAAAAAGACACTAATTTTTTTGGCCGCACAGAAGGCAACAAAATAGTTAAAATAAATAAAACTGATTCTATAAGTATAGGAAAATTTGTAGATATAAAAATAACAAAAGCTACCTCTTGGAAGCTGGAGGGAGAAATCGCTCCTACAAAAATTATAGTAGTTTTGGGCCCCACAAGCTCTGGAAAAAGCGACTTAGCTGTAGATATAGCTCTTCAATTCCCTTCTGAAATTATTTCTGCAGATTCTAGGCAAGTTTATAAACACATACCTATCGGTACAGGGGCTATAACCAAAAAAGAAATGAAGGGTATTTCCCATCATTTGCTAGGTTTTGTAAATCCCAAAAAAACATATACTGCAATAGATTTTAAAAAAGATGCAGAAAAAGCTATAAAAGAAATTCTAAACAAAAACAAAATACCAATAATATGTGGTGGCACAGGGTTTTATATACAAACACTTTTAAGTGGCAATAATTTACCAAAAGTAAAACCAAACTGGCCTCTTAGAAAAAAAATGGAGAAAAAAACAGCAGGCCAACTTTTTAAACAACTTCAAAAGCTCGACCCCAAACGCGCTAAAAACATAGATTCAAAAAACAAGCGGCGTTTAATTCGTGCTATCGAGATTGCTATCAAATTAACGAAGTCGGACTTCGATAGTTCACTACCGAAATCCGACTTCAATAGTTGGGATGTGCTGTATTTAGGTATAGAAAGAAAAAGTGGTAATTTAGAAAAACTTATCAGAAAAAGAATTTTGGGACTTATAAAAAGAGGGCTTTTGGCAGAAGTAAAAAATTTAAGAAAGAAAAAAGTCTCCTGGAAAAGAATAGACGAACTAGGTTTTGAGTATAAATACCCAGCTCAATATATCCGCGAAGAAATAAATAAAGAAGAAATGGTAGAAAAAATACTTACAGGAAATAATAAGTACGCAAAAAGACAGATGACTTGGTTTTTAAAATATACCCCAAAGACAATTTGGGTAAAAAATTCTAAGGAAGCTATGAAATTATCTAAAAAATTTTTAGACTAATTATAAACAGGTACACTATTTGCGATTTGATATGCTTCTATCTTCAGACTCTTTCCGTTGTTGTAGTAATTATTAAAATCACTCCCCTCTTTTGAGCCAATATTTACAATAGCATTTGATAAATTTTGCACTGCTTGATTAAACAAGTCTGCTGATTCTACTATATTATTTACCGTAGTCTGATAAGTATATGGAGTTCTATTTTCATACAAATCTGTAGCTCCTTCTTTAGCGTCGTTAAATAAATCTCTAGCACGGCTTACAAAAGTAAAAGCAGCGACATCGTTTGATTTGTCTATTTCAGAAATTGCAGAGTTTAAATGATCGTTTCCATCTTTTAGCATACCTACATATATTTGCATCTCGTTGCTTAGTTTTTCTAGTTTTTCCATTTCTGCTTGCCTCTCAAGCTCTTCTGCCCTCCTTTGCTCAGCTTCTATTTGTGCTTGAGTTTCGTTTATTTTGTTTTGAGATTGTTGCAATAAAGTTTGTGTAGACTGTAAGGCTTCTTCAGTTTGTTTTTTTTGTGAAGATGTTTGTTGGAGTGCAGATTCTATTTGGGACTTAGACCTCTCTACCTGCTCCCTTTTTGTTTCTTCTTTTTTTATTGCCTGCCTTAAATTATTTATTTTATAAGAAACTTCTTCCTCAAAAGAACTAATTAAATCTTTCGACTGACCATACAAAAGCACTGCTTCCTCGTAAAACTTAAACTCTTCATTTAAAACTGCTTCGCTGTTTTTTAATAAAACTTCAACACTAATCCAATCTTCTTTCTCTGCTGCTTCTTTTGCTCTTAAAAAATTCTCTTCGGCAATAAAAAGTTTTTTAACACTTTCTATTTTTATTTCAACCTCATTGTTTTCTGAATTTTTTTCTTTTAGTTTGTCGTAAAGGACGAGAGCTGCTGAATAATTACCACTAGAGGTTTCCTCTAATGCTTCTTCTGTAAGCTTTTTTTCTACATATCTATTAACTAAATTGTTAGCCAATGCCACTCCTGAAAACAAGCAAAACACGACAAAAGAAGCTAATAAAACTTTTTTGTTCATTTTTAACTTTAAATTTGGCCTGAATCTAAGCTTTGAAGTTTTTTTTGTTTCTTTTGGTTTTATGTCGTCCATCATTACTTTTATTATAGCTTCCTAGCCACATTTAGGACAAGTAAAGTGTGTGAATAAACTTACTACATCACAGAAAATTTTTTATTTTTCAAATCAACTAGATGTAGGCCAAACAAATTTGTATTTAATTTTTTAAATCCAAGTTTTTGATACAAAATATTAGCCCCCTTTCTTTCAGAACTAGAGCCACTTGTTAAATATACGGATCTCACTTTTCTTTTTTTTGCTTCTTTCAACAATACTTTCATAAGTTTTTTACCAATTCCCTGGTGTCGATAATCTTTGTCAACAAATACGTCATCTATCATTGCTTTCTTGCAAACATATATTTCCACAAAATGTATAGAAGCTGTGCCTACAATTTTCTCTTCATCAAAAGCTCCAAAAGAAATAAAATCTCCGTCCAAAATTCTCTTGATATCTATCTCTGACAAGCTCTTAGCATTTTTAGTAAGTTGCTTCATCAAGCTATTTAAAGACTTAATAAACTCTTCGTTTATATCTTTCTTTTTTATTTGTCTTATTTTTACCATATAAAATATAGTGAACTAAATACTAAGTTTATTTCATGATACTCTAAAAAACCTGTGTTTTTACTTCTTCCAGTCTTCTAAAATTATTCTGCTTCCAACTTTTCGGACTTTTATTTTTTGTCTTTCTCGCCATTTCAACTCACGCACAATTTCAATAGGTAAAGTTAGCCCCATACTTCGTCCCCCACCCATTCTTGTTAATTTCCTCAAATTTTTCTCTTTTAATTTTCGTCTTGCCATATTTTGAGTATATCATACCTGCTACTGAATTAAATACTGAATTAATTCAGTAGCAAGAAAAAAGTACAAAACACCGCGACCGCTACATTTTGTACTTTTTTATTTCGAGCACGGGATGAGGGAATCGGTCACAAATCACTAAGTATATTTCTTCGCTACGCTCGAAATCTACAAAGTGTTCGCGACCCCGCCTCCTTCACTTCGTTCAGTCCGGCATTCGATTCCCTCCTTTTTCTGAACTTACAAAACAAAAAACATGGCATTTAGCCATCTTTTTTGTTTCGAGCACGGGATGAGGGAATCGAACCCCCGACCGCGGTTTTGGAGACCGCTATTATACCACTTAACTAATCCCGCTTTTGTTTTTCTGGTTATACTGATAGTATAACAGAAGATAAAAATTTTCTACAGAAAAGGATCTTTAAAAATGAACGAAAAAAATTTTGAAAGATATTGTCCAAAATGCAACAAAAAAGCTGAAAAGTGCAATCAATCCATTTTTAGAGTAATTAGCTGGTTCAGCACAGTAAAAAGAATTGATATAATCTATTTTCTTTGCAGTAATTGTCGATTAGTTTATATAGACAAAAGTATTGTTTTAAAAATTATAAGTGATTTTAGAAGATCTTTGAGAAAAGACCAGAGAAAGAAACTTTCCCACCTAGAGACGTACCAGAGAATTTTAAAAACACTAGAAAAAGATATTTCAGAATTTAGAGTAAATCGTCTTGGATATAGAAAAGTAGATCGTTTCAACAAAAAGCCTAGCAAATGATTGCCAGGGCTTTTTATTTTTTTTTGCCTTCTTTGTGTGGCGTACGCTTCTTACACCACTTGCAAAACTTACTGAACTCTATTTTACGCTCAACTTTTTTCTTGTTTTTGCGGGTCCAGTAATTGATTCTTTTACATTCTCCGCAAAGTAGTTTAATTAGTTTGTCTTGGCTCATAGGGAATAATATATATCAAGACAGCCAAAAAAGCAACGGTGGGGAGGGATTCGGTCACAAGTCTGCCTGTATAGAGGGATTCGGCCGCTCTCGTGGATCTCGTTTCGTGCTACGCACTCGCTGCGATCTCACTCCCTCGGCCCCCACTCGGGCTGTCGTCCGCCCAAGGCGGACTCGCTTCACCAGCCCTCGGTTCGAATCCTTCCTCACTGCAAAACAGTAAAGCCTCAATGCTTCGCATTGAGACTAAACTGTTTTGTGCATGGGGAGGGATTCGAACCCCCGTAGTCCGTTAGGACGACAGTTTTACAGACTGTTGCATTTAGCCACTCTGCCACCCATGCAAATTACGCTACTTTCACTTTATTTTTAGTTCTCTTTTTGGGTTTCTTTTTAGAAACACCCTCTACTGCCAGCTCGTTATTCTTTACTTTTACACTCACCAAATCGCCTTTAGATATATTATCAGAAATAATTAGTTCGGCAACTGTATTTAAAATTTTGTTTTGAATTAGTCGCTTCAAAGGTCTCGCTCCATATTGTGGACTAAAACCTTGTTGCGCCAAAAGAAACAAAGCATCGTTTGATATTTT
Organism: uncultured Candidatus Saccharibacteria bacterium; assembly: GCA_964601305.1. GTDB lineage: Bacteria > Patescibacteriota > Minisyncoccia > JAHISW01 > Tagabacteraceae > CAZRMW01. Next base: position 69,566 of record CAZRMW010000001.1, read on the forward strand.
AAATCCAATATCTTTCACCTTTAGTCTGTCTACAACTTCTTCTATTTGAATTTTAACAATTTCTTTCAAGTCGCCTGTTGTAAGTCTGTTGAAAATAACCACCTCGTCTAGTCTGTTTATAAATTCCGGTCTAAAACGAGTCTCTAATGCTCTATTAATTTTTTCCTTCAGAGATTGTTCTTGAGCTTTTTGTGTTGAACCAGTAGAAAAACCGATTTGAGAAATTTTTCTCACATATTCAGAGCCTACATTTGATGTCATTATAAGAATTGTGTTTTTGAAGTTTACATGCCTCCCTTTTGCATCTGTAAGTCGTCCATTGTCTAAAATCTGAAGCATTATATTAAACACCTCTGGATGAGCTTTTTCTATTTCGTCAAAAAGAACTACAGAGTATGGCCTATGCCTAATTGTCTCGGTAAGTTGTCCGCCCTCTTCATGCCCTACATAGCCCGGAGGAGAACCCATCATTTTAGAAACCGCGTGCTTCTCCATATATTCAGACATATCCACTCTAATAAGCGCCTTTTCGTCGTTGAACATAAATTTGGCAAGAGTTTTTGCTAACTCCGTTTTACCAATACCTGTTTGCCCCAAAAACATAAATGAACCAATAGGTTTTTCCATATCTGAAATACCAGCTCTCGATCTACGTATAGCTTGAGCAATCTTTTTAATTGCCTCGTCTTGCCCTATTACTTTCTTTCTTAGAGTCTCTTCAATCTTAAGTAGTTTTTTAGCTTCAGTCTCAAGCATTTTATTTACAGGAATACCTGTCCACCTAGAAACAACATCAGCTATTTCTTCTTCTGTAATCTCTTCTTTAAGAACTTTTCTTGAAATCTGTAATTTCTTAAGTCTTGTTTCTTGTTTTCTAAGCTCTTCTTCAGCTTCTGGAATATTGCCATAGCGAATCTCTGCAACTCTAGTAAGATTACCCCTCCTCTCCTCATTGTCGGCCTCAAGACGCATTGTTTCTAATTCGCTTTTTAGTTGTCTTATTTGCAAAATTGTTTCTTTTTCGTTTTTCCACTTAAGCTCTGTTGAAGAAACCTGTTCTTTTAGGTCATCTATTTCTTTGTTTATTTTTTTAATTTTTGTTTTGGCTTTGCTGTCGCTTTTTAAAGCTTCTTTTTCAATTTCCAAATTTCTTATTTTTTTATAAGTAATTTCTAAATCTTTAGGCATACTATCTAGCTCCAATCTAAGAGCAGATGAAGATTCGTCTATCAAATCTATCGCTTTATCCGGCAAAAACCTATCTGTGATATACCTACTTGAAAGATGTACCGCAGATTTTATAGCAGGGTCAGTAATACGAACACCATGGTGAAGTTCGTACTTTTCTTTTATGCCTCTTAAAATTGCTATTGTATCTTCTTGAGAAGGCTCTTCTACATAAATCGGCTGAAATCTTCTCGTAAGCGCTGGATCTTTTTCTATGTATTTTTGGTATTCTTTTAATGTAGTAGCTCCAACAGCTCGAAGCTCCCCTCTTGCCAAAGCTGGTTTTAACAAATTAGAAGCATCTATGGCGCCCTCTGCTCCACCTGCACCAATAATAGTGTGAAGCTCGTCTATAAAAAGAATCACTTTGCCTTTTGCTCTTTCTATTTCTCTCATCAACATTTTAAGCCTGTCTTCAAATTCTCCACGATATTTTGTGCCTGCTACTAAAGACCCAATATCTAAAGATATTACTTCTTTGTCTTTTAAAGAATCTGGCACCTCGCCTTGGGCAATTCTTTGACTAAGACCTTCTACTACAGCTGTTTTCCCGACTCCGGCCTCACCAATAAGCACTGGGTTATTTTTTGTTCTTCTAGATAAAATTTGCATTATTCGCCTTATTTCTTCCTCCCTGCCTATTACTGGATCTAGTTTGTCTTCCCTCGCCATTTTAGTAAGATTTCTGGAATATTTTTCTAAAATCTTGAGCTTGCTTTTTTCTGTGGCATCATGAACTTTTTGATCACCGCTAATATTTTTTAAAACATTTAAAATACTTTCTTTCTCTACACGATGCTTTAGTAAAATTTCTTTCGCTTTAGACTGAACTTCTGAAAGACCCAAAAGCAAATGCTCTGTTGATATAAAATTATTTCCAACAGTTTTTGCCACTTTGAAAGACGCTTCAATAACCCTACCTAAATCTGGGGTAAGGTATACTTGCTGAATAGGCATCACCACTCCTCCTCCACTTGATTCGTCAAGTTCGTCTAGTATAGAATCTGTTAGAAAATTAATGTCTATTTCTAATTTATCAAAAATTGAAAACACTACGCTATCATCCTGAAGCACTAGTGCAGCTAAAAGATGAAGCGTGTCGATCTGAGTTTGACCCCGCTCCATAGCTAGTTCATGTGCTCTTCTAATTGCTTCTTGAGCTTTCGCTGTAAAATTCGAAAATGGTAACATAACGCTATTACTCTACAAGTTTTTTGGTCTTTCGTCAAGTTTTATGGCTACATTCACCTCCTCTCCGTCTCGTAAAATTTTAATAGGAATTTCTTGCCCAACACGAGAATTATTTATAAGTTCACTCAAAATATTGTCTTTATTTAATTTTTTTCCATTAAACTCTAAAACAATATCTCCTTCTTTTAATCCTGCTTTTTCTGCTGGACTATCCTTCATTATAGCTGATTGTCCGTCCATCCCTCTTTCTAAAACTACTCCTTCTCCCTCCTCAACCAAATTGTATCTAACTCCCAAATAAGCAAAACGAACTTCTCCAAACTCTCTCACATCTGCCAAATTTTTCTTAGTTATATTTATAGGCAATGCAAAACCAACATTTTCTGCTTCTTGAGCTACTGCAGTATTTATGCCAACAACTTGCCCGTTTAAATTCAAAAGTGGCCCACCAGAGTTTCCATGATTTATAGCTGAATCGGTTTGGATAATTTTTTGCAGTGGCACAATTTCCCCAGTAGAACTTTGGGCTGCAATCTCTCTGTTTAATCCTGATATTATTCCAACAGAAACAGAATTTTGAAACTTTCCCAAAGTATTTCCAATAGCAACTACTGTTTGACCAGCTTTTATTTTATCTGAATTTGCAAAAGGGATATAATTAAATTTTTTATCTTTGTCTTCTTCAGGCCTGTCTGCCGGCGAGGCAGGCAAAACAACTTTTAGTATCGCTATATCTTGATATTGATCTCTGGCTAAAACATCTACAGAAAGTTTATCTCCATTTTTTAATATAATTGAATACCTTGCGTCTTTATCAGCTACCACATGTTTGTTTGTTAATAAATATCCGTCGTTTGAAACAAAAAACCCAGTGGCAGTAGATACTTCTACGGCTTCTGTGCCATTTTGCCTATATTGTGGTACTTGTATTTCTGGAAAAAAACTATACGGATTTATGAAATATTTTTCTATTACTGGAATGTCTTTTGTGGCTACAACACTAACAACTGCAGGGGAGTATTTTTCTACCAAATTCACCACCAAGTCTTCCTGACTAACAGCGCTCAAAACATTTGCTTGTCCAATATTAACATTACCAGTACTACCAGGGGAAACAGTTTCTATCGTTTTTTCTATAACCTTACTTACAGTTTGAGTAATCGGAGAAGGAGCCTGTGTAACTAAAGTAGCAGTAACTATGCCTGTAAAAACAGAGGTTACAAAGGTAACTAAAAGAACCAATAATATAAATTGTGGTCTTGTAAGATCTTCCATGTGTTTTAATTATACCTCTTTTTCTTCTTTTTTTAAATTCTCTATTACTTTTTTGAAAGCCTGATCAGCTAAAACAGAACAATGTACTTTTATTGCCGGAAGTCCGCCCAGTTCTTTTATAATATCTTGGGGTGTAATTTTTAGCGCTTCGTCTATCGTTTTCCCCTTAACCATTTCTGAAAAAACGGAAGTAGAAGCAATGGCCGTAGCACACCCAAAAGTCCGCCATTTTAAATCTTTTATTTTAGATTGCTTGCCCTGCCCGGCGGGGTCCAGTTTCACCCACATTTTCATTACATCACCACAAGCTGGAGAGCCAACTTCTCCCACAGCATCAAACTCCCCTTCTTTAGGGTCTTTGAGTAAAACATTTTTAGGATTGAAAAAATGATCTTTTACCTTGTCAGAATAAAACCATTCTTGATCTTCTTTTTTTATATCTGCTTTTGTCATTTTATTTATGTTTATTAATTCAAAAAACAATATTAAATTTTAAAAATTTATCGCAGGCTGAGCGGGCATGGTTTTTTCTGAAAGAAAAAGAGCGAAGCCGAGATATAAGCAAATTTTTCACGCTGGGAAAAATATTGCGTTTTTTAAAATTTAGATATTGGTTTTTAGAAATTATCTCACAGAAGAAATTCCTTTTAATTTTAAAATAATATCTGGCAAAATTTTTAATACATAGTCTACTTCTTTTTTTGTAGTCTCTTTGCCCATCGTAAATCTAAGCGAACCATGAGCATATTCATGTCCCATACCAATCGCACGTATCACGTGTGAAGGCTCCAAACTATCCGAAGTACACGCCGAGCCCGTAGAGCAAGCCACGCCCTTAGCATCAAGATATAGCACCATTGCTTCTCCCTCCACACCACGTACAGATATATTTACATTATTAGGAAGCCTATCTTCTCTTGAACCATTTAAAACACTGTTTGGTATCGTTTTTAATAATTTATCTATAAAATAATCCCTAATTCCAATAAGTCTTTTTGATTCTTTTTCTTTATTTTTTTGAACTAATTCAAGCGCTTCTCCAAAACCCACAATTCCAGATACATTTTCCGTACCAGACCTTAAGCCCATTTCTTGCCCACCGCCTACGACCATCGGATCTATTTTAATTCCTCTTTTTTTATAGAGCATTCCTACACCCTTTGGCCCATATATTTTAGAACCATTTAAAGTCATTAAGTCTACACCCAATTTCAAAACATTTAGATCCAAATAAGCCGGTGCTTGCACAGCATCTGTATGTATCAGTGGAGTTTGCAGGTTGTAGGTTGTAGGTTGTAGGCTTTTTTTGAAATTTCTGATTATTTTTGCGATTTCACGAATTGGCTGTATAGCACCAATTTCATTGTTTGCATACATTATAGAAACCAAAACAGTCTCTTTTCTTAAAGATTCCTTTAATTGTTTCAAATCTACAATGCCATTTTTATCTACATTTAAATAAGTAATTTCCCAGCCACTTTTTTCTAATCTTTCACAAGCATGAAGCACAGCGTGATGCTCTATTTTTGACGTAATAATATGCTTGACACCCTCTCTGTTGGAAGTCGGACTTCCAACAGAATTGGCTATGCCGAAAATTGCTAAATTATCACTCTCTGTGCCACCGCCAGTAAAAATAATCTCGTCTGAATGGGCGTTTATTGTCTGTGCCACTTTTAATCTAGCCTCCGAAATTGCTTTTTTGGCTTCCCTGCCTTCTTCATAAATAGAAGATGGATTGCCAAAAACATCGCTAAAAAACGACTCCATTGCTTTTTTAACTTTTGGATCTAAATATGTGGTAGCTGAATGATCTAAATATATCCTTTTATCTTTATTCATAAAAAAATTATACGATTTTTTTGCATTATTGGCAAACAAAAAAGCCCTGTGCAAGCAGAGCTTTTTGAGTAAGTTTGAGCGAGGTCCAACCTCACTCATTTAAAATTTTGTCGATTAGAGCGGCCGTTTTATCGACAGTTTTAACCGGATTATTATAAAAATTATACCGCACAACCCCCTTTTTGTCGACAATGACAAGGTGGGGCCAACCTCCTAACCCATACGAAGCTGTCGCCTTTATAACTCCAGACCCATGTTGTTTTTTGCTAACAATCAAGACCGTCGATAAAAAAGGTCCAAACTTTGTCTTAAACCCTTCAAACTCTTGAGGGTTTTTTGATGTCCACGGCACGCCCACAACTTTCACATCCTCGCGCGACTCATACTTTTCCGCCAGTTTATTCAGAACTTTGACCTGCTCACGGCAGAGAGGCGCACCAGGTCACCAGAAAGCCAAAACAGTAACACTCCCTTTAGAAAACTCGGAGAATTTCACATTGTCTCCGGTATCAATATTGGTTGCCGTAAAATCCGGCGCCATTTTGTCCACTGCGGAATTTGTTTCAACAACAACCACCGGAGTGTCCTCTTCCACGGAAGTATTGAAGGCACCTGCTGTGCCAACAAAAAGAAGTGAGAAAATCGCCATCGCCAGAATCGTTAGAGTTAAAAGTCTCGTTTTCATCGCTCTTCTCCTTGTATTGTTTAGGTTTTGTAAAATAAATCTCTATCCCTAGATAAGCATTTAAAAATACTCTTGTAAATAGCACTTTCTATGAACATCCAAAATACCATTTTTCTTTATTGCTTCGTAATGTTTTTTTGTACCATATCCTTTGTGGCAGTCGAAACAATATTCTGGATAAATTTTGTGTAGTTTTTTCATTTTTCTATCTCTTTTTACTTTCGCCATTATTGAAGCAGCAGAAATAATAGAAATTTTTTCATCTCCCTTTATAACTGTTTTTTGATTATAATGTTTCGGCGCCTTTAACCCTCCGTCTAATAAAACTAAACAATTTTGCGTCGACATCGGGTGTCGATGTAGATGTAGTTTTCGCAAAGCGTGATTTAATGCTAGTTTTGTAGCTTTTTGTATACCAATTTTGTCTATAACTTTTGGACCCACCATTGCCACGCTATAGCTAAAATTATTTTTTATTATTTCAAACCAATCTTCTCTTTTTTTTTCAGAAAGCTTTTTAGAGTCTTTTATACCTTTCAAAAATTGAAAATTGAGTTTTGAAAATTTATTGAAAATTGAAAATTGAAAATTAGAAATTGTTGTTGCAACAGCAGCAACTGCCACCGGTCCGGCCAGTGGCCCTCTCCCCGCCTCGTCTATTCCAACAATAATGCATTCTTTTTTATCCTTCATATTCTTCATTAACTTCATATTACCATTTTAGATAAATTATCCAAAAATCATCGACCGCATAAAATTGGATAGTTTTTAAAAACAAAAACATCATACATCCTTGGCGATAGCACTAGATATATGATGTTTAAGATAGACAAAACAAAACAGAAAAAAGCAGAGCCCTCGTAAGAGGGCTCTTTTTGTTTTGTTCCGCTGGAGCGGAACAGTGATCAACATCCGTTGCGTGCAACCGGTCGGTAGACGGCGATATTCCGCAGAGATCCGATGGCGTCCATGTAAGACCAATGCCGGGATCTGACGATGTCGTATAAATTGAGTTTACGGGTGGCGCTGGCAATGTTCATCCGGAACTTTCCATTATAGTAGATGACGGCAGTGGCCAGCAGAGCAAGGGTGAAGATGGCAGCCGCGACGACCACGATCAGTGGCAGCGCCGGTCCGAAGGTTATGGTGGTAAGACTCGAAAAACTTTTCAGCATGGTGCCGATGACGCCGACGCTCGCAGTGGCCGATGCCGTCATCGCCGTGATGGTAACTCCAACTACGAGGGCAACAATGAGCCCTATGAGAAATACGGCAAATCTGTTCATAACATCCTCCTTTTGTGCCTATTTAAAGGCTTTTTGTGGGAAAATCCCGTTTCAAACTTATATTTGGTTTTTAAACCTGATATTTAGTATACTCTTATACAAAACATTGTCAACCCCGTCATTCGACGAGGCGAAGCCTCTTTGTGGATAATTATTTGAGCTTCTCTATCTCTTTGCTAAGATATTTCTTCATTTTTACTACAGTGCTTTTCAACCCTTTTAGAGAATTATTTATCATTTCTTTGTCTTCAGATTTAAATTTTTGTTTTTTCAAACTCTTTTCTAAATCTTCCATATCGTTTTCCATAAGTTTGCTCAGTTTTTTTATATCTCTTCCAACAATTATTTTATATGCGCTCCTTTTCTCTTTTTCAGAAACATAATACCAAGCCACAAAAGATCCAACAGAAGAAAAAATTAAAACTAAAATAATAACTATCTCAAACCACCCGAAATCCACAACACCCAAAGAAATTATTGTTTTTGCTGTAATTTTAAAAGATATTGGCTCTGTATTGTAGCTTACGCCACCCCTATCGTCTCTTGATGAAATCAAAAACTTATATTCTCCCCCCTGAAACGGCTCTTCTATTACAACTTCCCAATTGCCAACCTTATTGCTCTCTGAAAAAGTAGTAAAAATTATCTGATCATCTTTTAAAATCTTTACATCCACAAACCCATTTGGAACAGCCTTTCCAGAAGCAAACAAAAACTCGCCTCCAGAAACTTTTTTTGTTATAAAATCTACTACCGGTTTTTCAAGAGGAATTATTTCAAACTTAATGTCATCTTCCACGCTGTTTCCTGCCTTATCGAAAACACGCACCACTAAATCGTGCTCCCCTGGAGATTGAGGAGGCAACAACAAAAACTCATCTGTAGATTCTACCGCCTCTTTTCCATCAATAAAAATCAAAGCGTGAGAATAACCAGAAAGACTATCTTGTGTTTTAAACTCTATCTCGGGGACAGGATTGTCGCTAACAAACGAACTGATTTGCGTTTCAAAAGGGAGAGGTGAAGTTGTGTCTATGGCAATTTTATAATGAGTCACCTCTCCCCAACCTTTATTGTTTTTAAATTGTACATGTACATAGTGTATTCCTTCACTCAAAACTCCTATATTTTTACCTGTAAAAAGTTCTTCTTCGGAAGTGGTAGGCTCTGACGACACTTTTGCGTTTACCTCTACTGCAACTTTTATTACATCTTCAGGAACATCCCACAAAACTATTGTATTTCCTTGGTGGTTGTACCATTTCCCATGCTCAGGATAAAAAGGAACTCTAACAACCGGAGCCTCGGGCGCATCTACTGCTTTTACAGCTACTCGTTCAACTCTTTGCGGAAGCTCTTCTTTTTCAACCTCTTGCGGAACAAAAGGGATTTCAGCTTCTATAGTTTTTGCGCCAATTTTTATTTTTGTGCCTGCCATTTCAGAAAGCACATTTGTGCCTTTTCCATCGTTTGCAGTAACCACAGATTCATCAAAAGAAATGTTTGCAACACCAGTACCAACAACCTTGAAGTTTATTCTAACAATTTGAAGTGCCCCACCAGAGACACCCTTTGCAGTGCCCCCGATAAAACTTACTCGCCCCAGCTCATTGTTTATTTCTGGTTCGTCTATCCAAAAATTAAAAACAGAACTATTTTTATCTGTACTAACAACCTCTAAAATATTGTTCGAAAAATTTACTGTAGACTGAACCGCATTTATAAAAACATCGCTTGTATCTACTTTTACATCTACAGAAAATTCCTGTCCACGCGCAAAAGTCTTCCCTTCTGGAAGCAAATAAAGAGTAGATGCATTAGCAGAAGGCGCAAACGCCAGAATAAAGAATAAAGAATAAAGAATAAAGTTGCTTAACTTTAAAATATTCATAATTCGTGATTCATAATTCATAATTCTTTTGTATTAAAATTAAATTTTTATGTTTTTTAAAAATATACTAAAATCTATAATATCTATTTTACCATTACCGTCTAAATCTATTTCTCTTCTAAGCGATTTTTCTTTAGACCCCCATCTAAACAAAAACATACTCCAATCTACAACATTTATAGAATTGTCTTTGTTAAAATCTGCTTTAGGAAAACTTAGAGACGACACTCTAAAAGAACGCGGAAAAGAAAAACCACTATCTTTTCCTTCTTTGTTTGTTTGACCAACACGAACTTGAAAATCCCCTGCCCCCAAATTGCTTGGATTTAAAATAAATTCATAATAACCATTATTATTAGCTTTTGTTTCTTCTTTTATTATATCACCTACCTCTATTTTTACTGCACTTCCTGCTGTGGAATACCCAAATATTTTTATATTTTTGTCTAGTGTAAAAATACCGTTACCAAAATTTATTGTTGGTGGGAAAAGGATATCTCTAGCTACTAAACTTTTTTCAGAATTAAAATCTACATTAAATGACATTGACCCAGTTTTTTGTCCCATTTTATCTATAGCCCTAATACTAAAAAAGTATCTGCCTGTAAGAAAAGCTGTGTAAGATATATTAAACTCTCCGCTACTTGATATATTGTATGTACTAAGTGGTACATTTCTATATACATCGCTAACATCATCTCTAAATAAAACCTCCACTTCGCTTCTTGGAAAAGCTTTGCCAGAAAAAAGAACTCTTGTGGGAGCCACCCCTCCACCCGTAGGAGTAGATATGCTTGGTTGCCCACCAGATCCATTTGTGACTGTAGTAGCCTCACTTGGCACATTAGATAAACTTGAAGTGTTTGGAACTTCGTCGGATACTTTAATAGCAAAGTAATAAGTAGTATTTGCACTAAGCCCGGAAACTGTCATACTCTCAGAGCTTCCCGCCACACTTGGTGTGGGCTCTCCTGTGACCTGTGTTGCATTATTAAAATCTGTGTCGTTTGTGATGTTTGAGGTTGAATAACGAACATCGTAAGTTGTGGTAGTTCCCGAACCAGCGTCATCGCCTGGTGCTGTCCACGAGAGATTTATGGAAGTTTGGGTAGCCCCTAAAGCGGTTAAATTATTCACCGCCGACGGTGCTGTAGTATCAGAAGGCGGAGTTGTATATGTAAAACCACCAACTAAAGTTCCCGATTTACCATCTGATGTACGAGTATAAACAACATCCTGTGCCCCAGCTGTGCCACTAGGAGTTGTCGCTGTCATCTCTGTGCTACTTACAATAATAAGATTTGTTACTGACCCCCCACCAATAGTCAGCGTTCCTGCTGCAAAACCTGTCCCACCGATAGTTACATCGATCCCTCCCGCCGTTGAACCAGAAGTGGGAGAAATAGAATTAACACTTGGTGCTGGTGCAGCAAAGACACTCCCTGTACTTAAAAAATAGAGGAATAAAAAAACTACTAAAAATTTTAATGAGTGCCCACAAAAATATCTCATTTAAACAAATTTATTTTTTCCTTTTTTTCTTTTTTGGTTTAACTTCTTTTTTTGTCTCTTCTTCAGATTCTTTTTCTTCTGCCATTCCCTCTATTTTTTCTGGCGCTCCACTGTTGCCAGGCCTGCTTTCGTCTCCAAAAAAATCTTTTACTTTATCTACGATTTCAGACACAGCATGTTGAGATTTTACTATGTAGTCGTGTGCGCCAAGCCTCAACCCCTTTTTAATATCATCGTCACTCCCAAGCATTGTGAGAATCATCACAGGAATTTTTTTGGTATTTGGATCTTTTTTAATATCTTTAAGTACATCAAACCCGTGTAGCTCTGGCAAAATAAGATCAAGTAAAACTAAATCTGGTTTTTTAGATTGCACCAATTTCAGGCCTTTTTCACCATCATAAGCTTGATCCACTCCATAATTAGCTTCTTTTAGCTCTTCTTTTATGACTTTTGACAACACTTTGTCGTCTTCTATTAAAACTATTTTTGTTTTCTCCATTTTATTTATGTCGTTTAACTAATATTATTATTCTAACAAAAAAAATGCTTATTCTCTAGTTTTACGCCAAACCCTTTTCACCCCCTACTTTTTTAGATTTTAACGGAAGTTCGACAAAAAAAGTAGAACCCTTTCCTTCCTCTGATTCAAACCATATTTTACCTCCCAAAAGATTTACTGCCTGTTTTACAATATAAAGCCCCAACCCTGTACCGTCTGTTTTTACTGTTATTGCATTATCTCCCCTAATAAATTTTCCAAAAATAGTTGATTGATTTTCTTTAGGAATACCAATACCAGTATCTGCTACTTTAAAGAGGAACTTTTCCCCTTTCTGTTCCAAATATACTTTCACTTCTCCACCAGCGGGAGTATATTCTATAGCATTTGAAATTATAGATTGAGTAATATTTCTTATAGCATTTCTATCTGCGCTTATCTCTAGGCTTTTAGGATGCTTCTCAAAAGTCATTTTTATATTCTTTTTTTCACATATTGGTGTACACTCTAAAAAATAACTCTCTAAATAACTCACCAAATCAATTTTTTCTGGATTTATAGAAATCCTCCCCTCTTCTATTCTAGAAACATTCAATAGGTCATTTACAAGCAGGGTGAGTCTGTTTGTTGAAAGACGGATGTCTTCCATATACCCCCTGTCTTTTTTGGGAAGTTTTGATTTTTTAAGCATTCTTTCTGCCACCCACTGAATACCCGTAAGAGGTGTTCTCAATTGGTGAGAGGCTACAGAAACAAACTCACTTTTCATTTTTTCTATTTCTTTTTCCTTTGTAATATCTCTTTCAATACCAACAAAAAATACAACTTCATTTTTAGTATTTAAAACAGGTGAAATACTTGCATAAGCAGTATACTCTTGGCCATTTTTTCTTTTGTTTTTTATTTCTCCTTCAAAAACTTTCTTTTTTTTCTTAACTTCATTCCACATTTTTTCATAAAACTCCTGCCCCATTAGTCCCCCCCAATTTTCCTTTGTGCCTACTTTTTTTCCTAATATTTCTTTTGAAGAAAACCCAGTAATTTTCTTTACTGCTTTGTTAGCATAGATAACTGACCCATCAATATCAGTTATTACTATATGATCTGAAGCATTATCAACAGCCAATTTAAACTTTATTAAATCATTAGCTAATTTCCCTGATTTTTTTCTTTCCTCGTCTACGTCCTCTAGAACATTTAAAACTGCTTTCTGTTGACCTTCCAGGTCTTTTTGTTTTTTTCTTATTTCACTTGTTTGCTCTTTGACCCTTTTGTTTATTTCACTTCTGCTTTTTTTTATGGCAACCACTGCCTTATCAAAAGATCTAGAAAGATCTCCTATTTCATTTTTCTCTTCTGTATCAACTTTATAATCAAGATTACCTTTTTCTATAACACTAATCCCCTCTTGAAATTTTCTAATAGGTTTTAAAACAACTCTAATAACAAGCCAAACACCAACCGCTACAATCAAAAGAAAAGAAAAGATAGACAAAACAAAAACTACAACCAACATTCTCCCTAAATTACCGACTTCGTTGCTTTTATCACTGCTTAAACCAGAGGCACCTAACGCTATTTTTTGTGATAAGAGAAGTATTTGGCTGGTTAATCTATTTTCCAATTCAATATTTAAAGTGCCTCCATTTTTATGTAAAGCGAGAATTTTTTCAAAAATAACACCCATGTCTTTGTGCTTTTTACGCAACGATCTTGTCAATTCAACTTTTTCAAAATCTTCAAAAACTTCTTTTTCTAGAAGAATTAAAATGTTTTTATGTTTAGTTTTCCATTGTTGTTCAGCCCGCTTTTCCTGATAAAGTAAAAAATCTCCAAGGACAATATCTAAATCAAAAACTTCTTTAAATATTTCATCTGCAACCCTCCCTTTCGCAACTTCTCTTATTAGTTTGTTTGTCATTAAAAAAAGTATCGCACTAATCACCAAAGTTAAAACAATTGTAATTATGGTGAAAGTTTTTAATATTTTTTTTATTGTCATTTATCTTATTATACTAATTGCTTTTGGCTTAACATTTTCTAGAGCTTCAAAATAAATATAATCCAAATAATTTGGAACCTGCACACTTTCGGTTAGGTTGTTTTTAATAGCCCACCTTGCCTCGTCCTCTAAAGTGAGGATTAAAGACTGTTCAAGAGAAATCTCAAACTCAAAATCATCCCAAAGAGAAGCTATAGAATCTTCGTCTAGTATTAGTCTTTTTGCAACTATATTTTGTGATTCTTTTTTGTTATTTTTTATAAATTCAGTGGCTTCGTCTATAGCTTTCATAAATTTTTTGAGAATTTCAGTATTTCTCTTTGCAAAATCTTTCATGACCATAAAATTAAATGTTTCCATATAAACATCAGAGCTTGGTAACCTAATAGCATCACCTTCAGACAACTTCTGGGTATTATAAGCGTGCGGCTCCCAAATAACGACAGCGTCAACTTCCCCTTTGTTTAAAGATTTCGGTAAATCTGCCGGACTAATATCAAGCACTTCTACATCAGAATCCAACATACCCCTTAAGACCAAAAAAGAGGATAGAAAAAATTGCCCCGTAGTACTCGCTGGTGTGCCTATTTTTTTTCCTTTTAAATCTAATGCGCTACTTATTCCTTTATCTTTTCGCGCAATTACTTTTACATCTTCATAAGAATGAACAAATGTAGAAAATATATAAAAATCTTGCCTATCAAAACTATTAAACATTATAGGAGTTGGAGCGACAGTTGATATGTCAACTCCACCTTCTAGCATATTAACAAAACTTAAACGCCCTGATTCAAATTCTTTTATTGCCACATCTAGTCCGTGTTTTAGAAAATATCCCTTATTTTCGGCTATCCACACTGCTGATGGTAAAATACTAGATTCAACACCCAAAACTATTTTTTGAGGTGGCTCTATATGTTTTTTGGAAGTACTCAAATAAAAATAATAAAAAATAGCTCCAAATAAAAAACCTAATACAATTATGCTTGCTATTATTTTTTTAGCCATTTTGTTTTTTTTGTCCGCCTTTAGCAGAAATTTGTTTTTTAAGCTCTATCATTTTAAGCTCCCTGCCTACCATTAATTTATTAACTCGTTCTAATTGCTCCATTTTTTGTTTTAACTTTGTTTCTGCTAATTTTCTATCTGTAATATCTCTACCTTCTGGTATTAAATAAATAATTTCTCCTTTTTTGTTTTTTGCTGGATTTATTGAAAAGTCAATATAGTGCAAAACGCCTTTTTTGTCTTTGTGCGTAGCTTCAAAACGAACAAACTCTCCTTTTGCAGATTTTTTTACACCTTCTTTAACTTCATTTTGTAATTTTTTTGAGTGAGTCCACCATGGAAGCATCCAAAAATATTTACCAATTAGTTCAGACTCTCCCTTTTCCACCATTGAAAAAGCTGCCTTGTTGGCAAACAAAAGTTTTCCCTCAAGCGAAAGAATGCCTATTAGCTGAAAACTTTGATCTAAAATAGCCCTTAATTCTTCCTTGCTTTTCCTCAAAGCTTTTTCTTTGTTTTTTTCTTCTGTTGTGTCCCAAAAAACACCTAATACCCCCTCTGCTTTTCCGTTTTTGCCTAAGACTGGTGTTTTTATGGTGTGCACCCACGACTTTTTACCATCAACAACATAATCTTCTTCTATATCCTCCGTGTTCTTAGATTTCATAATTCTCTTGTCGTCATCGCAATATTTATCAGCCAACTTTTTAGGATAAAGATCATAGTCAGATTTGCCTACCATGTCTTTAGAGTTCAACTTAAAATCTTTGGCGTAATTTTCATTACACCAAACATAAATACAATTTTTATCTTTTTGAAAAATTTTCTTGACTGACATAAAAATACACCTTTATTATACCAAAAAATCAGGAAAGAAAATAATTATCAACAGCAAATTTAAACTGCTGGACAAACAACTCTTTGAAAAATCTTAAATTATTTTGTTCATAAAACAAAATCATTGCTTTTTTATAATCTCCCTCATCTACACTTCTAAAAGATAAGGGGCAAATATTGTAAGCTAAAAGAATAGCATCTCCCAAAAGCCGACTTGTTCTTTTGTTCCCATCCTCAAATGGTTGTATGTAAGAAACCATTAGGATCAAAACCAATGCCTTCTCAAACGGATTTTTTGAAGAATTAATCAATTTAATTGTTTTCTCTACAACTTCTTCTATCTGATATTTGTTGTCTAACGGCCTATATCTTGTTCCAATAATACCAACTGGCAATTCTCTTATTCCTTGCTTAATACCCAAGTCTTCTACAATCAACTTTTGTATATTTTCAATTTTTCTTAAGTTTATCTTTTTAAAATCTTCCTTGTTTTCTATAATGTAGTCCAATGCTTTCTTGTGATTTAAAATCATAATGGCTTCTTCTTTCTTGTGCCCCTCAGCTTCTTTGTTTTCTTTAATTAAAATTTCTGTATCAAGCAAAGAGTAAGTGTTTCCTTCAATTTGTGAAGATTTCCAACTCAATTCAATAGACAATCTCTCAAACTCTTTTTTCAAAATTGTGTCTGACAATTTTTTTATTCTTCCTCTATAATCATTATTTAGTTTCTCTAATTCTTCGCTTTCTTTTTTTGAAAACAAATTTTTTAGGTTTTTAAATATATCAAAATTGAAACGCCTAAAAAGAATATCTCTTTCATCTGGTGAAATATCAAAATACTTTTCTGTATCTATATATTGCAATAATTCGTTTGTGGCACTATCAAAGTAGCGAACACTCCTTCCACGACCTTCTTTTTTTATTAAATTCTCACCAAGAAGCTCTTCTAAATCCCTCACCACGGTAATACGCGAAACGTCATCAAGATACTCCACAATTTGTTTATTGCTTGTGCCATTATTACTCTTGATAAAATCTAGAATTTTTAATTGTCGCTCTTCTAATTGTTTCATCATAATACCCTTAATTGTATCATTTTAAGCCAAAAAATGAAACAATTAGAAGCTATTCACCTAAAACTCGCCTGGTTTTAGGTGAATAGCCCTAAATATACCTCAAAATACTATCTAAAAAAACTAAGTGTTTTACGTTCTTCTTTTTAAAAGCATTAAATTGGTTATTACTAATCCAGCTACGAACAAAACAACTCCAAGAAGTACGAAAAAGTATAATTTCAATTGCGCGCTTTTGCCTCCTACTACTTGAAAACTTGCAGAAACCTCCTCCATTAAGTCTTCATAGTCGCTAATTTTTACATTTATAATATGTAGCCCGCCCTTAGCTATTTCTGGAATTACAATGTAGTCCATAAAAGATGCTTGAGTTTCTATGGCTTTTAAAAATTTTGCTTGAGCAATAATTTCTCCATCTTTGGTTAGAATTTCATAATTTAATCTTAAATCTTTTCTTCGAGGATTTTCCGGATATTTAATTTCTAATTCAAAATAAAATCTCTCACCAGCCACAACATCTGTATATTTTTCTGGCACATGCACCTGAATACTTAAAGCATGCGCAGAAGAAGCCACACCAAACAAAAACGATACCACTAAAATTGTTTTTATTATTCTACCCATTACCTTTATTATCTATTTTTTTAGGAGAAGTATCAATCAAGAAACTAACAATAAAGAAATAATATAAAATAGTCGCTCCAAAAACTGATATTATGTTTAAAAAATCAAAATAATCACCAAAAAATAAATTTAAGCCTGACTCAAACAAAATTATACCAATTACAAAAATAGGGATTCCAAAAAACAATTTTTTATTTATAAAACTCCAAACCCTGATAGAATTTACAATAAAAAGAAGGAGTTGCCCTGTATTCATTAGCATTAAAATATTCATAATTATTCCACGCTCTATCCCAACAAAAACTCTATAGTTATCGAGTACGACAAAAATGGTAATAGAAACAGTTAAAATCAAGTACAAAAACAGTCCTTTTTTAAACTTATCTTTTCTTCGGAAATATTCTCCCACCAAAACACCTACCAAAATAACCAAAAGGATATATTGAACAAAATAATTCGTCAAAGCTAGAATCTTAATTATCTCCATAGTGTTTCAAATTTAAAAATATCCAAAGAAATAATATTGCCCACCCAAACTCAACAATAAACCATATTTTTTGATCAAAAAAATCATAAAAACCAAGCCCAGTATTTAAACAAAGCAAAACCCCTGAAACAAAAAATGGTAATATTAAAACTATTTTTCTTTTTGTTAACATTAGATTTGTAGACAACCACAAAAGAAAAACTGCAACAATCAAAGGTGGAGTCAAAAATAATACATTTATCATAATATCGTTTTATTTTAAAGCGTTTTTAAACCCTAAAAATACAAACACGAGGCCAACAAGGCCAGTAACAACTCCTGGCACCCAATAAACATCTAGAATGGCGCCGTGAACAAAAATATACACCCCCAAGAAAAACCACACGAGCCTATCTATAATTAAAAATATCGAACCAATTATAACAAAATTTCTAGAAGCCCGTTTTTTCAATTTAAAACCATACCCAAAAAGAACAAATAAAATTACTGTAGTTAGTAAAATAGAAATATTGTTGTAAAAAATAGTACTAATTTTTGCTTCTCCAAAAGGCATCGACAAAAAGAAATAGCTTGTTGTAAAAACTAAAGCAAATAGAAAATAATATCTTAGTTTTAAATTAGCAAGAAATTTCTTTGTTTTAGGATATTTTTTAATTTTTGTTTTTCTAATTTTTTTATTAAAAAAGACCCCAACAAACATTCCTAAAACAGTAATGACCAAAACACCAATCAAAGAAATAATAATTTTCCCTTTTAAAAATTTCTTTAATGGATCGTCTATCGCCTCCTTTTTTTCAATTTCTGTAATTAAGCACCAGCTTGGATCTAAAATAATTTCATGAATACCAACAACCTCGTCCCCCTTGTAATTTAAAAATTCACCTGTTGGATCGTGTCCAATACGTTTTTTGCTTTCAGACATACCAAAACATCTTTCTGTATTTTCACTCTCAATTACTTGAATCATAATATCAAAATTCTCCAATCTTAACGGACTTATTAACAATAAACTTTTATTAACAAGATAACTTTCTTTAGTTTCACTAAAACTGTCTTTATCTTCGGCTACAATTTCAAAAATTTTTTTCATTTGGTTTACTATGGCAACGTAACCCAAAAATTTATCTTTGTTGTAAATAGGAGCCATAATAGAAAATTTTGGGAAAATGTATCCATAGCTTCCAATAAAAGGGCCGTAAAAAGAAATCTCCTTACTTTTTTTGACATCAAAATAATTTTTTGAAAGTCCATGACCCAAATTAACTTCCCACCCTAAATTCTCTCCAAAAGGCCCGTGTTCATCAGTCATATAAGAAACATATCCATCTTTAGAAATTAAAAGAATGTTGTGGTAATCTTTCTTTTTACTAAAATTTTCTAAATATTCCGATTTCTCTTTAATTTTTTTATAATCATCAACATAAGCAGTAACAGAAATACCTAATTCAAAATCATCTGCTGTTTTTACAGAAAGAGGAATAAACTTGCCATATTTTTTTCTTACTTTTTTCGATAACTCCTTCCATCTATAAAAACCTTGATTGGCTTCTTTCGTTTTTTTTACTTCTTCTATATATCCTATAAGTTCAGGAAAATATTTTTCAATATTCACCCCAATAATAGAACTATATTTATGAAAATAAATAGCAAAGTCATTAATATCGTATATTGCACTATATCCATCTTTACCCACTGGCTGTACAGCAATTTTTTGAAATTCACTACTCTCTTGCAAATCTTCCAAAGACATCTTTGGGTGCATTTTAAGGTAATTCTCAACTTCTTTTGTGATAATCCTCGATTTTTCTTTAACATCTTTTTCAATTATAGCTTTCTCAAAAGTTAAGTTTTTCTTCAATAATTTTTTTACTTCGTCTGATTTCTGTAGTATTTCAAGGTCATTTTTCATTTCAGATAAATAATTTTCAATCTTTTTTGTTTTTTCTTCAGAAATTTCAAGCAACATATTGTGTGCTTCCAAAGTCAGCCTATTCTTTTCCTCTTTATATTGAAAAAACAAAAACAAGCCCGCAACACACAGACCTATCGCAAAAAACACTGCAATATTTTTTATTTTTTTATATATGTTTCTGTCTGTCATTTATCTTTTGTCAGATCCTTCCACAAATCTTCTTGTAATTTTCTGATGTTTTCAGGTTGATCATAGTCAGAATAATACTCAAGCCGTTTCATTGTATTCTTGTCGATATTAGCAAATTCTTTATACACACTGTCTTGCTCAAGCATTCTTTTTGATTTTAAGTTAGGACTCATATAATTATATTTGGCAGCTAATTTAGCGCCGACACCAGCATCGAGAATATAATTTATAAACATCTCTGCTGTGTATTTCGATTTCGTTCCTTTCGGAATAACCATATTATCTGCCCAAATAGCTCCGCCTTCTTTAGGAATGATATATTTAATGCCAGGATTCTTCTCAACAATCTCATGTGCATGTCCACTCATAAAAATAGCAAGCCATATATCTTCTGAGATTATTTTTTCTTGAATATCTACAAACCCATAAAAATCCCAATTCATATCATGGAAATTAATAAAATTTTCAATAGTTTGTATGTCCCGACGTGTCATTGGAACAATTGGACTTCCAATATATTTTGATATCGGACCAAAAAAATCTTCAGGAGTTTTAAAAAATCCAATTTTATCCTCATAATCTAACTTCCACAAGACATCCCAACTATCTGTGTTTTTGGGGACATATTTTGTATTAACAAAAAGCCCTGTTGTACCAGAAAGATACGGAAAAGAATATTTGTTTTTTAAATCATAATGCTTATTTAAAAATTGAGGATCAAGATTTCCGCGGTTTGGAATATTTTTTTTGTTTAACTTTAAAAACAAATTCTCTTTTAGCATTTTTTTTAAATACGCATCACTCAAAATAAGTAGATCGAACTTTTTTTTCGTTTCGTTTTCTTTAATTTTTTTATGCATTTCACTAGCATCATAATATTCGTACAGATTTACTTTAACGCCATATTTTTTTTCAAAACCATCCAAAATATCTTGAGAAATATAATGTTCCCAATTGTAAATATCTAGTTCGTGAGCAAGTGTTTCTTCTGTCTTTGACAACCCCAACAAGAGCCAAACCGCTACACCACACACAACAAGTACGATTATTATTAAAAATAATATTAATTTTTTATTTTTTTTATTCATCCCATGGATATTCTTCAATCACCATTGAATTAATCAAAATAGTGCTCGAAATATCTTCCTTTTCAATGTCTAGTTTTTTTAACCTAGCTAAATTAATCATCGGTACTTTTTTGTCGGTTGGCTTAAATTTAAAACTTGATGGTCTTTTGCCCTTAATTAAAATTTCATAACCAAGCTCTGCTGCATCAGCACCCATCCCTTGGTTAGAAATCATTACTCCGCAAGTTTGCCCCGTAGTAATTACAGTCACCCAAAGACCAAGATCTGGCAAATTACTATTTTCGGCAATCCATTTTCCAAAAATTTTATTACCAACATTGTTCCCTCTCCTATCGACAAATCTTGATAATGGTGTAAACACAAAAGCATCTGTTTTATCTTGATAATACAAGACCTTATTTTGAAAATCTTCATAAAATTCTTGTTTTTCTATTGCAATTACTTCCATACCAAAAGTTTTACTTCTCTCGCTTATTCTTTCCATTACACCATCCCACTGTTTGGTCGGCTCTGCAAAAACAACCAGTTTTTTTACATAAGGAAATAATTGCTGTAAAAGCTCTAAAGACTCATCCACAAACTCTCTTTCTAAAACTCCTGCAACATTTTTTGCTTTGTCGTAATTATAAACCTCTGGCTCTCTATTTACCCCTGTGAAAACAACTGGAATATCCGAATTAAGATAATACGATTCTATCACATATTCTTGCGCAGTATCGTCTGTGGCAAAAATCAAATCTGGTTGCCATTTGTCTATCATTTGTTTGGCTAGTTCTGCCTGTTCTAATTTCCACTCCTCTTTTTCGTTTCTTACGGTGTCCATGTCTAGTCGCATTGTTTCAATTTCTATCCCCTCCTTTTTCCAAAATCCCAAAAAGCCTTCCAAATACCCCTCAACTACCATTGGGGGGGCAACGGAATGGTAACTGTTTAACAAAAAAATCTTAATCGGTTCCTCCCCTCTAAATTTGTATGGGCTACGAAAAATATAGTAAGAAGAAATTAAGACAACCATCATTAAAACTACACCCCCTAAATAAATTAACTTTTTTTTATCTTTCATATTATTTACATTTTTTAGAAATTAATAAACATATCAAACCAATTATAGAAAAAATAACAAACAGACAAAATACAAAAAACAATAAAAATCTTTTCTCCAAATTACCAATGGTTTTACTAATATAATTATCCTCAGAAACATTCACTAAAACCCAATAAAAATCTTTTTCTGGGCTTTTGCCAAAAACTTTCTCAAAACCTCTGTAAATTTCAAAACTTCCTTCCGAAGGATGTATGTGTCTATAAGTAAATATTGAGTTTTTATCTCTCAATTGCCTTTTTTGGTAGTCAAACAATATTTTTTCAGAAATATCTGGATAATCATCTAAAAAATTGTCGCCACTACCTGTAAGATTTCCAAACTCCTTTGACTCATCAGGGTGTGTGATATAATAACCATCTTGGTTGACTAAAAAAGTTAACTCTCCACCCCCTTGGAAAGATCTAATATCTTCTAAAAAATAATCAGCATAAACATTTGCTACCATAATCCCAGCACGCTTGTTGTTTTTATCAAAAACGGTAGTTGCATACGTTAAAATAGGAATGTAATCCACAAATTCTTGAGTGCCACGATTTTCAAGCTCGCCATCTTTTGTACTTAAATCTATTTCAGATATAAGAACTTCTCCTTCCTCTAATTTTATAGCTTCACCAAAATAGTACTGTCCCCTTCTGTTTTGGAGTTCGTTTTTTGTAATTATTTTATATTGACCATTTAGTTTGAGGGTAGCCGTACGACTAATCTCAACTTTAACCACCTCATCACCATACTCATCAACATAAAACAGTTGATAATATGCAGGGTTCTCTTTTATAAATCTTAGAAGATCAGATTCTAATTCTTTTTCAAAAGATTTCTTTTCTTGAACTTTTGTTTCTCTTATCAGATTGTTCAAACTAGAAAGTCCACTCAAAAATAAAATATCGTTTGCCGCTGTTCCCGGAAAACTGTTTATTTCAACAAAAAGAGTCTCTATGCGTCGGCTAATCGTGTCTACAGCATTAGCTGTGTAGTTTTTTGAGTTTTCTTTTAAATTGAAATAGTCTCTTGCAGCCAATAAACACAAAAAAGACAAAAGAATTAGGCAAATTAAACCTGCAACAAATTTTTTATTGAGTAATCTGGTTAGCATAATTTTTTGTCTCTTTGCTTAAATAAAGATACCCTCCAACAATAGACACTAACAATATCCCCAAAACCAACCAGACATAAACTATTTTGTTTTTTGAAATTTCAAAATCTTGCCTAAACTCATCTAAAACATCTACATTGTACAAAGTTTGTAATTCAAGAGTATATTTTCCAGACGGAAATTTTAAGTTATTAAAATTTTTAGTAAAAACCCTCTCGGTTTCCACCACTAAATAATCTTGTTCCATATGGATTTCTTTTCCAGAACTATCCAAAATACTAAATAATAAATTCACTGGTGTTGGCTCTGTACCAAAACTTGTAAATATAACTCTGACCGACAAATCCTCGATACTATCAACTGTCTTGTCGTCAGTTTCAAAATTAATGTCAAATAAATATTTGGTTGAGTCTTTTTTTTCTAAAGCAATTTCCACACGACCTTCTTCTGTTTTACGCTTTTTTACAATTTCGATGCCCCCATTGTCGTGTTTTATATTTGGATAAAAACCTATCACTAGCAAAATAGACACAAAAGACACTAGTAGCAATGGCAACGAAAAAACAAAAAACTTTTTTAACACATTCTCACTTTTTCTTCGTTCCATTGTTTCTTTTTATGTTCCAAAAGTACAAACTCGCAACGACTATAAAAATCAAAACAAGCAAAACATAGACATACCAAGTTTCTACTATTTTCCTCTTCTCAATAATTTCAAAACTAACCTTAAACTCGTCTTCTACATTCACATTGTAAAGTGTTTTTACAACAAGCGTATATCTACCTAACGGCAAATCAAGATCCTTAAACCTTTCTATCAAAACTCCTTCGGTTTCTACCACTATTTGATCCTTTTGGCTATGAACTATTTCTCCGGTTTTATTTACAATATTAAATGTTAAATCAACGGGAGTTGGCACTCTTCCAAAACTTATAAATATTACTCTCGAAATCAAATCTTTTATGTTAGTTATTGATACTTTGTCTATTTCAAGATTGATATCAAAAAGTTGTTCTGGTATTTCTTCTGTCTCTGTCTCTGCAGTTTCTGCTGGAGCTTCAGCCCTCACAACAGGCACTATTGTAACATAAGTTTGTACAGATTTTTTATCATAAACATTGTTATTTTGGATATCCAAAACAAAAGTACTGCCATCTACTTCTATAATTCCTTCTCCAGTTTTTTTAGCTCTAAA
This sequence comes from uncultured Candidatus Saccharibacteria bacterium, assembly GCA_964601305.1. Taxonomy (GTDB): domain Bacteria; phylum Patescibacteriota; class Minisyncoccia; order JAHISW01; family Tagabacteraceae; genus CAZRMW01. The sequence goes on from CAZRMW010000001.1 coordinate 93,591, forward strand.
AGTAGCCGTGCCAAAAGCAGTGCCAGAAGAAACGCCCCTTGGGTAGCCCCCCGTTTTTATTAAAATCCCTTCATTATTATTTATAAGATCATATCCTGGTTGTTTTAAAGAGACCCAACTATCATTCATTTTGAAAGAGTTGACTTCTAAAAGATCTGGCGGGTAATTTAACTCTATTTTTGTCGTATAGTTGTTCACTCCAGCTGGGTTTATGCCGACCATAAGCTCAAATTGCTCTCCTTCAACAACATTTATATTTACTGGACTTAAAAAAACAGAAGTATCGGCTAATACGTCTGGAATTAAGAACAAAGTATAAAGAATTAAGCAGACAACAACAAAAGACGTCCGCAAAAAAACATTCTTAATTCGTGATTCATAAATCATAATTCTTTTTTACTAATTTTGATTATTAACTACCACAGGCCCTACATTTACAATAATGTCTCTCTCTGGACTGTACAAAATTGCTTGTTGTTTTTGTAGATAAATTAACACCTTATCGCCATCAATTGAGCCATGATAAAACGGTTGCTCATTTATAAGTGTCTGTGCGTCTACGATAGTAGCCACACTAGGCAACTCGTTTTCTGGTAAAACAAAATGTTCTCTCACTTGTTTTACAACCTTTTCAATTTCCTCTTGTTGTTGTTTTTGTTTTTCTACTTCAATTTTTTCTGCAGAAGTTTCGGTGGCACCAGTAAAGGTAAGGTAAGCGCAAACAAAACCAAAAACAGCCAATATTAGCAGGAGAATAAAAACAACTTTTTTCTTTTTACCATTAGAATCAGGTTTTCCTGAAAATTGTTCTTGTAATTCTTGATCATTAAATTCCCTTAATTCTTCTATTTCTTTTTCTCCTTTTGTTTTTCTAGGCATAATAAAAATACAGCTAAACCTTCTAATAATAAAAATTAGATAGATTTAACTGCGCAAAGTTATAAACTGTTCAATTGTTACCGTAATTATACACCGTTCACATCTATTTGCAAACCATGCAAGAAGTATTTATTTAAAATCTTTTATAGCAATAGTCTTCCCTCTTGATTTTACTACCACCCTTTGTTTTTCTCTGAACTTTAATTTTTTGATAATCTCAATAGGCAAAGTTGCCGTCATACTACTACATTTTAACTTCCAGTACTCAGCTTTCAGACTTAACCAAATATTTTTGTCTGTCTACTGACGGCTGGTAGCTGTTTACTTATTTACGAATTTTCTTTTTGTTTTCTTCTTTTCGACAAGACAACAATAAATCTTGTAGCAACTACCAAAAGTGTTATAAATATAATCCAAAACCAAATAGTCTTGAAAAACGACTTCTTTTCTTCTTTTATTTCAAAATCTTGCCTAAACTCATCAAATACACCTACATTATAAAGTGTGTACAGCACAAGTGTGTATTTGCCAACAGGAAGCTCTTCGGCCATCTCAAACGTTTTTCGTTTAATTGCTTCTGTTTCTACAATAATATCAACATCTTCTCCTTCGTCTCTGTACACCTCTTTCCCTTCTTCGTCCAAGATAACAAAAGTTAAATCTACAGGAGTTGGCACTCTTCCAAAACTAATAAATACAACTCTAGCAACTAAATCTTTTATGCTAGATATTGCAGAGTTGTCTATTTCTAAATTAATATCAAAAAGTTGTTCGGGAATTATTTCTTCTTTTTTACATCTTTTATCCAATTCTCCTCTTGTTGCCTCGTCTAAAAAACCTTCTCCTGCCCCAAGATATTTCTCTTGAAATTTAATAATCGCTTCCTTGGTGGCATTTCCAAAACTCCCCGTAACATTTTTTGTAAACACTCCCTCATCCTCTAAACACAATTGAAGATATGCGACATCTTTGTTTCTATTTCCCTCTATTAACTCCTGATTAAAAGAATGCTCTATTGGAACAGATTTGGGAATTTTAAACGGATACCACGCTTCTTTGGCGCGACTAAGTATATTTTTTGGATTAGCTTCATAGCTAAGAGTTAATATTTTATCAAACCACTCAACATTCACTGTTTTGTCGGTCAGTGTTTCAAATGAAATAGAAAATAATTCTCCTGTACCAGAAAACCCTTTTGGAACACCACCAACGAAAGAAATAGTATTACCAACGATTTTGGGCTCTTCAACCCACAGGTTCAAAATAGAATTATCTTTTGAAACTGAAACAACCTTCAAGTCTTTAGCAGGAAATCTAATAGACCCCTCCACAACACTAACTTTTCTCCCTCTCGTGTCCACCATGGCACGTGCTTCTATTCGTTGCCCTGCACTATAAGTTTCACTTCTTCCGGGTATTTCTGCGGGAGAAATATATAAATCAGCTCGAGCAAAAACTAGAAATGGGAAAAACCCTAGAAGTACTAAAAACAAATATTTGATTTTATTAAATTTTTTCATAATATTATTTAAATTTTAACCAGCCTGCCCCGTGAGAATCAAAGATTCTTTTACGGGGTCCACTCAAACACCAATACTGCAAAATCAAAAGCATCGACTACACCATCTTTGTTTATATCAACACAAGATTGAAGAGGTTTTTCTACCTTCCAATAAAAAATAAGTGTTGCAAAATCAAAAGCATCTACATCTCCGTCAAGATTAAAATCTGCTCCATTACACTCACTTACAACACCTGCTCCTCCACCTATTATTCCACCTCCGCCCCCCCTAACAGCCGTAGCCGTTTCTTCTGCGACTGCTGTTGCCGCTGTTGCTGTAATATCGGCTATAACTTCCCCTACACCGCCTTCGTTGTTAAAGTTAGTACTGGAACTTTCCCCAGCAAGCGCCTCACCAAAAGACCCAATCATCAGATAATTACTGGATGTTGCACTCGCAACACCCCCACTATTAAAACTTGATCCTCTTATACGAAAATTTGAACTACTTACAGTTTCTGCGCACACATGTCCATATACAAAAAAACCTCCGAAAACAGATATGCACAAAATAATAAATATATTTTTTCGCATAATTTTCACATTCATACATATATAAAACCTATTCCTTTCCAATAATTATCACTGCGTCGGCATTGCTTGTTGCTTCCCCTTCCGGCAAGATATCTGTAGAAGAAATATTTAATTCTTTTTCCAATCCTTCAATATCTTCTCCTGTTAAGGTTAAATTTATTAACAATGTTTCTTCATGTTCCTGCAAAGAGGCATCGGATGTATTTAAAATTCTATAGCTACCTATAGCTTGCAAAGTATTGGCCAAGCTGTTGGCAGCCCCATTTACACCAGATCCATTTCTAATATCTAAACTTATTTTCTTTTCTTCCTTGACCAACTCACTTTGTGAGTTTAGGTTTTTTTCTTTTTGAATTGGTTTTGGTGCTTGGGATATTTGTTGGTTGTTTTGCTGTTCGTTTTGCTCATAAACAGGGCCAACATTAACCAAAATATCCCTTTCTGGGCTGTATATAATTGCTTTATCTTTATAAATTAAAACTTTGTCTCCATTTATAGCTCCACTAAAAAAAGGTTGTTGTACCACAAGAGTTTCTGCATTTTGAACAGTCGCTAAATTTGGTTCCTCGTTGGGTAAAATGATAAACTTAGAAACCTGCTTTTTTGTTTCTTCAACCTCTTCCAGGTACAATTCTTTTTGAATTTCTGGATTAGAGAGAAGCGCTACTTGTTTTTTTGCTTCACGATAGTCTGCAAAAATCCATACAAAACCACTTGCAAAAATTATAAATAAAGCAAACTTAAATATCCCTTTCACGCCTACTTGTCTAATTAATAATTTTGTTATATTTAAAACTTGCTTGTTCATAATTTAATTTATATTGTTTCTGGAGTTGTTGTAGAAACTGGTTCCTCAACAACATGCTCTTCGTATTCGCAACTTAGATCATCTTCTGTTGCGCTTTCATCGTGATTTAAGGCATCTGGATCCATACAGCCCAAAATCAGCTCGGGTTCTTGCTCCTGAATTAATTCAGCCTGCCCCGTTAAATCCGTAGGATTCTTCGGGGTATTTAATTCAGTAGCAGTAGTCGTGGAGGTCGTTCCTTCAATTAACGAAGTTGGACTTCCCACATCCTGCGGTGTGTGAACTCCAACTTCAACAATTCTTGTTGTTGTCCCTACATTCCCCGCTTGATCTTCAGCAATAAAAGTAATTACATAAGTAGTTGTGCTAGAAGTATCTAAGCTTAATTCGTTCGGATACATCTCTTCTCCACCATCAATGCTTACTTTATACCCAAGGTTGTCGTTTACATTGTCTGTTACTGTTGCCCCCATATCGCTATATGTGCTACCTACTTCTATTTTTGCAGGGTTATTTCCAAGGAGAATTATGATTGGAGACTCAACGTCAACACTGTCTGTATTTTCATTGATTATTGATTCATTAGATATTGATTGATCATTGATTGTTGAAGATTGATCATTTTTAAGCATTCCCTTCAACTCTGCCAATTCCTCTTTATTCAAACAAACTTCTCCACCCTCTTCCCCAATACATATTTCTTCTCTAGCCAAAATTCTATTAGCTACAAAAGCTCCGTTTAATTCTTGATTTGTTATAAATTCTTCCACTGATCCACCAAGAGAAAGCGAGTTTAATTCATTTTGAAGAACTTCTATCATCTCCTGTTGCTCTTTTATAGCCTCTAAGTTAAGGGCTGTTAATTTTTGATAATCTATCATCTTATATCCTTGCATATCCTCATAAACCAATTCTGGGAAAAGCACTTCCACTTCCTGGGCAATCAAACCTGTTTGGCGACCATCCCCTAAAAATTCTGTGTGAGAATTTGTTTTATCCCATTCAAAATGAACTCCTCTTAATTGCATTATTTTATCCAAAGCATCTTCAATTTGAACCACATTTTCCTTTAATCGCTCATCAGAAGTAACAGTGCCATCGCAAGTGTCATCGGAGTTTGTGTCTTGGCAAATTGTGCCGTAAACATCTAGAGCAAAATCAGGTGATGTCTCTCCACCTATCCCAACATTGCCGTTGAAATATGAATCTGTGCTAGCTGAATTTATACCAATTCTAGCTATCTCTCCGGTGTTGTCATAAAATCTAGTGCCATGAAAACTTCTAATATCCATTGGTGCACCATGCGAAACTTCTATTTGATTGGCCACATCACCCATTCTGAATATGGCAGTTTTACCTGCTACAAAGCCTCCATTTAGCCCCATACCTATTATCCTAGTGGAAGTAGCACTAAATTCAGCGTCTATATCACCAACAACTGACAACTTTGAAGCAGGTGTAGTTGTGCCAACACCAAAATTAAACGGTGTGTAAATACTAGAAAACGTAGTGGTTGAAATAGCGGTTGAAGTTGCGATTGAAGTATATGATTGGCGGTTTACGAATAAGTAATCGCTATTTGACTTCACTACTTCAAGGTTGCGAATGTCATGGTTGTTAGTATTGCCACCTGCACGCGCCCCAAAGCCCATTTTTGTTCCTAAAATGTCGCGGCCGAGCTTATCTTGAACTGATATTTGTTTTTCGCCATCCCAGAAGACATCAATACGCGCGTTTTCTATTACAACATCCACTCTGTGCCATTGGTTGTCGTCGATATTGCCTGGGGATACAGAGCCGAGTAGTGTAGTGTCGTATAGTACTTGAATTTCATCTCCGTCATACTCATCAAGAGCTATAATGTATCCACCGTTTGCATCCCCTTCATCAGTCGGTGTTGTTGTGCTGTACACATAGAACCAAGTAGCGTCAGCCCCTGTACCTCCTCCTGCGCGGAATTCAAAGCTTGTTTTCATTGCGTTTCCTGGATTGAATTCCCATTCGATAGATCCGTCTTGGTCGCTAACCGCAGGAGTTAAGCGCACCCATTTGTTTGTGCTATCGTATGAAGCATTACCACTAAGTGTAGCTGTTGGAAACGAATAGCCGGAAACAGTCGGATCACCTCGTCCATCCCATGAAGCAAGTATAGCGCTTTCTCGAGTGGCTCCTGTATTAACAGTATTTCCATTCCAGTACAATGTACTCCCGTTGTTGTAGAGTGCGTTTGATGTAACATCCGGTGTAGAACTAGCAATACTAATGCCTTTGGCAAATGTAGAGGTGGCTGTGAAATACGAGTCGCCAGATATGCCAAGGGTTGTAAATGGAGATGTGGTGCCGATGCCCACATTGCCCGCACTGTTTATAGTCATGCGGTATGAGCCATTAAAAGTGCCGAAAAACATATCGTCTGTAGGGTGCTGGTATGCTATAAGACCGGCAATACTATTTACCTGATCGCCAAAGGCAATTCTTGCGCTAGAGGTATCTGGAGAAGCAATCGTTAAGCCAACACCAGAATCTGTACCCTCCACAATAAAGTCGTCTACATTTCCATTTACGGCAACACCACTGTTCCCGTTTGATACATGTAGTCTGCCACTTGGTGTGGTTGTTCCAATACCAACCCTGCTTGCGCTTGTAATAAAGAGTGTTGATGTGGCAACCTGCGTACCGCTACTGTTCATTACTACTGTTTGCCCCTCTGTGCCAGTTATAGCTCCTACTGCTGACCCATTCCAGTACAGTGTACCTGCATTGTTATACAAAGCATTTGAAGTAATGTCTGGTGTAGAACTTGCAATACTAATTCCTTTTGCAAATGTAGAGGTGGCTGTGAAGTATGAGTCGCCAGATATGCCAAGGGTTGTGAATGGAGATGTGGTGCCGATGCCCACATTGCCTGTAGAAGTAATCCTCATCCTTTCCGATTGTGTTGTCGCATTGTTGGCTCTTGTATAGAAAGCAAGGTCACCTCCAAAGAATGCAGCATTTCTTGCTCCGGAAACACCTACAATGCTTGAGTAAGCCACATTTGAATTGGTCGTGTTCTTGGATGAAAAATGTATAGATGAAAGGGTACCTGTAGCTTGGTTTTCATTGTGGACATATATACCTCCTGCATTATCTAGTGTTGTGGCTGATGAACTTGCGTATACAACAAGTCCTTCTGGTGTCTGCGAGTTGTCTGCTGGGAAATAACCACCCAAAGAAAGACTATTTGCACCTACAAGAGCAAGGCCGTTCACATGCAAAAGTGAGTCTGGCGAGGTGGTGCCTATGCCGACTCTGTTATTAGACGCATCAACAAAAAGTGTGTTGGTGTCAAATGTGGCATTACCGTCAAACCATGATAGGCCTGAATTAGTAAATAATGTTGACGAAGCATTTGTAAGTGCAGTATTTCCCGCAACCGTCAAAGTTGAACTAGCATACAAAGCACCTTGGCTCCACCATGGCATTGTGGAAGTTGCTGTTAGTGTTGTGGTTCCATAGTTTGTAGCAAATGTCCAGTTGTCTGTTGTTGCTGTTGAGATGTCTGACCCATTCCAATATAGTATACTCCCGTTGTTGTAGAGTGCGTTTGATGTAACATCCGGTGTAGAACTTGCAATACTAATTCCTTTGGCAAATGTAGAGGTGGCTGTGAAGTATGAGTCGCCAGATATGCCAAGGGTTGTGAATGGAGATGTGGTGCCGATGCCAACATTACCCGTTACATCAAAGTGCATCGGACTAACCCAACCTGCTCCATTGTAGTATTCAAAGTGTAGGTCGTTTTGTTCTCCTGCAGTCGCATAATTTGAACCACGAGCAGTAATATTCCAGCCCAATTGTCCATTCTGGCCGATTTTTGAACTGGTAGCAGTGTTGGGTTTAAAACCAAGTGTTGCCTGCGCGCCACCTCCTGTGTTGGAAACATCGATGCTAATACCTCCTTCGGTGTTATCATTATTGACTACGTTTAGTAGTGCTACTGGAGATGTTGTGCCTATGCCGACTCTGTTATTAGACGCATCAACAAAAAGTGTGTTGGTGTCAAATGTGGCATTACCGTCAAACCATGATAGGCCTGAATTAGTAAATAATGTTGACGAAGCATTTGTAAGTGCAGTATTTCCCGCAACCGTCAAAGTTGAACTAGCATACAAAGCACCTTGGCTCCACCATGGCATTGTGGAAGTTGCTGTTAGTGTTGTGGTTCCATAGTTTGTAGCAAATGTCCAGTTGTCTGTTGTTGCTGTTGAGATATCCGATCCATTCCAGAAAAGCGTTCCTGCGTTATTGTAAAGTGCATTTGTCGTAACATCCGGTGTAGAACTTGCGATGCTAATACCTTTTGCAAATGTAGAGGTGGCTGTGAAGTAACTTGTACCATTTACACCAAGGGTTGCGACTGGCGAAGTGGTGCCGATGCCCACATTGCCACTACTCAAAAGACTCATTACTGTTGTGTCCGGAATGTGAATACCTCCTTCACCAAGTCTAATATCCAGTTGTGTTTGGGCATTAATACCCGAGTTTGCGTAAGATCCGACATTAAAATCAATTGAAGGATTGTATTTGTCTGAAGGAGTTCCGTTTCTTGCTAAGCGTAGTACTGTTTCTGTATTTGCTGTAGTAGAAGCTATTGTTGATCCAACAATAAAGTTTATGATATCTGTACCAACACTCTGATCTCCTGCACCTGTTACAGAATTACCTGCTGTAAATCCTCCTACAATTTGCAAAGCTGTGAGAGGACTGGTAGTACCGATGGCTACTCTGTTACTAGACGCATCAACAAATAGTGTGTTGGTGTCAAATGTGGTATTTCCTGCAACCGTCAAAGTAGAAGAAGCGTAAAGAGCACCTTGGCTCCACCATGGCATTGTTGAAGTAGCTGTTAGTGTTGTGGTTCCATAGTTTGTAGCAAATGTCCAGTTGTCTGTTGTTGCTGTTGAGATGTCTGACCCATTCCAATATAGTATACTCCCGTTGTTGTAGAGTGCGTTTGATGTAACATCCGGTGTAGAACTTGCAATACTAATTCCTTTTGCAAATGTAGAGGTGGCTGTGAAATCACTGATATTGAACCAAGACTGACCTGAGACTGTGAGTAAACTTGAAGTTGCGTTTCCAAACGACAAGAGGCCACTTTGATCAAGTACCAAACGTTGCATATTGTTTGTCCATGCTGTAATATCTCCTGTTGCGCCCCCCGCAACAAGATCAAGTTGTCCTGCGCTTGCATGGTTGTTTCCATGAAAATCAATAGATGCACCTTGTGAATTATCTGCTGTATCCATATTGCCCGCAGTAACCCTTAGTCTTTCTCCATAATTCATATTAGTATCTGCAAAACCAATTACATTGTTTGCTCCTTCTGTAAAGTTTAGATTGCCAGTAAGAGTTGTTATTCCCCCTACCCACGCTTGCCCTGAATTAGTAAATAATGTTGACGAAGCATTTGTAAGTGCAGTATTGCCTGCAACCGTCAAAGTAGAACTAGCATACAAAGCACCTTGGCTCCACCATGGCATTGTTGAAGTAGCTGTTAGTGTTGTGGTTCCATAGTTTGTAGCAAATGTCCAGTTGTCTGTTGTTGCTGTTGAGAT
>CAZRMW010000001.1:103072-124041 GCA_964601305.1 uncultured Candidatus Saccharibacteria bacterium
ATGTAACATCCGGTGTAGAACTTGCAATACTAATTCCTTTTGCAAATGTAGAGGTAGCTGTGAAGTGTGAGTCGCCGGATATACCAAGTGTTGTGAATGGTGAAGTGGTGCCGATGCCCATATTAAACGGAGTAAATATAGAAGAGAAAGCGCTTGTTGAACTGACTGATGAAGTAGCAGTTGTAGTATGGGATGCTCTGTTTACAAAGATATAGTCGCTGTTTGATTTAGTTATTTCTAGACTTCGTATATCATGATTATTGGTATCGCTACCGGTACGGGCGCCAAATCCCATTCTAGTGCCTGAGATATCACGATCCAGTTGATCTTGAACTGAAATTTGCCTTATACCATCCCAGAATACATCAATACGGGCGTTTTCAATTACAACATCTACCCTATGCCACTGATTGTCATCAATATTGCCTGGTGAAACGCTGCCAAGAAGAACTCCATTGTATCTAACCTGAATAGTGTCACCACCATACTCATCAAGAGCTATGATATATCCTCCTGATGCATCATCTTCACCTGTTGGTGTGGAAGAATTGTACACATAAAACCAAGTAGCGTCAGCCCCTATACCTCCTCCTGCGCGGAATTCAAAGCTTGTTTTCATTGCGTTTCCTGGATTTAGACTCCATTCTACAGAACCATTCTGACTTGCAGTCGCAGGGGTTAAGCGCACCCATTTGTTTGTGCTATCGTATGAAGCATTACCACTAAGTGTAGCTGTTGGAAACGAATAGCCGGAAACAGTCGGATCACCTCGTCCATCCCATGAAGCAAGTATAGCGCTTTCTCGAGTGGCTCCTGTATTAACAGTATTTCCATTCCAGTACAATGTACTCCCGTTGTTGTAGAGTGCATTTGTCGTAACATCCGGGGTAGAACTTGCAATACTAATTCCTTTTGCAAATGTTGATGTGGCTGTGAACCAAGACTGATCTGAAACAGTAAGCAAGGTGGTAGTAGCATTTGCTAAGTTTAATAATGTTGTAATGTGCGGAGCTGTTGTTGTAGCAAACCAACTTGTGAGATCTAAAAAAGCAGAAGCATTTAATCCATCTAATGTGTCGGCGTTAAAAGCATACCCTGCTGCTCCCACCCTAATCCGAGGAGTCATCTCTGTATCTGTACCAACGGTAATACCCATGTAATATGAGTCGTCATTAAAATCAAGATTCAAAGTGTTGCCTGTACCAGAACCAAGAAGAACACTAAAAACACCGCTTGTAACAGCTATCTGATCACCAGTTGTGGTAGCCGAAGTATAAGACCCTGTCCACAGAGGAGTAGTAGTAGATTGGTCGGCATAAATTTTAAATACCATGTCATAATTTCCATTCGCCACCCTACTACCAGCACCGTCTTCCAAAATACCTTGATAGTGTATTTGTTTATTTATACCTGCTGTAGCAAAAACAAAATCAACCGAAAAAATCGTCGGAAAAACAAAAGCTATTAGAATACTATAAAAAATAAAAAAACGCAGTGCCATAATCTTCTTTAAAATCAAAGATAGATTCACCGCGTGATAAATCTCTGATTTATTCTACGTGGTTTAACTGCGCAAAAGTTTATATTTATTATTAAATTGTTGTCTTAATTATATATACCCTCTCTCACACTTGCAATTTCTTCTCTGTGGATAACAAATTAGTCTTTACATCCGCACTTGCATTCGCTTTCTACTTTTTCACAAGCTTTGCATTTCGATTCCATTTTTGTTCCATTACAACATTTTCTTTTTTTCTTGTATTCACTTCCGCATATTTTACATTTGTACATATTTTTTAATTATTAAATTCTTCTAAATCTCCCCGAAAAACTTCGTCTCGGGGCAAGTCGACCAAAATTTCTGGTGTTGAAGTAGACACTAATTCCTCTTTTTCTGTTTCCAAAACTGGTGTACTTGTCGCCTGCTCAATATAGTGAGGTCGAACCTCACTAGTTGAAGTTGCTGAAATTGTTATTTCTTCTTGGTTTTCTTGCCCCTGAATTAACTCCTGAATTAATTCAGTAGCAACCTCTTGAATTGTCGTCGTTGCTGAAGTCGTCGTTGAGGTTGTTCCTCCGCTAGGAGGTGCGACCTCGTTCATTGAAGTTGTTGTCGCTATTTCTTCGATCTCATTCTCAATTAACGAAGTCGGACCTGCCTTGCCGTCAGGCAGGCTTTCCACATCCTGCGGTGTGTGAACTCCGACTTCCACAACATCTCCGCATGTTCCTTTAAACTTGTCCCATTCTCCATTCCAAAGACGAACACACCACGTGTCCCCCGTTAACCCATCTTTCATCTCAAACCTTTCTGTTATTATTTTAGGAGACTTAATTTTACTTGCCACGTTAGCTACATCTGTATCTAAAATAGTAGCTTTTACGTGGTCTGCAACAAACTGCTTAGCGTAAACAATTTTGTCTTTAAGCCAATCCAAAAAGGAACTAAGAGCTAGGTTTGAGGAGCTAGGACTATCGTCATTCCCAATTCCTAGTTCCTTGTTCTTAGTTCCCGTGTCACTTTCTAGTTCTTCTATTTTTAAATTTAATTCTCTTATTGCCTGTACAGCCAAAACCTGAAAGGCTGTAAAATTAACAGTTCTATGTCCATGCTGATTTACGCCTACATATTCGGGAAAATACTCCTCTACATTTTGAGCAATGTACCCAATAGATGTAGAAGCGCCAAAAGCATATTCTGGAAATTCATCAACCCGCCAATTATATGTTACCGGCTCTATTTGCACCAACTTATCAAGTACGCCAACCACTGGCTCAATATCTTTTTTTAGATTGATGTCAGATGAACAAGTGCCGGCAATTACTGTGCCATTACCATCTTTTACACAACCATCGTTGTTGCTCCCAACGCGAATATCTCCATCAACATCAAGTAAGTCGTCAGGTGATGTTTCGCCAATACCAACATTGCCACTGCTATCAAGTCTTAATACTTCGGTTAGTGTTCCCGAACTGTCTGTTACATCAAATCTCATGTCAGTAGCAAGATTTTCGTCTGAAACTGAATCAACATACATCCTGATACGTCCACCGCTCTCATAACTATTCCCATCATATCCATTAGTAAGCCACGCACCTACAACATCCCCTGCTTGCACTGTTGTTGGAGAACTGATAGTTCCTCTTGATTTGTATTGTATAAAAGAAGGTGCAGAAGTAGAATCACTTGATCTGTAAAGTTTCAGAGGCACATCAGCTCCTGCAACAGTAAGAGTTGCATCACTTGTATCTGCAGTTTCGCCCACCCTAATTCTTCCTGAAGTAGCATCCACAAAAAGAACATCTGAATTTCCAGCTTCTCCTACCCTGAAATTACCATCTACATCCAATGGATAAGCAGGTGTTGTTGTACCAATTCCAACATAGCCACTTTGGTCTATAACCATTCGTATATCAAGAGCTATTGTACCATTGTCTACTGTTTTAAATTCCATTTTTGCCCCGTGTGCTGTTCCGCTCCAATTTTCCGTTGCTGTTATTTTTTGTTGTGCACCCTTACCATAAGCCGACCCATCATACCCTTTATAATTTATAAACGAAATAGCTTGTCCACTTGTTACAGCGGTAGGAGATGCTTCTGTTCCTCCAGCCGTAACTATCTCGAAACGAGGTGCGTTGCCAAATCTTCTTAATTGTATTGTAGCGGAATCTTCTGACGATCCTGAAACCACAAGCCCTTTTATTGGATCGTCTGTCCCAACCCCCACAAAACCATTGTCGCTATCAACCATCAAAAAACTTGAGTCCGTTGAGGTAGCAACTGCAAACAATCCTTGCGGAGTCGAAGTACCAATACCAATATTGCCACTATTTTTTACTATAAATAAATCTCCGTCGTTGGCATCAGCGCTTGACAGTAAAAGCAAGTCATCGACACCGCCACTGGCTGATATTTCTAAAAGTCCATCTGGGGTAGAATCTCCCATGCCAACATTTCCACTTTTTAACATAATTGTGCCTGTATAAGACGTTCCACCAACAACAGTACCAAAAGACATGTGGTCGTTAGACGAACTCCAATACATATATCCGCGGTCATCAATGCTTTCGCCAACCATAACTGCTGAATCTCCAGAAGAATTACCTACAGACATTCTATTACCAGCATAGCTACCCGTAAGATCATCCCCCACTGACAAAAGAAGGCTTGGGCTTGAATTACCAACACCAACGAAGCCGTCTTGAGAAAGATATAAAATATCATCCTCTTGATCTGAGTGAAATTTTAAATCTTGGTTACCGGCGCCGAATGTCATTTTGAAATGCTGTGTTGACTCTGCGTCATCATCATAAAATTTTATGCTTGCATCATACTCCCCATCAACACCTATTCTTAAAGCATCGCCATCAGCGCTGGCAGAAACACCACCAATATCCAACTTAGATGCTGGGCTAGTTTCTCCAATACCGATATTGCCACCAGTATAATTAATATTGGATCCACTCGTTGACCATTGTGAATATAAATTACTAGACCCCTCACTCAAAGCATCTGTAGTTGTTGCTGAAAAATATGTATAAAAATCTGCCCCGTCGAAATGATCAAGATCGCTAAGTTGTGCCTCATCTATTACCAACGATGGCAAACTTGTAATATTCGCATGAGTTGTAGTCGCAAACCAATCAGCAAGTGTATAGAAAGTAGTTGTAGAAACATTTAAAACATTTGCATAATTTACCAAGCCCGTACCAGTAAGATCTGAAAAGCTTTCAGAATTAATTTGCAAAGAATTAAATGTAGGGTCGCCCGTTGTCTGCAAATTTGCAAGCTGAGAATTTACATGTGTAAGGGCATTATAATCAACTTCTTTAAGGTGAAAATATTCTGCTGTTTGCCCACCCTGAAGCCCTGTTAAAATATTATGATTTGTGTCTGAGCCAATTTCCACCCAAGTTGTACCATTGTAGCTATACTGCTTACTTACATTATTAACAAAAGATGTCCAGCCTACAGTTGAAGAAGCAAAATCCCAACTCGCGCCATTATACTCAGCAACATAATTATCATATCCAGACCAATCGCCAGTAGCACTTTCGCCTACCACATGCCTCTCTCCTGTCGATGGTGCCCCTGGAGGAGTTGTAGAACCAGCAGTAGTAACTGGCTCTTGCCACACTAGGCCATTTAAATAATTATCTACATACCCTTTGTTTGCTCCGTCTGTAGTATTAACAGGCGTGGCCACACCAATAATACGATTCCCAGCTAAATCCAAAATAGCAGAAAGGGTTGTGGTGGAAATCACACTAAGCTCATCATCAATAAGCACTGTGCCACCAACAGAATCAAGAGTAAGATTTCCAGAAGATGTATCCACTTCACCAGCAGATGCTCCCACTCGCACACTGTTAACAGAAAGGGCTCCACTTAAAACAAGTGCCCCTCCCAACTCTTCAAGATCCACAGAACTAGCACCAAGTCTAATTTTTTTAATATAAGCTGTATCCCATTTATTTCCTGATTCCCCGAGATCGTAAGTAGTGTGCGCTTCTGGAACAATATGGCGAGCAGTAACGGTATCCGTAAACCATGAATTACCTGTTATTGTTAATGATGTTGAAGTTGCATTGGTAAGCCCCAATAAAGTAGTCAAATTTGGCAAAGTGGTGGTTGCGCTCAGTCTTTCGTCAAACCTCGTGTCCGTCCAGTACAAATTTGAGCCTTCACTCAAAGCAGTTGTGTTGGTGGCATTGAAATATGTATAAAATGGTGTACCAAAATTTGTAAGATTTGGGGCATCTAGATAATACGAGCCCTCTTGCCCATCAAAAGTGCCCGTCCAATCACCAGTGGCATCTAAAGTTAAAACGCCACTTGTATTTGTTAAACCTACCCCGGTTAGGTCTGTAAAATATTCAGAATTAGTACCAAGAGTCGTTGAATAAAAAGAAGTGGAAGTGCTATTTACAAAAACAACATCATCAAAAAGGGAGTTCCCTACAACTTCAAAAATATTACCTGTGCTCGTGGTTGCGTTATTGCCTATTACCAACACATCTGCCGTATCAACCGGATATATAACCAGATCATCTGTTGTAGTAGCAAAAAGACCAGAGCCACCTCCTCCACCCTGAAGATCGGCGCTCCACACCGGAACACCACCTGAAAGTTTCAAAACTTGGCCATTTGCCCCTGGTGTTAATTTGGCTAACGAATTCGCGCCATCGGCATACAACACATCTCCCAAAGACAAAGAACTCGGTGTGTCAGACAAACTAATAAAAGTCCCTCCCCCTCCTGCATCTACCCAAGAAAGCCCCCCCGCCGCATTTGTAGAAAGCACTTGTCCATTGGAGCCATCCGAAAATGGAAATAAATACTCTACCCCATTAAAAGTAGTCGACGAATTAAAAAATGCATGGCTCAAAACCGTGAGAGCTGTTGTAGAAGCATAAGGGAAAGTTGAGGCTTGTGTTGTTGAAGTGGCTGCAAAATAACTTGCAGAAGCATTATCTATCCTCAAAAAAGTTGTGGTAGCAAAACCGCCAAATTTGTCAGTATTAAAAGCATAGCCACTTGCACCAAGTCTTTTGCGTGGAGTCATCTCAGGATCACTTCCTATTTTTACACCCAAATAATAAGTATCGCTATTAAAATCCAAATTTAAAGTATTGCCACTCCCTGAACCCAAAAGCACACTAAATACACCATCTGTAACAGTTACCGCATTGCCATTGCCAGATGTATGAGTACCCGTCCAAAGTAAATTTCCGTCAGTTGCAGCGTCATAAATTTTAAAAACAATATCGTAATCTCCATCAGATACCTTTACACCAGAGTCATTTTTCAAAACACCCTGGTAGTTGATCTGTTTGTTTATGCCGACACTAGCAAAAACACTACCAGGTACTATTCCCAGAAAAAATAAAAATAATATCGCTGTACAAAATGCTACATGTTTCATGCTACATGTTTTGTGTTTATGTCCAATGTCTAATCAAAATATTAAAATCAAAAATATCGACTCTATAATCTTTATTAAAATCCGCAAGAACTAAATGAGAATGGTCACCCCAATTTACCATCAACATATTAAAATCAAAAATATCAACTTTGCCATCATTGTTTACATCTCCCTTTTTAATTTCTTGCAAAACACCCCCATTTCCCCTAGAAACAGTTTCTGTCGTTGGTGTCACAACAGATTCAACCGTTCTTCTTGAAAAAACACCAAACAAAGTTAAATGATTTAAAGAAACCGTTATATAATTATTTTCTTGATCTAACACATAATCGGAAATCATAACCCATTCACCAGAAGATGTGCTCCAATAATAAACCCTTATCTCTTCTTCATCGTATCCATCAATATCGCTGTCACTATAATAAAATCTTAAACTAAAATTCCCACCAAAAGACGATTTTTGAACCAATCCTTCATAAGCCCTTAAATCATAGAAGGTATCCCTGATTAATTCTGCTCTACCAGACGGAGAAGGGCGATAGTTTATAAGTGGACTTTTTCTATAAAAGCTCACAAAAAAATCAATTGTACTTGTTAAAACACCAGCTGGAAAATTAACATTAACAGCTGCAGGATTCCCAAAAGTATGTTCTCCTCCCCCTGGGCCAAACTGATATGATTCTATGGAAAAAGGATATATACCCCCTCCAATATTTATAAAAAACGAAGGTTGAACAGAAAGAGACATTTCTGTTGTTTGCGCGTAAACACTGCTTGCAAAAAAACAAAGTATAAAAAGTAAAAAAAATTTAAATAATTGTAATAGTTGCATCTGCTGAAAAATTACCTTCTAAAGAATTAGGGTGAATATTTAGCTCCATCGCCTCGTCCTGTTGATATGTACCTGTGCTGTTATTAGCCGCGCCTGTCATTAGTGTTTTTGAATCAGAAATTGTACCAGATCCAGTAAGAATTTCCTCTGCACCAGCGCTAACACCACCACCATCTCCACTCACCTCTGTAATTGAGCTTGGTGTAACAGTAAGCCCTGTATACGGAAATACATCTACGTTCGCAGACCATTCGTCGTCAACAACATAAGTGGTAGCGCCAAAGTTTACAGAAATGCCGTTGCTTAGAGACACACTAGATGCTGTGGTAGAACCTGTTTCAGTATTTCCTGCTGGATCTGTCCAACTAAATACGGCATTACCCACAGTACCGCCAGTTGTAATTTCCACCACAAAAGTCCCGTTTGGGTTTAACACTCCGTCTAAACCATCGTATACTCCTGCAAAACTTACTGTATTGTTGTCTCCCGCAAGTTTTCTAACTGTACTTGTTGCAGTAAAATGCGTTGTGTTAAAGGTGACACTCCATCCCACTGTACCATCATCTACCACTTCTACGTTTGAAATAGTACCTATAGAAGTTTGTGCAAAGCTAGAAACATTTTTCTGAGAAAATAACGCGAAAGATGGTGTAGAGATATTTAGATATCTAAATAAAAAATTGTCTATCCAAGGTGGTCCCTGATAGTTTGTGCTTGTGCTGGTATCGGCAACTATCTCTCCGAACGCATCAACAAGAACATAGTTAGTAGACGTTGATGTGCCACCGCCCGCATTAAAACTATCTGATTCCACAACATAGTTTGTACTATTCATTCTACACAAAACAGTCGCAGGAAATAAAAAAACCGCTAAAAGAAAAAAGGGGAAGATTAATCTCATAGCTCTATTTTTTTATCTTTTTTCTAAAGACAAAATAAATAATTATCAGAAGTATAAATGAAAAACCAACACCGATACCCGCGCCTACTCCAACAGAAGCAACTAACGACAAATTGCTAAATATTCTTGTTTTTTCTTCTATAGCTTCTATAGAAAAAGATGCTTCGCGTGAAAGAGATTTTCCGCTATCGTAAAATACACTAGCCCTCATGGTAAATTCGCCCCCTGTGGCATTACTTGGCTTCCATTCTACTGGAATAGATATTGACTTTCCTGGAAAAACCTCTCTTTCGGGAATATCCAAAGCATTAACCACTTTTCCAAAACTATCTACAACCTCTATTTTCCCTTTCAATCTTATCCTTACATTTCCTTTGTTTGAAAAAGATGAGACAGAAGTAATTAGCCTTTCTTTCTCGTGTGTCTCTACAGAAAAATCATCAAAACCTAATTTTTTCACCATCTTTCCAGGAATGGTAATATACATCCTTGCTCCAACACGAGTACTAATGTTCATTCCGCTTCCAATCGATGATTTTGAAATCTTCTTACGCTGGGCAATAATCGCTCCCATATGGTCTCCCACCTCAACATTTTCCGGAACATTCATAACAAAATCAACAACTCTTTTTTCTCTAGGGTCTAAAAAAAGCTCTGTTTCATTCAACACAACCCAAGACCCAACATCGATTTTCTTTCTGTCTTTTGGCTCCGGAGCAAAAGCACCATCGCTAGTTGTTACCGCATCTACGGGATATATTTCAATCTCTACCGATTCATCAGAATTGTTAACAATATCGACCTTTCCATACTTAATTTCACCTGGATCTAGCGTGTAAATAAACCACGCTTTTGAAAGAGAGTTTTTACTATCGACTTCGCTTTTGTTTGGATAAATACCTATACCACCATAGTTAATAGCGTGAGCGCCAAACGCACCCACAAAAAAAAGAGTAAAAATAAATATCTTGATATATTTCATAGTTTGTATCTTTTACGATACTGTAATAGTCGCGTCTGATGTAAAGCTCCCTGATAGTGAATTAGCATGAACCTGCAAACTCAAACTTTCTGCTTGATCATAATCGCCAAATCCATAGTTTACTGCCGCTGTCATCAATGTTTTAGAGTTGGAAGTAGATCCACTCCCACTTAAATATTCAGCCGACCCTGCAGTTACCTGAGTTGTGCTACCACTAGCAGCTGTAATAGAACCCGGTGTAACCAACAGCCCTGTATACGGAAACACATCAACGTTTGCAGACCACTCATCGTCTACAGCATAGGTAGCAGTATCAAACTGAACAGAAATTCCATTGCTTAGAGATACACTAGATGCTGTGGTAGAACCTGTTTCAGTATTTCCTGCTGGATCTGTCCATTGAAATATTGCCACGCCCACTGCACCACCCCCGGTAATTTTTACGTTAAAATTACCATTTGGATCCATTATGCCATCTAGTCCATCGTAGTCCCCTGTGAAGCTCACAGTATTGTTGCTTCCAGCCAAAGTTCTCGTTGTTCCAGTTGCCGTAAAATGCTCAGACGTCATCACTGCGCTCCAGCCTGCTCCAGTTCCTCTTTCATCTGTTACACTTACGTTAGCCACTGAACCTGTTGTGGTAGCTGCAGAAAAAGAGACACTCACCCCGGTTAGCGTAGCACTAGCAGAAGAAGTAAGACCCAAGCTTCCAGCACTCACTGTCAAATCCATACTAGTAGTAGCAGCTTCCACAAAATATCCCCCTAGCCCACCTGAAATTCCAAATAATACAATTAGAAACAAAGTAAATATTTTTTTCATATTTAAAACAAAATAATTATTTACAAATAAAAAACGACCAAACCTATTAAGATAGATTCGGTCGCGATAAACACGATGAACTGCGCTACTTTCATTATACACAATTAATTAGTTTTACTCCTACTACAATTATGTGGATAAAAATATTATAATAAAAAAATTGTCTTCTTAAGTCGGGCCGGGCTCTATCTTACCTTAGGTAAGGGTTTGCGCAGACCTGGCCCGACTTAAAAAGACAATTCCACTAAAAAACAAAAAACAGCTAAATTATACTTTAAAAATAAAGATAAATTTAACTGCGCAAAATTTTATACTAAATATATGTTGTGTCTACTACTATAAAACAGCCACATTAAAACAATCTAAAATAAAGATTAAAAAATTATTAAATTTTTTAATCTTTATTTATAGGCAAATTTACTATAAATTTAGCACCCTCACCCGGATTGCTCTCTGCCACAATGGTTCCACCACACAAGGATACTATTTGCTTGCAAATTGCCAGACCAAGTCCAACTCCCTCAGGATTAGATATTTTTTTATTTTTTGACCGATAAAACCTTTCAAAAATATGTGGCAAATCTTCCTTGGAAATTCCACAACCAGTATCGCACACTACTATCTCCACTCTATCTTCATCCTTCTTGTGTAAAATTATTTCTATTTCCCCTCCACAAGAAGTGTTTTTTAGTGCATTACCTATAAGGTTTAAAAACAGCTCTTTTAATTTTTCTGGATCAGCTAAAACCCAAACATCTTCCTTTGGCCTAAAATCAGAGCAACAATCAATATCTTTATCCAACCCCAAAACCTTACAATCTTCGTACACCTCCATTAATAACTCTTTCAAATTAACCGGTTCTTTTTTAACTTTTTCTTGTTTAAAATCTGTTCGCGCCAAATAAAGTAGGTTATTAATAAGCTGAGACATTTTACTAAGGGTCCTGTTTACTGTTTTCAACACACTTACATGTTTTTTGCACGGCGCATCCTCTTTTTTACTAATAATCCTTTTGTAAAGTAAATCAAGGTTTCCTTTAACAACAGAAATAGGGGTTTGCAATTCGTGCGAAATGTCCATTAAAAACCTAGATTGAGTATCGTAAAGTTTTTTAAGTTCTTTGGTTCTGCCCTCTACTTTTTTCTCTAAATGCTCGCTATAGTCTTTCACTTCTTCATAAAGCCTAGCGTTTTCAAAAGCTATTCCAGCCTGATGAGAAAATATATTTAAAAGCTCTATGTCTTTTTTTACAAAAGCATCTTTAGATATTTTTTCTCCAAGAAAAAGTATGCCACTTATCCTCCCCTTTGATACAACCGGCACCACAACAGCTATTTCCAGACTTTCGAGAAATGGCTTCATTTTTATAAGCAATATTTTTTCTCTGTCTCCATCTGGCAATCTTCCAAGCAAATAGTCTAATTCTTGATAAACCAATACTTCTCTGCTGTTTTCTAAAAACAAATCTATTAATTTTTTAATTTCTTTTTTATCTCCAATATCAAAATTTATATTCTTTGCTACATCAAAACCGCCTTTAGAATCTCTCATTAAAAAAAGAAATTTGTTTATTTTTAGTGTCTTTTTTAAAATTTTCTCAAGACCGCATAGTAATTTATCTAAATCTAGTGTAAAACTAAGTGTTCTTCCTATTTCTCTTAAAGTTTCGTAATAACTATATTGTCCTTTAAAAAAGAATTTATCAGTAATTTTTTGAAAATATTTTTTAATATGAGGATATCCAGCCACTATAATAAGGGAGGCGCTCACGGCGCTAATTAAAGCAGAAGTCTCTGTGGCTCTTCGAAAAAGTCCTTCCAAAATAAATATGCCTAGGCAATACACACCGACGACGACACCAAAAGTGAGCAGGTACAATAGACTTCTTTGAATAACCACCCTAATATCCATTAGCTGATGTTTAACTATCGCATAAGCCACAGAACCAATAAACACAATAGAGGCCATTGGTCCAAGAAGATTGAATTGGTATATACCAAAAGCTGGGAGAAACATATCAAAAATAAGTGCTACTACAATAAAGATAGTTGCACCACCAAAAAGATACTGCATCTGTAATTTTTGTACACCTTTAAGCTTTCTATATTTTTTTACAAAAAGAATTAAAGAAGAAACAACATAAGCTACCATTACAGTTGCGTATAATATAAATGTCAGTCCAAAGACAGCCTCTACGTTCCCGTGTTGATTTACGGTTATCCTTTCTATAAATAAACCAAAAGGAATAAAAATAAAACTCAACAAAAAAGGAATGCCATGCAATAAAAAACGACTTTTAATACTCCTTCCTTCCGGAAATGTCTTAGCAAGCAAAAACAAACCTAAAACCATAGTGGTTCCTCCACAAAAACCAATTCTGTCAAAAAAAATATTCTTTGTAGTAAAAAGTAGTGCAATACCTACTATCCAAAGTGCTATTCCAAAAACAAACAAAAAGAAAGCACGATTAACAGTGCTTTTAGGATTTTTTAGTAAAACATAAATAGCAATCAAAAAATTTAAAATTGCTACAGTAATTATTGAAATTTGTTGAAGATAAACATATCCCATAGTTTTATACTATCACTTATTAATAAAAATCTCGGTAGCAAAAAAAATCGCCCCGAGATCTATCTGCGCGAATAAATCTATTTTTAATATTTTATTTTTTTGTTGCAACAATAAATATGCCATATGGATTATATTTAAAACTTTGCATAAAACTAATCGCCTGTTTATTCTTTATTTTTGAAACAATTTTTTTAAGATTTTTAGGAACCTCAGCATCAATAAGTTTTCTTAAACAAAAACCACTTTCAACAATCATGTTTACAATTTCTGGCCAATCTTGAAGATAAAGCACAAATTTTTGGCCAAACATCTCAATAGTCTCTTTTTTAATTGGCTCAAAATAATTATTTATAACCGAAACACAATAAGGCTTATCGTTTTTATGGCGATTGGCTCTCATAAAAAATGGGTGCATATACGAAAAAACCATTACACCGCCAGGCTTAAGAACACGAAACTTTTCTTGAAGGGCTAACTTTTGTCCTTCAGGTGGTAAATAATTTAAAACATAATTTGAAACGACAGTGTCAAAGCTTTCATTATGAAAAGGAAGTTGATGCATTGAAGCTTGGTAAACATCTAAACTACGTGAACGAGCCATTTTAAGAAACTCTGGTGTTATATCAACGCCACAACACTTAGCACCACTTTCTTCTAACATTTGCATTAATACCCCAGATCCACAACCAACATCTAAAATTTTGACTTCGAACAAAGATTTAAACGGATCTGTTAAAATCTTTATGATCTTTGGGTAAATTATAACTTGCTGTGAAGAAGTAATAATAGAATCATATAATTTCGCTGTTTTTTGATAAGCTCTTACTGTTTGTTTAATATATTTCTTAACGTTTATGCTTTTACGCATTCTTCTCCGCCCTTCATTTTAGCAAATCACTGATAATTTTTTTAGAAACTAATGGCAAGACAACTCTGCTATATCCCTCTTTCATCTGTTTTAAATTCATCATAAATAATTTAGGTGTAGGTGGAGTAATATAATAATTTTTTTCTCCAAATAATATTTTTTTCATATCAAACTTCACTCCAGAAATCGGAAATAATTCTACTCCTAAACTACGCTGATGTTCTATAACAGATCCTTTAATCATAGCGAGCCCGTATATTCTACCAAGATCAAGAGCATATAAAGTAGCTATGTAAGAAATAATTGAAGAAACATATGGCACAATCGCTGTTAATCGACTGAATTGCCCAATTTTTTTTCTCGAAAAAGGTAGCGGTGTACTGTTTCTATTAAATTTAGATATTGTTTCTAACGGCAACAGTTCGTTACCATCACTAAAATCAAGAGCTGTGGTGCCAACAATCTTACCCCCAATCTTAGCCACAAATAACTCTTGTAGCGGTGGAGGAGAAATACATTTATACCACTTAAGAGATGTTTTGTTTATAAAAGAAATAACTTTTTCTCTTTCTTTTTCGTCTTCAACTAAAGATATTATAATAGGGTCTTTACTCTCCACGACTATCTATCCTCTCTTCCTATACTTAGCATAGATATAATCCATCGGAACAAAAAACCCCTCTTTGTTTTTTTTAATTCCCATGTATTTTTCTATGTCTCTTTGTGCTTCTTCAGAAGTCTGTTTCAAAGCATGAACAAGTTGAAAAAAAATTCCAACATCCTTTTTTGAAGAAAATAGAAAGGGTGCAACTTTTCGTTCTACAGAAACAACTTCAAGTTTTGCAAAACGAGCAAAGTTTACCATCTGCGATTTGCTCAAAAAAAGACCCTGGTGTCCAGTGTCAGTTAATATGTTTATCTCTTCGTCAAAATATTTTTGCACTGGTGAATCGTCGGCAAAGTCCCCTACAACAAATATTCCGCCTGGCTTCAAAATACGCTGAACTGTACGAAACATTTTTATAGGCTCTTCAACATGATGAAAACCTCCAAAACAAACAGCTTTATCGACAGATTCGTCTTTTATTTCAGGAAACAAACCACTTCTTTCTAAGTAAAATTCTACATTTGTAATTTCTGCATCTTTTATTTTTTTCTTTGCAAAATTCATCATCACAGGAGAAATATCATGAGAAATTACTGTCCCTGTTCTAAGAAGCCTTGATAATTGCATAGTTAGATAACCAGTACCAGCTGTAGTCTCTAAAACAGTTTCATCGTCTTTAACATCTAAAAGCTTTAAAACCTCTTCCGCATCAGTTCGCGCGTTCGGATATAAAGACAAAGCTTTTTCATAACTACTTGCTATAACATCAAAACGAGTTTGTTTTTTTCTCATTATTTCCACCATTTTCCTTTCACCACTTTTGATTCCAAGGTAGCGGTATCAAAATATAGATAACCCGGCATTTCCGGAGTTTCTGTAATGTTTCTTTTTACACCAGAGTTTCTAATTAAATAAAAAAGTATTCTGCCAATATAAATCCCAGTTGCTGCAGGTGGGTTAGTAGAAATAATAGGAGCTTTACCTTCTTCAAAAAGACGCTTAAATACAAAATCTTTACAACCATTATAATAATCTGGAAATTCTGGGCTAAAAGCCACTAAAACAGCATTCATAACCCTTTTTATTTCTTCCGCTGTTGCGGTCTTTAACTCAATTTTTCTTTGTAAATCTACTGCTTCTTCGTAAGTTAAATTTAGAGCCTCTTCTACAGTCATACTTGTTGGTGTATAAAAAAAGACCCTAATACTAAAGCCTATAGTTGGTGTATTAAACATAGATACACCAAAATAGCGGGATCTCTGATGTAAAAGAATGCGAGCCGCGACAGCCCAAAACTCGATATTATCAGCGATTACATCACATCCGTCAACAAATTGTTCTACAACTTCTTCGCATATTCCTTGTGGATATATAACAATTGTTGTGTCGTCACTTATTTTTCTCAACAAACGTGCTGTCTCAAAAGCTTTGTTTTTATCAACAGTAATCCGTTGAGCTGCAAACTGCCTGTTAATATTAGAAATATCAAAATCTTCAATATCGGCAATCCGAATTTCTCCAGCGCCCATACGCAATGACCTTTCCGCCATCAATCCACCAATACCACCCAAACCAGCAATACCAACAACAGACTTTCTTATTATCTTTTGCTCTTCTCTAGTTATCCACCCAATATTTCTGTCTGTTCTTTCAAAATAATACTCATCACTTGGGTTTTTCGGCAAAAGCCGATAGGCCACGCTCAAGTCCGGATTTTCCGGCAAATCATAGCAATCTACTATTTTAATCCTTTTTTTTTCCATTCTACACCTCCTGCCTGTTAGTGATTAGGGGCTAGTGGTTAGTGGTTAGAATAATTTTGAAAGGCACGTCATTGCGCCATCAATTTTTGCAAACTCAGATAAATCTATTTCGCAAACATCAAATCCAACTCTTTTTAAAATTTTACTCGTTTTGGGACAACCTGCGTGTACCAAAATCTTATTATCACTATTTGATATACAGTTTGCACCAAATCTTTCCTCTCCAGGAACAACTATTAATCTTCCAACGAAGTCATAAAAACCTTCTTTTATTTCTTCGCTTACAATTATATACCTATCTTTTTTTGTATATTGAAAAGATGCACCTCCTTTTAAATGAAGCCAGTTTTCTGGAATCTCAAAAATTTTTGAAGTATAGCCACACTCATCGCGAGCTATTTTTACGAGCTGTTCAGCTCCTTCAAAATTTGTCCTATTAGAAAGTCCTATATACAATTTTTTGTCCGTTACAAGCACATCTCCACCTTCTACAAAACCTGGATCTTTTATATAGAAAATTTTTGAGAAAAATTTTTCCAAAGATTTTTTAAGCAAAGGCTCTTCTCCCTGCCTTTCTTTCCTGCGCAATCTAGTAACAACCAAAACATCTCCCATAATAATAGCCGGATCTTCTACAAAAACACTGTCTGGAAAAAAATTGTTTTTTGGCATTGTTATTAACCCAAAGCCTAACTCCACCAAAGCATCGAGATAAGTTTTATGCTGAAGTTTTAACTTTTCAACATCAACTTCTCCCAAATTTTTCATTCGAAGCGCCCCGCCAATGGTATCAGCTGGTAAGCAAACAATAGCATGTTTTTTGTCGTTCATACCGTTTCTCCTTTTTTCTAATTCTGTTTTTTGTTTTTAAGGCACAAAAAAGACGCCCACACAAGATGAGAACGTCGATTTTTAAAATTCTTATTTAATTTTCCCAAAAAAATGATTAAATAATTTTAAAGAAAAAATTAAATTTTTATTAAATAATTATTAAATTGTGGATAACTCTATTCTATTTTGTATCCACACCCATGAACTGTATGTAACAATTTTCTTTTATAATCTTTATCTATCTTTGCTCTTAAAAATTTTATATGAACATCTACAGTATTGGTAAACGGGTCAGCATTCATGTCCCAAACATGCTCCAAGATCATATTGCGAGTAAGTGTAATACCAGGATTTCTCATAAAATATTCTAAAAGGGCAAACTCTTTTCTACTCAAATCTATCACGCTACCCTCTCTTTTTACCGTACGTTTTATTGTGTCTAATTCCAATTCTTCAAGTTTTAGTACAGGACCGGTAATTTCTTTTTGTCTACGAAGAAGTGCTCTTGTCCTAGCCAAAAGCTCCTCAAAAGAAAAGGGCTTTGTTATATAATCATCTGCACCAGAGTTGAGACATTCCACTTTTATGTCTGTGCCACTCTCAACACTGAGCATTATTATGGGAAATACTTTACCCATTTCACGCAATTTTTTACAAACCTCAATTCCAGACATCCCCGGCAATCTTATATCCAACACTACTAAATCATAATCATTACTATTAGCAACTTCTACCCCTTTCTCTCCATTATCTGCACTGTCAACAACAAAACCTTCAGACTCCAGTCCTTTTTTAATAAAACTAATTATTTCAACCTCATCTTCAACAACTAAAATGCGCATAATTATTTTTGAGTTATTTTATAATTTTCTTGTAGATACAATAAATCTTTTTTAATTCTTCTCAAAACCTTATTAGCTTTCTCACTATCTTTTTCCAACAAATTTTCTTGTTTTATTAAATCTAAAATAGTCGCCAAAGTACCAAAATAATCATCCGCCTCGATATGGTTCTTCACACTTTCTTCGTCTTTTACTAACCAATTTTTTATTGAAATAGAATAACTCACAATATTAGTTTAAGATACTAACGAATTTATTTTTTGCTATAACAATATGATCCAACACATCTATACCTAAAATTTTCCCAGCTTCTTTAATTTGTTTAGTGATTTCAATATCTGCTTCGCTCGGTTTTGTACTACCAGAAGGATGATTGTGTGCAAGAATAACCGCCGACGCAGAACATTCTATAGCTGGCTTAAAAACTTCTCTTGGGTGAATAATATTAGCATTTACACTGCCTATAGCAATAACCTCGTCGCAAACCAAACGATAGTGACTATTTAAATAAAGACCTCTCAAATGCTCCTTTGGTAAATCTCTCATATCTTTTAAGTATTCAAAAACTTGTTTGGCTGTTCTTAAAACAACTTGCCTGCCTTTTGGTTTTTTAAAAAACCTTCTCCCCAACTCGAAACAAGCTACTATTTGACACGATTTAGCAAGTGGCAAACCAAGAGCTTCCATAACTTTTTTAGGATCTGTTTGATTTGTGATGGCCTTCTCTCCATATTCCTTCAAAATTCTGTTTGCCATTGCTAACACCTCCTCCTTTTTAGTGCCAACACCCAAAACTATCGCCAAAAGCTCGCTTGCCGATAACACAGAGGAACCATATTTTACTAATTTTTCTCTCGGTTTTTCTTCTGCGGGCAAGTCTCTTATTTTCAGCACATATTTTTTCCCACCATCGTCCAAAATTAAATTATTGTCTTTTATTTTGTACATATTTACATTATATCATAACTTCCAACTTTTGTTCTTTTCAAGCCCAGAAGCACTCCACCTAACTTATTTGCCAACGAACGAATGTATGTACCACTAGAACAATTTACCTTTATTTTAACAACATCAAATCTGTTGGAAGCTAAGCTTCCAACAGATGATTTTAGCAAATCTTGCCAAGCATTTTTAATTTCTTCTTGTCTAAAATCTCCTTTTACTAAACTTATTTTTCTCAAGATTAATTCTAATAATTTTTCTGAGCCAATTTGATGTTTGCCCAGAAAATCTATTTTATAAATTTTTGTGGTTCTTTTTGGTATTTTTATTTCGCCAAGCACTCCTTTTTTCGCCCACCAAAAAAGAGGTTTACCTGCCTCGTCGGCAGACGGGCCTTTTATTTTATAAGAAGAAAAGGCTGGCAACTCAAACTCAAAATCCCCCTCAAATCTTTTAACATCTCTTTCTTCAACTATCGACATCGGATGTCGATAATTAGGTAGGCCGAGGATATCGAAACTGTCTGTTTTTATTCCTAAAATTATTTCTGCCTCGTACTCTTTATCTAGTTTTAAATATTTATCTTTTAGATGCACCATATCACCAGCAAGCACCAAAAGAACCCCTTCTGCCAAAGGGTCTAGTCTACCCGCATACGTCATGGAGATACTTTTATACTCCGGGTTTTTTTGTTTAAAATTTTCTAGTGCCTCCAACGGTGTTTCTCCGGCTTTTTTATAAATAGTTAAAACCTCTTTCATAAAAAATTAACTTATCTCTTTTTCAAAAAGCACTGCTTGTTCTCGCCTGTAGACCATTTCGCTAGTTAAAAACCAGTTTACAAGCTGAAAAGCTAAAAGTATTATAGAAAAATAAAAATATCCTTTTCCCAAAATTAACCCTAGAAAAAACACAAAAGCTTCTTTTCCTCGCCCAAGTATTTGTAGCCATTTTTGATAAAATCTTGAGTGTCTTAGATTTTTTAATTCCTTTCTTTTTGCCTCGTCTACTATAGATTTATATCTTCTGTATTTAAGCTCACTTCCTGTATAGCCCACAATAAGATTGAAAAGTAAAAAGAAAAAAGAAGGCAACAACTCTTCTTTGCTTAAAAAGAAGCCACTTAAAAACAAAAAAATAGCCGAGCCACAGATAGTTAATTGTAGCCAATTTTGATAGTATCTCGAGGCGCGAAGATTGGGGTTTTTACTCATGAAAATATTTTATCGTAAAATCAAAAACCCCCGAAGAACGAGGATTTTTGAAAACTCTATAAATTTATGCTTTTTTAACGTTTACAGCATTAAGACCTTTTGGGCCTTCTGCAACTTCGAAAGTAACTTTGTCACCTTCTTGGAGGTCTCTATATTCAACCCCTTGAAGTTCGTTTGCGTGGAAAAAAAGATCTTTTTCCTCACCTTCACGAGATATAAAACCATATCCCATGTCAGTCAATCTAGCAATTGTTCCTTCTTGCATTTTTTTAAAAAACTATGTTAATAAATTGTTCAAATACAGAATACTGTGCGATAAACCCCGACTCCGATCCTCTTACAGTTATGATTTGATTATTTAAGATACTAGCATATTGCATGCCTAGTGTCAACTATTTTTTTTATTTGCTTTTTGGGTAAACCCGACTTTCTTTTGGACAAGTTTATTCGTCTTCTTAGCAAGCATTTCACGCTTTATTGCAAGACGTTTTTTAGTCTTTTTTGAACGCGAAGTCTTCATTTTTTCTATTCCTGTTGCTCTTTTTGCCATAATAAATATGTATGTTATGTATGATATGAATAAAATTTATTTACCACTCACGACCCCTGCCCTAACTTCTAAGTATTTTACTCTAGCCATTAAATCTTCAAACTCAATCCTTTTTACAGAGTCTCGTTTTATCTCAGAAACATCTCTTTCAATAACTTCTAGCCGAGCATTTGTGTAAGAAAGACTATTTTCCACTCTTCCAACCCTTCCATCTAATTTCTCAAGTTTTTTGTCTACTTGCTCAAAGCGTTTATCTACTTGTTCAAAGCGTTTATCTACTTGTTCAAAGCGTTTATCTACTTGTTCAAAGCGTTTAT
>CAZRMW010000001.1:124141-201829 GCA_964601305.1 uncultured Candidatus Saccharibacteria bacterium
CGACAGAATCAAATCCAGCTTTTACCATTTTCGCCAAATCTTCGTTTGTTGTTTCGTTTTTCACCATAATAAGTAAGTATACACTATTTTACCAATCTTCAACAATTATTTTTTTGCCAGACTTTCGCACAATCAATTTTTGTCTTTCTCTCCATCTTAATTCTTTCATTAGCTCTTTTGGAATATTTATATAGTAGCTATTTCTTCCGTTTTTAACTATTTTTCTTATTTCTTTTGTCATAAAAATATTATAACATTATTTCCTGTGAACATACCATGAACATACCATGGTATGTTCAATGAACGTTCATTGAAATTTTATGCAACAAAAAAGCCTGGGGTATCCCCCCCAAGCTTTGTGTAAAATATTATGCAGACAATTATCTATCCGTAAATATCCTTATAGAAGCGTTTAACTTTTTTATATTCTTCTGCCGTCACTGGAATCCAATCTGAAAAATCAAACGTACTATATTGTGTGCCATCAATAACTAATCGCTCTTCCCCTGACTCGTCCAAAACAATTACTTTGTCACACCAATTGTAACTACGTTGCACAAATAAATTTTTATTATCTTTGTGTTTCCACACAGCTAATCCATATTTATTTAGTTCTATTGGTTCTCTCATTACGTTTCCTCCTTTTTTATCACCTTTAGGGTCTCTAAAATATTTTCTTCTGGTGTGATCCGACTAAGATTACAAAAATAAAAAGTAAAATCATCTATTTCTTTACCAAAAAGAATATATTTCTTAGCTAGTTTGGCTATAGCTTCTAGTTTTGAACAATCAATAAAACGTGCCCCTAAACCCAAAACTAAATCTATGTCGTATTTTTTTGCTTCATCTACGTAATGTTGTGGTGACAATATTTCAACATCTGTGCTTTGGCCTTCAATAAAATATGGATTGGCTCTATATTTTAACTCCATTATTTTACTAAGAAATTTTTTATTGCACCTACTTTCCCCGCCCCAATTTGGAATAAAAACTCGTTTTCCTTTACAAGCCTCGCGAATTTTTTCAAGAGGATTAAGAGCAAATTTTTCGATATCATCTAGGCTGAAGCTAGAAAGAAAACAGTTTGCATCAGCACCAATAATATTTTCTGCTTTAGGAAATAATTTTATTAAATGTAAAACCCACGGCAAAATAATTTTATCAGTTACTTTATTAATTAAATTTAATGTAGTCTCTGAATTCACAGCCATTTCAAGATAAAAATTTTCTTCTCCAAAAAGTCTGCCTGTTAAAGTAAATGGTGCTGTAAACTGAATATCTACATCCTCACGATCAGTTACTCTACACCACTCCTCATACATTTCTGTAATTAAAGCAAAAATTCCTTTATTAAAATTAGGAGTAACAATATTACCATCCAAAGAAGTTATTACAGGATTACTAGAATCAACTTCTGGAAGATTATCTCCATCCATAATAATCTTTGCTCCTAGAGCCTGTGCTTCTAGGGCATATAAAAGATAATCTGGAGAATTAAAAAGAAAGCCATATTTTTTAGCAATCTCAAATTCTTTTTCAACTAAAATTTTAGGATTATAATAAAATTCTTCTGGTGTAAAACCAAAATGCTTCATTACAAATTCATGAAATTGGGCAGTTATTTTTACCATTTATCCATTCCTTTTTTATGTTTTCAATTTTAAAACAAAAATAGCACACAAAGTGCTATTTGTCTATGAATTGTATAAAAAAGCCCCTTTAATATTTCTACATATTGGTGACTTTTATAAACTTATTGTTTGTTTTTATATTTTTAACCCCAAGGTATTAATTACAATATTCCGCCAAAACCTCGGTGGTAATTTAACACGCTTGTTGTCATCGCCAATTACTGCCAAAACTTCCACATCTTTCCTTTTTATTTTTTCATCTCTTTTTTCCTCACCTAATTTAACTTTTCGAAGAACACCTTCCAATGTTTTATCTTTGTAAACACTCCTAGTAGCATCAAAATGATAAGACATCATTTCTGTTGGTTCAATATAAACCAAAAACGAAACATTTTTAGGATCAATTAAAGAACAAGTTTTTTCAAGTTTTTTCGTCTCCATTTTCAATACCTTGATATCTTTTAAAATTCTTTTCTTCACAAAATCTAAAGTTTTATTCATTTCATCCTCCTGTTGTAAACTTTACAATCTAAACAAAGATTAACAAACAAAAAAAGAAAATCAAGACTTTGAAAAGGAGAGGCAGTTAAAACCGCTTAACGAAGCGATTAAAATCGTGGCTCCCATTGTTGGATGCATTTACTTGTCCATCCGTAGCCTTGGCGTAGGAGGGAACCTGTTTTACAAAAATTTCTTTAATTCAGAATTTCTAATAAGTATTGATTTATGCGTATTATAAGAAATCCCCCTGTTTGGATTCTCCTCAAAACCTAAATATACAATTTTGATTCCTCTTCTTTTTGACTCATCTATTGCTGGTTGCAAATCCGAATCGGAACTACCTAAAATTATCTGACCAAATTTTTTGTCACAGGCGAAACTTACCATATCAACACCAATTTTTACATCAACACCCTTTTCTTTAAAAACCAAGATTCTCTTCCCGAACAAACCTTCCTCTTCTTGACCCCTGACCCTTCCAGATAAAACAACTTCGAACCCCTGTTTTTCTAAATGATTTTTTAATAATCGTTGGTTTTCAATAAGTTTCTGGGATTTTTCTTTTGTCTTTTTGTGAAATTTTATTTTAGCAAAATAAAAAATAACTTTTTCAACTTTGTAGTCTTCCAAGACAAGGTCAAATAACCCCTTGAAATTAAATTCATTCCAGGCAATATTTTTCTTACTTAGAGCATCTCTAGCTTTTCCTTTAAAATTTTCTCCATCTATAAGTAGTACCGTTTTCATAATTGAAATTATAACACAAAACAAAACTCCCGCGGACCCGAAGGCTGGCGGAAGCGCTTATACTCCAATCATATCTATTCCTGCAAAAAAGTCAATAGTTATCCACAACATCCAAACTGGCTCCCACTACTGGATGTATTTAGAACTTTGGATTGGGGTAAAATCAAAAAAGAGTTAGCACTAATCCAAACGGATTTTGCACCAACTCTTTCTTTTTTATAACGTTTTTCAGGAAAAAGCCCAACGTTCATCTTCGGTCAAAGCTACACCACCATCGTAGAAATCTTCACCGAACATAAGCTCTCCCATACAGGTGTCGTCGTGGTGAGTATGACGACAGACCACATACCCTTCGCCGGCAACCTCACGAACAAGTTCAATGATCTTGTTGTGAACATCATCGGGAGGATCTTCCAAACAATCGGTTCTGATACGTCCCATTTCAAACCGAGCATCGCTCAAGTGATTGAATTTGTCCAGCTTGTCTACAATCTCGTCAGTCAGGTTCTTTGGAACTCCCTTGATAACAAACCGAGAGTCCATACTCGTCAGAACCACCGTAACAGTTATTCTTTTCATTTTAGCAATCCTTTCCTTAAAAAGTTTTCAAATATATTATAAAAAAGATTTTTCTTTTCATGCAACTATAATAACACAGCACCAATACTGTGTCAATAGACGGCTCCCCTTGTTGGATGCGTTTAGAACTCTAGATTGGGCTAAAATAAAGAACGATTTGCAGTTTAATAATGTTTCAGACCTATTTCCCAAACTAACACTTTAGAACTAATTATGGGTTTTGTATAAAAAAGAAAAACCTGCCGAAGCAGATTTTTCTGCTGACAGGCTTATTTCTACAAATTCAGCTGAGCACCTCTATACGAAAATGCTTGGTTGTGAAATTTAATGTGCGATTCTCGTAAAATTCCACGAACTTTTTCAAGGTCTTCTTTGGGAAACTTAATTCCCTCGTGGGGTATAAAGTGAGACCCCAGACACATCATAGATTTTTCTGCTGTTATACCTTTCTCGCCAAGAACAGAAATTGCTTCCTGCACCTTTTTTGTAACCAAAAAGAAGTCCTTCGCTTCTTCTCACATCTTTTGCCCCCTTCTCGTTTTATTATCAATAAATAAATTTCTTTTCCTGAATACACAATAACACAGCGTAAATGCTGTGTCAATAGATGGCTCTGCGGGCTGGATTCGGTCACAAGTTACTAAGCTTTTTTATTCGCTACGCTCCAAAAAATCTAAGTACTTTCGACCCCGGCTCGCGGTCTCACTTCGTTCGACATCGCTGTGCCATTCTCATCCCGACGAAAGCAAATAAATTTACTTTCTCCTCGCAGAAACATACAAACAGAAAAAGCACCAAATGGTGCCTTTCTGTTTGTTGCTCTGCGGGCTGGATTCGAACCAGCGACCACTCGGTTACACTTATCCTAATATTTCTAAAAGGCGTGGACTATATCATCACCCTCTAGCTTTAACTTTAATCAAAACTGTTAGGGCGCAAGGCGCTTCCCCCTTGATTACTCTCGGAGTACTCCTATATACAGGATAGTCTCTGAACCTTATCCAATAGATATTGGATCTTGGCTGCTGATTGCCCACAACATTACTTGTTTGGGTTTCCAGACAATTCACCTTGTTTTTCAACCTAAGTTTCCTTAGGAAGCTGCGTAACACCGCCATGCACTTCTCTATGACAATTTGCACAAAGGAGAACACACTTATCAGATTCTTTTTTTATTTTTTCCCAAGATCTGGTCATTCCTCTTTCTGATAAACCAAATTCCTTGGGTGAATCTTCTTTATGGTGTAAATCAAAAGCACCAACGTATTTTTTGTAACCACAAATAACACATTCTCCACCTTTGTATTCAACCACCATCGCCTTTAATTTCTTCCTTCTTTTTGAAACTGCCTGTACTAAATATTTTGCACGGTCAGCATATGTTCTTTTATCTGGCATACACACTTAAGTATACCATAAAGAATATGTATTCACAGCCGAGCGCTCTACCACTGAGCTACCGCAGAATGTTATTTAATTTTCAAATCTAATACTCCTCTAACTTTTTTAGCTTACCATGTAAGCGAATTTTTTCAATTGCCTTGGCTTCTATCTGTCTGATTCTCTCTCTTGTTACACCAAACTCTCTCCCCACTTCTTCAAGTGTGTGCGTAATACCATCTGTTAATCCAAAACGCATTTCTAAAATCTTTTTTTCTCTTGGCGTTAAATCTATCAAAATTTCTCCGACTTGATCTTTTAAAATTCTTCTCATTGCTTCTTGGTCTGGAGATAATATTTTTTCATCAGGTAAAAATTCTCCAAGAGTAGAATCTTTGTCGTCTTCTCCAACTGGAATTTCTAAAGAAATTGTTTCTTGAGAAATTTTTTGCATATGATGAACTTTAGCAATGTCTAGCCCCATCTCTGATGCAATTTCTTCTGCAAGTGGCTCCCTGCCCAAATCTTGCGTAAGTCTTCTAAAAACTTGTTTATACTTAGAAATTGTTTCCACCATATGAACCGGAATTCGAATAGTTTTCGATTGATCTGCCAGCGCCCTTGTAATTGCCTGCCTTATCCACCAAGTCGCATAAGTAGAAAACTTAAAACCTTTTCGCCAGTCAAATTTTTCTACAGCTCTGAACAAACCTAAATTACCTTCTTGTATTAAATCCAAAATAGTTAAGTTTGGAGTTCGGTTTATGTACCTTTTTGCTATAGAAACCACCAGCCTCAAGTTTGCCTGCGCCAATTGTTTTTTTGCCTCCAGATCCCCTGCCTCTATCTTTTTAGCTAAATCTTTTTCTTCTGATGCTGTAATAAGAGAGATTTTTCCAATTTCTTTTAAATACATCTGCACGGAGTCAGAAGATGCAGTTATTTTATCTGCTGATTTGTCTTTTTCATCAATTTCTAAAAGATCCATGCCATCTAAAACATTTATACCATCCTCCTCGAATCTAAAATAAAGATGGTCTAGAAAAACCACATCTTCCTCTATATTAGGAAATTCTTTTAAAATTTCTTTATGAGTTACAAAACCACGAGACTTCCCTTTTTTAAGCAAAGCTTCTATTATTTGCTCGTTTGTCTTTTTGTTTTTTTTATTTTTTTTAGTCTTAACTTTTGTCTTTTTTACAACCTTACCAGCAACCGCCTTCTTAACAGTCTTTTTTTTCTTTGAAATTGGTTTTTTAGCTTTTTTAGTAGTTGCCATAATATATAGAACTATACAATAATCCAAACCTTTGTTCAACCATTAAACTAGATTTCTTTATAGTCTGGCAACCCTGTTTTTACATTAATATCTCCTTTTGTAGCAGAACAACTGTATCCATCTGCGTCAGTAGATTTTAGTATTGTTTCTTTAACTCCTGTTGATGAAAAAATTACTACAGGATTTTCCAAAGTCGAGCTCTGTGGACCCGCATCCACAAATTTCCACAAATAACTAGCAGTGGCAGGATCTGAAGATATTCTCGTCTTGTTGTTAAAATATACACTCCCTCCTTGGTTTGGAGGATCTGGAGTCCAATTAAAATCTGCTAATGGATAAGCGTGTTTAGCTGTAGAAAAAGAAGGGCCATTCGTCCATCCGGAACTCAACCCTGTTGAATCATAAAGTCTAATTCTCCAATAGTAAGTATCGTTGTAAAAAATTTTATCATCAGTTTGTGTATTCACAACAGACACAGCCTGATTGTTCGTAGTTGGGCTTGAATTTGAAAGACCAGAAAAATCTCTATCTATTTCTGGAGAAGAAAAATTAGAATTGTTATCTACTTGAAACTCAAATCTAGATTGAGCGCGCCCCCTGTTTGAAGAATAAGCCCAAGAAAAATTGTGTATACCTTCTACCAAACAATATGTTGTTGAACTGTGTTGAGAAACATCTAGAGAGGTGGCTGATACACGAGGAGGTGGGGGAGGAGGAGGTGGTGGAGGAGGCGCATGGGTTCGGGCTGGAGGATTCACATTTCTACTTCCAGTTACTTGCCCTGACGGATTTCTTGTAGTAACAACTCCTCCGTTATAGGAAACTGTCCATTGATTAGTAACACAAACGGCTGTATTTCCTCGAATTGCCCAACTATGCCCTGGTGTACTGCCAGCGATTACAGCAGCTGCCCAATTTCGAAAATTATTATCCGCAAAAGCCTCTTTCAAAATAAGTTTTTCAAAAAAAGAAACGGGTTCCATCTCAGAAATAAAATCATTTATGGTATCTCTCATTATTTTCCTCTCATCTTGCATTAGGGCAATATCTTTTTCTACCACCACCAAAGCTTTTTCAAAAGCTTTTTGAGCCTCTTCTTCTCTGCCTACAACACTTAAGATTCTACCTTTCCAAAAATAAGCTTCTGTTTGGTGTGGGTATAGCTCTATTGCTTTATCAAAATATCCAAGCACTTCTTCTAAAATATCCTCTGCTTCTTTTTGTGAGTTTGCATCTTTTGTGTCGACAAAACGAACTTTTCCTAACCCAGTCCAAACAATAGGTAATGCTGGATCTGCTTCTTTGGCTTCATTAATATATTCTTTTGCCTTTTTATAGTCCTCTTTATTCATTGATATCATAGACAATACATATCCAAGCTCTGCTTTCGCGCGACCATTTATTGATTCTTCTCCATAGGCTTCTTCAAAAAGATCTTCTGCTAGATCTATTTTATTTTCTCGATAATAAACTCTGGCCAAATTAATTTTGGCATCCATATTTGTAGAATCTAATTCTAGCGCTTTTTCATAATAAGAAGTTGCACTAGAAGCCCCTTCTTTTAAATCATAAACATGGCCAATTTTGTTGTATATAAAAGAATTTTGGTTATCTATCTTTAGTGCACGATTATAATACTCTAATGCCTTATCGTATTCACCCATTATTTCGTATGAGTACCCAAGACTTGCAAGTGTATCTATATTTTTTTCATCTTTTACTAAGACCTGTTCTAGTATTTCAATCGATTGTTTTCCCAGATCGCTTTCTTTAAATTCTAAAGTACCTTTTTGTGCTAAAGACACCGCCTCTGAAACAGGATCTTCATACTCCTCAAACACATCTTTCTTAGAAGCATACTCTTCTTTATACACTATACTCCCCACCAAAAACGCCACGACTATAACTGTTAATAAATAAGCTACTATTAATTTTTTGTTTATCATATTAAAAATTTCTTATTAATAAATAATTTTTTAGGGAGAAATTTCTTTCCAGTCTGGAAGAGCAACCTTTACACCAATGCCTCCAGAAGCAGGTCCTGCGCCCTCACAAAAATATCCATCAGAATCTGTAACCCCCAAAAGAACCGACTTTATTCCATTTGAAGAAAAATACATAGAAGGATTTTGATTTGTAGAAGAAGCCGGTACACCATCTTCAAAAGTCCATGCCCAGTTTGTTTTTGTAGTCCCGCCATACACAATACTTTCGTCTGTAAAATCTGTAGTTTCCCCTTCAATAACATTTGCTGGCGACCAAGAAAAATCCACAAAAGGAAAAGCGTGGTCGCCCGTAAGAAAAGAAGGTCCGCTGTCCCACCCAAGATCTTCATCTAAAGAATTATAAGATTTCACCCTCCAATAATAAAATTCATCGTAAACCAACTTATCAGAAGTCGGTGAAATAACAACGTAGGCGGTCTGATTATTCTCCGATGGGCTTGGATTTGAAAGCCCGGTATAATCCCTATTTATCTCTGGCGAAGAAAAATCTGCATTATCGTCTACTTGAAAAATAAATCTAGACTGTGGATTACCTCCTGGATCTTCATAAGTCCAAGAAAAAGTGTGCGCTCCCGTACCTTCAGACACACAATAAGTTTCTGACCTTACTCCAGTAACCGAAAAGCCACCTGAAGACTGATCTTCAAGACAAGAAGGGCTTGTAGTAAAGGTGGTACCTGCTTCAACCCAGTCGTCAATCCAGCTACCAAAGTTGTCTTTTATTTTTATGCGCCAATAATAATCTTCGTTAAAAGAAAGCGCTACCCCGCCAACAGTATAAGAGTCATTTGCACTGGAAACCTCTCCAGTATTAATTTCGTTTGATAAAAAATTGCTATTGTCGTCTATCTGCGCCCAATAAGAGACCTGGGTTGAAGCACCAGAAACAGTCCAGTTTAAAGTTGGGGATGGATACAGCGTCTCGTAGCAAGATGGTTGATCTACAGTAGATGTGCAAAGAGTAAAATCTGTGCCAACTTCGTAAGCATAAGCAAAGTACCCAAGAAAAAAGGAAATAATGCCCGCAAACAATATTTTTTTAAGGTTGTTTTTCATAGCTAAATTATACCATACATACATTTATCCTAAAAAACTAAGTGTATAAGAGAGCTTCTCAGAATAATGGTTATAACAAGACCTAGAAACATCCATGGAACAAAAGAAAATGGTTGATAAACACGAACTCCTTTTAAAAATTCCTGTTTTTCTTTTGCCCATTTTTTTACTGCCACTACCTGCTCCCCTGTTAACCCATCTGGATAAACCCTACTAAAATATTTTTTATAAAAATCCTTATCCTCTTTGATTTTATTAAAATCTATTTCAAATAAATTTGTATTCTCCGACAAATTTTCTAAAGGAACAATCCTTACGCTTGTTTTCGCAACATAAAAATCTATTATAATTCTAAAAAAAGAAAAAACTATCATAAAAATCAACATTGTCTTTACTGAGCTATAAAGAACTCTCCAAGCTAAACTACTATCTAAAAACAAACCCGTTCCCAAAACCAAAACAAAAATAAAAAGTGCCACCCAAAAGAAAAACTTTTTTTGAAAAAACCCAAAAAGAAAACCACTAAAAACAATAAACATTCCAAAAACAAAAATCTGCAAAGACTCCACACTAACCGACAAATATAGCTCTATAGTCTCTCTAAACAAACCAAAAACCATAAAAATAGAAATAAAAAAAAGTAGCACTGAAATCTGGTTTTTTATTTTTTGTAGCACAAACCCTTTTTCTCTTTTTATCTTTTTTCTTTTTTTAAATTCTTTTCCCTTAAAAAACTTCAAATAAAAACTATACACAAAAAATAAACACGCTCTAATAAACAAATAAATAAACACCGATAAAAATATGTTTATCAAAAGGACAAACGATGGAAAAAAATGAAAATAAGCCTGCCAATAATATTTAAGTGGCAAAAGCAAAGAAAAAACTATAAAAAGCTTAGCATCGCCTGCTGCCCACGCCCCTAACCGCCACATAAAAAAAGCTACCAAAGTAGCCATGAAAGAATTTAAAACAACATTTCCTAAATAAGAAAAAGAAATTGTAAAAACCGGCCAAGTTGGATGGAAAAATCTTGTAATAGGCTCCGCAACTAAGCTCCACAAAGCAAAAAGAAAAATTATAAATACCCCCCAAAAAAGCCCTGCAATAACCCATTTATTCCTCACCTTTCCATACTTCAAATCTTCGTAGGCTGTTATAATGCCTATTATGAAAAGTGCTGGCAAAAACAAATAATCAAAAACCATTATTTTGCACTAGATATTGGATAATAATAATCGCTCGTCTCTTTTATATTAACTTTTTCTTTAATTGGCTTAAACTCTTTTGTACCAATATTTTTTATATATTCATTGTGAATACCTAGACAATATTTTTTGTAATTACACCCATTACAAATTTCTACAAAACTTACTTCGTTTTCTGGAAGAGTCCTCCATATATACGGCCAAAATTTTTTATCTAAAGTACACAAAGGAAAGTGATACAACCTAACTTCTTTTAGTTTATTAAAATATGGATAAATTTTTTCAATATAATTTTTTACTTCTTTGTAGGTAATGCCTGCAACCTTTTTATTTTTTTCTGCCTGCCCTTCTATTTCCATAAATATTAGAATCAGTCTATCTATTTCCGAAAATTTATTTACCACCAGCTCCACTGTTTTTTCTACATCTTTACAGGAAAGTTTGCTAATTACTGTTCGTATTTCTACACCATGATCTTTCAAATCCCGTAATTTCAAAATATTTTCTATGCCTTTTGTAGTTTGAGTAAAGCTACCCTTCGTTCTTGTTATACTGTCGTGTATTTTTTTATTTGAACCATAAAGAGACACTGCCAAATTAAGATTTTTAGTTTTTAGTACATCTTTGGCAAAGTTCTCATAAAAAAATCTCCTGCCATTTGTTAAAACTCTAACCTCTTGTTTGGGAAAAATTTTTCTAACAAACCTTAAAATATCCAAAAACTTTGGGTGAATAGTTGTTTCTCCTCCAGTTAAAATAATTGCATCTTTAGGATTAAAAATTTTTTTAAATTTTTTTATTCTTTCTATTAGCAAATCATAATTATACCCCTCCCCAGAAAAATCATCTGGGTTGGTACACATCGAGCATTTATTATTACATTTATCCCAAATACAAATATCCATACTTATAAAATTGGTTTTAACTCTTTGTCTCCATAATGTTTTAAGTATTCTTTCCATATTCCTTCGCAGTAATCAAACAGTTTGCACCCCTTACACCGCTCCGTTTTTTCGCGCCCCACAACTTTTCTAGAATTTTCGACATCTAAGTTCTCAAAATCTGGCGCCAGATGTTCAGTTTCAAATGTTTGCACCTCTCTAAGTTCACTTACATTTGTTAAATAATTTTTAAAATGACAAAGCGGTACATACCTAATATTCCAAAAAAAATTGCCCTCTTCGGATTCGGACGAGTTTTTTGTTAAATCTAGACACTTTTTAACATAAGGCGCCACTTTAGATATTTTAGGAACTAATTTTTTAAAATTATCGTGCGCTCCCCCGTAGTTTGGGTCTACAAAAATAAACTCCGAAGTTTTTATATTATTATCTAAAATAAACTGCCCTATTTTTGGTAGAAATTTATAGTTTTGTTTTACAATAGTTGTGTTAGAACCAATTTTTTTAAAGCCACATCTTTTAAAATTTTCTAATCCCTTTTGAAGTTGACTAAAACTTCCCTTTGATTGAGTTAATAAATCGTGTAATTTAGAACTATGTCCATGGATAGAAAAAATAACATCGGTAAGACCTGCATTTATAGCTTTTCTGGTGTATTCAAGATACGAAAACATTCTCCCATTTGTAGCCATAGAGATAGTTTCAAACTTTAATCCCCGAGCAAAACTTATAAGATCAAAAACATCTGGCCTTATTGTAGTTTCTCCTCCAATAAATTCGATATACGAAGTGCCTCTTTTTTTTGCTTCTTTCATTTCTCTTTTTATTTCCTGGGTTGTTTTATTTCTTAAATCTCTTTTGTTTGAATCTATACAAAAAGAGCACTGATTGTTGCACTTATAACCAGTAATGATCACTGTTTTTTTTATTTTAGAGTTTAAATTCTTCCTCGCCATAAAGATTTAAGTAATCCTTGCTAATGCCACCACAGCTTGTTTTATGTTTACAATTCTTACATAATTTTATTTTTGTTTTTTGTAGATTTTCTTCAAGACACGGAAAAGCAAGCTCTCGATACTCTTTTGGAAAAACGCACGCAGGGTATTCTACAAACAAAAACTTCACACCACTATGTTTATCTTGGCATTTTATTAGAGCTGGGACAACATCGCTCATCTTGGCAACCATTTTTTTAGAGGACCCAATCTTCTTATTTATAGGCATTATATGCCCTATATTTATTTCTACTACGCCAAGGCCAACAAAAAAACTTACTATTTCGTAAAGTTGTTTAAGATTTTTTTGAGTAACCATAATATTAACAACCAAACTTGTTTCTAGTTTTTTATACAAAAGAATATTTTTTATTCCAGCAAGAGTTTGCTCAAAACTATTTTTGTCCAAAGTGTGCATGTCGTGCATTTTTGCACTATTTCCCATTACAGTAATTACAATTTGATCCGATCCACTTTTGAGAGCATTTTTAGCAAAATTTTTATAAGCAAACATTCTGCCATTTGTAGTAATACTAATATTCTTAAAATCCAATTTTTTTGCGTACAAAATAAGCTCAAAAATATCTTTGCGCAAAGTTGGCTCTTGCCCCATAAAGTTTATAAAATCAAAATTCTCTCTTATCAGTTTCATTTCTCTTTTAATCTCTGCAGTCGTTTTTTGTGAAAATTTTCTATCTGCTTCAAAACAAAAAATACACCGGTTGTTGCACACATAGCCAGCATAAACAAAAGGGCTCTTGCCTACTGTGTAATAATTATCCATGTTTTAGTTCTTTTATTTCTTTATCCCCCTTTTTTTTAAAATAAGGTTTTGCTAAACCGCCACATTTATCAAAGTATACACAACTCTTACAAACCTTGGGTTTTATTTTGTATTTATCTTCGTATATGTATCCCTTCTTTGTTTTACTTTTGGAAACACGCTCTGGACCAAACCCTTTTTGATTTATATCTTCATATCTGTTTTGAGGAGTGAAAAAAGTTATATTTTTTATATCGAAAACTTCTGGTTCAAAAATACAAAAAGGAAAATCAAAAATATCTACCTTATCAAAATGTTTGGAAAATTCTGATATTTTTTTAAACCCCAAAGATAAATCCTTATACCCCACAGCTATATTGTTGTAAGCGCTAGTTCCCCTGCCATCTGGAAGAAGTTCTAAAAGATGCCATTCTCCAACACCCAAATCTCTTAAAAAATCTGCCATCTCCAAAAGATGTTTGTAGTTCATTTTCGAAACAACTGTATTTATTATTACTTTCACTTTTGGATTTTTAATAGCGTTTTTAACCCCCGAAAGACATTGCTTAAAAGAGCCTGGCGTTCTTGTCATTCCATCGTGCAGCACTTTTTTGTGCCCATGAAGAGAAAAATTTATAACCCGAAGACCTTCATCAACACCTTTTTTAAGAAAATAATCGTAGCCAAACAACCGACCATTTGTGGTTAATCGAATATCGTCAAAACCTATTTTTTTTGCCCCCGAAACAAGATTAAAAAAATCTGATCGTATACTCACCTCTCCACCAATAAATTCTATTATTCTATATCCATCTTTATAGGCTTGTTTTACATCTTCTAATATTTCTTTTGTGCTTCTGTTTATATTTCTGTCTGAAACTGTTGTACAAAAAACGCAATTATTATTACACGACCAACCAGTAACCGCCAAAAAAACTTCTCCTTTGTTTTCAGTTTCTGTTTTTTTTCTGCTGACAACAGGTTTTAGTTCATCTGCCCCGTAGATTGAAACATAATCTTTCCAAAGTCCTCCACATCTATCGTCAAAAAAACATTTCTCACAAACAGATGATTTTATTTTTGTTTTTTTATGAAATTTTTTAGAAGCAAGTTGATATCTTGTA
This sequence comes from uncultured Candidatus Saccharibacteria bacterium, assembly GCA_964601305.1. GTDB lineage: Bacteria > Patescibacteriota > Minisyncoccia > JAHISW01 > Tagabacteraceae > CAZRMW01. Next base: position 138,313 of record CAZRMW010000001.1, read on the forward strand.
TTTTGATTTGCATCAACAAGACCAACATTTTCCGGCTGATCTAATTCTTGTTGATCAAGTAAAACATCTTCATATTCACTTAAAAAACACAGCGGCACCGTACCACACGTACTTAAAGAAAAATTTATTTTTTTCTTTTTGCATAAATCTAGAGCCTCTTTTAAATATGGTTCTACCTTCGAGAGTTTTGGAAAAATATCCTTATTCTTTAGAGCTGCGCCAGCAGGATAAATAAAAGAAAAAGTAATATTTTTTATTTTAGGAAAATTTTTATCAACAAATTTCACAAAGTCTGGCAAATACTCATAATTGTATCTAGAAATAATATGGTACAAAGAAACATCTTTACATTCACAAGACAGCAAGTTCTCTATTCCTTTTATTGTTTTATCAAAAGAATTTTTCGTGCCAGTAATTTTTTCCGAAATATTTTTTTTGTGTGAATGAAGCGACACTGAAAAAGATGCAGGCAATAATTTTTTTACCAAACCCCTATCTGCCAAAGAAACTCCGTTGGTTAAAATGTTAATTTTTTTAAAGCCCAGACCCACGGCAAAACCAACAAGCTCTTTGAGGTCCTTTCTCAGGGTCGGTTCTCCGCCGTCGAAGTAAATTTCATCATATCCTTCTTTTGCCTTTTTTTCTAAAATTTTTTTAGATTGACTCGTATTTAGAAGCTTGATTTTTGGCTCATCGCCCCCCCGCGCACAAAACAAGCACTTTTGATTGCAATTTCCTAAACTAGCAAAATATATTTTTTTTGTACTTTTCATTTTATTTTTTTACTGGAACAAATTCGCTCCAACCATAAAGCTCTGGGTATTCTTTCCATGGACCTTCGCAAACTTTAAAGTATTTACATTTTTTACAATTTGGCCCTTTTGTTTTTCCTTTTGACACTCTGTATTTTGAATAATCTTTCACTGCAAATCCAGCGTCGTATATGCTAGTTTCTGGAATAAAATTTTCAGCAATACAATTTTCGTAGCCCCCCATTAGACAATACGGTATAGCTTCTGTAGAGACAATTTTACCTGCCTTAATGCCTATATCCAAAGCTTTTTTCACAAAAGGCATTATTTCTGATTTTTTAGGAGTGATCCATTCTCTATTTTCCCAAGCCGTACCACCCAAATGAATAAAGGCAAATTGGAACTGATTTACCCCTAATTTGGTGAAAACCTTAGCCATTTTCACCAAATACCTATAATTTTTCGAGGTAATCACCGAATTTGTCAAAACATATTGCCCCAAATCCTTTAAGTTTTCTATACCCCGCAAAGTCTGTTTAAAGCTTCCTTTTGCTCCCGTTAAAAAATCATGTATCTCAGCTGTATGGCCATGAAGAGAGGGGGAAAATTCTGTCGCCCCCGCATCAACAGCCCTCCTGCAAAAATCTTTATACGCAAACATCCTACCATTTGTCTGAATTTGAATTTGTTTAAATCCAATATCTCTAGCTAAAGAAATAACTTTTAAAATATCTGGGTGCATACATGGCTCCCCTCCTGTAAAAACAACTTCTCTTTTTCCTTCAGCAAAAGATTCTTTTAGGGACTTTTCTATTTCTTTTATATCCTTGTTCGCGCGAAAATCTCGCTTCTTGCCCTGCACACAAAACAAGCAATAATTATTACACCCAAAACCTATTTTTATATCTACTCGTTCCATATTAATTTTTAAAATATTTTTCTTCCCAAACCAAGTCCTGATGTTTTTTAAAAAATTCAGGATTTTCTAGCTTTTTATAATACTTATAGCACTGCACGTCTGGAACAAAAAGTTTGCCAGCATAACAGTATTTTACACAAGGCGCCCCACCAAAACAAAGGTCGAAATTACTACATTTTTTACAAAAAATATGCGCATTGTTTAAATTTCTTAAATCTGCCAATTTTTCTGATCCGAAATAAACATCTTTCATTGTATCTTTCTTTATATTTCCCAATTTTATAGGAAGCCTTCTGCAAGGATAAATATCCCCATTTGGCATAATCACCATTATTCTCCCCTCTATTATTCCACAATAATTTTTTATGGATAGTTCGCCCATCTCAGAGTTAAATAGGCCACTTTCACATCCTGTGCTTATTCTGAGAGAACTTTTCTCTTTAATTAAACTTTTATTGGCTTCTAAAACCTGCCTATAAAAATTTTTAAGTTCTTTTGGTTCTAAAATGCTATTTTTAAGTTTTTTCCCTCTTCCCCAAGAAATAGGCCTCCTTACCCCCAATGTCGATACCCCCATACCACCTAGTCTTTTTGCTAGAGCAGGAACATCTTTTATATTTTCTTTTGTTAAGGTTAGCGAAACCACAGTTTTTATGTTTGCATCCACCAACATTTCTATTGCTTTTAAAATTTTTTTAAAAGATCCTTTGCCTCTAATTTTATCGTTAGTTTTTTCTTCTCCCTCTAGGCTTACTTGACAAGCTACAATATTATAATCCTTCAGCTTTTTTATATTTTTTTTTGTTAAAAGAGATCCGTTTGTAAGAAGTGCCCACTCAAATAAATCCACATTATCACCAAGACTCCTCGCAAAATTTAGAAAATCTTTTCTTATCATTGGCTCCCCTCCTGTAATATTTATCCTGGCAAATTTTTTGGACAACCCCCATTTCTTGATTAAAAAAATGTACTGATTTAAAACCTTCGCAAGCTCCTTCCTAGACATTTCCTTTTTTATAAAATCTTTGTTTTGATAACAGTGCCCACACCTCCAGTTGCACCTTTCTGTAATGTGCCACTGCAAAGTAAAAGAAGTAGGTTTTAAAATTTTATTAGACATTAAAGATTCTTTTTATTAGCTAGTGGATCTTTTTTGAAATAATCACCATAAAACACCTTGGACGCTTGCCTACTTCCTCCTTTGCATTTAGAAACAAAAAAACATTTTTTGCATTCTTCTGGCAAATAATTTAAACTGCGGATTTTTTTTAGAAATTTATTTTTCCATACTTTTAGCACACTTGAAGTATCTCCTAAATTTTCATCGATAAAATAATGTGGTTTGTAAAACCCTCTCGGATCGACAACAATTCTTGAATGTCCGTCGTCGGCAGTTGCGCCAACAGAAATACTACTCAATTTATTTGTATCTTTAATTGCACAAAAAGGAAGAGAGTTAGCTAAAGCAATAGGCATATCTAGTGTTTTTCTTATTTTAAAAATTTTTTCTACAAAAACTTTTACTAATTTAGAGTCTAAGATATTTTCTCCCGATATAGGAATTGGCCTATAAAACTCCCACTCATCAATGGGAAGTTTTTCAATAAAATCAGCCATATTTTCAAGATTTAAAATATTTTCTTTTGTAAGCACTGTGCCAACACGAACAGTTTTTATTCCACTTTCTTTCAAAAATTTTATAGAGATTTCTTTCTTTTTTAAAACCCCTTTTCCTCCTGTAATTATATCCTCTTTTTGGGGTAAATAATTTTCTATTGGGATTAAAATGTTGTCGACAAGTTTTGCTAAATTGTCTGCCATGGCTTTGTTTACCAAAATTCCATTTGTGTTTAGCCTTACTTCATCAAATCCCCTATTTTTTGCATACTTAAGAATTTTAAAAATATCTTTTCGTAAAAGAGGCTCCCCTCCAGTAAACCTGACTGTTTTTATTTTTGAACTATAGACATCGTCTATAATTTTTTTTGTTTTCTCAAAACCCAACCGGGGAGACTTTTCTCTTCCACAAGAGGCAAAGGAAATTTTATTAAAACAAAAATTACACCTTAGATTACACTTTGGCTCTATTTCTATCATTACTTCTGTAGGTAAATCCAAAATAGGACTAAAGCCATTCTCCCTATAGTATTTCAAGTATCCCTTCGGGAATCCTCCACAAGATTTGTCCCACTTACATTTTTTGCAACTTTTCCCTTTATCTCCAGAAAAATTATCAAAAACGATATGGTCAAGAGAATTTGAAGAAACCAAGCAATATGGAAAATTCTTTAAAATAATTTTTATCTTGCTTTCATATTTATTTAAAAGATTGTAAATAGATTCGAGAAGTTCTGGAAAAGACGGTAAATCAAGCAAGTTTTCTGCCAAAATAATTTCTAAGTTTTCTGATCTACTTTCAACAGCAATCTTCGCCAAAGAATCTATTGTTGAATAGTTTTGTTTGTCTATTTTATATTTCATTTTCTCAAAACTCTAAAGTTTTCTTCATCAATAATTTCTACAACAGTAGAAGGTCTCTTTTTAGGCAACTCGCCAACATCCAAAATTAATATATCTGAGGGAAAATTATTTTCCTCTCCAAATTGATTTAACAGCTCCTCTACGCTATAACACACCTCCCTACCAGATAAATTGGCGCTAGTTCCCACAAGTGGATTATTCAATTTAGAAAGTAGTTTTAAATAAAAAATATTTCTAGGAATTTGTATACCAATTGTTTTTAATCCAGGATTTAGACTAATAGGTACGTTGTCTTTCCTTGGTACAATAAATGTAAATATTTTTTCTTGTTTTTTTTGAAGTATTCTTTCAACCAAAAAACTTGCCTTTCCATAAGTATTAAACTCTTCTACATTTTTGACTGTTATAAAAAAGGGCTTACTATAATCCCTGTTTTTAAACTGATAAATTTTTTTTATTGCATCTTCATTGTTCATATCGGCACCTATGCCATAGCAAGAATCTGTAGGATGCACAATAAGACCCCCTCTCTCTATCACCCCAATCGAAGCTTTTATTGCTTCATTTACTTCTTTCTCGTTTTCTTGATTTATTTTTAAAATTTCCATACTCATATCAAAGTGTAATGTTAGGCTCAAAATTTTTGAATTTTATTTTGTATTTATTTTGGTAATAGGCCAAGCATCCAATCATTGCAGCATTATCTAACCTATATTCTTTTTTTGTTGGCTTTCTTAAAATAATTTCACCCCTTATTTTATTTTTGATTTTTTTGTACAAATCTTTGTTTTGAGAAAGTCCACCAACTAAATGAACCTCTTTTGCTTTCTTTTTTTTAGCTAGCAAAACTATTTTTTCAGAAAGTATTTCGTTTAATGATTCTTGAAAACTTGCTGCCACGTCTCTGGCAAAAGATCTGCTAATCCTTCCTGTTTTTCTTTTTTCTACCTCTATAAAAAGTTTAATTTGCTTTAAGAAATTAAAAAAGTTTAAATCTGTCAAATCTCCTTTGTAATACTTTTTGAAATTATATTTACAGGGATCCCCTTGCTCCATAATCTTTATAGCATTTTTAATTCCATCTACATCGTCTCTGGAGGGCTTAACAACCCCTAAACTCTTTCCAACTGCCCTAAAAATTTTTCCAACACCTATAAAAGTTTTTATTCCGGCAATTTTTTTAGTTTCCACACTTCCACAAAGAGATTCGAAACTCTTTATATTTTTGATCAACGCAAAATCGCTATGGCTTCCAGAAGCAGAAAAAACTAATATTGGAAAATTAAAATCTTCTGGTTTTCTTTCGATCCACGAGGAATAATTGTGAGCCAAGATATGATCAACTTCCACGACGGGTTTTTTGTAAATCTTTCCCAACAACTTGGCAAACGATAATCCAACCAAAACGCAGTTATATATACCAGACTTTGAACTGACAGCAATAGCATCTATTTTATCCAAATTTATATTTTTATTATTTATATTTTTTAGCAAAAACTCTAAATGTTTTTTGGGGAGCAATTGAATAAACTCTCTCCAGCTCTTTGTTGGCAAATACCCTGAACCAGTTTTGTTAAACAAAACTTCTGTTCCATTTTCTACTATAGAAATTGCGGCACTAAAACCAGTTGTATCAATTGCTAAAATTCTCATAACAATTCTTTAACTACTTTATTTCTCTTAATTTTTCCTAAATTTAATTTTAAAAAACTTTTTTTCATTTTCTTTGTATTTTTTAAAGCACTTTTTACTTCTTTTTTAAAAATATTTTTTGAATCTTTGTCTACAACTCTAGCCACACCAACATTTTTTAAAAATTTTGCTCGTTCATATTGTTCTTTGCTGTCTCTGTCTAGCGGAACTAACACTGATGGCACCCTCGCCTGCACTATTTCATTACAAACATTATAGCCCGCTGTAGATATTATTAAACTAGACAAAGTAAAAAGTTCGGGTAAGTTTTTTTCAAAAGATATTAATTTTATTTTTAGTTTTCTTCTTTTAACTTCTTTTTTAAGTTTATCTAAATATTTAAAAGAAGGCCCCACACAAATAATCATTCTTGCTTTTGTTTCTTCTTTTTTTATTTCTTCAAAAATTTCCACAGTTCGCTTCGCTACCCAAAAAGGAGACTTGCAATTAGCATTAACTATTTCTCCTCCACCCCCCAAAGAGACGGTAATTAAAAAATCATTATTTTTTATTTTATATTTTACTCTGCATTCACTTATATTTTTTTTAGAAATACTTTTTACTATACTCCCTGAAATAAAAAATTTTTTGTCTTTTTTAATATTTTTAAATTCTTTTTTAGATAAAATTCTAGCGACCTCTTCTTCACTATGTGGAATAATAATTTTATCAAACTCACTTAAAATTTCACTTCTTTTTTTTAAAACTAATTGATACTTTTCTTTGTCAGCTAATCTAAAGATTAACACCTTTTTTATATCACCAAACTCCGAGTCTAATATTTCAAAAGGGAAAGAAAACCCAAACAAAAAAACATCAACCACTATAGTATCTGGCTTGTGTTTGTAGATAGTTTTAATAAATTTTTCTCTATTTTTTTCCTTGGTTTTTAAAATACTTTTTCTTCCTTTTTTAATTAGACCATCTGAGGCAGGAGTAAGCCGTACAAAGGAAATATTGTTTTCTTTCAAAAAATGTGGTGATTTGCTTAAAGTGGCAAACAAAATATCTGTTTTTGGTTTTTCTTTTTTAACCAAATTAGCCAAAAGAATTGATCTTCTTAAGTGCCCTAAGCCAACACTATTTGAAGCATAAAATAAAATTTTTTTATCCATTTTTGTTTTTTAAAAACTTGGCAATACAAGGCCCCTCTATCAAACAATCTTTTTCTTCTGTTTTGTAAAGCAAGCTATTAAAATATTTTTCAATCTCTCTGCAATTTTTAAAATCACCAAGTTTTTTTCTGTGCCAACTAGCCAGTGGGAGGCATCTAAAAACAGATAAATCTGTGCCTATATCAAACTTTCCGGAATTACCCTCGCAACCATATTTAATCCCTTTCTTATTGAAAACATCTTTAGATAGACCACAGCCCAAACCGACTCCTATGTTTTCTCTTTTAATTTTTTGGATTTCATTTATAAGTTTTTCTGAGTTTACAGAAAAATTCGGATTAGCCAGTCTTAAAACAATATTTTTTATACCAAATCTTTTGGCAATTTTTATTAAATAGTCTGATTCAAACTTATCGTCAAAAACGACCGCACCCACCAGAGTGTTTTTAAAAACAGAAATTTTTTCTAAATTTTTTAAAACCTGGTTCCATATTTTGGAAGAATATTTTTCTTTTGGATTTATATTAAAACTATATCTTATTCGAGAATCCTTACTTAACAAAAAATCTAAAATATTTTTATCAAAAATTCCGTTTGTAAAAATTTGCACAGAAAACCCTCTTTTTAAAGACGCTTCTACAATTTCTTTGAATTTAGGGTGCAAAGTTGGCTCTCCACCCATTAGACGCACCTTTTTTTCTCTGCTCCCCCCCAAAAAATCCAAAACTTTTTCAAAATCAGAAAAAGACATTTCTTTGTTTTTTTTCTCCATTTCGCTTTTAGCAAAACAATAAGAACATTTTTGATTACATCTATTTGTCAGTAAAATATTAGCCATAGAATATAAGTTTATTCTATATAAAATAAACCAAATGAAAAAGGCATGCTGTACAAGACAACACACCTTTAGCTTGAAAGACCCTTACCTTACCAACTGGTAATTTCGGTCTCATCGACACCGAAAAACATATCGGTGTCGATGGCTGACGGCAAGTTTGTCGAAAACCATTTCATGATTTCGGCATCATTTATGTTTATGCCGAAATACATGTCAGAATCGACGGCCGACATAGGCTCGGCAGCGATGGCCAGAGAAGCAACAAAACAAACAATAAGTGCGGCGATAAGCAGTGAACGGATCATGATGTCTCTCCTTTTTTTATCTGTTTTTTAAAATATCACATCCCATAATCTATTCTGAAGTTTATCATAGCCTATTCTATCTGTCAAGACCCTGATACAATTTAAAAACGATTTAGTTTTTCTATTCTTATTCCTTCTTTTTTCTTCAACACCCTTCTTCTATGTTGACGCCCAGTACATTCACCTGCAATTTTTCCAATTGCCACATCTTTTTTAAGACAATTCTGCTCTTGACGCATATTTACCATACTTTGATCAAACCACAATTCTTTAAGTGATGTTTTTTTTACGTTTCCAGTCGGCAAATCTTCCCTCATCCAACAAGGAACAACATTCCCTTTTTCGTTAATAAACAATGACATTTTCTCCATTAAGCAAATGTCCCCATCCAAAAACGGAGCACCGATCCAACTCCAACCCTCTTTTTGAATCTTTTCCATTTTTTGATTAAATCCAAAAATTTGCTTTTCTGTAAGTTGTAATTTTTTAAAATTATCAATAGCCCTACCAGACCACTGTATCCTTTCTACACAAGGTTGTATATTATGACCAACACACCATTTGATGATATTAGGCACCTCTTTGTAATTCAAACTACAAAGTAAATTATTGTTTATTAATCTGGTTCTGCCCCACTGATTGCTTTTATTAAAACCTGCCGACATCAAATTAAAAACACCTTTATACATTTTAGTTGCTGCGCCAGACACACCAACTAAATAGTCTTGTGTTTTAGAATCAAAAGAATTGATCTTAAATATAATCGAACAATCTAAGTCATATAGCCTATGGGCAATCTTAGGTGTAACTAAAATTGCATTTGTCAGCAATAAACTACGAACACCTTGGCTTCTTGTGTATTCCATTAACTTCCAAATAAAAGGATATAACAATGGTTCGCCTCGTCCAGCAAAAATTACTTGTTTAACCCCCAAATCAGCTGCCTGCTGAATTATGTTTTTATATTCTTCTTCCGATAATATTTGACTTTTGTTTTCTTTGCCACAGCTACCCAAACAATAAATACATTTCAAATTACATTTTTTACCAAGAAACAACTGTAGTTTGTCGGGACGATAATCAGATTCAAAATCGACTAAACTATTTTTACAATACAATTTCCTAAAAACACCTCTTTGGTTTTTTGGTAAATTCCTGTTTGTGGAAGGCAAAATATCAAAAGCTGATTTTGTTGTTTTAATCATAAAATAAATTAATTTATAAAATCTATAAAATACTCGTAAGAATACTCTTGCTTTCTTGGACAAAATCTTTTTTTAGTATCTTCTATAGATATTGAAAAACTATTCCCCCAATTAAGGTGTTCGTACCCTTTATTGGCAAGCATTTCTAGAAAAAAGAGATTCAAAACACCACTAGCACCCGGTATTTTTCTGTCTACACACAAAACACTTCCAGATAAATTCTTTGATTTTGCAAGTTTGAAGGCAATATTTATCCCTATTGGACGCTGGTTGCAACACAAAACAAAACTTTCATACAATCTTGGGTTTTTTAGTGTTTCTTTTACTATTCTTAGATTCTTATTATAAACATGCTTGTAAGTAACAAGATTGGTCTCCTCTTTCTCCGCCCCCCTCTCTTTGTGTTTTTTCCAATCATCTAAAAGTCTTTTTACGCCACAATAATTACTATCTAACAATGGCTGGTAGGAAATTTGTTGTTTAGTTTTCTGTTTAGCTACAAAATTAAAAAAACTATTCCAACTTTTTCGTCTTAAATCAGGCTTGTCAGACAAAAAATCTTCTAAGTTTTTATAATCAGGCAGGTAAGAAATAAGCCTCTTTCGTTTTACAAATTTTATGGATTTGAACTTTTCGTTGTGCAAATATTTATCTAAAACCTGTTCTGGCAACTCCCAAAGCCAAGCTTTTCTAAAATTTTTACCTAATTTATCTTTTCGTTTGATTAAAAAAGAAAATAATTTCTCTTGCCAATCTTTACCCTTGGGACAACAGAAAAAATACATTCCTGAATTAAACTTACCAAAAAAGAAAATATCTTTCCCGTCGTTGTAACTCAGGGCTAGTTTATTGCCATCAATATAATTATCAACAAAAGCTTCGCTGTCACTAAAAAAAGAAGAATTGGGGCTACATAAACGATTAAAGAGTTCTACGTCACCCTTATTAATTGAATGTATTTCAGATAAATTAACCATTATTAAATATTTAATTAAAATCTTTTTCTAGTTTAGGGTGATTTGGAAGATTTTCTAGCTTCTTAAGAGCAATTAAAATCTCCGACAAACTAGTCTGACAAAATAAATGCACCCAATCATTAATCATCTCCTGTCTATCAAAACTATCTTTATATTTATATTTCTTCTCCATTTTTTTAACCAATAATTGAAAAGACAAAGAATTAGGCAAAGGCTCAAAAATATGAGACAAGACCACATTCATACCTAACGCATTAAGTTTATACACAAAATCTACTGTCCGATCTATTGAATCTTTGCTTTCTCCTGGACCACCAAACACAAAATTCCCTATTACACTAATTCCGGCTTTCTTCAAATCTTTTACAGCCTTAAACCCAATACTAGTTACTGTGCCTTTTTTCATAGAAGAAAGTATTTTTGGATCACCGCTTTCTAGCCCCAAAACAACCTGATGAATGTTGAGATCTTTAATTTTTTTAATATTCTCAGAATTTATATCATCAGCTCTAGCATAAACTCTCATTCGTGGTTTAAAACTATATCCTTTGTACAAACTGTGAAATTCTTTAAACCAACCTTTCTGATCAAAAAAATCATCACTAATATCCCAAATAAGATCCGCGTTAAATTTTTTTACCAAAGAATCTATCTCTTCCAAAACTAAATGGGGACTACGAGCTCTTAGGCTCTTATACATTCTAGAACAAAAAATACAGCCACCTTTTGAATTTGTGCGCCAACCACAACCCTTTTTTGAATATATATGAAAAACATTTTTGTAAAAGCGATCAGGCCATTTTTGATCGAAAATTTTATAATATTTTTTATAATCAATTATTTCCCGACCAAAATTGGGCAAGCTGTTTAAATCAACGTGTTCAATTATATTTTTTTTAATAGAGCCGTCTTTTCTGTCTTGGAAAACAAGATTCTTTATTTTGCTTAAAGGTTTGCCTATTGCATATTCATAAAAACTCCTTTCCCCATCTTCTTGAATAACCGCATCAACACAATAATTATCAGAACAAATTCCTCGATTTAGCATAATTTCTTCAGCAAGACCTGTTGCATGATGGCCACCCATAACAACTTTACTGCCCAACATCTTCGATTTTAAAGCCAAAGACAAAGCATTGCCATAATTAACAAGCATTGGTCCAATTCCCACCAAGTCCGGTTTATTTTCTTCTAAAAAAGAAATAGTTTCAGAAAGATCCAAAATTTGGCCATCTAAAATATGTATTTCTGCTTTTAAATTTTTTCTTTCTAAATAATTAGCCAGACTAATAGCCCAAAGTGGTGGATAAATACACCCCTCAATAAAAACGTTATCATTATATCCATCGTCGTCTTTTGGGGGATCTATCAACACAATAATCATAGATGACTTTTTTTAAGAATATATATTGGATAAAGTTCAAAATCGCTGTAATCAGCAGCCATTTTTAAATCACGAACAATAAAATATTTTGATAAAAGCTCATCAATTTCTTCTACTGTTCTTTGTGTAAGAATTTGAGAATCATTCTTTTTGTTAATAATATTTTTATCAAACAAACACACGCGGGTAACAAAAAATCCAGTCTCTTTCAGCAAAAGAGAAATTCTTTTTAAAAATTCCGCTTGTTCATTTGGCTCAAAATTACACAAAACAAAATCACCAATAATTAAATCAAAATGACTTTCTTTTAAAAAACCAGTCAAATCCATCCAATTAGCCTTTGTCCATTTTTCATTATTTTTAACCTCCTCTTTACATACCACAACATCAATATTAAGCTTAAACAAAACATCTCTTATTTCTGGGGTAGAACCTAAGAGCAAAACTTTTTCTTTTATGCTTATTTGATTAAAAATCAGCAAGTAATTTTTGATATCTTCTGGAGAAAGCCTAAAAGGAGAAGAATATTCGGCCCACCTTGATAAAGCGCCACCCTGATCTAGTTCGTCAAATAAGCTATTGTTATTCGACAATTCTAATGATTTCTGTAGTTTTTTATTGTTGTTTATACCTCTTATTGTCATTAATTTTTCAGCTGATATTTTAAATTTCTTTTGTGTTATTCTCTCATAAAAAGTATGGGCACTCAAGCATTTGTACCAAAAGAAGTATATATTAATTTAATACGACGCTCACTCCAAGCATCGTTTTTTCATTTTGTATACTGGATAAAATTCCGAATCTATATAGTCACCAGAGTTTATATTTTTATTTATATAAAAACTATCCAAAAACATTTTTTCTAATTCTTCTTTAGTATTCTGAACCCATGTTCTCTTCCCTCTCCATTTTTTTAAAATATTTTCTAAAACAACTTTTTCTCTTTTGCTTGTTGTTTTGTTATTTAAATAGTTATAAATATCATTGGTAAATTTTTCTTTATTAATTTTTTTATTTTTCAGATTTGTGTTTTTATCAAACAAACGAGATGTTATAAGATCCTCGATCAATTTACTTTTCAAAACAGAATATTTTTTAAAAGCGTTTTTTATTATATTTTCTGACTTAAAATTAATCATTTTTTTGTTAAAACAATGTATTCTCGTAATAAAAATTCCTTCTTTGTTTAATAGTCTTGAGATTTTGTTTAAAAACTTGCTTTGGTATTTGGTCTCAATATTTCGCAAAACCAAATCTCCCAAAATAAAATCAAAATAATTATCCTCAAAAAATTTATCTAAATTTAACCAATCAATTTTTATCCATTCTTCTTTGTTTTTGTTAATTTTGTATCCTAATTTAGTCATTTCTTCCATCATTTCTATAGAAAAATCTGCCACAGTAATTTTAGAACTATTTTTTGAAAAAATTTCTCTAATTTCTGGGGTAGCTCCCAACAATAATATTTTTTTATTACTATCTATACCAGAAAAATAATTTTTTATGTCCTTTTTAGAAGGTCTGAAAGGGAAAGTATATTTATTCCATAACAAAGAAGCATTTTCCCAATTTGATTTTTTAAAATTACTCTTTTTTGTTTTCATTAAAAAATAATACCAAAGGATTGGTATTTATAAAACACAAACAACTAGCTGTAATCTCAAAACTACTCAATCTCACACAACAAACCTAAAAAAACACTTAAATGTTCCGTCTCGCAATAATCTCCCTTGATGTATTCTTCGTATTCTTTTATCCTTAAAATTTCGTCATTGCATACTATTTCTGAAGTTCCCATATTTTTACAAACTAGACGAGAAAAATCTTCACCTAAAGATCTATAGGCATAAGCAATTCTAATACCAGTCTGCACCTCTCTTATTTTTTTATTTTCTACCAAAGGCCCTATGCCCTCTATCGCTTTGAGTGCTTCACCTTCTTCTAGCCCGGAAAAACTCTTTGCAACGTCACAAATATTATCACATTTCTTCGGAAATCCACTAGGAGTAGTGTCCAAAGAATTTAATCCATCCTCACATCTTTTTGTTAAAAGACTACAAGTATCTTCGTTTAAATCTTCTACTGTGGCTAAAACAAGTATAAGTTTATTAAAACCTTCTCTTTCTTCTAATTTTTCCAGATATGTTTTTTTTGATTCATCAGCAGTATCTTCTTGATAATTTATATTTTCAATAAAATTTTTAGCTCTATTATAAAAATCTTCATCATTAGGATTTGCAAGAGATTTACATATTAAATATCTTCTAAGTTTACCGACAGCCAAAGACATTCTGTCTAATTCAAATGTAGTATTTCTAAAAACAATGTTGTTAACCTTAAAATCCAAGCTTTTGTCTGATTCTTTTAGATTTGCTAATTTTTCTATCAACTCATCGTCTGATAAATTTTTAGATTCTTCTAAACATTTTGCTTTTACCGCTTCTGATGAAATATGGTGTTGGTCTCTACTAAAAAACCAAAAAGCCACAGCTAATAAAATCAAAACAACTGCTGTAAATATTATTGAAAATTTTTTATTTTGTAGCATTTGAAAAATTAATAAGCCGGACTCATACACCCGCCACCACTACAACACGCAAAACAAACACAAGCATTTGAATGGTTTGCATGAGAACTATGTGAACCATGGCTACCGTGTGATCCATGACTACCGTGACGGCCGTGACTACCGTGAGACCCATGCGATCCATGCGAACCATGAGATCCGTGACTACCATGCGATCCGTGACTACCATGCGATCCGTGACTGCCGTGAGAACCATGTGAGCCATGAGAACCGTGAGACCCATGCGAGCCATGCGAACCGTGAGACCCGTGGCTACCGTGTGATGCATGAGAACAATCAGCCGAACTTGTATTTGGCTTCATCGCCCCCGAAAGCACAACACCCAAAGACAGCACCCCCATAGCAATTTTGGCAGCACTTTTTTTATTTATTCTACCCTCTTCACTATTTAAAAAAGCTTTTATATCTTTTTTAATTTGAGGAAATTTTTCTTCCGATTTCTTTTTGGCCATTAACTAAATTATAACAATTATTTAATTTTTATTAAACCAGTCTTCTAAAATTTTTCTAGACTCTTTATTTTTAAGTTTTTCAAACAAAAACTCTAGTGTTGCCATATTTATCTTACACCTTTCATTTGAAGACATTTGCCCAAAAATATTTCCCTGAACAAAATAATTGTATATAGGGCAAACCCCGCAATACGGCTTGTAGGCACAATCGCAACACCCGGGCAGACCATCTAAGCACGACGCCATACACATAGTTCTAGATACAGGACTAGCTACTATTTCTTGGTAACTATCCTTGGAAACATTGCCAAGTCTAAAACTTTCATCGCCCATCATACTCATCATTCTGCCTTCATCGCACGTGTAAACATCGCCATTATAATTGTAAGCTAGCTGCCCTATACCTGCTCCGCACGGAGACCTAAAATCTAAATGGTTTGGGTCTTTGTGAGTTAAAATTTTTGCCAAAAAAGTAATAGCCATTTTTTCCCTGAAATCTACCCCTTTTTTGTTTAATTCTAAAATATAATCAAAAGCGGCTTTGTAGAAATCCATATATTCATCGGTAGTATAGCCAATTTTTTCAAAATGATTTTTAGAAAAACCAAATGGATTAAGCGGTCTTAAATAAACATCGGAAAATCCAAGCTTAATAAATTCGTCTATCATTTTTTTATAATATGGCAAAGAGAATTTGCTTACGGTTACAGAAGGACTTAGTTTGTAAATATAGCCTTTTTTCTTTAGCTGTGGATACATCTTATTAAACTTTTTCGCCCATTTAATCGCATGTTTGTAGCTGTTTTTATTTTTGCCACTTATTATTGGCCTGTTTTTATTGTGGACACCCTCTGGGCCGTCTAAAGAAATACAAAAACTCACTTTGTTGTCTATTAGATATTTAAACTTGTTTTCTGTCATCAAAGAAAAATTAGAAACTAACCTTAGTTGCAAATCTTTATTAGCTTTTTTATTTTTTTCTTGCGCATACTCAATAATAAATTTTACTATAGACCAATTCACCAGTGGTTCTCCCCCCTGAAATTCTATTGCCACAAAATCACTTGTTGTTTCAAAAATTTTATCAACCACGCTTTTTGCAGTTTTTTTATCCATATCTAAATCCCCTCTATCTAAATCTTGGGCGCTTGCATGACAATATACACACTTATGATTGCATCTTAAAGTAACCACAACTATGTGCAAACTGGGTCCACCAAAAACAAAATCATTTTTAGATTTATATTTTTCTATTACATAGCTTAAGTCTGCTTCATTTTTTAAGAAATTTTTGTCCTCTAGTTTTTTGTATAGTTTACTCCTCTTTTTTACTTTTCCATCTTTAAAATCTTGAAAATCTTCTTTACCTAAAAACAAAAAATCACCAACATCGTTGGTTAAAAAATATTCATCTCCCACTAATTTAAAACGAAAATGACTAGGTTTGCTCATAAATTAATTAAGCATTAAAGCTAAAACATAATTGCAAAATTCATCTTTTACCAGAGTAGCTTTAGATTTTTTTAGATTTTTTATTTTCACTGAAAAATAGTTCCCTTTTCTGCTAAAAACAAAATCTGCAAAACCACTAAAGTCTTTTATGGCCAATTTTATTGCTCCTAATTTATATAACTTATTATGAAATTTTATTGTTTCCATATTTTTCTTCCCATGGCACGGCAATGCCTAATGGATCATCCTCAGAGTTAAACGAATCATCAAAATCTTCTTCGCTTTCTCCCACAGCCGAAAACAAAGCTTGTCCCACTATAAACTCTCTTATTTTCTTATTGTTTTTAGAAAGTCTCGCTCTAGTTTCGCAACTTAATAACTCGTTTAAAAATTCATCTTTCAAATTTTCTAATTGTTTTTTGGTAGAATTTTTTTTAGATTTTAAAGATACCAAAATTTTTTTTGGACTTTTGTTGTCAAAAAATATATAGGCTTTATCTAAAAACGCATAAGCTGCACCATAAAGAGCATCTACAGAATAATTTTGTAGATTAAAAACAAATTCTATCTTATCTTTTTCGATTTTTTCGCTATATTTTTTACTCATTGTTAATTAAATAGCTATCTTCAAAGCATGTCTCATTAGCCTTAGTTTTTGCCAAATAAAAACCAGCATAAAAAGATAGTGCTAAAAAAACAAAAACAAAGAGATATCTAAAAAAAATCTTCATACAACCTTAGAATAACAAAAACAAACTATGAGCACAAACCCCACCCACAAGCTGGGCAAGACAAACAACCTTCTTTGAAAGAAACCTCTACTTCACAATTTGGACAGTGAGTAACTTTTTTACCAAAGTCTTTTACCTCTTCCTCCCCACCAGCTTCTCCATTTACATATGGCGCCGAAGGGTCTCTATAAACTGCTAGCCCTTCTGCTTTTTCATCTTTAATCCTTTTTAGCGATTCAAGATCAACCTCCTCTTTCTTTTTCTTTTCTCTTTTTTTGTTTGTAGAAGAAAGAACCTGGTCTTTTATAGAGCCATCTCTGTACACTGTTGTACCCTTACATCCAAGTTCATAAGCCAACATATAAACTTTTTTCATATCGGCTATCGTTGCATCTTTTGGAAAATTAATAGTTTTTGAAATAGAAGAATCTACCCATTTCTGAAAAGATGCCAAACTTCTAACATGATCTTCTGGTTTAATATCGTGGCTTACTACAAAAACTTTTTTTAAAGCTGGCGGAATGTAGTTTATTTTCTGAGAAGAGCCTCCATGATTTAAAACATCCGTAACCAAGCTGTCATCAAATAACTCTTCTGCGAGCATAGCTCTCTCAAAAACAGAGTCTATATAATAAAACTTTCCGACAGCCACATTTTTTTGAAACACCAAAGAATACACAGGCTCTATTCCTGAAGAACATCCTGCAATCATAGAAATAGAGCCAGTCGGAGCAATTACTGTGGTATAGCTATTTCTAATGCCATTTTTTTTGATATCTTTTGCAAGTTTTTTCCAGTCGAGGTTCCAACTACTCTTGTTATAAAAACCAGCAAAAGGCATTTTGCCCTCTGCATAAGAACTATTCTTAAATAAGGGGAAAACTCCCCGACTTTTCGCCATATTCATAGATTCTGCCTTAGAATAATAGTTTATAAATTCTGCAATTTTTTCCATTAAATCTCTACCTTTTTTAGAATTGTAAGGAATTCTAAGCTCAAAAAGCAAATCACCAAGCCCCATTATTCCGAGACCGATTTTTCTTGTTTTTAAAGTCATTTCCTCTATCTCGGCCATAGGAAAAGCATTTATATCTATAATATTGTCTAAAAATCGCACTGCAGAACGCACAGCTTCTTCCAGTTTATCCCAGTCTATAGATTTCTTTTTTCGATTGTTTATTTTTACAAAACGCCATAAGTTTATTGAACCTAAGTTGCAAGATTCGTCTGGGTAAAGAAGTAATTCGCCGCATGGATTTGTGGTAACAATATCGCCCAACTCTTTTGCAAGAGGGTTGTGTTCGTTTATTCTGTCATGAAAAAGCACGCCAGGCTCTGCAGACTCCCATGCCTGATAAACAATACTTTCAAACAATATTTTTGAAGAAATTGTTCCCAAAATTTTTCCGTCTCTAGGGTTTTTTAGTGGGTAAGGCTTTCCTTTTTTGTAGTAATCCCAAAAATCTCCCATCATTAGTACAGAAATATTAAAATTCTTTAACGCTTTGTTGCCATCTTTTGCTACAACAAATTTTTCAATATCTGGATGATTGCTATTCATAATACCCATATTAGCGCCTCTGCGTATTCCCCCTTGCTTTACAACTTCTGTCATAGTATCGAAAAGCTTCATAAAACTAAGCGGACCAGAAGATGTACCTCCAGTTTTTTTAATAAAATCTCCCTCCGGACGAAGTTTTGAAAAATTATATCCCAACCCACCGCCAGATTTAAAAATAAGAGCTGCTTTTCTTAAAGTATCCATTATAGAATCCATTGAATCGTCAATATCTAAAGCAAAACAAGCAGAG
The DNA here is from genome assembly GCA_964601305.1 of uncultured Candidatus Saccharibacteria bacterium. Taxonomy (GTDB): domain Bacteria; phylum Patescibacteriota; class Minisyncoccia; order JAHISW01; family Tagabacteraceae; genus CAZRMW01. Next base: position 157,014 of record CAZRMW010000001.1, read on the forward strand.
CCCATACCCAAGTAGCTACCAAAATTTGCTAGAGTTGGTGTATTTGGCATAAAACTTCTAGAAACCATTAGGTTATAAAAATTATCTATTTCTTTTTGGTGCTCATCAAACTTTCCCTTCTTTAACATAGAGACAAGTTTATCCCATTTTATTTTTATTTTCCCATTAGACTCAAGCCTTTTAAAAGTATGGTGCAAAGCTTTTATATGAAATCTATTTAAAGTGTACTCTCCTATTTTGATCTTTCCCTCTAACACGATGGCCTTTTTGTTGCTCAAGGTAAGTTTTTCTTCGCTTGGAACAGTATCTTTTTTAACTTTCTTATAACTAACTCTTTTGTCGTACAAAATATCTGGTAAAGCAGTATGTATTGCTACTCTTAAAAAAAGTTCTCTAGGTGTTTCTTCTATCTTTCCTTCGTCGTTTTTGTTTAAATACCTACTTTTTAAAACCTTAAGCGCGTTTGAATCAAAAGCTTTGTCTACATCATCTATTTCCTTCTTGTTTAAAATTTCTTGTTTTTCTTTTCTAATCTCAGATCTTTTTTGCCTGTACAATATATAAGTCTTTGCAACCTTAGCAAATCCTTTATCCACCAAAGACTGTTCTACCATATCTTGAACTTCTTCAATGGTTGGCACAGCCTTTGAAAAATTTTTCTTATGCTTGGCAAAAATTTTTTCAAGCACCGATACTGTAACTTCTTCCGCAAGTTTTTTTTCAGGCTTTCCGCACACCTCAAGTGCCTTAAAAACCGCCTCTGTAATGCGGTTTTTGTCAAAATCTTCTATTCTCCCACCTCTTTTTTTAATCTTTTTGGGAGTCTTTAATTGGGAATTTTTTCCTCTCATTCTTCTATTGTACCTCTAAAATTTCCAAACACCAAAACTGTGGATAACCCAGTCATCCGACCGGATAAACAATATTTTTTGCACCAAAAAAACCGCCTTCGCAGGCGGTTTCTATATCGCAAATTTTAAGAGAAATTATTTCTTACTTAAGCACCCTCCATCACAGGCGCATTTATGTTCAGGTTTGTCTGCCACGAAGTTTATCAGTTTTTTCAAAATATTTGATCTCATCATCATTGCTGGATAGGTTTCCTTTTCGATCCACCTTTCTACACTATCTGTGGGTACCCCAATCTCCCGAGCCACAGTCTCTGTGTCCAAATCGTAAAGATAAATAAGTGTTTTAAAAAAATCACAAAAATAATCATCTCCTAACTTTTTTGCATCCTTAATTTCTTCCGGCAAAATAGCCCCCCATTCCTTTTTTCCCATTTCTCCTCCCTTGCCCGCCTGCTTGTGTAATTTGCGGCGAGTCCTTTTTTGTTAAAAACCAGTCTTTTGCCTCAATTTTGTCTACCAAAAAGATATCACCTCAACTTGGCACTGTCAAATAAAAACCTAATACATCCTTGGCGATAGCGTGATATATATTAGGTTTTGATTTTGAAGGTATTGAGATAGCAACTAAGTTAATATACTCTAATTAATATGAAAACAAAGAAAAAAACTATCCCAAAACAAGATAAACCCGAACTTCTTGCGCCTGTGCAAGACTACATTTCCTTAAAAACAGCTGTAGACAGTGGTGCAGACGCTGTGTATTTTGGCATCCGCGGGTTTAATATGCGCGCTGGCGCCAAAAATTTCACCACACTAGATTTGCCTAAAATTTCTAAAATTGCGCACAGTAAAGGTGTTCGTGTTTTTTTAGCGATAAATACAATAATTTATGAAGAAGAACTAAAAAATGTAGAAAAAATCTTAGAAAAAGCCAAGAAAGCAAAGATAGATGCCATTATTTGTTGGGATATGGCTGTAATGAAAATAGCAAAAAAATTAGACTTTGAAATTCACTTAAGCACGCAGGCTAGTGTAGCCAATTCCGAGGCAGCAGAATTTTACCGCAAAGCTGGAGCAAATAGAATTATTTTGGCGCGCGAATGTAGCCTTGAGCAAATTAAAAAAATAAAGAAAGCTTGTCCAAAAATAGAGATAGAAATATTTATTCACGGAGCTATGTGTGTGTCTGTTTCTGGCCGGTGTTTTATCTCTCAATTTTTACATAATAAATCTGCAAATCGCGGAGAGTGTCTCCAACCTTGCAGACGAAAATATTTAATTAAACAAGTTAGCAATGGAGATGGAAAAAATACAGAGCTAGAAATAGCAGAAAGCTATGTGCTAAGCCCAAAAGATTTGTGTACAATAGATTTTTTTGAAAAATTAATGGATGTTGGCGTAGATTGCTTCAAAATAGAGGGTAGAAACAGAAGTCCAGAATATGTCGCCACCACCACAAAAGCATACAGAACTCTCATAGATTTTCTATCTGTTGGAAGTCGGACCTCCAACCGAAGCAAAGATGGACTAAATAAACTAAAAACGAAACTCAAAAACGATGTTAAAAAAGTATACAATCGTAAGTTTGGAAGTGGGTTTTTTCTAGGTAAACCAATCAGTGAGTGGACAAACTCCTACGGAAGCCAAGCTACAGAGAAAAAAATTCATATTGGTATTGTGTCTCACTATTACAAAAAAATCGGGGTAGCAGAAATTTTAATTCAAGCAAATAAAAGTATAAAAATTGGTGACACCTTAATTTTTCAAGGCCCAACGACAGGAAGCCACAAACAAAAAATAGAATCTATGGAAATAGACCACAAGCCAATTAAAAAAGCCCTTCAGGGAGACAAAGTTGCAATAAAATTAAGAAAAATTGTTCACAAAAACGACCAGGTGTATATAATAAAGAAGGTTTAGATAATTTACATGGTGAGGTGTCCGAGTGGTTTAAGGAGCACGCTTGGAAAGCGTGTGTGCGTTCATTGCGTACCGCGGGTTCGAATCCCGCCCTCACCGCCAATCAAAAGGTTCCCTGCCCGCAGTCGCTAAAGCGACAGTTTTTGCAGGCGGGAAATCCTGTCTCCTCCGCATTGTAAAAATTAGGCGGCTTTTTTAGTAGCAGTATCTCCTTCTTGAATTTTTAGAGACAAAAATTCATAAAACATAAAACGCGGGTCTTCTTCCAACTCTCCCTCCTCTTCGTCAAAACTTCCTATTATCTCTAGCCTATATTTACTTAAAATACCCACCATTTCACCAAAAGACAGGTCTCCTTCATCAAACTCTTTATATTTTTTAAAAACAACAAGATCATCATCTCCAAACTCCTCTATATCTACATCATCAGCTACCTCTTCAGACAAAAACTCTTGCAACTCGTCTCTTAAAAGCACTGCTTCATTATCTTCTAAAATTTCCTCTTCGTTATCAATTGGTACACCTTCAAAAGTCATAAAAATTTATTAATAATTTTAATAAATTTATTTTAATTTAATTCCCCTTAGTTTTGCAACCCTGTTTTCCACAGGTGGATGAGTAGCAAACAGTCCTGCGATATTTCTTCGAGCTTGCCCGCTGAAGCCTAGGCGAAGGCGGGGATCAGATACCCACAAATGATTCGTAGCTTTATTGGCCACCTTCAGCGGTGTTGTATCTTTACTAATTTTAATTAGCGCTTGTGCCAGCCCCTCTGGATATCTAGTTAAAAATGCTCCTGAAGTGTCTGCTAAATATTCTCTTTTTCTAGATATTGCTAATTGAATAAGTGTGGTAGCTATTGGTGCCAAAATCGCCAAAGCAATCCCAACAACAAGTAAAATTGCCCCCACCCTACCACCGTCGTCTCTATCCCTAAAACTCCCCCAAAAAAGAGACCTCATAAAAAAATCAGAGAGGAGTGCCACAAACCCCACAAGCACAACCACAACAGTAGAAATAAGCATATCTCTGTTGCCCACATGCGCAAGTTCATGCGCGAGCACTCCCTCAAGCTCTGTTCTGTTTAGTTTATTCAACAAGCCTGTAGTTACAGCCACCACCGCATGCTCTGGATCTCTTCCGGTAGCAAAAGCATTTGGAGCTTGCTCGTCTACCAAATAAAGTTTTGGCATTGGAAGCCCCGCGGTAATACTTAAATTTTCTAAAATATTATAAAGCTCTCTGTGAGTTTCTCTTTTTATTTCTTTAGCTTTGCTAATTTTTAATACAATTTTGTCGCTATACCAATAGCTAAAAAAACTCATAAAAAAACTAAGGCCCACGGCAAAAACCAAAATCACAGAATTGCCATAAATTTGAGAAAACACCCAACCAATACCAATTACAACCACAAAAAACAATGTAAACAACATCCACGTCCTTCGTATATTAGATTCCTTTTGAGTATATAAATTCATTTTTAGAAACTAACTTTTACTGGTTCTTTTTCAGTGTCGTTTATGGTTTCAAAAAATTTCATTTTTGAAAATCCAAACACACCAGCAACAAGTATTGTTGGAAAAGTTTCTACTTTTATGTTTAAGTCGCGAATATTTGTATTGTAAAACCTTCGTGATGCTTGAATTTTATTTTCTGTATCTGCAAGCTCACGTTGAAGGTCTAAAAAATTTGCATTTGCTTTTAAGTCTGGATAATTTTCAGAAACCGCAAACAAAGTTTTTAGAGTTTGTGAAAGCATATTTTCTTTTTCTGCCTTCTCTACTGCGTCGCCCGATGCATTCATAACTTCTGTTCGAGCCTTGGTAACACTATCTAGTGTCTCTTTCTCGTGGCTAGCATAACCTTTTACAGTTTCAATAAGGTTTGGAATAAGATCGTACCTTCTTTTTGTTTGCACATCTATATCACTGAGAGCTTCTTTTGTTCTTGTTCTTAAAACAACCAATCTGTTAAAAGTAAAAATAAGCCACAAGGCAACAACCCCTAAAACTGATAAAACTATAATTAAAGTAGTACTCATAGAAAATTGTGTCCCACCTGAGGCGGATAAGTTAATTATTAATAATTAAGCTGTTTGAGCTTGTAAAGATCTTAATTGCTTTTCAAAGCTATCTTGTCTTTCGCTTATTTTTTCTATTTGTTTATTTAAAGCAATAATATCTTCGTTTTCTGTTTTTGTGATTCTATCAACTTTTTCTTTTAACATTTCTATATCTCGTTCGATAGAGGTTAGCCTATCTGATATAGAATCTAATCTCAAAAAAATTGGTTCTAGCTTTTCGTCCAACTTTTGGCCTAGCTTTTCATCTAAACTAATCTCAACAACTTCTTTTATTAACTTTAAGTCTTCTTTTTCTAACATGTGTTTATTATAATCAAAAGCACAAAATTGTACAACAAACATATATATCAAAACAAAATTCATGACACCAAAACAGAAAAGCCCATAAAGGGCTTTTTTAGTCTATTTATCTTTATCTTTTCAAGGCTCCTGATCTGATATGACCAGAATAAAGTCTTCCTTTGGGAACTAAATAATTTCCAGGAATGTGTTTTTTTATAGTACCTAAATATTCCTCTGTGCTAACTTCTTTCCATTTCCCATCTTTTATTATAAATAACTGACCAAATTTAGTTTTTCCATTCATTAATTGACCATCGTCAAAAATTACATATTGAACGATCTGCACATCAATTCCAACAAACTCAATGCGGACAGCATATTCCTTTCTCTTGATTATTCTATCCTCGCTTATATAAATAATAGCCTTGATTTTTGGTGGATCAGACAAAGCGTCCTCGCGCTCAACCACATTTTCAAATTTCGAAAAATCTATCGCCTCAACCTCGGCGCCACACTCACAAGCAACAAAAAACAAACAGAAAAAAACTAAACCAAAAAACAATGTGTGTTTTCTCACTTTAATTCTCCTTCTTGCCCCGCTCGGCGGGGTTTGTTAAGGTTCAAGCCTAATTTCTACATCATGCCTGGCATACCACCCCCCATTCCTGCTGGCATTGCTCCCCCACCACCTGCACAAGAGCAATCGTCTTTTTTAGGAGCATCAGCAACCACCACCTCTGTAGTTAAAAGCATAGACGATGCAGACACAGCGTTTTCTAAAGCACTGCGCGTCACCTTTACTGGATCTATAATTCCAGTTCTTAGCATATCGTTTGCGATTTTATCTGTTCTCGCATCATAACCCATATTTGAAGACTTGTTTTTCTCTACTTCTTCTTTTATGGTGTTCACAATTACAGAACCATCTTCTCTTCCTGCATTTATTGCAATTTGCCTCATTGGCTCTTCTATCGCCCTAAGCAAAAGCCCAAAACCAGCCTTAAACTCATTTGCAATGTCTCTGCTAGGGGTTTTTATTTTCCCTTCTTTAAAATCTTTTTCTACAATAGTCTTCGCTTTTATTAAAGCTGTACCTCCACCCGGCACTATTCCTTCTTCTATGGCAGCCTTTGTAGCCTTTTGTGCATCTTCTATCTTAAATTTTTTATATTTCATTTCTGTTTCTGTAGCTGCTCCAACCTTTATTACCGCCACTCCGCCAGAAAGCTTTGCAAGCCTCTCTTCTAATTTTTCTCTATCAAAATCAGAATCTGTATTTTCTATTAAAGTTTTTATTTGTTTAGCTCTGTCTTCTACTGTATCTTTCTTGCCTTTGCCTCCAACTATCGTAGTGTTTTCTTTTGTAGAAATTACCCTGCGCGCACGGCCAAGCATATTGAGCTCTGCACTCTCCAATTTCATACCAGTCTCTTCAGAAATTAATTTGGCGCCAGTTACCACAGCAAGGTCTTCAAGCATTTCTTTTTTTCTGTCTCCGTAGCCAGGAGCCTTTATTGCCAAAGCATTGAAAGATCCACGAAGCTTGTTTACTACAAGAGTAGCCAATGCTTCACCATCTACATCTTCTGCAACAATTACCATATCTTTTTTGCCAGTACCTGCAAGTTTTTCAAGAAGTGGTAAAATTTCGTTTATAGAAGATATTTTTTTATCTGTAATTAAAATGTGAGGATTGTCATAAACTGCCTCCATTCTTTCTGCATTTGTAATCATATACGGAGAGCTATAGCCTTTATCAAATTGCATACCTTTTACCATTTCGCTTTCTATACCAAAAGATTGAGACTCTTCTACTGTAATTACCCCATCTTTGCCAACTTTCTCAAAAGTATCCGCTATTATTTCGCCTATTTCTGGATCTTCGGCAGAAATATTAGCCACATTTAAGATTTCGTTATGGCTTTTTATTGGTTTTGCCATTTTTTTAAGAGCTTTTACCACATTATTTGAGGCTGTTTCTATGCCAAGTTTTACACCTAAAGAATTTACTCCCAAAAAGTTTGTAAGTTTTAGCCCTTCACGAATAATTGCTTGCGACAAAACTACAGCGGTAGTTGTACCGTCTCCTGCTATATCGTCAGTCTTACTAGAAACTTCTTTTACCATCTCTGCACCAATGCCCTCTATTTTATTTTCTAAATCAATTTCTTTTGCAATTGTTACTCCATCGTTTGTAACATCTGGAGCACCAAAACTTTTACCAATTACTACGTTGCGCCCTTTTGGCCCAAGTGTAATTTTTACGGCATCTGCGAGTGTGTCTATGCCTCTTTTAAGTTGTTTTCTTGCCTCTTCGCTAAAAATTATTTGTTTTGTCATGATAGATTTTCTTAGATGAGCGAAGCGAATTTTTGAAAATCATCACCCCGCCCTCTTATATTTTTTCTTTATTTGTTAATCATTGTTATTGTTAATACTTCTTTTCTTTGTTTATAACCCCATGATTCTTGTGTATGAGGGCGGGGTAAAGGTTTGCCTACGAAATTTTAAATAAAATTTCGGGCAATTCGCTTTATTCAATTACTGCTAATATGTTACTTTCACTTATTATAAAATATTCTTTGTCGTCGACTTTTATTTTTTCAGAACTATACTCTGAAAAAACCACGAGCTGATCTTTTTTGATGTTCATTGGAATTTTTTTACCATCTTCAGAGATTCTCCCCGGACCTACAGCTACCACATGGCCTCTGTCTACTTTCTTCTCGCCCCTCACCGTGTCTGGAATGATTATTCCAGTTTTTGTTTTTTTAGTTCTTTCCTCTTCTGAAAGCGGTTCTATTAAAACTCTATCTGCAAGAGGTGTGATTTTTGTTTGTTTTGGCATAATATTTTTATTAAAAAGTGTTATTTTATAAAGGTATTCTAACAAAAAACCCCCGTGTGTCAACCCCGCCTAACGGGGTGAAGAACACGGGGGTTTTGTATTATTTAAAATTCTGGAAAAATCACAATATCTTTATTTAATGAATTCCCAAGCCTAGCTTCAATATAATTTTTAAGAAGATTCATTTCACTAAGAGTATTCTTGTTCATTGTCTTTCGACAACATTTAGTTAAAATTGTTACAAAAATCCATTCAATTTCTTCTTTTTTGATATCTTTTCTTAATAAATAAGCTGGTATTAAAGGGTATTTTTTAATATGCTTAACAAGTTCTGTCATTCTTGATTTTTCTTGAAGATGAACAACCCCTCTCCCATTCGTTTGTGGAAAAAATTCAAGAAAAAGATCTATGCCGGTTTTATCCTTTTCTCCGTGCATTTTTGAAAAAAAATAAGACATTAACCATCTTTTCTCAATAAATTCATCAAGAGTAGTGTTTCTTAAGCTTCTTACAGCAAGAGTTTCTTCAGAAGGTTTTTGTATCTTTTTACTAGACCTCTTTTTCTTTCTAGGAACGACCTTATGATACGCCCGCCTTAGTGATTCGGACAAAATTGCCTCCTCTTGTTTTGATTGTCAACTTGTCCCGCTCGGCGGGATTTATAGATTTATATTTAAAGTACAATTATTTCTACAATAAATCAAGGACAGCAAATAAAAAAACGGGGTAGCACATAGTACTACCCCATACAACAAAGAACATTAACTTAGATTTTAGCCTTAGGTGAGTTGGTTACAGATACTTTGTACCCTAGAGTACATTTCTCCTTAGCCTAACGGTAAGACCGTCGATTGAATTACCGCTCTGAACATCACCCAGATTCCTACCTTTTTCAAGATAGTACTTGGAATATTCGTCCAGGAAGATTTAGGTCACCCTAAATTTTGTAACTCCCCGAGAGATCTGCTAATCTCTCCAACGAATCTCCGCAACCCTCCACAAGCAACGCTAGCAGGCTTTAACGCACGTGAAGTTTGGGCTATTCCGGGTATACCGGTTACCGGAATCACTCTTTGTTTTCTTGCTAAGTTAATGACCTTTTTTAACTGTTCTTAATACAGTATATAAAAATAAATTCTCAAGTCAAGCGTTTGTTTATCCCCAACAGACTAGAGGTATGCACCTGTCCAGCCTGCCGGTAAGTATGACTCGGTAGACAAAAAATACCAAACTTACAACTTCGAAGTGAAAACAGTGGAGGTGTGGACAAGCCTTGACGACAGAATAGTAAATATGATATATATTTAAGATATTAACACCACTGCCCCTGCTCCTTGGAGTAAGGGCAGTTTGTTGTTATAGTTAAACGTATTCAAATTCAAATATGCTATTTAAATCTCCGAAAAAAGAACGAGTGGCGATATATATTGATGGTAATAATTTTTATAATCGCTTAAAAGAACCTGAAATTAATTTTCCAAAAGGTGTTAATTTTAATTATTCAGAATTTATAAATTTTTTGTTGGGAGACAGAGAATTAATTTCAAAAAGATATTATATTGGTATAGTAAAAAATTTTGATGGAAAAGAAAAAAGCAAGAAAATGGTTTCAAGTCAGCAAAAATTTCTATCTGAATTAGAAAATCAGGGGTTTAGTATTAAAAGAGGTAAAATTATTTATGACAACGGGAAGCCAAGAGAAAAAGGCGTTGATGTTAAAATAGCCATAGATTTGATTACGGGAGCAATTGATGATTTATATGATACAGCTATTTTAATAAGTTCTGATACAGATTTAATACCAGCGATCAAATATATTAAATTTAAAGACAAAAAACTTGAATATGTTGGATTTTCTCACAACCCATCCTTTGGGATGATAAAATGGTCAACCACAAGAAGACTTCTTCTACCTGAAGATATAAACAGATTTAAGCAATTTTGAATTCTTCTGATTGGTAGTATTGACTTAAAAAGTACTTGCAATATACTGTAGATATCGTTTAATACTCATTATATATGGAAAACATTCTACCAATATTTCAAATAGTTGTTTCTGTTTTGCTTGTAGTTGCTGTTTTACTCCAACAAAGAGGCGCTGGTCTTTCTGGGCTTTTTGGCGGAAGCGACGGGGGCTATCACACCAAAAGAGGTTTTGAGAAAAAGCTGTTCGTGGCAACCATAGTTCTTGCCTTTCTGTTTTTGGCATCAACATTCGTTGCACTACTTATACACTAAACACAAAAAGTGATTTATCTAAAAAAAATCCAAGCAAAAATTATCTTGCTGGAGCTAAGGCTTCGGTATGTTTTGCTTCACCTGTCGCCAAGACTTAAAAAAGTTTTGCTTTTTTCTTTGGCTATATTTATTATGAGCACTGCGCTTATAATAAACGAAATAGATAAAAATCTAAGTACAAAAATTCCAGAAAAAGGAGGGGCTTTAACAGAAGGAATAATAGGTACTCCCAGATTTGTAAATCCGGTGCTTACAATTTCCGACGCAGATAGAGACCTAACCATGCTAGTTTATTCAGGGCTTCTTAGGTCAAACAACAACCAGCTTGTATTAGATTTGGCAGAAAGCTACGAAATAGATGAAGACGAACTTTGCTACACATTTACACTAAAACCAAACTTGCGCTGGTCAGACAATATGCCACTAACCAGCGACGATGTTATTTTTACCATAGAGCAAATAAAGAACCCTACAACAAAAAGCCCTAGAAGAGCTTCTTGGGAAGGAGTAGAGATTGAAAAAATAGATGAAAAAAATTTGAGTTTTTGTCTGCAAAAACCTTATGCTCCTTTTTTAGAAAACATGACTCTTGGAATATTACCAAAACATATTTGGAAAGATGTACTCCCAGAACAAATGCCTTTAAGTATTTTTAATATAGAAGCGACTGGTTCTGGACCATACAAAATAGAAAACATTTCTAGAAATTCTTCTGGTATCATCACTTCATACACACTTAAACCAAACAAAAACTTCCCTATACAAGACCCTTATCTTCAAAAAATAATTCTTAAGTTTTATCCATCAGAAAAAGAGCTTGTTTCTGCTTACAAAAGTGGAGAAATAGATAGCTTGAGTGCTTTAGCTCCACAAAAAATACTAGAAATAAAAAAAGATAACTCTTTTATAAAAACCTATTTCCTTTCTCGTGTTTTTGCTATTTTCTTTAACCAAGACAATGCAAAACTTTTTGCAGAAAGCGAAGTAAGGCACGCACTTGATGTAAGCACAAACAAACAAAAAATAGTAAATGAAATATTAAAAAACTTTGGTACACCAATTAGCTCCCCTATTCCTCCAGGAAGTATCGGTTTTAAAGAAACATCCACAATACAAGAAAATATAAATGGAGATTTAGGAAAAGCAAAAGATATTTTAGAAAGAAATGGATGGAAGTTTCCAAAAACTAAACCCGCCGAAAGTGAAGACATTCAGGCGGGCAAGGACGAAGAACAGAAAGTACTAGAAAGAAAAAAGGGCAAAGAACTCTTACGACTTGAATTTTCTATTTCAACTTCAAACATTCCCGACTTGGTACAAACAGCTGAGCTTATAAAACAAAACTGGGAAGAACTTGGCGCAAAAGTGAATTTGAAAATATATGAAATAGGAGATCTTGAACAAAATGTTATCCGCCCAAGAGAATACGATGCGCTTCTTTTTGGAGAAATTATGGGCAAAGATCCAGATGCTTTCGCTTTTTGGCACTCCTCTCAAAGAAACGATCCTGGCTTGAACATAGCACAATATACCAATATCAGCGCCGACAAATTTCTTGAAGAAGCTCGTACAACTTTCGATATCAAAAAAAGAGAAGATAAATATCTAAAATTTCAAGAAGAAATAAAAGAAGATGCACCAGCTGTATTTCTATATTCACCATATTTTGTTCATCTACTACCAACTTCTATAAAAGGGGTCGACGAAGAATCTATTACTGTGTCCTCTGAAAGATTCTCTCAAATTTATAAATGGCACATAAAAACCAAAAAAGTATGGAAAATATTTCAATAGAGGCACTTGTTAAAGACATCGAAAACACTCCTCGAAAACTAGAAGGTCTAAAAGATGTATTAAAAACTCCAAAAATCGCCGACCAAAATCCTCAAAAAATTGTATATGACGTCTATAGAGAAGTAGATCTGGTAAACACTTTGAGATACGATATCACTATTATGCACCCAGAAATGCTAGGTAGTGAATTTTGCAAAACATACGGACACTCTCATGAATACTTAGAGGTAATGGAGGTGCTAGAAGGAAAAGCTCTGTGGTTACTTCAGAAACACGACCAGAATAACCCAGAAATCATAAAAGAAGTCTATTTGGTTTCTGCAAACAAAGGAGAAAAAGCTATTATTCCCAGCGACTTTGGATCAATAAGCATAAACCCAACAAAAGAAAAGGCCGTGCTTTCAAACTGGATGTGTACAGAGTCTATAAGTAGCTACGAATTAAACAAAAAATTTCAGGGTATGTGCTATTACATTTTAAAAAACAAAAACGGAGAAATAATTTATGAAAAAAATCCAAATTACAAAGAAGTTCCTAGTTTAATTGAGTTAAAGCCAAAAGAACTACCAGAATACGGAATCACTTTCGACAAACCCCTACTCTCTTTAAAAGAAACTCCTGAAAAATTGGAATTTCTTAAAGACCCCGAAAAATATAAAAACATTCTTACAATCGATAAATGTTATGAAGAAACAAGAAAATAATTACGCTTTTATAGACAGCCAAAATGTTAATCTCGGTGTCCAAAGTCTTGGATGGAAATTGGATTTCAAAAAATTCCGAGCTTACTTAAAAGATAAATACAATATAAACAAAGCCTTTTTGTTTATTGGATATCTTCCAGGCAACGAACGACTGTACACCTTTTTACAAAAAGCTGGTTTTATCTGTGTTTTAAAACCAACCCTTGAACTACCTAACGGTCGAGTAAAAGGAAATGTTGATGCTGAATTAGTTTTACACACAATGATTGAAATTAATAATTTTGACAAAGCAATAATTGTATCTGGAGACGGAGATTTTTATTGTTTAGTTAAACACTTATTAAAAATTAGAAAATTTAAAAAAATGCTTATACCTAACCAAAAACGGTATTCCGGACTTCTTAAACAACTAAGTACTCCAGATTATAATATTCTCGATTTTATGGATACATTACAGAAAAAACTTTTTTTCGAAAAAAGAAAAGAGCTCTCGTAGAGAACCCCTTTCGTCGTGATGTTTTCACTATATCAAATCAAAAAAAAAAGTCAAGTAATAAATAATTAACAATAAATAAAAATGAAAATTTCTAACAAGGTAAAAATAATCCCACTTGGTGGAGTGGAAGAAATCGGTCGCAATATGACAGTAATAGAATACGGAAACGACATCGTTGTTGTCGATGCTGGTTTTCAATTTCCCGAAGCAGAAACTCCTGGCATAGATTATATTTTGCCAAACACAGAGTATCTACAAAAAAACAAACACAAAATCCGCGGGCTAATAATTAGCCACGGACACTTAGACCATATTGGCGCCATTCCATACATAATGGATAAAATTGGCAACCCTACTATTTACACAACTAGACTTACAAAAGCTATGGTACTTAAACGCCAAGAAGAATTTCCACATGTACCAAAACTGATTATAAAAGAAATAAAATCTGGAGATAGAATTAGGCTTGGGAACCTAAAAGCAAAATTTTTCGATATTACTCACACCATTCCAGATGCAATAGGTACAATAATAGAAACCCCTCTAGGAAATGTTGTTTATCCGGGTGATGCAAAAATAGAGCACAATAGTCGTGGACAAATTTCTAAAACAGAGGCCTATCAAAAACTAGGCAAAGAAAAAAACTTGGTTCTACTTTTAGAAAGCACCAACTCTGAAAAGCCTGGCTTTTCAATGACAGAAGACACCGTAAAGAAAAACTTGGAAAAAGTTTTTAAAGAAGCTCCAAAAAGAATTATCGTTGGAACATTTTCTTCTCAGCTTGAAAGAATAATAGAGATTATAAAAATCGCCCAGAAGCTAAAAAAGAAAGTCGCTATCGACGGATTTAGTATGAAATCCAACATTGAAATTGCCAAAAAACTAGAACTTTTTAAGCCTAAAAAAGATACTATAATACCCATAAAAAACATTGACGATTATCCAGACGAAAGAATTATTATAGTGTGCACAGGCGCGCAAGGAGAAAAAAACGCTTCACTTATGCGCATAGCAAGTAAAAAACATGCACATATAAACTTAAAGTCTAGAGATACTGTAGTACTTTCTTCTTCCATTATTCCTGGAAATGAAAAGAGTATTCAAAACCTAAAAGATAATCTTGCAAGGCAAGACGCTAAAGTAATTCACTACGAAGTGGCCGACATCCATGCTAGTGGGCACGCATATGCTGAAGAATTAAAAATAATTACAAAGCTTATAAAACCAAAATTTTTAGTGCCAGTGCATGGACACTTCTTTATGCTAAAAACAAATGCCCTTTTGGGAGAATCCGTAGGTATACCCAAAGCAAACATAGAAGTACCTATGAAAAACGGAGTAATAATAGAAACTGACGGCAAAAAAATAAGCACCAGAAAAGAAACAGTACCGGCAAACTATGTTATGGTAGACGGGCTTGGCGTTGGCGATGTACGAGAAGTGGTGCTTAGGGACAGGCAAATGCTCGCCAAAGACGGAATTTTCGTAATCATCGCCGTAATAGATACCAAAGCCAGAAAAGTGCTTGGCTCTCCAGATATTATTTCTCGTGGCTTTGTTTATCTAAAAGAATCTCAAGATTTATTAAAAAAAGCTCGGTTTATTGTGAAAAAAATTGTTGGCGAATCTGCGCAAATGAGCCCAATGAATATTACGTTTGTAAAAGACAATATTCGTGAACGAATTGGCAAATACCTTTTCCAAAAAACAAAAAGACGACCGATGGTCTTACCGGTCGTCATTGAGATCTAAAATATAAACGGCCCTCGACTTTGTGTCGGGACCATTTATATTTTTACTATAAAAAACTTTACTTACAACAATTACCAGTAAGTTTTGGAAGCATTGTTAGCATATATACAGCGCTAATACCTACTAAAATATAAACTACTTTAGAAAGCATAGACATATCTCCAAAAATAGTAGCAACCAAATCAAAACCAAACAGACCAACTAGTCCCCAGTTTAATCCTCCAATTACTACTAAAATAACAGCAATTAAGTTTAAAATTTTCATAAATTTTTTTATACATTATATAACTCGACCCTACCTATATTTTACCTCAAAAACTAGTTAAATGACTGTGGAAAACAAAAAGACGACCGATGGTACTCCCGGTCGTCATAGAAATTTAAACTAGAAAGATCCCTTCGGGCCTTTTGGTATTTCTGTCCAGGCTGTTACCTCAATCCGATGCTTAGTGGTTTTTCTAAAAATTCCTGTCGAAATTTTTGCTTCCCAAAAACGTGGTTTTATAGTCGCATTAAACCTTCTTATCCACCAAGTACCCTGTTCTACAAAAAAACGAGCTTGCTCAGGAATCACTGATTCTCTACTTTCGTCATCCCAAATAAGTTTTACTAGTAGCATTCGCTCATGCTTCGGAGGTTCTTTTGGGTCTCTCCAATCAATATGCTCCCGGAAATTTTCTCGTCTTTCTTTTTCGGCTTTTAAAGCAACTAAATCGTCGTCAAGAGCCTTTATGTACAAACGTTCATAACCTTGATCTTTGGCTGATTTCAAATCTTTTCTAGCAATATTTAAGTTCTTTTGTTGTATTTCAATAAATTCCTCTAACTCACTATCAGAAATCTCTTTCAAATTTTCGACATCAGAAAATGTTACTTGACTCATTTTGTCTCCTCCTTTTTCTTCCTTTCCATTTTATTTTTTCTCGGACATCCGTGTAAAAGATGGGTTAAATCAGTTCGAACACCGCCACACAAAGGACACAATCCCATTCCAACAAGCATTGCCGGGATATTCCTCACCAGACGACGTTTTTTCTTTTTTTTAAACATTAAGTTTCTTCCCCCAAACAGAATATACGCCAGAAATTTGGCGACCACCCCAGCCTGCATCCGTACAAACCAGCACATCGTAGCCTTCTTTTTTAAAACTCTCTATCACTTTCCAAGGTCTCGGATCATGAAACGAAGAAACTCTCTTTAAAATATTTCTGAGATGTGTATAATCCATCTCCTCAAGTTCTTCTGGGCTGTGTCTGCTTACAACAATTTCTTTTTCTGGCCCATCAGACCGATCACTTACTTTACCCACAATCCAAGAAAAAAATAAAAGAAAAAATAGACAGCCTAAAAAATTCATAAGAAAATTCCTTTCCTTTTTTGTCAACCATTGCCTACTCACAAAACTACCAAAAACAGTCTCAAAAAGCAAGTTTTTTAAACTTAAGTACACTTTTATCTACATAAACAAAATGCCAAACTCTTACGATCGTATGAGTATGGCGAATTAGAAAACTTGAAAAACAAAGTAAAAAATAAATTTAAACGCCTCAGTCGACTGAGGCGTTTGTTTTTTAGTTTTGCTATTTCATTTTTTCGTCCAAGGCTCCCATATAAACTTCTTTCTTTTTTTGTTTTGTTGAAAAAGATCCTTTTGGGCCTTGTGGCATTTCTGTCCAAGCCTCCACTACTACCGCCACATTTTTAAATTTCCAAACACCTGGTTTTATCCAGGCATTATGTCTTCTTATCCACCAACTCTTTACTTCAGTCATCCAACGTACTTCTTGAAAAGTTCGAATGTTGTCATTTTCCCAAAAAAGACGCCCAAGTAGTGCTTTATTGTGCGTTGGCAGATCCTTCGGGTCATTCCAATCAATGTATTCACGAAAATTTTCTCGTCTTTCTTTTTCGGCATAAAGAATTTCCAAATTTTCCCTAACAGCAGTTATGTAAGATCCTTCTGGAGGATTGTCGGCATAACCAATTCCCTCTAAAGATCTCAGAGCATTTTCTTGTCTCTCTAAAAACCTCCCTAAATTAATATCCGAAATGCTTTTCAAATACCTAGCAAACGGATTTTCTGTTTTAATCATTTGTCCTCCTTAGGTTTTTTACCCCATACAACGTGGTGTTTATTGTCAAACAGAAGAATAATTATTTCATACCCTTGCTCTTTTAGCTTTTTAATTTCAGCACCGGGGTGAGCTTCAAAAAAAGTGGGATTATTTTTTATGAAAAAAAGTTCTTCATATCCCATTTCTTCTAATTCTTTGGAAGTATATTCTGAAATAACAATCTCTTCATCTAGCTCATAGTGTTCCCCGCATGTTTTACCAACAACAATCACTAAAAACAAAACCCCGATAATTACTGCTAATACCGTTCCATCTATTCCCATATTTTGCCTCCTATTTTCTACCTCCAAACTACCAAAAACAGCCTCAAAAAGCAACAAACTACCAAAAACCTATATAGGTTTTTGGTAGTTTGGCTCATTTAAAGCCTTATTTTCCTTCGTAATGCTCGAGTAAAAATTCTACTAAAATTTCACCTCCAAGTTGACCCTTGCTTCTTGCCCCGCCCGGCGGGGTTGGTTCTATAAAATACTCCGACTCTACTCTATCTTTGTTTACCGTTATACCCTTGCCCACTTGAAGCATTTCTGCATCATTATAGTTGTTGCCCGTGGTCATAATTTGTTTTGGCTCTATGTTTAACTGCTTAGCTAAATTTTTTATTCCCATCCCTTTGTTTGTTTTTTTGCTTCCTATATCGTACCCTTCATTTGTCCAAAGACAGTAAAGCTCTCCTTCTCCAACCTCTTCCACCAATTTACAAATTTCTTCCATTTCATCACAATGAACCGTAAGCACAAAAAGTTTTGGTTCAAACCCTCTTATCCTGCTGTCCATCTTTTTCATTTCTTTTATTTTTTCTTTAAGAACTCTCAATTTATTAAAATATTCATCGCTATAAACTTCGTGAGTAATTCTGTTATCAAGCCAAGTGATATTTCCATTCTCTGCTTGCAAAATCGTTTCTTTGTCAGAAAATCTATTTGTTAAACTTTTTAGATACAAAATATTTCTACCAGATGAAAAGTTTAAACGCACATATTTTTCTAGCTTGTTTAAATTTTCTACAAATTTATCTGAAAGCTGCTTAGACTCCATAAAAAGCTTAGAGCCATCATCCTCCTCTCTAATTTCTGTACCAACAGGAGCTATCACTCCATCGATATCAAAAGTAACTACTTTTATATTGTCTAATTCTTCTTTAGTTATTTCTTCTAGTTTTTTCATCCCGTACGAAATAGAGAATCAAAGATTCTCGTTTATTAATCTAATAATTTTATAATAAAAAATAATTTTTCTTGTTTTTTGTTTTTATCTATCTAAATCCCGGATTTCGTACGGGATTCATGTGTTTATTTTTTTGGTTTTGTTAAATTACAATATTTAGTATATCATACTGTTATGAAAATCGGTATTGTAGGCCTACCAAACGTAGGCAAATCCACACTTTTTAAAGCACTAACAAAAATACAGGTAGATATAAACAACTACCCGTTTTGTACTATTGAACCAAATACAGGTATCGTTGAGGTGCCCGACGAAAGAATAGACAATCTTGCCAAACTTTCTAACTCCAAGAAAAAAATCTATGCCACAATAGAGTTTGTAGACATTGCAGGAATTATAGAAGGAGCCAGCGAAGGTCAGGGACTTGGAAACAAATTTCTTCACAATATCCGCGAAGTAGATGCTATAGCCCAAGTAGTGCGTGCTTTTAGAAATAAAAATATTACTCATGTACGAGACGAAGTAAATCCAGAAAAAGACATTGAAATTATAAACACCGAGCTTATTTTGGCCGACATGGAAACAGTTTTAAAAAGAATTCCAAAACTAGAAAAAGAGGCCCGGGCACTAGATAAAACCGCTATCAAGCAATTAGAACTCGTCAAGCAACTCGAAAAAATATTAAACGAAAATAGTATGAAAAAAGTGAAAGAATTTATAAATTCTTTGGGAGAAGACCCCGCCGAGCGGGGCAAGCTTGAATTAATTAAAGACCTTCACTTACTTTCTTTTAAACCAATCTTGTATGTAGTAAATGGGAGTAATTCGGGGGAAAAAATTGAAGGACTCGATAACAAAAACAGCCTCGTGCTAGATATAAAAACTGAGGAGGATTTGCTTGAATTATCAAACGAAGAACAACAAGAACTAGAATTAAAATCTCATCTATCAAAACTAATTACAAAAAGCTATGAGCTATTAGGGCTTATGACCTTTCTCACAACTGGAGAGGACGAGACGCGGGCATGGACCGTACCTATAAGCTCTGCGGCCCCGCGAGCTGGGCGCGCTATTCATGGAGATTTTGAAGAAAAATTTATCCGCGCTGATATCATCAACTACACCACTCTCCTCTCATCTGTGGGAAGCTCAACTTCCCACAGAGATGATGTCAACCCTATGGCAAACGCCCGCGAAAAAGGCCTCATAAAAACCGTTGGTAAAGACTATATAGTCCAAAACGGCGACATAATAGAGTTTAGGATATAAAAACTGGTAAACAAAAACTTTGCTTACCAGTTTCAAACAACTCTTTTTATTTTTTCTTTGTCAAAAACAAACAATTCTCAGTCCATTCTATTGTTTGTATCTCAAGCGAGTTTATTATTTTTTCTACAATTTCTCCGTCTTCTATGTTAAACACATGAGCACAAAGCTCTCCATCTTTATTCAAAAAAATAACAACGGGAAGATATTTAACAAAACTTGGAGATATTTCAAAAAAAACTTTTACCTCATTCAGACTAGCAGACATGAGAGACTTTTCTGCCATTTCTTTTGTAACTTTTTTTGTTGAGCTACCATCTTTTGTGGTAAATAAATGAAAATCACCACTCTCAAAACTGGGCGCCACCACCCCATCTTTAATGTTTAATTCACCACAATCTCTACAGTTTCTTAATAATTTTCCACATTCATCACAATACTCTGGTTTTACAGGTTTCATAAAATCTCCCTTTTTTATTTTCAACGATCAATGTTAGTTTATAAAATAAAACCACAAAACCAAATTTTTTACAACACCACACACAAAATCTTCATCTGTGCGACATCCGATGTCGCACAGATACCCTGTCAAGTTTTTACACCATCCTACTCTATTATAAATTCTCTAATTTCTTCGAAGGTGTTTTTTGCTTTGTTTTTATTTTTTTGGCAACTTTTTAAAAACTCATCGTACTCACTAAAGTTTTTACAATTTGTCCATTTATATTCTTCTAAAAACTTTTTTGCTTTTCTCCAATCTTTTAATCCACCATCTTTCCACCCTGGTTCAAATAAATCTAAGGGATTCATGTAAATATATTGTTTCAAATAATTTAAATATTCATCTCTATTAACCAAAATAGCCTTAAATCTTCCTTGGAAAAGAGACCCGCTTCTTTCATATTTCTGATTAAAATAATTAGTATAACCAGTGCCAAGCTTTTGCATAAAACTAACAACCCCATTTTCTTCTACTTGTTCAAGTATCAAATGAAAATGATTCGACATCAAACAAGAACAATGAATCTTAATTACTGGTTCCCTATCTTCTTTTTCTATTCTGTGGGAAGTTGAACTTCCCACAGATACAATACCGTTGCTCTTATTTATACGTCGAAATAAATTAATCGAAGAATTTTTGTCGTTAAAATCTCTCAACCCATAAAGAAACCTGTGGTAGTCTTCGTTATTCATAAAGACTTTTCTCTTGTCTACTCCACGATTAAAAATATGATAAAAATGATTGTCTACAAATTGTGGTCTTTTCATTGTTTGTAGTATACACATTTTTTTATCTGTGGGAAGTTCAACTTCCCACAGATATATTGCATAATTTTGGAAAATTGGTAGTATATATCAGTAATACAAATATTATGACAAAAGAAGAAAATTTATACGAAATAGGTTATTTACTTAAATCAGACCTCAAAGATGAGGAGCTTTTAGCATTTTCTAATGAACTTAAGGAAGAAATTTCTAAAAAAAGTGGTTTGGTATTATCCGAAGGAAGAAATAAGAGAGAAAACTTGTCTTACCCTATCTCAAAAGAAACTACTGCTTTTTTTAATTGGATAAAATTTAATCTTCCAAAAACCGATGTAATAAAAGAAATCTCTAGCCACTTAGAAAAACAAACAAGTGTTCTAAGATTTCTTACTATAAAATCTTCTGAAGAGGAAAAAATTAAGCCTTTTACTCCCAGAACTTTTATTAAAAAACCACGTCTTGATTCGAATAAAATTGAAAAAGAAGAAACAACCATCACAAAAAAGTCAGAGCCAATAAAAGAGAAGGTTAAGGAAGAGGAAATTGATAAAAAAATTGAGGAATTATTAGGAAAATAAACAAAAAATATGAATTTAAACAAAGTTTTTATAATCGGTAGATTAACACAAGATCCGGAGATGAGAAATCTTCCTTCTGGTAAGCCTGTTGTTTCGTTTGGTCTTGCAACCAATAGAAATTGGACTAGTCAAAGTGGAGAAAAACAACAAGACACACAATTTCACAATATTGTTTTGTTTGGACGTTTGGCAGAAATAGCTAGCCAGTATCTTAAAAAAGGAAGTATGGCTCTAATTGAGGGCCGAATACAAACGAGAAACTGGGAAGGCCAAGATGGAAATAAAAAATATAAAACAGAAATTATAGCCGAAAGACTTCAGATGGGTCCAAGAAGTGCAGGAAGCGCTAATTCAGCTCCATCAACAGCAAACAATTTTAACCAAAATAACAAGAAGGAAGAAACTCTAGATACAATCGAGTACCCTGAAGAAAACAATAATCCAGATAAAATTCCTTTTTAAATATTAACTTATTAAAACCTATGACTAAGCAATGCTTTTTTTGCACAAACAATATAAAAAAAATAGACTATAAAGAGACAGATACTCTTAAAAATTTTATTGATGCACAAGCAAAAATTCTTCCTAAAAGACAAACTCATTTGTGTATAAAACACCAAAAAAGACTCGCACTAGCTATAAAGAGAGCTCGGTTTTTAGCACTACT
Organism: uncultured Candidatus Saccharibacteria bacterium; assembly: GCA_964601305.1. Taxonomy (GTDB): domain Bacteria; phylum Patescibacteriota; class Minisyncoccia; order JAHISW01; family Tagabacteraceae; genus CAZRMW01. The sequence goes on from CAZRMW010000001.1 coordinate 179,061, forward strand.
TCCTTTTGTTAAGAAGTAACGCTTTATAATTTAGGAATTTTTTAACTCTTCTTTTATTTTTTTAGTAATTTCTTTAGCTACTCCTGTGTTTTCTTTTAAGAAAGCTCGGGCTTTTTCGTATCCAACACCTAGTTTAGTCTTACCATAAGAGTAAGAAGCTCCAGCTTTTTTGACTATTCCATACTTTTCTCCTAAATTAAGTATCTCGCCTGTATGAGAAATCCCTTCATTGTAAATAAGGTCAAACTCCGCAATCCTAAAGGGAGCAGCTGTTTTGTTTTTTACTACCTTAGCCCTGGTTCTGTTTCCAATTATCTGATCTCCTTTTTTGATTTGTGCAATTCTTCTTACATCTATCCTTACTGAAGAATAAAATTTTAGAGCTTTACCTCCAGGAGTAGTTTCTGGACTCCCAAACATTACCCCAATCTTCATTCTAATTTGATTTATAAAGATAACTATTGTGTTTGATTTAGCAACTATGGAAGTAAGTTTTCTAAGTGCTTGAGACATTAGTCTAGCCTGCAAGCCTATATGCCTGTCGCCCATCTCTCCTTCTATTTCTGCCTTTGGTGTTAAGGCTGCCACAGAGTCCACCACTACCACATCTAATTTACCTGAACGTACCAAGCTTTCTGTAATCTCTAGTGCCTGTTCGCCTGTATCTGGCTGAGAAATAAGCAAATCTTTTACCTTTACACCTAATTTTTTGGCATACACAGGATCCATTGCATGTTCGGCATCTACAAATGCGCAAAGCCCTCCTTTCTTTTGAGCTTGAGCTACCACATGAAGAGCCAGTGTAGTTTTTCCAGAAGATTCTGGACCGTACACCTCCACTACCCTTCCTTTTGGAAGACCTCCTACACCAAGCGCAGCGTCAAGAGCTAACGACCCAGTAGGAATCGAGTCTACATGCACCTTTGGCACATCGCCAAGCTTCATTATTGCTCCCTCACCATATTTTGCTTTTAATCCCTCTAAAACAATTTCTATGTCTTCTCCTGTTTTTTTAACCTTTTTTTCTTTTGCCATATTATTTAAGTATTACTTTTAATTTTTTATGTACTTCTCTATCAAACTTGTCTTTGGCTAATAGCTCGATAATATTATAACCCTCTGCTAAAATCAAGCTCCCCTTAAAATTACCAGATGTATCGACAAGAATGCTTTTCCCATTTAAAAGCAAGAGGGAAACATTTTGAGCTTTTCCTTTAACTTCAATTAAAGATTCTTTTAAAACATCTCCATTTTGTGGAAATTCTACAACAATACGTGGTCCTAGTATAAAAAATCTAGCTTGATAAAAAAAATAAAAAATTAAAATCCCGGATATAATTATCAGTACAGAAAGTCTAATATAAAAAAGTGGTTTTGAATTCATCCCGTACGAAATAGAGAATCAGAGATTCTCGTTTGTTAGTCTAATAATTTGATAATTTATATTTTTTATTTTTCTACACATAAAAATGTTTATTAAAAGTCAGAATTTCGTACGGGATTCATTTTTAATATTCTTCACTTGGTTTTTCTACCAAAACATCTCTAGGCTTAGAACCATCTGCAGGTCCAACAACCCCCCTCTCTTCTAGCATATCTAAAAGACGCGCTGCTCTGGCATACCCCACACGCAATCTTCTTTGCAAATAAGAAGAAGACGCTTTGCCAGCAGCAATAACAATTTCTCTTGCCTCTTCATAAAGGTCGTCGCCATTCTCACCTGAATCTTCTAATGAACTATCGTCAAAAATAGATGTCTGTTGAGTTTCCCCACTCATACTAACTTCCTGCGAGTCATAATCTTCATATTCTTTTTTGAGAAAATCAACTACATTTCTTACTTCTTTCTCTGAAACAAAAGAGCCTTGAATACGCCTTGGTTTTGAAGAATCACTAGACAAGAAAAGCATATCTCCATTACCCAGAAGTTTCTCTGCCCCAGACATATCCAAAATAGTCCTCGAATCAACCTGGGAAGCCACCTGAAATGCTATACGCCCAGTAATATTGGCCTTAATTAGACCTGTAATAACATTTACGGAAGGTCTTTGTGTAGAAACAACTAGGTGTATCCCCACAGCTCTAGACATCTGTGCAAGCCTTACAATAGAAGCCTCAAACTCTCTCGGATAAGTCGCCATAATATCTGCAAGCTCATCTATAACAATAACAATGTAAGGCATATCGTCTGGTCTTTTTTTGTGATAAGAATTAATATCTCTAGCTCCTACTTCAAGAAGAGCTTCGTACCTTCTTTCCATTTCTTTTGTCGCCCATTTAAGCGCCATTATGGCTTTTTTTGCTTCTGTAATAACCGGAGTAAGTAAGTGGGGCAAATCGTTGTAAACATTAAGCTCTACTCTCTTTGGATCTACCAAAAGAAGCTGTAATTCTTGCGGTGAATGCCTAAAAAGCAAACTCATCATAAGGCCGTGTATGGAAACAGATTTTCCAGAGCCAGTAGCTCCAGCTATAAGCAAATGTGGCATTTTAACAATGGAAGAAAAAACAGATCTTCCAGCAACATTTTTACCAAGAGCGAGAAGCAAAGGAATTTCTTTATATTTTTTATTTGCCTCTTCAAGAAGTTTTTTAAGACCAACAACAGAAGAAGACCTATTTGGAACTTCTATCCCAACAAGAGATTTTCCAGGAATAGGGGCTTCTATCCTTATCGGGTGCGCAGCCAAGGCTAGAGATAAGTCGTTGTTTAGTGCAACTATTCTTGAAAGTTTCACCCCTTCTGCTGGCTTTATGGAATATTGAGTTACTGCAGGACCTATACAAACTTCTGCTATTTCCACATTAATACCAAAATTTTGAAATGTTCTTCTTATTATATTAGAATTTGCCTTTATATCTCCTGCCGAAGGCTTACCTTTATCGCTCTGCAAGAGATCTAGGGGTGGTCCAGAAAAACTTTTGTTGCCAAAAAATTTGAGTGAACTTATTTTTGTACCTCTACCTTTAAAAAATCCCTCTTCTTTTGTTTCTTGTTTGCTGTTTGTTGTTTGTCCGTCTTCTGACGCTGTTTCTTGTTCGTATTCTTCATCTTCCTCTTCACCATCGTCTTCCTCTTGGTCTTCTATCTCCTCACCTTCACTGTCGTCTTCAAATAGTTTTTGCTGTTTTGGCTTTCTTTTTAGAAAAGAGAAGGAAAGTGGCACATTAAACATTACCAAAAATCCGATTAGTAAAATTATTATAAAAATTATTAAGGTGGCCCAAAAATCTACTAATTTTAAAAAAGGGAGAGAAATAAAATACCCCGCATACCCTCCTGTTTTTTCTCCAAAAAGAATTTCAGCAAGAGCTAAGCCACTTAAAAGTATTAAAAAGCCTCCTACCAAGTTAGAAGATAATAAATTTGGACGAAAAGAGGCAAATAAAGAAACTGCAGCTAAAACAAAAAGCAAAGGTATTAAAAACAATCCATCTCCAAACAGAAACTCTAAAACCATATAAGTATACCTACCTAAAAGGCCTGCCTTGCTAAATATAGCTAAAATAAAAAAGACGGAGAATCCAAGGGAGACAATGGCCCAAATAGAATGGGTTGTCTCTTTGTTTAGCCCGTGGTACCACCTTTCAATTACATCTCTTTCTTTGTTTTTTGTAATTTTTTTCTTCTTTGCAACCATACTACCCATTATAAACTATTTGAGTTATGATTTAAACAGCTTGAAAAAAAGGAGGATTACTGATTATGAAAAAAATGTCTTTATTTTGTGTAGTTTTGTTTGTGCTTTCTACTCTTATTTCTTTTATATCTGTATCTTTTGTAAATAGTGCCAGTAGTCCAACAACGGACTACAAAAAAATACTAGAAACACTTAAAAAAGAAAAACCAAGTATTGAATATTTTATTACAAGCACCGGAGATAAAATAGAAGACCCTTCCCATGCAAAAGGAAAAGATTATATAAAATTAGTAAGACAAAAAAGAGGGAATATAAGACTTGTACAATATATCATCTTTGAAAAAAACAACACATATAAAATAGTCTATTTATATATAAACAATAAATTATTAATAGACAGAGAAGACAAGGAAGGAAATCAAGGAGCAGATGGAAAATTCGAAGCAGAGTTTCCATATTAATATAAAAATCCCCCCGCCAACATCTGTGAAGTTGTGGCAGGGGGAATTTCGTTTTTTATTTCAAAAGTGGGTTTATGATTTTTTTCATTTGTTCCAGCGTCTTTACTGGTGCATTATGCTCAGAAAATCTAACAATACCCTGATCATCAAAAACAATGAGAAAAGGGTAATTTCCCACCTTATGTTTTTTAAGCAAGGGAATAAGGCTCGAATATTCCGGATGCGACTGAATTAAAAGCCAATTCTCAAAATCAAACGGGCCAAACCTGTTTATCATAGAAGCTTGTGCTGGGCGATAAAATGAAACAGCAGGAATTCCAATAATCTTGATTTTGTTTTTATATTCTTTGGACAATTCGTTAAAAACTTTCACCTGCAAACTGCAGTCTTTTGCTCCTGGTCACCAAAATCCTAAAACAGTTACCTTCCCTTTTGTTTCTTCATAAAAATTCATAGAAAAGGTTTGTCTCGTGTGAAAATTAATGTGAACCAAAGTAAAGTCGACTGCCTTTTGGCCAACCATTGAATCGCCAACGGCAATATCGTCTTGATTTTGTTCATCAGCGACGACCTTGGTATCCAGAGCCAAAACAGCTCCACAAAACACCAAAGAAACCACGACTGCCAAAGTTAAAAAGATTGATATCTGTTTCATGGTTCTATCCCCCTAGTTTTGTTGGTTTTTACTTAATGATTGTTGTCAAAGATTTTTATCTCTACCCTATTTTTAGTCTAGTTTATTAAAAAAAAATTAAAAGTACCTAATATAACAATACAGACATACCAAAATGTCTATATAAAACAAAAATCCTGGTGATATAAAACCACGAGGATTTTCTTTACTTAAAATTTATCATTAATATGGAGTTGTTATCTCCAAAAATGAATTTACCATCATTTTATAAACTTTATTGCCAGTTATATTCTTTTTGGCAAATTCTTTTGATAATTCAAAAATACTTTGCTTCGTTTCTACCAACCTGTCTCCGTCAAAGTATCTTTCAACAATTTTGTACACACCCGGTTCCATCTGAAAATTTTTAACAGAAGTTTTTTTATTTTCTTCTGTATCAGGCATAAGACCAAAAACATATTTTGGAACTAATTTATTACTTGGTTCAAAAATCCTCACCTCAACCCTGTGTTTGGGGTCTTTATTTATCATACGAGCTGGGTATCCATCTCCAACAGACGGACTTGTGGATTGCAGTACTTTTAAAGCCACATCTATAGCCTCATCATTTTCTGTTTTTGGATCATCAACAACATAGACATCAGGAGTTACGCCTACACCTTCTATATCTTCCTCTTTTACTGGAGAAAAGTATCTGCCAGTTGGAAGCATAAAAGTACCGCCTGTTTTTAAGTGAAACTCAGAGAGTATAGTTCCTTTTCCTGTTGTATTTTCTCCTACAACAATTGCTCCTCTGTCTCTTAAAGCAACACTCATTACTTCTGAACCGCTGGCAGAATTTCTATTTACTAAAACAATAATTTTTGTTTTTTTAGACAAGATTTTAGGCACTTCACTTTCAGGAGGAGAAATGAAATAACCGCTGTAAAAAACATCTTCTTTTTTTGGGATATGGGGATAATTATAATAAACGGTAATTTCCCCAGGCGAAATTAATCGCTCCAAAATCATATCTGTTAAAACAAATAAGCCTCCGGTATTGTCTCTCAAATCAAGCACTAACCCTTTTTTCATCCCTTTCTTTTTTAATTCATTCACTTTATCAACAAAGGGCTTAACAAATTTTTCCCTACCTTTTTTTGTCTGAAAATCCGCACCTTCTGTTGGCCATATAAAAGTGTTGAGTGAAAGATATCCTACGTCATCAGAAAGCATTTTAGCCTTCAGCTCAACTTTTGTAATCAGACCCCTCATTACTTCTATTTCTTTTTTTGTTTTTCCATCTGGAGAAAGAAGTTTAAGAAGAACTTTTGTCCCTTCTGGGCCTCTAATCAAATCTACAGCATCCTTCAAACGAAGTCCTTTAAAAAGACTCTCTTCTTCTTTTGATTTTACACCAACAGCAAACCAACCTTCTTCAACGCCAGCCTTGTGAGCCCCCTGACCAGGCATTATTTTATCAATAAGCAATCCTTTGTCGCCAAGAACAGGGTTTTTAAAATTTTCATAAAGTTTTTTAAATTCAGGCTTTTTTAGCATCAACCTAAAAACTAATGCCGTAATTTCAACGTCCTCAAACTCTGTTTCTGAAAAAGGAAAGGAATTAAACAGTTTTTCCCTTTCTTTTTCAAAAGATTCTAAATACCCCTCGTCTGCTGACGACACACCCATACCAACTCCTGAAAAATTTTGATTTTTTTCTTCTTGTTCTTTGTGTTTCTTGGGAATGTACCCACCCCATTTGTGCCCCGAGGTGTTTATAAGCAATCCCAAAAAGAACTCCATTTGATCTATCATTTTTTTCTTATTTTCTGGCTTTATTGAGCTATAGGCTTTTTTATCAAGCCTGTGAAGAATTTCTACAAAGTCTACCGCCCATCTACCTATTTCTTCTTTATTCCTCCAATTTAAAAATTCTTGAAGAGCAGGATTCCCTTGCTGTCTAAAGGCAAGAACAAAATTAGGTACAGACGCAAACACAAAAAACACTAAAAATACAAATGTTATAAGCCTTTTTGTATTCATTTTGATACTCCTTTTATTTAGTTTTCAAGCTTGTTCGCCTCCGGCGATGTCTATTTTTATTGTATAACTCGTATTTTTGCGGTCAATTGACTAATTATAAGAAAACAAAAAAGCCGAATCTGCAAATTGCATCCGGCCTTTATATTCATTTTTTATTTTACTTTGTCGGGAAAATTTTTTTTAACAAAAGAAGAAAGCTGATCGGAATCCATACCGTCAATTAAAGGAATTTCTCCGACAATATCTCCCTTACCATCAATAAGAAACAAGTGAGGAATGGAAGCTATCCCTGTTTTAGACAAAATTTCATACCCATCTTGATCTTCCAGCATATATGCTTTCCCACCGTATATCTTATTAATGGCCTTGTAATATATTATGCCTCTGGGAGAAAACTCTACTCTTTCTCCTTTATCACCTCTCATAACAGCCTCTACCATTGCCACGTTAAAATCTGGATTATTTTCTTTAAATATTGCTATTACAAAAATCAAACCAGCGGTATCTATAACACCAGGATTATATTTGGTAATAACGACAAGCGTTGGTTTTTTACCGGTAACACTCTCTATATCAACAGCTTCCCCTTCTACATTGCTCATACTAACGAGCCTTAGATCTTTTAAAGATTTTTCAGGAACAGCAGGTTTTTCCACCTCTTTTACAACAGGAATTTCCTCCTCTTCTACACTTGAGCTAAACGCCCACCCCGAGGGTGCCACCAAGCATACAGACATAAAAAACAATAAAAACAAAATATGTTTGTTTTTCATTTTTGCCATCCTTTTGTTTTTGTTAAGGTTCATCCGCCTTCGGCGGGTTCTTGCTTATTTTCAGCCTACATTTCCTGCACCTCCACGTCAACCCTTTTCCACTCTCCCCACTCGCCTTTTTTGAGCAAGCCATTTGTAGCTCCCATTTCTTGAAGTACAGATGTAGCATTAGCCGTGCCCAGCTGAATTGCATGAGAGATATCTCCAGTATCTATATAGCCCGCAGTAAACGCAGAGCCAAACGCATCGCCCGCGCCAGTTCTCTCTACCATATCCGACTCTGGTATTCCAGCAGAATAAAGTTTTTCACCGTCCGACACTACCACCCCATCAGGGCCTTTTGTCATTACAACAATTCCACCCGCCATCTGCCCCAATTTCTCAAAAATTTCTTTTTCATTTTTATAATCTACTCCCGTTAACTTCGCGCACTCTTCTTGGTTTAATATTAAAATATCTATTTTATCTAAATTTTCTTTAAGGATTTGCATATGTTCGTCTGTTTTTAGACTGCCAGCAGGATTTGAAGATACTTTTATCCCCTCGCTCCTAGCATGCTCTAAGATAGCCGGAAGCATATCGTGACTATTTCCAGAAAGAGATCCTAAATAAAACCAATCTGCTTTCAAATCTCCAAAAGGAAGATCTTTTTCTACAAGCTCGTGGCAAGCTCCGTATTTTTCTAAAATACTTCTCCCCACTTCTGGCAAAGAAAGTACCACTGAAAATGCTGTGTTGTACTCTTCTGACTCCCTAAGTAAATCTAAAGACACACCGTGCTTTGTTAATTCGTTTTTCACAGATTCTCCAAACGGATCTGTACCAACACCGCCAAAATACGCCGTTTTTAAGCCTTGCTCTGCAAGAGTGCAAGCAGTATTTGTGCCAACACCCCCCATTGCAAAAAGAACACTGTCCATTTTCATTTTAGAACCCAAAGAAATACACAGGCCTTTGTGTGTATCAAATTTTTCATTTTCTATCTCAGTAAAATTTTTACTACTCATAAAAACATCTTGAGTAGCGGAACCAAAAGTAATTATATCAAACTTCATTTTTAATCTTTTCTTTTTAAAACTTTTCTAATCGCTTCTTTTATGCTTTCCACACCCATTCCAAATTTTTCTATAAGCTCTTCCGGCTCTCCAGACTCTCCAAACCTATCTTGTACACCTACAAATTCCATCGGTACCGGGCAATTTTTTGCCAAAACTTCTGCCACCGCACTTCCAAGCCCTCCATTTATTTGATGCTCCTCCACAGAAACAACGGTCCCAGATCTTTTAGCACTCTCACAAATTGTTTTTTCATCTATCGGTTTTATAGTGTGATTGTTTATTACCTCTACTCCTATTCCCTCTTCTTCCAATTCTTTTGCTGCCAAAAGTGCTTTATATACCAAGGGTCCACACGCTATTACAGAAACTTTTGGAGATTTTTTGCTAGTATAAAAAACTTCAGCTTTGCCTATTTCAAAAGGAGTATCTTCTGTTGTAAAAACCGGTGTCTTTTCTCTCGCAAATCTTAAATATGCTGGCCCTTTAGCTTTTGCCAGAGCCAAAGTAGCCTTTTTGGTTTCTATGCTGTCGCAAGGCACAACTACAGTCATATTTGGAATCACTCTTGTAATAGCTATATCTTCTACGGCTTGATGTGTAGCACCGTCTGGCCCCACAGAAACACCTGCATGCGCTCCAACAATTTTTACATTTGAATCGTTATAACAAATCGTTGTCCTAATTTGCTCCCAATTTCTTCCCGGAGAAAACATGGCATACGAAGCCAAAAAAGGAATCTTTCCTTCAGCCGCCATACCAGAAGCAACGCTAGCCATACTCTGTTCACCTATCCCCATTTGTACAAATCTTTCTGGAAATTTATCAGAAAAAACTTGAGTACGTGTAGACCCAGAAAGGTCTGCACAAAGCGCCACAACATTTTCGTTTTCCTCACCCGCTTGAACCAGCCCCTCCCCATATCCATTTCTAGTGGGAATTTGTTCTATCTCCTCGCTAAATATTTTTTCTGATAGTTTTAAATTTTTATTTAACATAAAAATAATTTTAAATTTTAAGTTTTAAGTTTTAATTGAATTTTAAATAAGTAAATATTTTAAAAATTAAATAATTTAGATTTGATTTAAAATTTAAAATTTGTTATTTAAAATTTTATTAATACTAATCCACTTCACTAACAATTTTTCCATCTAGCGACCTCAGTTGTCTCAATGCTCTCTCTGCCTCTTCTGGTTTAGGTGGCTTACCATGCCACGAAAACTCTCTTTCCATAAAATCCACACCTTTGCCAGGAATTGTATTTGCAATTATTATAGATGGCTTATTAAAAATCGTCTTACACTTTTCTACAGAATCCACAATTTCTTCAAAATTATGCCCGTTTATTTCTTCCACATGCCAACCAAAATCCTCAAACTTATCTTTTAGTGGCTCAAGAGGCATCACGTCTTCTGTAAAGCCATCTATTTGAATGTTGTTTCTATCTATAATTCCAATAATATTATAAAGTTTTTCTTTGCCTGCCATCATTGTAGCTTCCCAAATTTGCCCGCAATCAAGCTCTCCGTCGCCAAGCAAGCAATAAATCCAACTTGGATTGTCCGCCCTTTCCCCTTCTTTTTCTTTATCTATCCCCATTCTCATGGCAAGCGACATTCCAATAGCTTGTGAAAGACCAGAGCCAAGAGGCCCAGAGCTAGTTTCAAGGCCTGGAAGCACAGTTCTGTGCGGATGCCCCTGAAGCCTTGTGCCAAGCTTTCGCAAAGTTTTTAGCTCTTCAAGTGGCAAATATCCAGCATGAGCCATAGCAGTATATTGCACAGGGCAAATATGCCCATTTGAAAGTATGAGTCTGTCTCTTTCTTCCCAATCTGGCTTTTGTGGATCGTGTTTTAAAATATGAAAATAAAGTGCTGTAAAAATATCTGCCATACCAAGTGGCCCAGCAGAATGCCCAGACTTAGCCTCAAGAAGCATTTCTATTACATCTTGGCGAATTTCGTTCGCTTTTTCTTCTAAAAATTTTGTTTTTTTATCGTCTAAAGACATTTTAACTCCTCTATTTTTTGTTTAATATTATCACTTTCGAATATGTGGCTTGCCGCGCTTACTATATCTGCCCCTGCTTCTTTACATTTCTCTGCCACTTCTTTGTTTATTCCACCATCAACCTCAATTATAGCATCTGGACAATTTTTTCGTAAGTGCTCTATTTTTTCTAAACTTTCTTCTACAAATTTTTGCCCAGAAGGTCCAGGATAAACCGCCAAAATCTGAAACAAGTCTACCTTTTCATAAAACTGCGCAAGCTGTGTCCACGGTGTATCTGGCCCTATAGAAATTCCCACTTCTTTATCGGCTTCTTTGCATTTTTTGATTATAAAATGCGGATCTTTTACAGATTCCAATTGAAAAATTATTCTTTTTATTGGCGCTATTAGCCAATCTTCTATTCTCCTTTCTAAATTATCTATCATTAAATGAACTTCGATATTTAGCGAAGTTTCTACAGAAAGAAGGTCGCTGGCATTGTGCCATTTTACAACACTATTAAAAGTGCCATCTGAAATATCTATTTGTACAAAATCTACAAGATGCTTAAACGGCTCAATGGCTTTGAGCCGTTTTTTTACTTCCTCAAAATCTTCTACATTTATAATTGGAATAACTTGCATTAGGATAATTATATCAAAAATCCCCCCGAAGTACATCGGGGGGATTTGTTTTTTATTTATTCTCTCAAAAAAGGATGAGTATAAATTGCAACAATTTTTCTATCACCATTATATTGGAAATGATGAATTTTGGGAACACCACTAGGCGACCTAGTGCTTATAGCTTGTTGACCATATAAATAAAAACCAACATGTTTGTGCATTTTCCCATCACTCTTTTTTTGAGCCTCCCAAACAAGAATAACACCTGGTTTTAAAAGTTTTAAATTATTTGTAAATTTCCAACCACACTTCTCTAGTTCCTTCATGAGAGTATCAATATTTGCAGTAGGTGTCTCTATAAGATTAAATCTACTCAAAGTATTGGATACAAAAACTGCACAACTAAACATACCTCTTTGACAGACATCCAAGATTTCTCCGTTTTCATTCTTAACAAAACAGTGCAAAAAAAGATCACTATTTTCGCTGTATCTTATTGTAGTAAGATAATTTTCTTTCAAAACAAAAGTATATTGTGGTTTTTTTATTTTACTCAATTTTTCCTCCTTTATCGTTTTGTTTTCAAACCTAAATCTAAACCAAAAATAGCACGCTTGGTACTATTTGTCTATAAAAACCGAAAACCGACATCGCCACGCCCGCCGCGCTTCGCTGGCGATACGGGCAGGTAAGTCGGTTATTAAGAATAAAGATTGCTATGAGTATCTATATCAACAAATTCAACTGAATCTCTGTCTAATATACTATAAATCGCCCGGAAATCACCGGTAATGTTAATGCTTCTAAATATTTTAAATTTTCCACAAAGAGGATGGTTATTTAAAAAAGGATCGAAGGGATTTATTTCAAATAGTTTAAGTTTTTCATCAAATTTTCTCCGCTCTCGCAAGCGAAGTTTTTTGTACTTCTTTTTAAAAGATTTATGAAAATTTATATTCATTATTTATGAATTATGAATGCAGATATGCAATAGCTTCTTTTGCACTCTTAAAAGGACCGTCGACATTCTTATTGTTTTCCATATCTAGCAATATCCGATCTAAAAGTTTTTGAGTTTTATTATTTGGTTTGGGGTGAGTAGAAAAAACAACTCGTTGTTCTTGAACGAATTCTCTTAGATATGAGTTTATAATAGTTCCCAACGGGAGCCTTAGCTCTTTTGCAATTTTTTGAGCTTCTTCTTTAAGACTCTTGTCTGTTTTTATGTTTATAACTGTTTGCATAATAACCTCAGTATATACCTAGGTTAAGTTTTGTCAACACGTACCATAAAAACCGACATCGTAAGTCGGTTGTTAAGAATAAAGATCGCTGTGAGAGCCAATATCAATAAATCTTACAATGTTGAAATCAATTTTGGTATAAATAGCCCTTATATCACCAGTGATATTTATGCTTCTAAACTCAGACCACTTACCAGAAAGTGAATGATTTTTAAGTCGAGTGTCCATTGGGTCAATTAAAAATATTTCTAGCTGTCTAATTGTTTTATTTTTAATTTTTTGAGAAAATTTAGAAAAACTTTTCTCAAACTGTTTTGATAGTATATACTGCATACTCTAAAACTTAGATAAATGTTCCAAAAGCTGCTTACCCGAAATTGGCCCGGTTGATTCTCCTCTTATATATTCTTTTTCGGCTTCTTTTATAATACTTTGGAGATATGGAGTGGGAACAGAGTTATTTGAAGACAAAGTTATTTCTTTATCTCTCACAAATTGCTTAAGAAAAGCATTTATAGCAGTTCCCAAAGGAATACCTATTTCCTTTGCGGTTTGTTGAGCTGCTCCCTTTAAACTTTTTTCAGTTTTTATGTTTAATATAGTTTTAGTATTCATATACCTTAGTATATACAACGGTATATTTTTGTCAACACACGCTAAAAACAAAAATAGCACACATAACGCTGTTTTGTCTATATTAGGTACGAACACCCTAAATCCAGGGGGGTTTTGGTAGAATAGAAGAAAAAACGGCTTAACAAGGCACTTAATTTATGACAAATACAAAAGGTTCAACAAAACCCTAATTTTAAAAACATACCTTTTTAAATTGAGTATTTAAAGATTTAACCTGAAACATCAAAAATGCCATCTGCTTACGATCGTATGAGAATGGCGAAATTTAAAAATTGTAAAAAATTAAACTCTCCAGTTTAAATCGAGATTTTTGTTGCCAAAAGTATGTATTTTAGGTATATTATATACGAGTCGAAGGAGTCTTTTTAAGTCGGGGTAGCTCAGTTGGTTAGAGCACAGCACTCATAAAGCTGAGGTCGTGAGTTCGAATCTCACCCTCGACACACGGCAAAAAATAAAATAAATTTGCGGGTGTAGCTTAGTGGTTTAAAGCGCTGCCCTGTCACGGCAGAGACCGTGGGTTCAAATCCCATCACTCGCGCATAGCCAAAAATAGTCATCTTTTGATGGTTTATTTTTGTGCTTGGATGTTCTTGACACAGTGTGTTTAACGTGCTATTATCAAATCAGTTTGAAATCCTAGTTTTCACGACAGCAAGATGTAAATAATTACTTGTTCATATCTTGCTGTCGTGATGATAGCGAGTGAAATAATTTTTCTTTGAGATGTGATATCTCAGAAAGGAGTAGAAAATGTCCAAAAAGAGTTTGGTGGCTAAGGATTTAGCAGTAGTAGAAGTAATTTCACACTTCTGTCGTCGGTTTAATTTCAGATTTTTTAATCGTGGAGGAATGGATATCAGGTATGCAGATGGAAAAAATCCAAGTCTGGCTATGGCAATCGTGAAATTTTTATTGGTTACTAAAGATTCCGTTTCTCCAATAAAATGCAAGGTTGTTGTCACTTTGACCGAGTTAGAGGGAGTTTGGGAAGCCCTCGGTATATTTCAAGTTAATATGAAAGAGGTTGGGGTGCCCCAAAGCAAATTTTCCAAACTCAATTCGTTTTCGGTTCGCTTTGACGACGACGGCGAGGATACTGAACACCGTTACGTCTTTACCCAAAGATAAAAAACCTGCCAGCGAGGAAGACTTGCTTCGGCAGGTTTTCCTTTTTTGAAAGTAATTAAACTATTTTTGCCTCCTCTAAACTCAGTTTTGGTATAAAAAATCTTTCGTTGCTTTGCTCAAAAAAAGTTCTAACGTCATTCACCAGTCCGCGCATAGCCAAGAAAAGGCCCAATTTTAATTGGGTTTTTTCTTGTGCTTGGATACAACAACTTGTTTTTGAGCATAAAAAAATATATAATTTTTTTAGAACAATATTAAAACAACATTGGGAGGGAAAAATGTCAGAAGATGAAAAAGAGTTTAAGGTTTCAGTTTATCTTGATGATGGAAGAATTTTTTTCTACCACGTTCCTACAGCAAATAAAGCCAGGGAACATTCGGCTGCAATAGTGAAAGGTGGCTACAGACACAATGATGGAAAGGGTGAATTTGAACATTATCCTTCACATAGGATTCTTAAGGTAAAAGTTTCTGGTAACATAGTACCTACTAATTATCTAGACGGAGTAGAGGGAACTTAATTATATCTCCTCCTTTCTTAAGCCATCTTGTTTACAAGGTGGCATTTGTTTTTCGCAACCTCAGTTCTAACGTCCCCCACGAGGGTGCGCATCGAAAATAAGCCTTATTTTACAAGGCTTATTTTTGTCGGTTGATGAAAGTTAGAACTGAAATTGAAAAAAAGATATAATATGCTATCCTCTTAGAAAAATAGCAAACGTTGAAATCTAAAAAAAGGACGAATAAAATGAATGTTTATCGAGAAAACCGAGGAAAAGAAGTAAGAGAAAAAATAAGGATAATTTTAAATAAACACGGACATTCGTATAAAAGAGAAGATGAGACAAGACATTCATGGAATGAAAAGTCTGGAAAAGAAGTCTGTTTTAATTGTGAAGGAAAGAGATTAATCATTGATTCGGGCTGGAGTTCTACAGAAGGAAAATCAGGCGGAGGAGGATGTCGGCATTATGAGATGGTTGAGTTTAATGGAGAAATTGTTTTTTTCTACAACGAAAAAGTTGTTGATTTCAAGCCAGGAAAGTGGTTGGAGGAATTAGATAAAATTTGCGAAAAATAAATAGCTTCAATTTAAAAGCGGTGCGATAATATCAATCCGCTTTTTTTGTTTCTGCCGCGATCCGAGGGGGTTAAAAAGAAAAAGAGCTTCCACGAAAAAAAATTTTCCGCGAAAGCTCAAGTTATCAAAAGGTTCAAAACCTCAAGACTTCAAGGTTCAGTTGAACTTCCGAGAGGACGAGACACCCAAGCGGCCGCCGCGAGCGTCATCCCAGTCGTTGCTGAAGCCGAGCCCGTCCGAGCCAAAGCCACCAACGCCGACACGGCCATCGCCAGAGAACAAATCCGAGCAACGGGCATAGATGTGTTCAAACAGTCGTTCGCCCGTGTTCAGATAATGCCCGATAATTGTATAGTCCATAACACGAGCGGTTGGGGTCTCTTCGTTGTCGCCGAGCAGGGCTTGCTGTTCACCCCAGTTCTTGCTGGTGGAGTTCGGCACGATGGTCTTGCGAACCAAGTGCGAACCAACTTCGCCTTTGTCATTGGCGAATTTCTCGTTGGCATACCAGCCTTCCGTTTCGGAGTAGAAAAGTTTTTTGTTTGCTTTTCTGACATCTAGAATGGAGAGGGGAAATACGGCAACCAAGACGTGTGTGTCTTTGGTTTCCCGAAGCTCCTGCTCACTGAACGGGATGACCGACAGGGTGGCAAGCTGGGCTCTGGTCGGTTTGACCTTGAAGTGCTGAATGGCTTCCTGCACGCCGAAGACGGGAATACCGATTGCCCGTGCCATTTTCTCGTCGGTTGTGGGTTCATAGTCGCCTGACCGCCAGAACTTGACCAGTCTTGCCCGCATTTGCGGGTCATCAATTGGGCTCTGAAAATCCTCGTAAGTCAGCCCTGCTTCCATCAGGCGACGCAAGCACTCGCTTGTGCGTGCAATCACTTTTTCTGGTGCAGGGTTCGCAATGTATTGAGACATCGCACACCTCCTATTTTGTATTACCCAAAACGCTTGGGTTTACGACTTGTCTCTAAGTTGAGACGAGTGTTTCAGAAACTGCTTATTTAGCGTCCAAAACACTCATCTCAACAAACTGAACCATTTTCAAAGAACACCTCAATTATATCATTCTGTCAAATTTTGTCAAACTAAATTCAAGTTGCGCAAATCAAAAAAGCCTCACAATCGCAAGGCGTTTTATTTTTTGGAAGGCAACCTTCCCACTAGTTCATAAATATAGTCCTTTACATCTAATGTTGTCCTCCAGCCAAACCACTCACACATTTTACTTACATCAATCGTAGAACTATTCCTGTCCCCCTTTTTCTTCGCTTTCCAATCTATTTCTCCACCGAAAAATCCGGCAATTTGTTTTATAGAATACGTGTTTTCAGGACCAAGACAAAAACCATCGCCAACTCCATTTTCTCCTACCATTATTAATCCACGTACAACATCTTTTACCCAAGTAAAAGCTCTCCTCTGTTCACCTTTCCCGTATATAATAAGTTTCTTACCTTCTTGCATCGCTCTTGCATATTTAGCGATAAGAGTGCCGTATTTTTTACTGTCATTTTCTCTCTTGCCAAAAACATTATAAAAATAAACTATAGCATAAGGCATTTTAAACCAGTCTCCATAATTTTTTACCCACTCCGTATTATCTGCCTTTGATCGCGCATAGGGCGAAGAATTTATATCACCGATACTATCCCCAAATTTTGTACTAGATCCTGCATAAACAAGTTTTATTTTATGTTTTTTGCAAAAATCCAAAACTGCTCGTGTCCCCACGACATTAAATAAGTTTACAAGCCTTACATCAGTAAAACTCGTCAAAACTCGAGAATATTCTCCTAAATGATAGATAACATATGGCAAATCAATCGAATTTTCTTTTAATACTTCACCTATGCCCCCCGTAAAACCTTTTATATATCTGACTCCTGCAATATGATTTTTTTCGCTACCAGTAAAATAATTATCCAAAGACACGACATTGTGTCCATTTTTTAATAATTCTTCTACTAAGTGCGAGCCTATAAATCCAGCTCCACCAGTTACAAGAACTATTTTATTTTTATTCGACATTTTGTCCCCCTAAATTTTCAAGGTCTATGGATTTCTTCCAGCTCGTATTTCATTTATAAAATACTCTCCTTGCTGTTTAAAATCTGGCGCCAACTGCATAGCTTTTTGAATATTTTTTATGGCTTCTTCCCTTTCTCCCAAATTGAGATTTGTTGCTGCTAGACTAATGTAATTTTGTGGATTTGTAGGCTCCACTTCTGTCAATCTTAGCCAAACTTTTTTCACCTTCCTGTAGTCGCCAAGCCCAACAAATGCATTTAAAAAACTTTTGTTTAAAACCGATTCCTTGCCGTGCATCTCCTCTATCTCAAAAATAATTTCACTTGCATAGTCTTTTTGTCCTGCAGAAACAGCAACTCTTGCTAAATTAGCGCCGGCTGCAATATAATTTTTGTCTAATTCGTAGGCTGTCTTTAAAACTCCAATCGCTTTGTCTAGTTGGTTTGTAGACAAATAAACATCTGCCATACCAAATAATATTTGTTGTTTTTTTGGAGAAAGCTCTAGCGCTCTCTCAAAAGTTTCTATAGATTTTTCAAACAAGCCGCTCCTCAAATAAATATTGGCTAAAAAAGTTTGAGTCCGAGTACTTTTTGGATGTTCTTTTGCTTGTTTTTCCATTTCCTCTATTGCTTTATTTAAAACTTTTATCTTATCTTCCTGAGAAACACTGCCACTCATGGCAATATTATTTGCATAGCCAGCAAGCTGTTCGCGGGCTTCCCCTGTACCAAAAGTATTATAAGAAAAAACTTTGTCATACATAGACAACACCACATCAGCAGAAGCACCTCCTCGAGTAGCTCCCAAGGCCTTGAGCAAATTGTTTGAAGCTAAAATTGGCTTAACATTTGCAAAATAAATAGAAAAAATTACAAAACAAAAAACGAATGTAATAAGGATATAGGCTCCTATACTCATATCTTCTTCTTTAATTTTTTTTGCAGGTTCTTCTTGTCTGTCATTTATACTAGAAAAATGAACAAACCCCAACACAGAGAAAAACATAAAATAAGAAGTCAAATTATCAAAAACGAAAAGGTTATGGAAAAAATAAGCGACAAAAAGAGAAACTATTGTAGCAAATTCAAACAATAGTATCTTCTTTTCTTTAAAAAGTTTTTTAAGAGCTAAAAGAGAAAAAACAAATATGCTTATGTAGGCCAAAAAGCCAAGAAGCCCTGCACTAATTAGCCAATCAAAAACAACATTATGAGATCTATCAAACCAAGCCTCCTGTTTCCATAATTTTGGCTCAAAATACTTATTAAAAACTTGATTATAATTTTCTATTCCCCACCCCATTATTGGATACTCTTGCAATCCTTTCATAGACATTCCCCAAATTGTAAATCGAGATTCAACTGTTGTTTCTTTAAGAGATATAGAAGCTAGTCTTCCAAAAACATAGTTGTCTCTTATAAAAGGAGCGTCTTTTAAAGCAATGAATAAAATTACCAACAAAACCACTCCTGCTCCACCAAGAAGAAAAGTTTTCTTAACTCTTTTATTTTCTGAAAAAACACCTACTAACAAGGCAAAAAGAAAAGATGCACCAATAAGTCCGAGTATTGCTCCCCTAGTAGCAGTTCTAAAAACAATAAACAGTTCAAAGAAAATTAAAGCTGCGAGGCCTGCTCTAATCCAAGTATTTTTATTCCAAAAGAAAAACAGTAAAGCAATAAAAATATTAAAAATTAAATATATAGCCAAATATCCAGAGTTACCCAAAGTAGCATCTAAGCGCACATCGCTTTGATATACAGATATTTTTCCCAAAGACTGAAGAAAACCATAGCAAGCCACCACAAAACCAACAGCCAAATTTGTGCCCAGAAAATACTTCCAAATCTTTTTTGTTTGAAAAACGCTTGTTAAAATTAAAAAGTAGGCAAAGAGGTGTATATGCCCTATAAGCCCCTCCATTCTTTCATAATTAGACCAAAAACTTCTATATGGATCTTCACCAAATATTGTAGAAACAGACAAAAACAAAAGAACGGCAAAAAGAGAAATTAATATTGGAGAAAATTTTGGTCTATATTTTTTATCAAAAACTGCAATAAAAACCCAGAAGAAAAATAATATCTCAACTACTATTCTAAAGAAGAAGTTTTTTCCAGTAATAAACGGAAAAAACATTGAGCTAGAAATAATAAGCGACAAGACAGGAAGTATAAACAACCCCGCAACTATGATATAAGAAATATATTTTATGGATTTTTCGGACATACCTTTATATACGAGTATACAACCAATTTAGCACGAGAAAAGTTTTTTGGAAACATTTTGCCCTAATATTGAATTTTAAATATAAAGTGATAGTATAAAGTAATGATTTTGTCAAAAAATAAAGGGGTTTTTACCCTTCTTTTGGGAGATTTAGCTCTTTTTTATGTGAGTCTCTTTTGGGCTCTTTTTTTTCGATATTTAGGAAACATTACTTTTAGTGCGTGGGATATCCATCAACTTCCTTTTCTGTTTATACATATTGTTTGGCTTTTGGTTTTTTATGCTAGCGAAATGTACGACACAAGTATATTCCCATCTCTTAAAAAAACTTCTGAAAAAGTTCTAAAAACTATGGCTGTAGCCACTGTAGTAGCCACTCTTATTTTCTACCTAAACTTAGCCCCAGGTGTAGAAATCACACCAAAAACAAACTTATTTATAGATGCTGGTATTTTAACAGTACTTTTAATTTTATGGAGAAGATTTTTCTGGAAACTAAACAAAAATGCATCAAAGACCAATGCGATGTTTTTAGGAGAGTCAAAAGAAGTCGACGAAATCATAGAAAAATTAAAAATAAATCCCCACTTAGGATATTTTCCGAGCGTCGTTTTAAGTAATTTTTCTAAAAATTTAAAGAAAATAATAAAAGAAAAAAATATACACCTAGTTGTAGCCTCAAAAAAATTTTTAGAAGATCAGGAGTATTCTAAAAAACTATACGAAGTAATTCCTCTCGGAGTAAGTATTATAAACCTGCCAAACTTTTATGAAATGCTTTCAGAAAAAATACCAATTTCAAGAATAAGCGAAGCATGGTTTTTAGAAAATTTACTAGAAATAAATAAAAAAACTTTTGAGATGACAAAAAGACTATCAGATATTCTTATGGCTTTTGTACTTTTTGTGCCATCGCTCGTTCTTTTGCCTTTTGTTTCTGTGTTAATAAAAGCCACTAGCCCAGGTCCTATTTTTTACAAACAAAAAAGAGTTGGGAAAAATGGAAAAATATTTGAAGTAATAAAATTTCGTTCAATGAAAAAAGATGCCGAAAAAAATGGAGCTGTTTGGGCAAAGAAAGAAGACCCTAGAATTACAAAATTTGGAAATTTTTTAAGAAAAAGTAGAATAGATGAACTTCCACAAATTATAAATGTTTTGAAAGGAGAAATGTCTTTTATCGGTCCTCGCCCAGAAAGACCAGAGTTTGTAAATGAATTAAAAAAAGAAATACCTTTTTATTCTATTCGCCATATTATAAAACCAGGGCTTTCAGGTTGGGCGCAAGTAAAATTTCCTTATGGAGCTTCTGTAAAAGACGCTATGGAAAAACTTCAATACGACCTGTTCTATATAAAAAACAGATCTTTTATTCTAGATCTGGCAATTACAGCAAAAACTTTGGCTATAGTGCTCTCTCAAAAGGGACGCTAAACAATTTCAATAATTTGAACAGGACATACATTGACTGCTTCTTCGTGGCAACCCAAATCATCCTCCCCTATTTCTAGCTCGTAGTTTTTTGTATCTTCGTTTAGTTTGCCATTTATTGGCCTTGCTTTCATATCTTCATCTACCATTTCCCAGTACTCCGGACACACTGCCACACAAGCTTGGCAACCAATACACTCTTCATATTTTTGAATAATTTTCTTCATTGTTTTAAAAAGTTTTTATAATTACTTTTCATTTTACCAAATTTATCTATTTTTACAAACCACCGATGTCCGACATCGGTGGTATCGTATACTAAACAATATCTCTTATTTTTTCTAAATCAGCAACAGACCAGTCTCTTAAAAATTTCTCATATTCTCTTTTGTTTTTAAATTGATCTAAAATAATATCTATTCCAGAAAGTATCCAATCTTCATAATCTTTGTATAAAAAACTTTTTAAGCTGGACCATGGATAATCTAAAAGTTTTTTCTTTTTTATTTGCCAATTTTTTAGATTCCCTTTTCTCCAATTTTTACTATCAATAAAATCTAAAGGGTTTAAATGAATATACAAGGATAAATGTAAAAGATATTTATTTGAATCGATATGTTTGGCCTTGAAACTACTTTCAAAAAGTGGTCCTTTTCTCCCTTTTTTGATGTTTATATATTTTGCTATAGAAGTATTACAACTACGACAAAAATTCGTACTACCGCCCTCTTTTCGCTCTTTCAATAAAAGATGGTAGTGGTCTTTCATAATTGCATAAGCAACAACATCTACAAGCTTATCACCCCTCCATGCAATTTCTACAGCTTTTCCAAAACCTGTATTTTTTGAATTTCTCAAATAATCAAAAGCTTTCCCAGATTCTGTAGAATTTGCTAACAAAAAACATTGTGCAAGTTTTTTTGCATTATCGTAATCTTCAAACTCTGGAATATTTAATATCGTCCTGTTATAAACATGATAATATTCTCCAGGAACAAATTGTACTTCTCTTTTCATTCTTTTTAGAATACACCGATGTCCGACATCGGTGCAAGTGTTTCTATTGAAAAAAAAGGCAAATCAGCCTAAAATAACGATATTATGACTAAAAACGAACCAGCGAAAAATTTTTCAATAGTTATCCCTATCTACAACGAGGTTGAAACCATAGAAAAAACTATTTCTGATATAGTTAATGCTTTGGAGCCAGGATTTTCTGGAAAATACGAGATAATTTTGGTGAACGACTGCTCTACTGATAAGTGTGAAGATATTTTAGAAAAAATACACAAATCCAATGATCCAACCATTGTGCTTCACCATCCTATCAATAACGGTTATGGAGCAGCACTAAAAACAGGCATCCGACACAGCAAATACGACTGGATAATTATTATAGACGGAGATGGTACTTACCCTACTCATTCCATCCCAGAATTTATAAAAAACTCCAGCGATTATGATTTAATAACTGGTCATAGAAAAATAAACGGAAAAGGTATCCCTATTGAAAGAAGATTTGCTAAAAACTTCCTGAATAAATTTGCTAGTTATTTGGTTGGTTCAAAAATACCAGACATAAATTGTGGTCTTAGAATGTTTAAAAAAGACATTGTAGAAAAATATTGGAATCTTTTTCCAGAGAGATTTTCTTTTTGCTTTTCTTCTGAAACAAAACTTCGTATTCCCGCCCTAATCGCATCTGACCTTCCTGAGAATCCAAGATTCTTCTGTAATGTATCAATTTCTTTGAGAATCTCATCAGTCAAT
>CAZRMW010000002.1:0-70866 GCA_964601305.1 uncultured Candidatus Saccharibacteria bacterium
TTCTTTTTAGTTTGCTAAATTTTAATTATTTTAGTAAAATAATATTATAAAATTAGAAATTAATTTTTAAATATTATGACAAAACCAAAAGGAGGTGATTTGTGGCCAAAACCACCAATATTGAGAACACTGATTTCAGAACCTGATGACGATGCTGGCACCTCAACAGCTTTAAATCCCACTGAACCTGATGATGGTTCATAAAACAATATAGCATCATAAAACCCCTTGACGCATTTACGCCAGGGGTTTTTTGATTTATCAGTCACCTATAAATTTGTCAAATTCAAAACTAATCCTTCTTTCTATATTTTTATACTCTCTTTGTTGTTCTCGTTGTTTTATAATTTTTTTTAATCCAAACACAGCATACAAAACCACATCCGATGAGTTTTTTTCTAAATAATTGTTAAACTCTTTTAACATAAATTCCAAAACAAAAGGATCGAGCAATTTAAAACACAATGGTAGTGGATTATTTTCTTTTATACAAAACACTGTTTCTCTTTTACTTTCTTCTCCTTCTTTTACATTAACTCTTATTTCATCTTTTGAAACTTTCTCTCCTGATTTTTCAGAAAATCTCCATTGAAAATAACCTTTTGCTATATCAACATCTTCTTTTGTTGTAATAACAGAATAATGAATATGTCCTTTCAAAAATCCTTTTTCTTTATCAATTTCAAACTCAAATTTCATTTTGTACTCCTTATTTGAAGGTGTTAAAGAAATATCTACCTAAAGACTAATTTAATTATTATTTATAGTCAAACAAAAATTTTATGTTAAAATAATTTTATGAAAAAAATTATTATTAGTTCTAGTGTAAAATTTAGAAATTTGATTAGGTCCACAATGAAAGAATTGGAAAATTTAGGTTATACGCCTTTATTTCCAAATTTAAACTGTAGTTTAGAAAACAAAGATAACGCTCTAACTATTGAAGAAAAAGATAAATTAGCTTGGGATCATTATAGAGCAATTGAAGAAGCTGACGCAGTGTATTTTATTTTGCCAGATGGTTATATAGGTACGAGTTGTAAGGTGGAATTAGGCTATGCTTTGGCACTCAAAAAGCCTATTTATTTTTCAGAACCAACAAACGACACAGGATTAGATGGGTATCCTAAAAAATTTATCTCTTTAGATAATTTAATTGAGTTTAATAATGAATTTAATAAAAATTAATAATAAAACTATCTACTTAATATTGCTATAGCCGAATTAACAAGACACTAGAAATTTAAAACCCCTAGCGAATTACTCGCCAGGGGGTTTTTGATTTTATTTTATCCGATTATTCTAAGTTCTTTTGGAAAGCTTGTTAAGACTTCGTGCCCTGTTTCAGTTACAAGAATGTCGTCTTCTATTCTTATACCTCCCCATCCAGAGATATAAATTCCAGGCTCTACTGTGATAACATTTCCAGGCTCTGCTATATACTCTCCATATTCCGGAGAGGGCTGACCAACCGATGGAGATTCGTGAATATTTAAACCGATTCCATGACCTAGTCCATGCGCCGGTTCAAAACCAAGTTTTCTCAAAAGATCTGCATATTTTTTGTTTAAGTCTTGAAAGTTTAGACCAGGCTTTACTAAAGAAATCATTGTTTCTTGTATAGAAAGTACTTTATCGTAAATTTCGCGCTGCCTTTTTGTTGGATCTTTTCCAACAACAAAAACTCGTGAAAGATCAGAACAATATCCTTTATATTTGCAGCCAATATCAAACTGTAGTAAATCACCTCTTTTTATAATTCTTTCACCAGTTGCTCCATGCGGAGAATCAGAATGGTCTCCAGCTAAAACAATTAAATTAAAGGCATCATTAGCTCCTAGCCTTATATGACGATATGTAATTTCAGCGGCTATTTGTTTTTCTGTCATCTTGGTTTTAACCAAACTTAAAACTACTTCCAAGGTCGCCTCTGTAATCTGTACTGCATTTTTAATTAACTCTATCTCTTCCAACTCTTTTACCGACCGAATATCAAAAACAGGTCTCAGTGGAAAATCAATTTTTGTATTTGGCCATTTTTCTTTTATTGCCAAGTAAGTTTTAGCTGGAAAATGATCTTCGTGGTGTTCCTCAATATGTAAACAAACTGATCTTTTATCGAAGGGGAAATTTTCTACAAGAGTACTCATATATGACCCACCTGATTGAACTATATAAATATCAAAAAGCTCTTCGTCTACTTCTTGTTTTATTTGTGTTTCATATCGTCTATCTGTAACAACAATCCCTTTTCCTTCTTTAAATACAATAACAAAACCAACATCTGGATGTGAATTAAATCCAGAAAAATATTTTTGAGATTCTATGGTGTACAACAAATAACACTCCTGAACTCTTTCGGGATCTTCCGTCATTTTGTCTCTCAAGGCTTCTATTCTTATTTCTTCTTTAGATCTTGGAATTTGCTGTATCGTTTGTTTTAGCTTCATTTAAATCTCCTTTTTTCAATTTTCAAAATTAGATTTATACAAAGATTAACTTAATTATTATTTACAGTCAAACACAAAACCTACTCTAACTGGGGTGATAGCACTAATTAGAGTAGGTTTTGTGTAAGTTCTACAATTAATGATTCATTAGGAATTTTTATAATTAACTAACTCTTGTTTTTAATTATCCAAGATAAGTCCTCCTTTGCTTTATTTATATTTCGCAATCCTTGTCCAACTGGATAATAAACTGGAAAAACACTGAAAGAATTTCCATAAACTTCTAACATTTCATATTTTCTTCTATATTCTGAAACTTTAATATTTTTATTTAATAAAACAGAACTAACCTGGTTACCAAAAGTTATAATAATTTTTGGCTTAACATTGTTTATTTCCTCTTTAAATAAATCTAAATATTTTTTAAAAACTTTATTTTTTAGTGGTCTTGCATCAATTTGTGTTGCTTTTGATAAATTTGTTATATAAATAGAATTATTGCTAACTGTTTTATATATCTTTTCTGCAAACTCGTAGTCCCAATCTTCTGGTTTTTTACTTTTAATTTCTTCAAAAATACTACCCCCTAAAAGATTTAATTGGAAGAACATTTTCCAAATATTTTTTGTACCAACCCAAGGAGCCTTTAAACCACTCCATTTTTTGTTAGAAGAAATATTTTTTCCAGTTGGATTCATAAAAACCAAACATAATTTGGGTTTTTCTGTTTGTCCAGCACCATAAATAGCGTTTAGATTTTTGTCGCCATAAATTTTTTGTAGTTTATCAAATTTTTCAAAAAGTTTTTTAACCTGCATATATAAATTTGTATTATAAAATTTAACAAATATCAAGACAAATAAAACTTAACAAAAATAGGGTATGCATTGATTCAAAAATTTGTTTTGTGTTAAAATAAAGATATTAATATTTGTTTAAACTTATTATGACAAAACCAATAGCTGGTAAAGAAAAAACAATATAGTACTATAAAAACCCCTGGCGCATTTATGCCAGGGGTTTTTTGATTTATCAGTCACCTATAAATTTGTCAAATTCAAAACCAATCCTTCTTTCTATATTTTTATACTCTCTTTGTTGTTCTCGTTGTTTTATAATTTTTTTTAATCCAAACACAGCATACAAAACCACATCCGATGAGTTTTTTTCTAAATAATTGTTAAACTCTTTTAACATAAATTCCAAAACAAAAGGATCGAGCAATTTAAAACACAATGGTAGTGGATTATTTTCTTTTATACAAAACACTGTTTCTCTTTTACTTTCTTCTCCTTCTTTTACATTAACTCTTATTTCATCTTTTGAAACTTTCTCTCCTGATTTTTCAGAAAATCTCCATTGAAAATAACCTTTTGCTATATCAACATCTTCTTTTGTTGTAATAACAGAATAATGAATATGTCCTTTCAAAAATCCTTTTTCTTTATCAATTTCAAACTCAAATTTCATTTTGTACTCCTTATTTGAAGGTGTTAAAGAAATATCTACCTAAAGACTAATTTAATTCTTGCTTGTAGTCAAACAAAATAGTATATACGATAGTGTACACTATGATGTATACTATAGTGTATATGAAAGATAAAAAATATATTCACAAATTAAGAAAACTTTCTAAATATACTTATTCTTTAATAATTCCTAAAGAAATCATTAAAAAGTATAGTTGGAGAGAAAAACAAAAAATAGAAATAAAAGACAAGGGTAGAGGTAAAGTAGAAATTAAAGATTGGAGAAGAAGATAAATACTATCTATTTACAAACTAGTTATTTTTTGCTATTATAAAGAAACAAAATCCTGATAAGGGTTTTTTATATAGGTCGGCTGATTTTTAAAATATATATTAAAATTAAACTTTTAATAACATGGACGAAGAAATGAACACAAACACAGAGGAGATGACAACTGACGCTCCTGCGACAGACGACGCTCCTACTACTGATACTCCTGTTGAGGAAACTTCTACAGAAGAAATATCAACAGAAAACCCTGTATCAGAAGAAACTACTGAAGAAGCTACACCTGAAGCCCTTGAGGCAACAGAAGAAGCCACTCCAGAGGCTACAGAAGAAACTTCTACTGAAGCTACAGAGTAATTCATAAAACATTCCGCAATATTGCGGAATGTTTTAATTTAGAGAATAATTTTCACAAACTTTTTCTTACCAATCCGGACTGTCCCGGATTTTTCTATTTTGTAGTGTATATCATCTATTTTTTCTCCATCAAAATCTATTGCACCATCCTTTATAAGTCTTCTAAAATCTGAAGAAGATTCTATAATATTATTATTTAAAACAATATCTTTTAATTCTTCTCCTTTTTTTACTTTAAATTCTTCTATATTTTCTGGTAATTCTCTTTTTTGAAAAGTATTTTCGAAATTTTCTTGCGCCTTCTTAGCTTCATTTTCTCCATGAAATATTTTTACTATTTCGTAAGCACATCTTTTTTTAGCATCCATTGGGCTTTCTTTTAAAACTTTTTCTATTTCTTCCAATTCAAGCCTAGTATTATTTATAGCAAAAATTTCTGTCATTTCGTCTGGTTGAGCCATTATGGCTCCAAACATATCTGAAGGAGGTGTATTTATAAACACACCTTTACCATTACTTTTAGACATTAATTCTCCTGTTTTTGGGTTTTCCATAAGATTAACAGCTAAAACGAATTTGTCTTTATTTTTTAATTTCTTTAACAATGTACGCCCAACCATGGCATTAAAAATTTGGTCTGTACCACACATTTCTACATCTACATCCATAGCTACACTATCGTACCCTTGCATAAGTGGGTACATAAATTCATTTAAATATATTGGTTTGTTTTCCTTCATTCTGTGTTCAAACATATCTCTTTCGAGCATTTGCTGAACTGTAAAATTACTTGCCAAATCAACAACTTCTTTAAAAGACAGTTTTGAAAGCCAATCATTGTTATATTTTATTTGTGGAGGATTTTCTTTTGCATCAAAATCCATTAATGGTTTTACTTGCTTAACCCAACTTTCAACATTATTTTTTACTTCTTTTTCTGATAATTGTTTTCTTACAGCACTTCTGTCTGTGGGATCTCCAATTCTAGCAGTAAAATCACCAAAAAGAACTATAACCTCATGTCCTAGTTTTCTAAAATCTTCCAAAAGTAAGAAGTTTTTTGCATGGCTTAAATGAAGCGCTGTAGATGTTGGATCAAATCCTATGTAAAATCGAAGTTTTTCTCCACTTTCAAGTTTTTTCTTAAATTCATCAATACTTGGAAGTACATCCATAATAATCCCTCTACTAAATATTTTTTCTATATCACTCATTCTTAAAGAGTACCAAAAAACTTGTTTTTTATCAATTTATAGTATAAATTTCGTGTTATAATTAAAATTATGAAAAAGAAAAATAAAATAAGAAATTTATTAGTTTACCTTACAACAGCTTTTGTTGTTTGTTTCTTGATTATTGGTTTTTTGTTTTTATTATGGATTAAGTCCTTGCCAATACCAGATTTTGAAACTTTTAACGAAAGAAAAATCATCCAATCCACAAAAATATATGATAGAACAGGTAAAAATCTTTTATACGATGTTTTTAAGGATGTAAAAAGAACTGTAATACCATACGAAGAAATCCCTCTTCATATTAAAAATGCCACTGTAATAATAGAAGATGAAAATTTTTATCAACACAATGGTATAAGTATTGAGGGTATTTTAAGAGCATTTACAACCAATTTGAAACACGGAAAAATAAAAGGACAAGGTGGCTCTACAATTACACAACAACTTGTTAAAAATAGTTTCTTAACACCAGAAAAAACTTTTACACGAAAAATAAAAGAAGCTATTATTGCACTCAAAATCGAAAGAGTATTTTCAAAAGAGAAAATTCTTACTCTTTATCTAAACGAAATTCCTTATGGTGGAACTAATTACGGAATAGAGTCTGCCTCTCAATCTTTTTTTAACAAACAAGCTAAAAATTTAACGTTAGCTGAATCAGCTTATTTAGCAGCTATACCACAAAGACCAACCTATTATTCACCTTATGGTTCTCATATTGATGAACTTGAAGAAAGAAAAACTTTTATTTTAGAAAAAATGCTTCAACTTGGTTTTATTTCTGAAAATGAATATAATAATGCAATTTCTGAAGAAGTAGTGTTTTCTAGTATACAAGAAAAAGGAATAGAAGCACCACATTTTGTAATGTATATAAAAAGCTATTTAGAAGAAATGTATGGGGCAGATTTTGTAGAATATGGCGGATTAAAAGTTACTACAACATTAGATTTAGAATTACAAAAAGAAGCTGAAAAACTAGCTTTAGAGTATTCAAAAACTAATGAAAAAAATTTTAATGCAAAAAATACTGGTATAGTTGGTGTAGACCCAAAAACAGGACAAATAATTATAATGGTTGGTTCTAGAAATTATTTCGACGAAGAATATGAAGGAAAATACAATATAGCACTTGCAGAAAGACAACCTGGCTCCGCTTTTAAGCCTTTTGTATATGCTACAGCGTTTAAAAAAGGGTATACTCCAGAAACTGTTGTTTTTGATTTAAAAACAGAATTTAATTCTTCTTGTAATCCAGATAGTACCCCTAAATTTGGTACCGAAGAAGATGAATGTTATAGTCCTGGAAATTATGACAATATTTTTAGAGGTCCAGTAAGCCTAAGAAATGCTTTGGCTCAATCTATAAACGTTCCTGCTGTTAAAACACTTTATCTTGCTGGATTAAACGATTCATTAAACACTGCTAAAGATATGGGTATTTCTACTCTTACAGACCCATTACGATATGGATTAACCTTAGTTCTTGGAGGTGGGGAAGTAAGCTTGCTTGATATTACAAGTGCTTATTCTGTGTTTGCTAACGACGGAATAAAAAATAAGACTGTAGGAATTTTAAAAATTACAGATAATGAAGGAAATATAATTAAAAACTTCGAACCTCAACCAACAAGAGTACTAGATCCTAATGTTTCTAGTATGATAAACGATGTTTTGTCAGACAATGTGGCGCGCACACCAGCTTTTGGAGCAAGATCCTGGCTTTATTTCTCAGACAGAGATGTTGCGGCCAAAACTGGTACAACAAACGACTATAGAGATGCTTGGGTGGTAGGATATACCCCAAATTTTTCTCTAGGTGTGTGGGTAGGAAATAACGACAACACCTCTATGGAAAAAAGAGTTGCCGGATTTATTACAGCTCCTTTATGGAATGCAGTATTTAATAAAGTTTTTGAATCTTTACCAAAAGAAGATTTTAAGAAAAATGAACAAAACAATATTCACAAAAACATAAAACCAGTACTACGTGGATACTATATGGGTAGTAAAACAAATTTAGTAGACACAGATAATGGACAAATAACAGAAAATATACCTACTCAAATTCATTCTATATTATATTGGGTAGACAAAAATGATCCAAACGGAGAAATACCAACAAACCCAGAAAAAGATTCTCAGTTTTATTTATGGGAAAAACCAGTAAGAGATTGGTTGGCAACACAAAACATTATTGAAGAATATCAAAATTAAATATTCTTCATCGGCGATATTAAATACTTAAATGAAGAATCTCCTAAACCTGTAACTAAGAGTGGTTTACCTTCGCCACTAAACTTAAAAATTATTTTTTCAGTACCAATAGAAGATAAGCATTCCACAAGATAACGATAATTAAATACCGATGTTAAGTCATCACCCTCTATATCTCCTTTTATATTGTTAATATGTTCTCCTAGCTCAGAATTGTTAGATAAAAATTCTAAAAAATTCTCCCCTTTATATATCTTTATTCTAATTTCGTTCAATTTACCACAAAACATTGCTGAGCTTTTTAAAACATTCAACAATTCTTTTTTACTTACTGTAGCAATATTTGTAAAATCTGTAGGTATTATTTGTTTATAATCAATGTATTTACTGTCAACCAATCTTGTTATGAATTGAATATTATCCGACTCTAAAAGTATATTGTTATCGTCAATTTTTATTTTTAAATCACCGTCTTTGTTTTCAAAAATTCTCAAAATTTCAACAACACTTCTGTAAGGAATCAAAAGATTGGGGAAATCTGAAAAATTATAATGAATTATTTTTTCAGCCAACCGGAAAGTATCAGTTGCAACAAAAGTTAAAGGGTTTTTTTCTGAAGAGTTTAAATAAACACTATTTAACTCTGGTTTCATTTCTGAAATAGATACTCCATAATATACAGATCTTAAACCAGACATAAAATCACTTACAGATAAGCTAAAATTCTTTTTTTCTTTTATTTCAGGAAGTATAGGGAAATCTTCAACCGGATACCCTTTGATTGTAGTAGAGCTACTATTTGTTATTACAACTAAATTTTCGCCTGAAGTAGAAAGTTTAATATTATCATCTTGAAGAGAAGAAACAAGATTTGAAAAAACTTTAGATGGTACGGCAATCTTACCTTCTTCTTTGATTTCTACTGGTATAGTTACCCTTAAACCTACTTCAAGATTAGTACTTAAGAAATGAAGTTTATTTTTTCCTGTTTTTATAAGTACAGTATTTAAAATCGGTAGGGAAGGGTTTTTGTTTGGAATTTTTTCACTAAGAGAAGATGCTTCTTGTAGATATTTTTTTATACAATTAACTTTCATTATTTTATATATATTATATTAGTAATATATTAATTAAATATTTATTATTACTATTAGCTTTGTGAGTATGTGTATAATTTTTTAATATTCTTTTAAAATATAGCTCAAAAAAATATTTGTTTATAATAAGTTGTTGATAAATACACAATACTTTTGTTGATAACTTTTATGTTTTGTTTATTCCTTGTTTTTATACACAGTTTTGTTAGTAATTTATCAACATTATTTATACAGGTAATCCCTAATTTTTTGTATATCACCTTTAATTTGATGATTGGTTTTTAAATCTCTTGATATTTTTTCATAAGCATGGATTACTGTGGTGTGGTCTCTTCCACCAAGTTTCTGACCAATATAAGGGTAAGATGCTTTAAAATCTTCTCTAAGTAAGTACATTGCTATTTGTCTTGGTAGAACATATTCTTTTCTTCTGGATTTTTCAAAAATTCTATTTTTTTCTATTTCATAAAATTCAACAATTGTTTCAATGATTTTATTGAAGGTAACTTTTTTTCTAGAGTAAAAAATATTTTTATTAATTAAATCTTTTAATTCGGTGGTTGTTAGATTTTTATCAAGAAGTTTTGTTTGCGCAGAAATAACATTTAAAGAACCTTCAAGCTCTCTAACATTATTTTTTATTATAGAAGCTATATATTCTATAATTTCTTTTGGTAATTCTATATTTTTTTCTGTTGATTTAGAATTTAAAATAGCCAATCTTGCTTCGTATTCTGGTCTTGATACATCGGCCATCATTCCTCCTTCAAATCTTGTTTTAAGCCTATCCTCAAGGTCTGGAATAGATTTTGGAGGTCTATCTGATGAAAATATAATTTGTTTGTTGTTTTCATAGAGAGTGTTAAATATATGGAAAAACTCCTCTCTAGTTTTTGTTTTTCCAGACAAAAACTGAACATCATCCATTATTAATAAGTCATATTTTTTATATTCTTCTTTAAATTCGTATGTTTTGTATTTCTGAATAGATTGAACAAGATTACTTGTAAATTTTTCTGATGTTGTGTATTTAATTTTAAAATTTTTATTTTTTTCTCTTAATTTATTTCCAATAGCTTGAAGTAAGTGTGTTTTTCCAAGACCAGATTCTCCATACACAAATAGTGGATTATAAACAGATCCTGGATTTTTAGTTACTGCTATGGCCGCAGCATGAGCAAGTTCATTAAAAGAACCTACAATAAAATTATTAAATGTATATCTTTTATTTAAAGAACTATTATCTTCATATATATTAGAAAAACCTAATTGTGTTGTTGTATTTATATTTTTTTCTATTTTTTCATTTTCTTCTACAATTTTAAATATTTTATTTGTATTACTTTGAATATTAGAACAAATTATATATTCAACAGCTCTTATAGAAGGATCTATTTTTCTAAAAGCTCCTATTATAAATTTATTATATTTGTTTTGTATCCATTCTTTTGCAAAACTATTAGGAACACTTAAAAAAACAATACCATTTTTTGTTTTATTTATATTAGTATTTTTAAACCAAGTTATAAAATTAGCTTTGGATATAATAGATTCTATTTCTAATAGAACTTTTTCCCAAACTTCATCTTTATTTGTCTGTTCTATAGTCATTAAACTAATTATATCAGTTTAGTATTAATAAGGTAAAATAATAAAAACTACTATAATGTTAACAAGTTGTGTATTACCTGTGAATATTGCTTTTTAATAACTTTGTTATATAATAAGAAAATCTAATTATGTCAGTCACATATAACCCAAAAAAAGGAAAAAGAAGTAAAACACATGGTTTTTTAAAAAGATCAAGTTCTCCTGGTGGTAAAAATATTTTAAAAAATAGGAGAAGAAAAGGCCGAAAAAAACTTAGTGTTTAAATTATTATGCTACCTCTTAAGAGTAGATTTAAAAAAGAGGATTTTGAAAGTATAAAAAATTTTAAGAGAAAAAGTTTTTCTTCTAAAAATTTTACTTTAAAATTATACGACTCTGCTTTTTCGCCGAGTCGTTTTGCTATTGTTGTTTCAAAAAATTTTTCAAAAAGTGCTGTCAATAGAAATAGAATAAAAAGACAAATTAAAGGAATTATAAATAAAAATATAAAAGAAATTAAAAATGGTTTTGCTATAATTATTTATATAAAAAAAGAAGTAAAAGAAAAAATTAATTTTAAAGAAACACAAAAAGAAATTATAAATTTATTTAAAAAATCTAATATTTTAAAATAATGTTTTCTATAATATACAACACAATATTTTATGAACCTCTATATAATATATTAATTTTTTTAATTAACATATTACCTTTTCATAGTTTAGGTTTAGCTATAATTTTACTCACAATAATAGTAAGATTAATTATTTTTCCATTTAGTCATAAATCAGTAATTACTCAAAAGAAAATTAAAGTAATAGAGCCAGAAATAAACAAAATAAAAGAGAAATATAAGAATAAAAAAGAAGAACAAACAAGACAAATAATGAGTTTATATAAAGAACATGGAATTAGTCCTTTTTCTGGTTTTTTAATGATTTTAATACAATTACCTATTTTTATTGCTTTATTTGTAATTCTTAAAGATATTTCAAATTTAAATGAAGATATTGTTTATTCATTCTTATTAATACCAGAAAATATAAATACATTATTTTTAGGTTTTATAGAAATTTCTAAATCTAATCTTTTTATATCTATTTTAGCTGGTGTGTCTCAATTTTTTCAAATAAAACTTGCAATGCCTATTACTCCAAAACAATCAAAAAACCCTTCTCTTTCAACAGAATTTCAAAGAAGTATGAGTATACAAATGAAATATATAATGCCATTTTTTATTGTATTTATTTCTCAAAAATTTCCTTCAGGATTAGCTCTTTATTGGACAACTTCAAATATATTTGCTATATTTCATGAAATTGCAGTTTCAAGAAAGTCTAATAAAATAATACAAAAAAATGACCCCGTAAAAGAATCTAAAGATTCCCACGAGGTAAAAAACCAACATGGAAGAGAAAATAAATCAAATTAAAAAATTAATAGAAGATTTATTAGAGAAATTAACTATTAATGGGAGAGTAGAAACAGAAGAAACAGTGGATGGTCCACAATTTATTATAAGAACTCCAGAAGGGGGATTGCTTATTGGTGAAAATGGAAAAAATTTAATTTCTTTTAATCATTTAGTAAAAAAAATTATATCTAAAGAAAAAAATAAAGAAGATTCTTTTTCTTTTTCTTTAGATATAAATGGTTATCAAAATAAAAAAATAGAAGACTTAAAAGATATAGCCAGAGTAAATGCACAAAGAGTAAGATATTTTAAAAAAGAAATAATTTTAAAGGCAATGTCTTCTTATGAAAGAAGAATTGTTCATATGGCACTTTCAGATTCTCCCGATATTAGCACAGATAGCATTGGACAAGAGCCAGAGAGAAAAATTGTTATAAAACCATATCTCTAAATATCTAAACTCCAGAGAGTAAAATCTTTTTTGTTTTGAAAGAAAAGATTGTTTTCATTCTTATCTAAAAATATATTAATAATATCTAAATTAGAATTATTATAAAGATTTTCTGTTGAACCATCTTTTAAATCTATTTTCCAAATAGAATCATTAAAAGAAATTACTCCTTTATACCAATCGTCTGGATAATAAGCGGAAGGAATAAAAGAAGGAACTGCACAAAATATTACATCTGTGTTTAATTTACTAAAGATACATTTTTCAGGTAATGTTTTATAAGACAAAATAGAGATTTTTTTATCACTAGTATTATATATTTTTGTAGAGAGCTCTTTGTTTATTGACTCACTATATATAATTTTATTGTCATTTGGGGAATGAAGAGTAGTTAACCCTTTTATACCTCCTAATAATTTTGTAAAAGAGTTATTTAAAGGATTTAATTTATATAGAAACCCATCTAAAAAAGCAGAAGGTTTTGTTTGAAGGGTAATGGTGTTTTTTTGTGGCCAATTAATTAAAAAATTACTATATTCTATTTCTAATATTTCTTTTTTGTTTTTATTTTCAAAAGTAGAAGTAAAACCAGAAGTTATAATATCTTTCAATAAATAAAATATTTTATTTTCGCTTGATGATACTGTAATTTGAGATGTGTTTAATGGTAAAAAAACACCAGATGTAGAAGTTGCCAAAGAATTTATAAGAAATGTTTTTACTTGCTCATAATTTTCTTCTTCTTTTATGTCTGTGTATTGAAGTATTAATTTTGTAGTATCTTTGGACCAAACGGCATTAAAAATTTTAGGAATTGTATTTATACTTATTTGTTTTTTTTCTTGACCATTATTGTTTATTTCATAAATATGACCAGTAGATTTTTCTATATATTTTATTTTATTCCCATCAAAAACAGCTCCAACAATAGGTAAATTAATAATTTGTTTTAATTTTCCAAATTGTTGTCCTTCAGAAGTATCTTGAGTTTCTCTTTCAAATACATCGTCTATGGAAATTTGATCAAAAGAAAGTTCTTCTTCATCTGTAGGAAACAAAGTAGAGAAAAAACCTTTTTCTTCTTTTTTTTCGTCCGATGGCCACAGCAAATAAACCGAAAGAATAGTTATAATAACTAATCCTGTGACTATTCCTATTATTGTTAAATTTTTTCTAGACATTTAAATTAAAATTATTTAAAACAACATTCATTTCCCACCTGTGGTCCTGTGATATGTTTTATACATAGGCTATCGTCTGCAGGATTCCATCCAGTACCTAATACATTATTATCACTACAACTTTCGTTATTTTGGGTAGAATAATTAGCCCAACTATAGATGTTTCCATCACTAGCTTTTGTTTTTGACCCTTGGTTTTTAATTTCAAGTGGTGTAAGGCCTAAATCAAAATTTACTAAATCTGGATTTATAGTATTTAAAATTAAGTAAGAGCCTAAGATTAGTAAAATCCCAAGTAAAGCTTGTGTAATCCTTGTTTTTGCTCTTCCTACTGTACTTTCATTTCCTCCGGCTGTGATATATTCAAAACCTCCAACTACTATCATAACAACAGCTAAAATAGATCCAAGAACTATAGAAAATTGATATATCCTATTTGCATAGTCGGCTATACTTCCAACAGGTGCTGTTCCTCGCCCAGCGTATTCAGGGCTTAAAACACTAGCATAAACCAAACTGAAAGAAAAAAAGAATAATATTGTGAAAAGTATTGCGGATAATATGTTATGTGTTTTATGTTTCATGTTTTATGATTAGAAACTTATACTTAATATTTCTTCTGCAAATTGCAAAATATTTGAAATGTTTTTTGAATTAAGATTTATGGTTGTGCTACCAGAAACATCAATTGGTTTTTCTAAAAACAAAGTTCTTTTGTTTTTGCTTTCTAAAATTTCTTCATTATTCATATTCCATTCAAATGAAATATCTTCATCTTTTGTTTTTGAAAAGAAAAATGGTTCAGCAATTATATTAATTGTATCATTTAGTAAAGAAAAAGTATTAACAATGGGATTGTTGTATAAAACCCCTAAAAGTGGATGATCTTCATAAAAAATTACATTAGGCTCTATGTCGCTTGTAGAAATTCTAGTATTTTTTTCAAAAACAATACTTTTATCAGAATTTGAAATTTTAACACCTATGACATTGTCGTTATAATTATCTATAGAAAAATTAAAGGTGTTTTTACCATACCCTGAAGCATTTAAAACTTTTTCATAATTTAAATACCACTCGTATTGTAATTTAGATGTTGATAATCTTGATGATCCAGAGTAAATATATGGAATAGCTAACACATCTATTTGTGATTGTACTACTGGTAATGGGCTTCCTAGGTACCAATAAGGGGTGTATGTATTTGGCTCTATAAGTATATCTATATCATTTCCTTTTATAGATAAACTTTTGCTAATATTTACACCAGAATCTGTTGTTATATACACAGACAAACTTTTTGTTTTTCCTAGGTTTGGCATTTCAAAATTTATCATTTTCTCACCAACACCTTTTTTGACTGTTTTTCCACTTAAAACCCAAGTAATATTACTTCTGTTTACATCAAAACTATTGCTATTTATTTTTAGTGTAGCTTCTTTGTTTGGAAGAGGATAAGAGGGAATAAAATTAACACTAAAATCCTCACCAATAGCATAGCTATGTTGAGCAAAGAAGATTAAAAATAATATTGTTAATACTTTTTTCATATTTTTATTCTGTATATATTTTTATTAGCGTAGCTCCAATGCAAACTGGTAATATTCCTATAAAAAAATCTGCGATACTTCCTAAACCAATTGTATAGGCGGTCTTTGAAATTTTCTTACCACCAAATTTTAAATAAAGCATTCCTCCCCATATAAAATTAAACACAATAGCAGTGTAGGGAATCAAACCTAAAATATCGAAAAATACTGCCCAAGCTAAAATCATCCAATGTTTAGAAATCTTTTTTCTAAAAGATAATATATTTATGGCCTCTTTTATTTTTTCAACTTTCTTACTTAAACTCTTTTTTTTCTTTCTAGACTGTTGGAGTTTGAGTAGGCGGTTGTTTTCTTGTTGTGTTGGTTGGGGCATTTTGTTGTGGTTGTGTTAATGTTTGTTTGGCTTTTTTAATTGCCAAAAGTTGTCCAGGATCAGAAGTAATAATTTGGTCTTCAGTATAAGAAGCGATAACTTTTACGGCCACATGTTTTAGGCCGGCAAAAAATATTCCTTCACCCACATCAGATTCTAAAAGTAAAAATTTTTCTTCATCTGTTAATTTAAATATTTTTTGAAGACCATCTATAGCAGCGGGGGATTGTTTCAACAAAATTTGCATAGCTGAGTTTGTAATAATAGGGCTTCCGTAAGGAGACTTTAAAAAATCTCCAACATCTTGAGTAATGGTGGCTAAACCTAGATAATATTTTCTACATCTTTTTGCAATATGTGTTAAAAAAGATGCTCCATCGTCTGATTTCATCATCCACCAAGCTTCATCAATAACCAAAAGTCTCTTTTTTAATTTTCTTCGAACAGAGTTCCAAATAAAGTGCATAATAAGGTACATTGCTACAGGCCGAAGGTCATCTTCCATATCACGAACAGAAAATGTAATAAATTTTTGGTTTATATCTACATTTGTTGGTTGATTTATAAATCCGGCCCATGTACCTTGAGTATATTTTTTTAAGTTTTGAGCCATTCTTTCTCCTCCCTCCATACTAGCCAAAACCAATTCTAAATCTGAAAGAATTGGAGGAACTTTATTTGTAAAATCAGACTCTGGAGTAATATCTCTAGAAGCATATGCTTCTGTAATCCCTCTATCTAAAATAGAATCTTCTTCTGGAGAAAGACCACCAAGCATTATTCTAAAAAGACCAACAAGATTTATAATATGAGACCTGAGTACATCTGAAGGAGACTCATCTTCTCGAGGCAAAGGCAAATCAAAAGGATTTATATGATGTTTAGATGTAAGAGAAATATTAAAATAATGTCCTCCCACTGTTTGAGTAAGATATTCGTACTCTTTTTCTGGATCAATAATAATTACATCTATGCCATACATTAAAGATCTAAGAACTTCTAATTTCATAGCATAAGATTTTCCAGAACCTGCTTTAGCAAACGTTACGGAGTTATAATTTTCAAGAGAAAATCTATCAAAAAGAACTAAACTATTATTGTGTCTATTTATTCCATAAAGAATTCCTTTGTTTGAAGTAAGATCAAAAGAAACAAAAGGAAAGAGACTAGATACAGGGGAAGAATTCATTTTATTGTGTACACTAAGTTTGTCTTCACCTAAAGGAAAAGATGTTTCTAATCCTTCTGCTTGTTGAAACAGAGCGGGTTTTGAATAAACAAGCTTTGATTCCATTGAAGATTTTACTTCTTTTTCTACAGAGTCTAATTCTTCTATACTGTCGGCATAAATAGTGATATATAATCCTAGATTAAAAAGTCTTTCTTGTGCTTGAGTTAGTTTATCTCTTAAATCTTCTAAATCTTGGTAAGCAGTGTCCAGCATAGGGTCTCGTATAAGACTTTTTTCTTCTCTTATACTAATTTGAGATTGGACTTCAGCAACTTTTTTCTGAAGTTGTTTAAGTACATAAGAGGTATCAACAGGATGAATAAATATAGAAATATCAAAAATTTTATCCATATTTATAATTGGAGAAAACCACCCAACAGATAAAAATCTGGGATAACTAAAAACAAAAAGTGTTTTGGCTACTTTGTTTCCAAGGCGAACATAATTTGGTGTAATCTGCATTGCAGATGGAGCTATAATATCTTGAAGTTCTAGAACACTTTGTGAATGAATATCTTGAGGAAAAACCGGCAAAATACTTTCTTTTTCTTGCCCTGCTTTGAGAGGTTGTTGTTTCCCTTTTTTAAAAAAATCGAATAATGCCATATTTATTGTTGTTTATTAGTTTGTACTAAAGATGTTTTTTCTGTTTCCCCAGGATTGTATAAGCTGTGAAAAAGCTCTATAAGACCTTCTGTTTCTAATGGCATAGATCTTATGCCTACTCTTGCAAGTCCTTGTATTACAACGTCTGCTCGTTGTTGAAGTTGTATTTTTCTTTTTTCAAATTCTTCTTGAGGTGTAGTTGTTTGATCTTGTTTCTTTTTGAAAATATTTGTAAAAAAATCAGAAACGGGATTTTTTTTAGTTTCAAGTATTGTTGGAGTATATGGTACTACTACATAGAAAGATTTAGTAACAATTTTTGTAGCAGTTACAAATTCTCTTATAAATTCTATATATTCTTTTGTCTGTATTTTTAAAAGTTCGTCTGTTTGTTCTTGTTCTTTTTGTTTTAAAATATCTATATAACTTTCTATATTTAATCCTCTAGATTGGATAAAAAATTGTATATGAAAATCTAAAGAGTTTAAAAAGTTTTGGTATTGAAGTATTATGGCTTCCTGCTCTTCTGTTGATTTTAGCGCGAAGTTTAAAGAAGAGGCCATAATTACCATACGAAGAGAATCGTCTTTTAAAATTAATACATCATCTTTTACTTCTTTTATAGAAATAAGTTGTTGTGATGCTTTACTTGTTGTTTGTTGGTCTACCATTATTTTTCTTGTTTATTATCTGATTTTATATCTAAACTCCATGCTAAATCGCTAAGTTTTTCTTTTGTTAATTTAGGAGCTACAACTTGTTGTACTTGGGAAGGTTGTGTTTCAGGTTTCTTAATAACCTCTTTTTTAGGTGTCCTCGGTTGTTTTTTCCATGTATAAATTTTGTTTTTGGTAAAATAACTAAAAGCGTTTTCTAAAACTACTATAAAAGGTTTGTTGTTTATTTTGTAGAAGGCGAGTGCGGCTGCTAAAGCTGCAACAGGGATAGCAAGTAGTACAAATATAAAAAATGGGAAAATAATATAAAGTAAAAATATTATAGCACCTCCTCCAACAAGATAGATAAATTGTTTGAGTGTTAGCGGCCCAAATATTTTATCTTCTACTTCTATAAATTGTGGCACTTGATATCTCATTGTTTTATTTTATCACTAAATCTTTTAAATCTCCTAGTTTGTAGGTTCGCGGTATGGATCAGATCCTTTATATTTTGGTTCTGAAACAGGAGCTCGGTGCACTTCTTTTGTTCTTTTTTCAAAAATTTTATTGTCCCGTTTTTGTTTATTATTTATGTCAAACTTTTTAGGCAATGTTTGTGTGGGTGTAGGCTTTGTAGGTAGGGGAGATATTGGTTTTGATTCGGCAGTAGGGGAAGATTTTGGTATTTCTAAAACAGGTTCGCTTTTTTCTTCTTGATTTTTAACTGTAAATGTTTGTTGGGGTGTAATTATAGAAGACACAGGAGGTGTTGGTGTTTCTGTCTTCAGGGTTTCTTCTTCCTGACTATGAATTTTTCTTAAAGAACCTCTTATTTTTTTAAAAATCTTTTCGTTTATTTCGTGCGCAATTTTTTTTGCTACCTCGTTGTCTATTTCCATTCTTGTAGCTAGGTTTTTTATAAAATTATTTGGGTGAGTAACTCCAAGCATAAATAAACCAGTTTCGTCTGTCATCGTGCTCGTTTTCATCGTTGTCAATTTATTTTCTTGCCCAATTTTTTGGAGAATTTCTCCTGTTTCTGAAGCCGAATAAGATCTCTGTATATCAGGAGGTAACTTACTAATTTTTTCTTGTAATTGTTGGAGTGTTAATTTTGCCATTTTATCTATATTGGTCTAATATGTTTGTTCCTTGTGGGGTGAGAGCCCAAGCCGCTGCAGATTTATTACCCGCTGTTTTTAAGGCTTGTGCTATCGTGTTAGGATCTCCCCCTAGACTATTTAAATGTTTGAACATAGTTTCAGCAGCGAAACCACCTTTGTTTGAAATATCAGAAAGCTCCTTGTTGCTAATGGTTTTTTGAAGATTACTAAGTTCGGATTGTGTAATTGTTGCTGCTCCAGCATTGTCTTTTTTTCCAAGTTTTCCAATATCTTTTCCTCTTTGTACTTTTCCATATTCTTTCTTTGTCTTTTCGAACTCTTCTATCCCTAATGCTCCAGTGTCTTTATGTGTAAGTTTGTCATAAGTTTTCTGGAAACTATCATCTGCTTCGACTAATTGCACCCTTTCTCTTGCGCTCATTTTTCTAAACATTTCGTCTCGGGCTTTTTTATCTTGTAAGCGCCCTTGCCCTAGTCTTGTTAAATACTCAGCTCTTTGTTTTGGAGAGAGAGTCATACCCCTTGCTACTAATTGATCTATTTCTTCTTTTCTTCCCCCAACCTCAGATATTTTTCTTAATCTGTCTGCTGTCCACCCACCAACAACAGGAGATCTTGCGGTGAGTTTTTCTAATTGTGGATTTATGTATTTTTCTCCAGCTCTGGCAACAGTAGCTCTTGCTGCAAATTTACCAACATTTCCTGCATAGCCTTGGAGTTTTCCTTTAGTCCAATTTGCTGCTTGCACACCCATACTGGCACTTTTGTCTCCCATAATTTTAGCAATTTGTAGACACCCAAGCATTAAGATAATAAGAGTTACATAATTTACAAAAATTGCAGTGTTTGATGGGTCCATTATAAACCCATTAAAACCATCTTTGCTTCTGCCAAGTATTCCGTGTATTCCATTTGTAGACTCTATGGTTTTAACCACCAAATAAAACATAAAAAGAAAGGCAGGGGCAAAGAAAGCTTGATTAAAAAGTCTTTTAAACCAGTCTTGGAAGTGTGTTTCAGTTTTTGGAAGTATGTTTGCTACAAAAGCCAAGGGAGCAAGAATCATAAGTATAGACAATACCACAGATCGTAAAATAAACATTATTCCTCCAGCAAACAAAGTGAACGCTGTTACAAGAGATATGGTGCATGCAAAAAGATAGGTTAAGATAACTCTCATCGTTGCTTGAGTTCCTGTTTGAAATGTATTTTCTGTTTTTGGAAAAACTGTCTGTGGTTCTATGCCACTAACAAAAGTTTCAGACAAACTCACATTTGCCGATGGTTTTATATTGTTGTAAAATTCTTGAGCCAAAACATTTGAGGCGCTAATAACTGTTTGGCTTATTATTAAACTAAAATTTACAAGAAGGGCTATAATAATTACTTTTACTAAAAGCTCTTTTACACCATAGCCACTAATTTGCAAAATTGTAGCAATACCAATATATATCAAAATAAATATAAAACAGAGGTTTGCCAAATCTCTTGAAATTCTCCAACCATCTTCTACAAGACCCGAGCCTTGAAGTGCGGAGTTGTTTATAGATACATTTATAGCTGCATCAAAGAAAAATCCAGAGGCAGCAAGAACCCAATTGCAGACAAGGAAAGCCATACTTCCGATGGCTGCGGGAAAATATGAAAATCCCTTATCAACCATATCCCAAAATCCAACAGCATGGGTAGTCTTTGGTCCTAAAAATACCCCAAGCGCAACTATAACTATTAAAATGTATGGTAAATATTTTTTCATCTTTTATATATTGGTTACTCCTCCACCTCCCCCTCCTGGTGGTCCATCAGAGCCACTGTTAGAACCACTATCGTCGCTGTCATCACTTGTTCCCCCTCCGCCAGTGCTACTAAAATTCACAATGATTTTTTTAGTTTCTGTGTCGTAAAGTTCTTCGTTGTCTTGAACTCTTAAAATAATTGTCTTTTGTGTTGCTGATTTATATTTAATTTGTAATTCTCCTGGCTTAGCATCGCTTGGAATTTGAATTGAGAAGTCTCCTCCAGGGGTTGTAATACCAGCACCTTCAACAATTTTTTCAAAAGTTCCATTTTTATCTTCATCTGTTGCCCACCAGTCGTATATTCCATCTCCATCAAAATCCCATTCATAAGAAATTATTTGGTTAGAGCTGTCGTTATCTTTAGAGTCCGATGGGTCTAGAGTAAAAAAGATACCTTCTGTTATTTGTATAATACCTTTTGGATTTACATCAAATTTTGCGATTGGTTTTGTAGATCCTCCTGTTGTTTGGGAAGTAGAAGAGTCTCCATTAGAACCGCTAGCTATAGCAGCCTCTACAGCAGCTTGATTAAATTCAAATGAAGGAGTTCCGTCGTAAAGTCCTGAGTTTTCTATGGCAGAAGCGTCACCACTACTGCTTATATCATCAGAGGTAAGGGCTGCAACCCCATCGTTTATAAGTCTATTTATAAGCGCGTCTGTGATAGCTACCATATATGATTCCCACTCTTCGTTACTCATCAACCAGTCTACAGCACTATACGTGGCTTTCGAAAATCCTTCTCCTATTGTTTGAGCAGGTGTTCT
The DNA here is from genome assembly GCA_964601305.1 of uncultured Candidatus Saccharibacteria bacterium. Lineage (GTDB taxonomy): Bacteria > Patescibacteriota > Minisyncoccia > JAHISW01 > Tagabacteraceae > CAZRMW01. The sequence continues at coordinate 21,860 of CAZRMW010000002.1, forward strand.
TGTTTCCCACCTTGCGCAAGTGTATCCATTTGGTATATCTTCTTCTTTCCATGTGCCACTTTTGCTCCCATTTCTGCTTATAACTTCTCTACAAACCTTATCATTTCTAAATCCTCCACCGGCCATCGCCTCATTTTTAGCAGCTTCTTCTGCTTCCTCTTCTTTTATAAACATTTCTTCCATTGTTATTAAATAAACTCCGTAAGGGTTGTTTTGATTTTCTGCAATTTTTATCCAAGCGTCCCAACCTCCATTTCCAAAATCGTTCATATAGTCGTTCCAAGCTACACCTATATCTGAAAGAGTACACTTTGTGGTGTTTTTAAATCTTTGCGGTGTGTTTAAGCCTATGTATATGTGTGGCGCCCAGTTTGGATTACACAAACTATTCATTACATCAGGTCCAAGCATTTGCTCTAGTACTTGCCCTCCAGCCTGGTCTCCAATGTCTGTAAGAAAAGATTTCCAGTCTGAAACAAATTTTGGTTTTCCACCTCCCTGTATCCAAGTAATTATTTCATTAGTAATTGTGTCTAGTAGGAGTTTTCTAAATTTTGCCATAGCTATTCTCATAAGAGTTTGGTCTTCGTCCCATGCCCATTTAAAAAGTTCAAACTTTTTTTTCCAAGCAAACTCTACAGCATCTCTTACTATTTGAGTAATTTGATCCCATACAGTTGCACAGTTTGAACAAAAAATGGCCTCTGTTTTTTTAGGATAGAGCAACCCACTTGTTAGAGAAAAACAGAAAAAAATCAGCAAGACTGTGGCAAAGGATTTTTGGTTGTTTTTAAAAAAATACATTATTGTGTCAGTTTTTTTTCAGCTAACTTTAAAAAATTGTTTATTAATTTTGACATTTCTTCTCTAATTTTTTGGTTTTCCTCTAGAGATAAGATTGTTCGTAGTGGGTCATCCTTAATTTTTTTAATATTTTCATATACTTTTTGTGTTGCTATAAAAAGCTCAACTTCTCTTTTGTGAATTTCTAAAAAATCAGATGGCACTAAAACTTTTTTCATATTTTTTGCAGAAATTTTGTAGTGTTCTATAAAATCGTCTATTTTTTTAAAATTTTCTGTTTGTATTGCTTCTTCTAAAATATCTTCTTCTGTTTCTTTGTGTGGTATTTCTGGAATAGCATCACCAACAGCTAATAGATATTTATTTATAGATGCTGGAGAATTATCTGAAGTAATTTTAAATTCAGAAGCTGGAATTTTTGTATAAAAACCAGATACAAAAGCAAGGAGTCCTTGATTGGTGTCTGAATCTAAAAGAGCAAAAACATTTTCTGTTTCAATTTGGTCTATTTGGGAAGGGTCTTTTATGTGCGAGCTAATAGTTTGCGCAAAGCTCTGTGTAAGATTTGAGTTTTCTGAGGCTGTTTTTGTATAAACTGGCGCCTTCTCAGATTTTTTACCGGTGTCTGGATTTGAGAGTGGGTCTAGCGGATCGTACCCAGATTGTGTTTCTTTTCCATCAGTGTGTCCGTCTTCGTCTGTGTCTGGATTATTTACATCTGTTTTCCAGAGAGTTTCCTCCCAATCTCTTAGACCATCTTCGTCGGTATCTAGATTAACTTTTTCAACCATTTTAGGTGTGAGTAGGGCAGAAGTTTTTTCGTAAATTGTTTTTGGCTCTTTGTTTTTTACAAATAAAAACCAGCTTCCTAAGCCAAAAATGCCCAGCCCAAGCAGGATTACCAAAATAATTATTATTTTGTTTTTCACCCTTTTATTGTACCACTTTTTTATGGCTTTATTGTTGAGTTTTTTGGGGATAATTATTGTGTATTGACAAAATAAGCAAAAAATGCTTTTATGTGTAGAGAAAACGAGATAAATCTCGCCAGAGGCGAGTAAATTTTTAAAAAATAAATACAAATTTTTGAAAGCCACGCCGCAAATTGTATATGCAGGCGGGCAAGGAGGTGTGAAATGACTTTTAGGTGGCAGGTTATACTGGCTATTTTCTTTCTGTCGTTAATGGCTGTAATGATGCTTGGTGGCTGTGCTGCAACTAAAATCCAAAAAGAGGCGTATGTTGGGAGTCAAAAAGCTGCTGAAATGTCGGCTAAGGTGGCTGCCATAAACAATGCAAAATTGGCTGGGGTTAATCCCGATTGGATTGCTGATCGGTTGGACATTCCAAGAGAGGCTATTAATTCTGGTGGAGGCAACGAATTTATGCCCGTGGTTTCTTCTTCAAGAAAAGCCTTTATGGGGCCTGTAAGAGAGGAGTTTAACAATATCACCCGAGGAGCTCTCGGCTCTGTGGGCGCTGCAGCTATTGGTGGATATTTCTACGAAAGGGGCCAAAAGGTTGCCGGAGAGTACTACGAAAAAGGCCAGGCGGCACGCCGTCCGTCTAATTTGTCGGTAAATACTGGAATAGGTGTAAGTGCTGGAATTTCTCCCAGTGTTACCAGTGGACAGTCTGGAGGCACAACAGTCTCAACTCAACCAACAGCACCTGTTGTTGTAAGTGTCCCAGGTTCTGGCACTAACACAACAAGCTCCAGTAATAATTCGTCTTCGACCACAACATCATCGACGACATATTATTACAACACTCCTTCTACAACGACTGGTCCTGGTGTTGTCATTTACAACCCGCCTATAGTGGGGCCCACACCAACGAGCCCGTCAACCACAACTCCAAGCGGTGGCCCTGCGGGAGGTGCAAATCACGAAGATTAAAAGCAAGGGGAAGGCTTTCAAAGCTAACCCCTTGCATCTCATCTTGAAATCCTTAGTATTTACTTAATTAAGGATTTGAATATGGGATTAATAATTATGAAAAATATGAATAAAATTAAATATATAGTTTCTACAGTGTTTATTTTCGCTGTTTTTATGGCGCCTACAAGTGTAGCTTTGGCCGATTCTTATATAAATTTAAATAGTCATCCATTAGATTTTGAGACCTTAAGAGTCGGAAATGTAACGCAAAACCCAAACACCACAAGCGCAGATTGGGGTACTTCAGTTTATGCAAATCCTGGAGATGTATTGTCTTTAGCTATTTATTACCACAATGCTACAGATAAAACTGCTCAGCATTTGAGGGTTCATCTTGTCCCTAAAAATAGTTTGGCAGAAGCAAAAATACATGTTTTTAAGGCAGAAATTTGGTCAAATCAACACAAACTTGTTTCTGGAAACATTACAATAAAACTTTCAGAGCCAAGAAGAATTGATTATATAAAAGACTCTGTAGTATGGAGACCAAACCAAACTATTTATAGCTCACAAAACCTGCTTTTTGGTCAAAATCCAGACAATATTTTTACAAACGGAATAATTTTAGGAGATATTTATCCAGGATGGAGTACACAGGGAAATGTAGTAGTCGGTTTTAAAGTTGCTCAAAATGGAAACAGTGTAGCTCCTACAAATACAACTTCAAACAATTCTGTAAAAACAGTTTATGTGCCAGTAAACAACAATATTGGGTCCCCGTTTTTTATAGAAAAAGAAGTTGAGAATGTAGACAACCCAAACGGTACCGATTTAGAAGTAGCAGCCAAGAGGGGTGATCTTGTGAAGTTTAAAATTACCGTAAGAAATATTAGCGATAGAGAACTTTACAATATAGAAGTAATAGATGAAATTTCTAATTTCTTAAGATTTGTAAACAGCGAGGAAGAAAATAGCGACTTTACTCAAAAGAAAATTATTTGGAATATAGACAAACTTAGTCCTAAGGAAAAAAGAGAATTAGTTTTAGAAACTATTGTTGCTGATGACGCAGAATTTGAAGGTGTGATTAAAAACGGGGGAGAAAGAACCACAGCTGAACTGAATGGGAAAATTCAAACATCAAACGAAGTGTTTGTGAGGGTTTCTAAAAGTGTAAATATTTTTGGGCCAATTGGTGGGTTAGCCGCTGGTTTGTGGAATTTTGGCTCTAATGTGCTTTATTATCTGGGTATTTTAGCCTTTATAATTCTAGCTATTTGGGGAACTCTAAAATTCGCCAAAAAATAATAACTATCGACATCCGATGTCGATAATTGAATATATGGCTTAAAATGGTAGAAACCACCTAAATGTAGAGCTACATTTAGGTGGTTTGTATCTGTTGGAAGCTAAGCTTCCAACAGGTGAGAGGGAGTCTATTTGTGAGCTTGACAAAGTACATAGATGTAGTATAATGTAGATAGAAAATAAAAGCCCCCGCCGAGCGGGGTAAATTGAAAACATAAATATAGATTTTTTGACAGCCTGCGGGCGGGGAGGTTCTGATGAATTTTTATGACAGACCGATGAGTTCATTGTCTTGGTTTATGGTCGGCTTCTGCCTCATTTTTGCACTTTTTGTACAGGGGTGTGGAGTACGTCTTCCTGTAGTAAGAATTCAGGAGGTACCAACAATTTCGGGATTTTTTTACAACTACAAGGTTATGAATGGTCTTGGAAAACAAGTCCAGTTCACCTACAAAGGTCAGTTGTACACCTTGGATCCAGGAGCTCATGCGAATATTCGTATCCCAATGCATGGGCGCAGACAGGAGATTGTTCTACCGATGATGGTCTATGATGGGCCAGACATGGTAGGAACGAAAGGTGTTAAAATTTGGATTCCCAAGTTGTTTTCCAATGCATCAGCAAAGGAGGGATTTACCCATATTACGAGTTTTATAAAATTCCGGTGAATTATTCGTTGGAGTTTCCCAAAAACAAAAACGGCTAGGTTTTACACCCGGCCGTTTTTAATTTTTTTATATAAACAATCCCAATCTTCTAAAGATAGATTTTCTGGGCGGGATTTTTCTGGAATGTTGCAACTCTCCAAAATATTGCCAGAAATATTTAAATTATTTTTTAGCATTTTTCTTTTTTGAGAAAATCCTTTTTTAATCATCTCAAAAAATTCCTCCTCATCTATTCTGTTGGAAGCCGAGCTTCCAACACTTCCAACAAAAAAGTTTTTGGAGATATTTGATATTTTTAGTACTACAGAATCTACTTTTGGCTTTGGTATAAAATGTTTGGCAGGCACATTTTTTACTATTTTAGGCTCACCGTAAGCCCTTACGCTAATTGAAAGTACGCTGTTTTTTATTTTGCTTTTTTGTTTTTTTGCTTTTTTGTTTTTTTGTCCGACAATTCTTTCAGCAACTTCTTTTTGTACCATTAAAATTATGTCACTTGGCTGGTAATTGCTAGATAAAAATTTTTTGAGTATTTTGCCGGTAATGTAGTAGGGAATATTAGCGACAATTTTATAATTAGTGTACGGCAGTTCGCTGTCTTTAATATCTAAAATATCTTTATTTATCAACTCTAAATTGGTAATGCTAGAAAACTTTTCTTTTAGATTTTCAAAAAGTCTCTCGTCTTTTTCTATAGCAATTACCTCCTCGGCTTTTTTAATAAGTTCTTCTGTTAAGATTCCTTTGCCTGGACCAATTTCTAAAACGGTGTCGTTTTTTTCGACTTCTGCTAATTCAACAATTCTTTTTGCAATATTGGGAGATGTTAAAAAATTTTGTCCGAGTTTTGCCATATAGTTTTAAAATACATCATCTCTTCTAAATCACAAGTTGTTTAACCCCGCCACAAAAACTAAATTTCTACTAAAACACTCCCAAATTTTAAAATTATAGTCGCCTCATAACAAAAAACTCAAAACTCGTCTTCGATAAACTCAGACTCAAACAGTTGAGTTTTTCTATTCGTCTCCTTAATTTTTAAAAACTTTCCCGTTAAGTCGTAGAAATTTGTTTTTGTGGTGGTGTTTATAAAAAAAGAAAATAATACTAAATTTAAAAAATTTATCGCAGACCGAAGTGGGCATGGTTTTTTCTGGAAGAAAAAGAGCGAGGTCGAGATATAAGCAAATTTTTCCACGCTGGGGAAAAATATTGTGTTTTTTTAAATTTAGGTATTGGTTTCTTTGGGAAGGGGTAGTTTTATGGTTAGAAATCTAAAAAATTAGTTATTGTTACTTCATCGAAAGTTTCTTCGAAAAGTTCTTGGGGAATGTCGTTTATAAATCTGGAAGGTTTGTTTATTTGTCTGCCACCAAAAAGATTTCGGCTATAGGAAAAAGAAAGATGTAATTTTTCTTTTGCTCTTGTAAGGGCTACATAAAAAAGTCTTCGCTCCTCTTCCTCCTCATCTCTACCAAAAGACAACCCTTTTATATATGGGAAAAGCCCGTCTTCAAGGCCAACTATAAAAACATACGGAAACTCGAGTCCTTTGGCAGCGTGAACAGTCATAAGTCGAACACTCCCTCTTATTTTTTTATTATCATCCTTAATTTCATCTTGGTCGCTAATTAAAGACACATCTTCTAAAAATCTTTCAACACCTGTTTCTGGGTCTAAGGTGTCGTATTTTTTACTAAGCACTAAGAGTTCGTTTAGGTTGTCTATTCTTGCTAAATCTTCTTCTGTCTTAGGGTTTAAGGTTTTTTTGTAGCCACTGTTGTTTATTATAAATTTTAGTGCTTCTGAAAGAGGCTTCTGTTGTAAAATTTTCTCTGTGCTTTTTAGAAAATCTAAAAAATCTTTCATTTTTGCTGCACGAGCTGGGGGGAGAGGATTACCGGCAATGTATGTTAGTAGGCTAGTTTTTCCAAGTCCGCGAGATGGTTCGTTTATAATTCGTTCCAAACTTACAACATCATCTGGATTAATGGCGGCCTTAACGTAGGCAACAATATCTTTTATTTCTTTTCTTTCAAAAAACCTTGTACCGATAACTTGATAGGGAATTCCACGTGTAATAAAAGCTTCTTCTAAAACTCTAGATTGGAAATTAGCTCTATAAAGCACAGATATTTTTGATGGTTGCAGACCATCTTCGATAAGCTTAAAAGATGTTTTAGCTATAAATTCGGCCTCTTCTTTTTCGTTTTGTGCGTCAAAAATAGTTAAGTTGTCACCTTCTTTAATCTCAGAAAAAAGATTTTTAGGCTTTCTCATTTTGTTTTTTTCTATAATTGCGTTGGCGGCTTCTAGTATAGTTTGGCTAGATCTGTAGTTTTGCTCAAGCATTATTATTTTAGTGTTTGGCCAATCTTTTTCGAAGTTTAAAATATTTCCAAAATTAGCTCCTCTGAAGGAATAAATACTTTGGTCTTCATCTCCCACAGCACAAATATTTTTGTATTTTTGGGCGAGTAGTTTGGTAAGAACATATTGAGAGTGATTAGTATCTTGATATTCGTCTACTAAAATATATTTCCAGCGATTTTGGTATTTTTCTAGCACTTTTGGATGGTCTTCAAAAAGATAAACAGTTTTTGATATAAGGTCGTCGAAATCGGCAGTTTTTTGTTTAACCAAAGATTCTTCGTATTTTTCCCAAATAGAAGCTACTATTTTGGGGAAAAATTTTACTCCCGCTTTTTGTTGATAATCCTCTAGTTTTACTAAATTTGATTTTTGTTTGGATATAATTCCTAGGATTTTTTTTGGGGAAAATTGTTTAGGATTTATTTCTAATTCTTTTTGACAATTTTTAATTGTCTTTAAAGATTCGTCACTGTTTAAAATAGAAAAATTTTGGGGCAAGCCCACCTTGCGTCCATTTTCTTTTAAAATTCTTAGGCATATTGCATGAAAAGTCCCAATAGCTGGAGAACTATCGAAATCCGATTTCAATAGTTGAAAAACTCTTTCTTTCATTTCTTTAGCAGCTTTGTTTGTGAAGGTGACAGCTAAAATTTGATTTGGCTTAACACTATTTTTAATGAGATTTGCAATTCTATGAGTGATAACCATAGTCTTTCCAGCTCCAGCGCCAGCTACAACGAGCAATGGACCATCTTTGTATAACACTGCTTCTTTTTGTTGAGGATTTAGATTTTTTAGGAGATCTTTCATTGGTTTAAGGTTAGTATAGTTTAGGTTAAAAGCCAAATTTTAGTTTTTTTGTGATATCCACAAGGTATTGATTTGCTATTGATTTTTTGCTTGTTTTGAGTACAATACAGAGACGGTTGAAGAGTCGATTATTTGACAGAAATGGCTTAAATTAAGGCTTATTTTAACAAATTCACAAGCCCCAGAAGAAATAGATAGTAGCAAAAACAACGCAAAAATTTACAGATATACCAAACGGGGCAACTTAAAACTTTTTATTATATCACTCACAGTAATGGGTGTGTTTAGTCTTGCTAGTGCTGGTGTTGCAGAGGCAGGATTTTTTTCTTTCTTGGACAAAGTTTTTGGTTTAGAAGAGGAAAAAATTGAAATCATTCAAAATTCTCAAACAGCATCTTTGCTTAAGCCAGTGGTAAATTCAGATTTAACTGCAGGAAAAGGTGGCGGTGGGCCGACCATTGTAGACAAGAGTGCGCTTTTGGCGGATACAGGGCCTTTGGGGAGTATTGCAGATGTTGAAGAAAAAATTGCTAATTCAGACAAGATTAGCATTTATGTAGTAAGAGAAGGAGATAGTTTGTCTGGCATTGCTAAAATGTTTGGCGTGAGTGTAAATACAATTATTTGGGCAAACGATATTTCTAGAGGAGATTTAATTAAAACTGGAGAAACTCTTATAATTTTACCGGTTACGGGTATCAAATATACTATCAAGAAAGGAGATACTCTTTCTTCTGTTGCTAAAAAATACAAAGCTGATTCCGATGAAATTTTAGACTACAATGATTTAATAGATGGCAGTGAATTAGCTATGGGTGATGAAATTATTATTCCAGATGGTGAAGCCCCATACAAACCTGTGATGAGGAGTTACGGTAAGAGTAGATTGAGAGGCTCTGGTGGACCAAACTATGTTGGGTACTATATAAGTCCAGTAAGTAACTCTAGAAGAACTCAAGGTCTTCATGGTTATAATGCTGTAGATTTGGCAAACTACTGTGGAGCGCCAATTTTGGCTGCAGCTTCTGGTGATGTAATTATTTCTAGATCTTACGGTTGGAATGGTGGTTATGGAAACTACATAGTTATAAGCCACCCAAATGGCACACAGACACTCTACGCACACAATAGCAGAAATATTGTAAGTCGTGGTTGGCATGTGGTGAAGGGGCAAGTAATAGGGTATATGGGAAGTACAGGTAAATCTACGGGATGCCACGTTCACTTTGAGATTCGTGGAGCCAGAAATCCATTTTAAAAACGATAACAAGCAACTTATAATGAGTAACCAGTAATTACGTATTTTATACGTAGTTTTTTGTTGTGCTTGACAAAATATATAAATAAGGTATAATACGAACAGAAAATAAAGATAAACTTTGATATAAAGGATAAGGGAGGAAAATTATGTATTCGGACAATCCAGCTTTCAAAAAAGGTCCTTACGGACAGTGCCCTGATTGTCGCTGGGTAGACTTAGAACTATCTGGCTTTGAAACAAAATCCTTGAGATGCCCAGTATGCAAAGAAAGGTTTGAGGCATCCGGGGAGGCCGAGTACCTCAAAAAATTGGCAAAAGAAAAGAGGGAAAAGGCGACTAAAAATTTTTTCAAAAACGCCTGGGGTATGCCCGGTCAGAAAAGGGTACAGCCTTCCCCTTAGTATTCCCGTCCAGGGGGTAACATAACATCGAAAAGCCTTATGTACTATGCCAAGCGCGGCAAACATAAGGCTTTTTTATTTGACTTTTTAGGGTCATTTTGCTTGAATGGTACTAAATTTGAAAATTTAAGAAGGAGATTGAAAAATATGGACGCAAATAATCCAGCTCTTAAGTCAGGTCCTTATGGGCAATGTCCTAAATGTCCCTGGACAGATTTAGAATTATCTGGTTATGAAAAAAAATCTTTAAGATGCCCAGTATGCAAAGAAAGGTTTGAGGCACATTGGGAAAAAATAGAAAAAGAAGAAGAGGGTGCAGAAGAAGCTGCTTGGGAGAAATGGATGTGGGCGAACAAGCCCTGGCTTCATAAATTAAAAAATCCCAAAAAGAAAAAACCTTAATAAAAAAGGGAGAAAATAATATGAATGAAAAAACAGAAATTGATGTTAGTGATTTGAAAGAATTTGTTCAGCTTACTTATGGTGGAATTAATAGTTTCAAAGACAGTTTAGCTTATTGGAAGCATCATCTGGAATACATAGACGATTCTGATAGTGTGCATAACAAAGAAGAGGTGGTAACAAGGATTAAAGAGATTGAGTTTTCAATAGAAAAAGCAGAAAATCTAATTAAAAAATATTCTTAATTCGTTTTCGGGCGATATTGTAGAGCCTCATAAACCCCGCCGAGCGGGGTAAATATGAGGCTTTTTTATTGACTTAGAAACACAGAATTGTTAGTTTGTAATAAGAAAAACCTTGAAATATAACCCAAAAAGGAGACAACCAATGAAAGGAATGGAAGATTTGATTAAAGTCCAAGAACAAATATTAACAGCTCAAAAAATATTGATAAAGCAAAATATTGAGGCACAGCAGGTTCGTTTGTGGTCTGAGTATGGTGAAGAATTAGAAAGAATTAAGCAGGATAAGGTGAAAGACATAGAAGAAGGTGGGCGTGTTGAACAAGTCTTAGTGTTTTTACTTAATCTTTTTTTGGAGGTTCACGATGCTCAAGAAAGTTTATCCATAAGCTCCAAAGAAGAAAGAAAGTTTTTTGAAAGAAACTTTGCTCTTTGGATGAATCTACCAGCGATGAAAAAAATGTGGAAAAGAGTAAGACTCTGGAAGCATAAAGAGCATGTAAAATTTGTAGACAGTTTAATTAAAAAATAAATCAATTTACCTTAGGGTGAAATCGAAAAGCCTTATGTACTATGCCAAGCGCGGCAAGTATGAGGCTTTTTATTTTTCTTTTGGCCTGTATTGCAATGCCTCGAAAATGTGTTTTTCTAAAATATCTTTGTTTTCATCAAGGTCCGCAATTGTGCGGGCTAATTTTATTACTCTATGGTACGCACGCGCCGAGAGATCGAGCTGTTTGGCAGCTTGGTCTAACGTTTCACGTACAGTATTTGAAATGTTTACAAATTTTTTAAGCTCGCGCACCCCCATTTCGCTATTTGTTATTGTTGATGTATCAGAAAATCTTTTCTTCTGAATTTCTCTGGCTTTTATAATTCTTTTTCTAACTTCACTTGAAGACTCGGAAACAATTTTGTCGTTTGAAAGTTTTTCAATTTCTATTTGAGGAACTTCTAACCACAGATCTACTCTATCTATAATTGGTCCAGAAATTTTTCTTTGATATCTTAAAAGTTCACCCTGTGAACAAATACAATCTTTTACAGTTGAAGTTAGGTTGCCGCAGGGGCATGGGTTCATAGCACAAAGTAAAATAAATCTTGCTGGAAACTTTAAACTACCACGAGCCCTGGAAATTGTTACTACACCGTCTTCTAATGGTTGACGCATAGCTTCGATGACCCTTTTTTCAAAGAGAGGGAATTCATCAAGAAAAAGAACTCCACGATGACTTAGACTTATTTCCCCTGGTTTTGGCCATGTGCCACCACCAACAAGGGCAACATAAGAAGATGTGTGGTGTGGTGTCCGTAGGGGTCGATCTGCGCAATATGGCCCGTCTAATGCGCCAGCTATACTGTGAATTGTTGTAATTTCTAAGGCCTCATCGAAAGATGGGGGAGGTAAAATAGCAGAAAACGCTTTTGCAAGCATTGTTTTTCCTGTGCCTGGAGGACCAGACATTGCTATATTGTGTCCGCCGGCTGCTGCTATCTCTAAACCTCTTTTGGCCGTTTCTTGACCTTTTATGTCTGAAAAATCTAAGAGCCCACCCAGAAAATCTTCTGGTTTCATTTTTGTAGGAGATTGTTTTTCTAAAACCTCATCTTCATGGAGGTGTAAAATTAAATCTTTTAGGCTGTTTATTCCATAAACATCAATATCTTTTATGAGGGCAGCTTCTTTGGCGTTTTCTTTTGGTAGATAAATTTCTTTAAAGCCTTTTTCTTTGGCAACTCTTGCAAGACTTAAAACTCCTTTTATTGGTCTAAGTGTACCATCAAGCCCGAGTTCTCCGAGAAAAATTTTTCCTTCAGTAGAAAAATGTATTTGATCAGATGCTAAAAGAAAAGAAAGCGCTATAGCTAAATCAAAAACCGGTCCTTCTTTTTTAAGATCGGCCGGGGCTAGAGATATAGTTACTCGATAGTTTCCTTTTTGTGGTGAATCAAATCCATTGTTTTTTATAGCTGCAGAAACCCTGTCTTTTGCTTCGTCTACTGCCTTATCGGCGAGGCCTACAATAGAAAAACGATGAAGACCTTTTGTAAGGTCTATTTCTACATCAATGATTTTTCCATCTAACCCAAATGTTTGAGCAGAGTATATCTTTTTTGCCATTAGAGACAATCTAGCACTCTAAGCGTGTTTTATGCAAGCCTTGTCTCTAAACTTGATATTCGTGTTTCTAGTCTATTTAAGTGCTCTCTCATTATGGTAAATTCTTGTTCTTGTTTTGTGTATAATTCTACAAATTTATCTATGCTAGAGCTAAGTCCTCTAATTTCAGTTTTAAATTCTTTTTTTGTCTCTTCTAGTCTTTTTTCAACAGCATCAAGAATAACCACAGTTTGTTGCGAAAGTAATTTTTCCATTTTTTCAGATGTTATGTTTTCTTCTTTCATTTTTGTGTATTTATTGTTTGTGTTTTATGCAAGTGGTGGCTGTGGGATCAGCTTCTAGTCTTTTTTCTTCAATTTTACAGCCCTCAGTACACATACCATAAGAATTATCTTCAATTCTTTTTAAGGCGTCTTTTACTTTGTTTAATCTTTCTTCTGTTTCTCTTTCCCTAGCTTCTTTGTTTTGAGATTCCTCAAAAACATCAGCCATTTCGCTTTGGTCTGTTGTCATTACATTTAAATCGTCTGGGGTTGTTTTCCAGTCATCTGGATTTTCTGGATCTGGTTTTGCAATACCTGAAAGTATTTTTTCTAGTTGCTCTTTTTCTTCTTCTAATTTTTGTTTAAAGTGTTTTGTGTTTATCATAATGATTTAATTATATCCGAAAAGTGTAAATTGTCGAACAATTTCTTCAAAAGTTTTTGTGTCTTCAGTAATAATCAAAAACTTTTTATTAAAAAATGAATAAAGAAGAACGGTACCCTCTGCATTTTCTAAAATTCTCACATTCTGATTTTTTATTATTTTGTCTTTGAAGGCTAGAACCTCGTCTTTAGAAACTTTTTTGTTTGAAAGAAATCCAATGTCTTCAAAAATATTTTTTTCCCATTTTAAAATTCCAGAAAATGCATTATCAAACTCACCGTCTTTTATTTTAAAAATTAAAGCAGGATGATTTTCTTGAAGAACCCAAAGCCCTAAGAAAAATTCATTTTCTAAAAATGTTGTTAGAAAAACAGGGACATTTGCTTCTAGTTCTCTTAAAAAATCTTTTGATGTTAAATATTTATCTGTTGAAAAGTCTAAAATAGGGAAATAAACTAAATCTCCAGGAGTGAATTTTTTTTGAAAAACGTTAGTTAGTTGAGTTTTTAGGTTTTCATCCTCTCTTGTTTTTATAAGATTTTCATCTTGGCTTGCGATAATTGGCGTCGGCACTGTCTCTATGGTTATTTTTGTTTCTTTTTCTTCTTTTCCTAAAAATAAAAATACTCCTAAAAACAAAACTGTTGTTAACAGAACACCTACAGAAATTAAGAATTTTTTATTTAGAAAAAAAGAACTTTTTATAGACTCTATTTTTTGCGTGGCCTGCTGTTTTTTATACAAGTCAGCGAGAGACGTTTTTCCTTTCTTTGCAGCTTCAGAGGCATCTGTTTTGAGTGTGCGAAGAGTATGAAGAGAACTTGTCTCCTTTTTTTCTTTGTTGTCTTGTGGATTTTGATCCATATCGTTTTAAAAATTAATTTTTATAACGAGGAATGTTTGGTTTTGTTGGGTGTTTTGGTTTTCCAAAGAAGTTTGGATCGGCTAACTTTACAGATAAACTTATTTTACCATTTATTTTGTCTACTTCTTTTATCTTTACAGGAATTGTGCCACCTTCTTTTACTAAATCAGTTACATTTTCAACTCTAAATGGGGCAAGTTCAGAAATATGCACTAATCCTTCTATTCCAGGCTTTATTTCTGTAAAAGCTCCAAAGTCCATAATTTTTACAATACGTCCAGTAAACATTTCGCCTACTTTTGGTTCGTATGTTACATCTTCAACCATGGTTTTAGCTTTTTCTAAACCTTCCTTACTGTCTCCGGTAATAAATACTTGCCCTTCTTCGTCGATATCTATTTGTACACCAGTTTCATCAATAATTTTGTTGATAGTCTTTCCTCCTGGGCCGATTAGCGCACCTTTCTTTTCTGGGTTTATAGTAAGGATTAATATTTGCGGTGCATATTGAGAGGTTTCTTTTCTCGGTTCTGGTAGTGTTGTGAGAATATTTTCTAAAATTTCTTCTCTTGCTTTCTTACCTTGAGTTAATAAATCTCCAAGCATCTTTGTAGTAAGACCCTTCACTTTTACATCCATTTGCAAAGCTGTAATTCCGTTTTTTGTACCAGCTGTTTTAAAGTCTGCATCTCCGTGGTGGTCTTCTGGTCCTTGAATATCGGTAAGTACTTTGTAAGAGTTGTCGTCTTTTACCATTATACCCATAGCGATTCCTGAAACAGGGGCTTTTATAGGTACTCCAGCATCCATAAGTGCTAATGTGGAGCCACAAACAGATCCCATTGACGATGATCCATTTGAAGACATTGTTTCAGAAACGACCCTAATTGTATAAGGGAAATCCTCTTTGTTTGGAATAACTGGCCTTAGAGCTTTTTCTGCAAGTGCGCCGTGTCCGATAGCTCGTCTATTAAATCCACCCAATCTTCCAGTTTCTCCTACAGAGAAAGGAGGAAAATTATAATGATGCATAAAACTTTTCTTTTCTCTTACTTCCATACCTTCGATTATTAGAAAATCACTAGGAGCTCCAAGTGTAGCTACAGAAAGCATGTGTGTTAGGCCTCTGTAAAAAACACCTGTTCCGTGTGTGCGGGGAAGTACCCCTGCTTTGGTAGATAATTGTCTTATTTCATCTAATTTTCTTCCATCTGGTCTTACATCGTTTTCTAAAACATTTTTATGGATAGTATCGTCTATCATTTTTTCAAAATAATCACTCACCTGGTTTTCGTAAAATTCACCAAGGTTGTTTTCTGCTAGTTCTTCCCACTCTTTTTCAAGTTTTCCTAAAACAAAGTAATGCTCCTTTCTTTCTTCCTGGCTTACCACTGGTTCTGTAAGTGCTTTTTCAAGCCTCTCTTGAATATTTTTTTTGAAAAGTTCTTCCATTCCCTCTGGGTTTTCCTTTAGTTCTGGCCAAACTTTTTCTTTTCCAATTTCTTTTATTATTTTATTTTGAAAATCTGTAATTTTTTCCATCTCTGGCATTGCTACTTCTAAAGCCTTGAGTATATCTTCTTCTGGAACTTGGTTTGCACCACCTTCTATCATATTTACTTTCCCTTCTCTCCCACAAACAGCCAAATTTATGTCAGATTTTTCTTTATCTTCGTATGTTGGGTTTACAACAAACTTTCCGTCTATTCGGCCTATTCTTACTGCTCCAATTGGGCCATCCCATGGAATATCTGAAGTAGACAAAGCCAAAGAAGCAGCAATAATTGCTGGTATGTCTGGATCGTTCTCTTCGTCTAACGAAAGAGGAGTAACGACAATTTGAATGTCGTTTCTGATTCTTTTATCAAAAAGAGGACGAAGTGTTCTGTCTATCATTCGGCTGTTTAAGATAGCCTCGTCAGATGGCCTTCCTTCTCTTTTCATAAAGCGACCACCTAAAATTTTACCTGCAGCATAAAATTTCTCTTCGTAATCTACTGTAAGAGGGAAGTAGCTTATACCTTCTCTTAACCCCTCAGACATTACAGCCGTGGCCATTATGGTAGTTTCTCCATATTTTACGGTGACTGATCCGTTTGCCTGTTCTGTGAGGTCTGAAAATTCAGCAACAAGTGGTCGTCCACTAAAATCGAGTTCGTATTTTTTTGTTTTCATAATAATGTTGTGCGACAGATATTATTACGAATTCATGCGAATGACACTAATATAAATTGGTATAATTCGTATGCATTCGTAATTTTTATGTCACTATTAATTTTTAATTTTAACAACTAATAATTTTATTGGGTTATATTAAGTATTTTTTTTGGCTTTCACCTAAGTCTGTAAAATCGTCTGCACTTTCTTTTAATTTTGCAGAAGTAGATTTTTCAAAAGATATTATTTCTGTTTGGATGCCCTTGTTTGATTTTAAATATTCAACCAAAGGTACAAAATCTCCATCGCCAGTAACCAAAACCACAGCATCCATTTGGCTAGACAGCTTAATAGCATCTACTGTAATACCTACATCCCAATCGGCTTTTTTCATTCCACCATGAAATATTTGTAAATCTTTTACTTTTAGCTCTATCCCTATTTTTTCTAAAGCTTCAAAAAAAGATTTTTCTTCACCGCCTTCTGTTCGTATTACATATCCAATGGCTCGGATAAGTTGTCTATTACCAACTGCTGTTTTTAATACTTCTTTAAAATTAACCCTTTTTTTATAAAGGGCTTTGGCAGAGTGATACATGTTTTGAACATCTATCAGCACAGCAACTCGCTGATTTTTGTGTTTTGCTAATGGCATTTTTATAAAAGTTCAGAAATTATTTAGAAACCTTTTTACTTGCCCCGCTCGGCGGGGTTTTTTTATCTGCAAGAGAACGGTTTCTTTTTAGTCCAAGTTTTTTGCTTATAGCTAAATAACTCTCTTCATTCTTTTTCTTTAAATAATCCATCAGTTTTTTCCTTTTTGAAACCATTTTAAGAAGGCCTCTCCTTGAATGATTGTCTTTTGGTTGGCTTTTTAAGTGACTAGTAAGCTCTTTTATTTGCTCTGTAAGCACAGCAACTTGCACCTCTGAAGAACCAGTATCTTTTTCATTAATACCGTATTTCTTGATGATTTTTTGTTTTTCTTGTGTTTTCATCGCCATTAATCAGTACTTTACTATACTTTAAGCCCTTTTGCAAGCCTACTTGATTGATGGTCGGGGAACAAGAAAAACCCCTGAAAGAGGGGTTTATTGAGGTAGAAGTTATTTTGGGGGAATAAAAGCTGTGAATTTTTTGCCACTTTTTTTGTATTTCATAGTGTCGATAGCATTAGTTATTGGAACTCCCAGATGAGTTCTTTTTCTCGGATATCTTTTTTGAACAAATGAATTAAAATAGCCGTTATCGTCTATGACAATACCTTCCTGATTAAATACTATAATTCTGCAATTTCCGTGATTTTTCTTGCCACCATCTTGAATCAATATAGTAAAGGATTTGTTCTTACACCCAGTGAATTGTTTTAAAAGTTTATCTATTGTTTTGTCGAGAGGGTTTTTAAGATTGTTTCTGTTTTCTTTGTTCCACTCTTTCATTTTTTCAAAAAACTGAATAATTTTTGGATGTAAACTTTCTCGCGTAGGCTTAAATGTTTTCATTTCTTCATTCCTTTCATTGTATCGTTTTTTATCTTCTTCTTCTTTTTTACCAATTTTAAAAATATAAAGCAACAAACAGCTTGAGAGTGGCGTGTAGTTGGTATGTATGGATACCAACGACCGTAGAACTTATACATTTTTGTTTTTTGTGCTACTCTTAGAAAAATGAAAAGAGAAACAACAATTATAGTGGGGAAAATAGTCTTAGCAACTGTTGCATCAGTTGGTCTTGTGAGTATGGCAGTATTGGCTCCAAATGCAGTTCAATGCTTGGAAATGTTTTGGGGCAAGGATAAAAGAAAATATAGTCCCAAATACCATGTTAATAAAACGATATCTAAATTAAAACAACAAGGTTTAATAAAATTTGAAAATAAAAATGGTAAAAGTTTTGTACGACTCACCCAAAAAGGACAAGAGAGGTTGCTTAAATATCAACTCCAAGAACTAAAAATAAAAAAGACAAAAAAATGGGACAAAAAGTGGAGAGTAATTATTTTCGATATAAAAGAGAACAAAAGGTATATAAGAGATGGGTTAAGAATAGAATTAATTAGATTGGGTTTTGTGAGGCTTCAAAACAGTGTTTGGGTACACCCATATAAATGCGATGATGTAATAGCGATGTTTAAGGCGCATTTCAAAATTGGCAAAGATGTTTTATATATGACGGTTGAGAATATAGAAAACGATAAGTGGTTGAAGGAGGAGTTTGGATTAGTCTAACATTTCTCCTAATTTTTTAGTACTTTTGAGTGTGTATAAACCCTACGGTCGTAGGTTTTATACACTATAACAATAATAGTATAATAATTAATAATTTGGGGATAACTGGCGAAAATAAAAAAACGTCCCCACCCCGGAGCAAGTGGGGTAGGGACTTGGAGAGTTTGCGCCCGACGCAACAGCGGGAGCAACGCACTTTGTATTCTAATCTAGTAAAATCTCTTTGTAAAGCTTTTTGTCATTAAATATCCACATTCCAAGAGTTCCTCTATTAATCATTTCAATCAGTTTTTTTCTGATCTTTCTGTTTGAAATATAAGCGCTTATGCCTATGGTTGCACTTCTTGGATTTTTGTAAACAAAAGATATTGTTGTAAGGTTTAAGCAAAAAATAGTTTCTTCTTCTTTTTTATAAATTTCTAAAGATTGCATTAGTCACCTTTTCTTTCAATTTCTCTCAAAAGATCACTAAAAGCTGTTTCAATTATTTCTACAGCTTCATTTTCTTTTTCAATATCTCTTAGTTTTATAACAACTCCTTTTGCAAGATCGTTGAGTAAATTTTCTAAGTTTTCTTCCTTATCTTGTCTTTTCTGAATTTTCCGTTTGTTTCTACTCGAGTTACCTTTCATATTAAACTCCTTTCTCAAAGTCGTCTAATTTCTTTGTATCAGTTTGATTGTGGTTGGT
Source organism: uncultured Candidatus Saccharibacteria bacterium (assembly GCA_964601305.1). Classification (GTDB taxonomy): domain Bacteria; phylum Patescibacteriota; class Minisyncoccia; order JAHISW01; family Tagabacteraceae; genus CAZRMW01. Next base: position 40,719 of record CAZRMW010000002.1, read on the forward strand.
CAATATCGTAGAATTATTATATGTCGCAAAACATCAAAAAACTAAAAAACCAATATTTGGAATATATAGAAATAGAAAGAGGGCGTGCGCTTAAAACAGTTGAGAATTATGATAGATATTTGAAAAAGTTTTTTGATTTTTCTAAAGTTAAAAATCCGCAAGATATAAAAGATGAGACAGTTCGTAAATATCGTTTGTATTTAAATAGAGAGGGACTGAAAAAGAAAACACAAAACTATTATTTAATTGCGCTTAGAAATTTTTTAAAGTATTTAGCAAAGTTAGATATAAAAAGTTTGCCTCCGGAAAGAATAGAGCTTGCGAAAGTTGGGCAGAGGCAATTGGATTTGGTAAGTGGTGACGACCTTGAGAGGCTTTTGAGTTCACCGAAAGGCGCCTGCGAGGCTGATTTAAGAGACAAAGCTATTTTAGAGCTTCTTTTTTCTACAGGGCTTCGAGTGTCAGAACTCTGTGGTCTTAATATAGATAGCATAGATTTGAAGAAAGATGAGTTTTCTGTGAGAGGGAAGGGGGATAAAGTAAGATTGGTTTTTTTGTCAGGAAATGCTAAAAGTGCTGTGAAGAATTATTTAGATAAAAGAGCAAATATAGATGAAGAAGCAATGTTTGTAAATATAAGATCGGGAGGTCGGTTAACAGCAAGATCGGTGGAAAGAATCGTACAAAAATATGCCACTTTGGCAGGGATTTCTAAAAAAATGACGCCCCATGTAATAAGGCATTGTTTTGCTACGGATCTTTTGGAATCGGGAGCAGACTTACGCTCGGTACAGGCACTTTTGGGGCATAGCAATATTACTACTACTCAAATTTATACACACGTTACCGATAGACAGCTGAAAGAAATTCATAAAACCTTTCATGGAAAAAAGCGCCGATAAAGGCGCTTTTATATTGGGGTATCTTTAATCTTACGAAGTTTTTCTGCCCCCATTTCTTATTCTAAAACTTTTTGCTTTTAGTTTTGCAAGTTTTTCTGCCGTTTCTGTATCTGGTGTGGGTTTTTTGTCTTTTTCAACGCAGAAAAACTGACACATTTTTTTTAAATGATCGATGGGCTTCATTGCAACCTCCCTTCCCTCCGTAGCTTTATGCGAAGGAGGGTCTCTTTAAAGTTCTAGTTTTTCTAATTCGCTTTCAAAAAGATCTACTTAGGGTCTTTTCTGAAAATGAACTAAAACGTTTATCTAAAAAATATATTAATTTAGCTTAGTACTTTTGTCAAGATGAACATACCATGGTATGTTCATTGAACGTTCATTGATAGATTCATGAGGATGGTGGACCCTACCGGATTTGAACCGGTGACTTCTTCCATGCCATGGAAGCACTCTGGCCAACTGAGCTAAGGGCCCCTAAATCTAAATTAAACTTAATTTAGATCGGGCGAACAATTTTGTTAACAAAATAGTTTTAGCCTTGTTAATTTTTATGCCCTCACCAGGAATCGAACCTAGATCTGATCCTTAGGAGGGATCTGTTCTATCCGTTGAACTACGAGGGCTCGCTAAGTGTGATTTATCCCGCTCGGCGGGGTTATTTTACACCTAACAATTCTGAGATTTTAGCTTTGTCGAAACCAATTATTGTTTCGTCGCCAATCGTTATTACTGGTACAGCCATTTGGCCAGTTTTTTCTATAAGCTCGTTTCTTTTGGCTTCGTCTATAGATACATCAAATTCTTCGTATTCTATGCCTTTTTCTTTAAACCAATCTTTTGCCATTACACAGTAGGCGCAAGAAGGAGTAGAGTATATTTGTACTTTTTGCATATTTTTAAATTTTTAAAAATTAATAATACACTAGTATTCTACACTAATTTATCTTTATAGCAATTTATTTTTTGTGCGCGGAAGAGGATTTGAACCTCCACGAGAGTAACTCTCACTACCCCCTCAAGGTAGCGCGTCTACCAGTTCCGCCACCCGCGCTATTCTACTCTTTAGTTTTTGTAGATTCTTCTTTTTTAGTTTCCGCGCCCAAACTTTCAGATTGAGGTGGACCCGCCTGAATGTCCTTTGGACTTTCGGCGGGTTCTTCTTTGTCTTCTTCTGGTTTAGCTTCCACTTTTGAAGCGTCCATAATAGTTTCTTTGATTTGTTTCATTTGCTTCATTTTCTTTCTTACTTGTCTTGCAGCCCTTTCTCTTAAGTAATAAAGTTTGGCCCGCCTTACTCTTTTTGGTCTGCTTATAAGCTCTATTTTTTCAATTTTTGGTGAATATAGAGGTAAGGTTATTTCTACTCCTACACCTCCAGAAATTTTTCTTATAGTAAAAGTGGCACCTGGCTCTGTGCCGTGTTTTCGTGCAAGCAAAAGGCCTTCAAAAGCTTGAAGCCTACTTTTTTTACCTTCTTGGATTCTTTGCCACACTTTTACTGTGTCTCCTGGGCGAATATCCAAATTTTTTCTGTCTTCAGTTTTTACAGGTGTAAATTGCATTTGCATTACTCTTTTCTATCACAGTTTTCTAGATTATTCAATACTCTTTGTAAATCTTCTGGTAAGTCGGCTTCTAACTTAATTTTTCCATTTTGGGGGAGAGAAAACTCTAAGGAAGAAGCATGCAAAAAGTGTCTTTGTAAACCAAAAGGGCAAACAGGTGTCTTTGTATAAACTTTATCGCAAACTATAGGTTTACTTATAGCTTTTAGGTGGACTCTTATCTGGTGTGTGCGCCCTGTTTTGGGCGACACCCGTAAGAGTGTATATTCTTTATACTCTTGTTCGACATTATATTCTGTAATTGCTTCGCGGAGTTTTCCACGAGCTCTTTTGTGTGCTAGGCGTTTGGTCGGAGTTTTTGGACTTCGGCCAATTGGTATATCTATTGTTCCACTCTTTTTATTTATTTTGCCTTCAATAAGAGCCAAGTATGTTTTTTTAATTTTCTTTTCTTGGAACTGTTTTTTTAGGTATTCAAAAGTTTTTTGGTTTTTGGCAATTAGTAAAATACCAGAAGTGTCTCTGTCTAGTCTGTGTACTATACCTGGGCGTATTTCAGGGTCATCTCCTACCTTTTTAACCTCAGGATAATTTTCTATAAGCCAATCGACTAATGTTTCATGTTTCATATTTTGTGCTTCATGAATAAGAAGCCCAGCAGGTTTGTTTATTGCAACAATATTTTTATCTTCATATATTATTTTTATATTCATAGTGCGCCCTGCAGGATTCGAACCTGCGACCCCTTGCATGTCGAGCAAGTGCTCTGCCGGCTGAGCTAAAGGCGCTTAATTAAATACTATTATATTTGGCGTAATTGGCAACGACGAGTATACTAAACTTTATGGAAAACAAAAAATGGAAACTAAAAGAACAAATAGGGAGCGATTTGGAGGAACAACTTCTTCATTCTTTTGACATAGAACAAAAAGATAAAGAAAAGTTTTTAAACCCAGATTATGAATTAGGTTTGCGAGATCCTTTTGATATTCTGAATATGGACAAGGCTGTGGATAGAATTTTAGAGGCGATAGAAAAAGATGAAAAGATAATTGTTTTTGGAGACTACGATGCAGATGGGGTTTGTGCTTCAGCAATATTTAATGATTTTTTTAGAAAAATAGATTTTGAAAATTTTGAAGTATATATACCAAATAGACGCACTGAGGGGTACGGTCTTAGTTTTGAAAAAATTGATCAGTTTGAAAAAGATGGAGTAAATTTAATTATTACTGTCGATTGTGGGATTACAGACCATGAGGAAATAAAAAGAGCTAAAAATAAGAAGATAGATGTAGTGGTTACAGATCATCACTTGGATGCTATTGGTCCACCTTCCGATGCGGTGGCGGTTGTAGATCCAAAACAGAGTGCAGATAATTATCCATTCGATATGATGTGCGGTGCGGGGGTGGCTTTTAAAGTTGTTGAGGCTATTTTGAAGAAAAAAAATTTTAATGTAGTCGAAGGCTGGACAAAATGGCTTTTGGATTTAGTTTGTATAGCCACAGTAGCAGATATGGTAGATTTGGTAGATGAAAATAGAGTTTTTGTAAAATATGGATTAAAAGTAATGGCGGTATCTCAGAGACCAGGACTTGTAGCACTTTATAAAAAACTAAAGTTAAAGCCTAAAAATATAACAGAAGATGATATTGCTTTTTTAATTGCTCCACGTATAAATACTGCCGGTAGAATGGAACACGCAAATATTAGTTTCAATCTTCTTACAACAACCAATCCCGAAGAGGCCACTTGGGGAGCGGGCAGACTCGAAGAAAAAAACATAGAGAGGAGACAGGTGGCGGAAGTGGTATTATCTGGCGTTGAAAAAAAGATGGAAAACATCCCGCCTAACAGCGAGGCAGGCAAAAAAATTCCAGAATTTTTGTTTTTTGGAGACGAGAGTTGGAATATTGGAGTTTTGGGTGTTGCCACGAATAGAGTTTTAGAAAAATATAACAAGCCAGTTTTTTTGTGGGGTAAAGGAGAAAACAAGGATATAAAAGGATCTTCGAGAAGTGACGGCACTGTAAATCTCGTAGAGGTTATGAAGATAGCAGCGAAAAAAAATAAAGGTTTGTTTTTAGACTATGGTGGGCATAAATTTGCGGCTGGTTTTACTGTTGAAGCAGAAAAAATTAAAGATGTAGAGAAAGCAATTCAGGAAGCTTTTAAGGAGGTAGAAAAAGAGGAAGTAGAAGATGAATTATTTATAGACAAAGAGTTGGAATTGGATAATGTAAATGTTGATTTGTGGGAGGTAATAAACAAATTTAGTCCATTTGGTGTAGGCAACCCTAAGCCCAATTTTTTATTTAAAAATCTCAAGGTTCTAAATGTAAGAAAGTTTGGAAATGGAGGGATACATCTCGGGTTAGATTTTAAGACTAATAATGGTTTTGTGTCGGCAATAGGATTTTTTATGAATGGTAAAGATTTTGATGTGAAGACTGGAGAAAAGATAGACTTAGTGGCAAATGTTGAGAAGTCGACTTTTAAAGGGTACGATGAAATAAGATTAAGAATAGTAGATTTTAAAGTTTTATGAATATGAATAAAACAATTATATATACAGATGGTGGGTCTAGGGGTAACCCAGGACCGGCTGGTGTGGGGGTAGTGATTGCTAACGAAAAAAACCAAACTATAAAAGGTTATTCAAAAGCTATTGGAAAAAGAACTAATAATGAAGCAGAATATGAAGCTGTTATTTTGGCGATGCAAAAGACTAAGCAGCTTTTTGGTAAAGAAAAAGTTAAGAAAATGGATTTTGAATTTAGAATGGATAGTGAGCTTGTGGCGAGACAGCTTCGTGGGGAGTATAAAATGAAAGAAGAAAAATTAATTCCTCTTTTCATAAAAATTTGGAATTTAAGAACAGAGTTTGGTGAGATTGTATTTAAAGAGATTCCTCGTGAAAAAAACAAGACGGCAGATGCTCTTGCAAACGAAGCTATGGATACTAAAAAACAAGAAGGGTTATTTTAGAATTTCAAAAACAGAAACTAATTATATGAAATCTAAAAAACAAAAAAATATAAAACCTATAGTTTTTCAAGATAAAGAAGTTAGACGAGTTTGGGACGAAAAAAAAGAAGAATGGTATTTTTCAATTATTGATATTATTGAAATTTTAACCGAAAGTCCGAGACCAAGAAAATATTGGAATGCTTTGAAAACTAAATTAAAAAAAGAAGGCTCTCAGTTGTCCCAAGATGTGGGACAACTGAGAATAAAATCAGGAGATGGAAAACTTTATTTAACAGATGTTGCTGATACAAAAACTATTTTTAGGCTTGTTCAATCAATTCCAAGTAAAAAAGCAGAACCATTTAAATTGTGGCTTGCTAAAGTTGCTAATGAGAGAATAAATGAAATTTATGACCCTGAAATTGCTATAAATAGAGCAATTAAGATTTATCAAAGAAAAGGTTATGATGAAAAATGGATAAATCAAAGATTAAAATCTATTGAAATCAGGAAAGAACTTACAGATGAATGGAACGAACGAGGAGTAAAAGAAGGGCTTGAGTATGCTATTTTGACAAATGAAATTTTAAGATCTTGGAGTGAAATGGATACTTTGCAATATAAAAAGTTTAAAGGATTAAAAAAGGAATCACTAAAAGACAATATGTCTAATTTAGAATTGGTTTTAAACATGTTAGCGGAAACTTCAACAACTGAAATTAGTAAAAAAGAAAAACCAAAAGATTTTAAGGAAAATAAAAAAGTAGCAAAAAAGGGTGGGAGTATTGCCCAAAAAGCAAAATTTGAACTAGAAAAAAAATTAAAACGGAATGTTTTAAAAGGCAAAAAATAAATTCTATAAAATTATGAATAAAAAAATGTACAGAGCTTTTATAGAAATTCCAAAAGGAGATGATAGAAGAAGGCATATGAAATATGATAAAAGTGGCTTGATTGACTTAGGACCGATTAAAGATGTTATTCCTGTGAATAATGGTATTATGCCCATTCATTATGGCTATGTTTTAGATACGATCAACAAAAAAGAAGACCCTCCTGAAGAATTAGATGTTTTAATCTTTTCAAAAAAACAATTTCAGATATCTGATGTTATAAAAATTAAACCAATCGCAATAATAAAAAGAGAAGACAATGATCACAAAATAGTCGCAACGGAAGAAAATGATTTAAGGGGTTGGAAGGAGATTCATGACAACGAAAAAGAACTAATTAAAAGCTATTTTGGTTACAAATCCAAAATTGTGAGTATAGAGGGAGAAAAGGAAGCTATTGATTTGATCGAAAATTCGTTGGTTGTTTCATGAATTCTAAGCATTTTTTAATTTTTATAATTTTCTTTGGAGTCGGTGTTTTTGCTGGCTCATTTGTTAGTACGAGCTTATCTTTTTATTTGGGCTTGTTTTTCATTCTTCTTGCTATAGTTTTTCAACTAGTGAGGTTCAACCTCACTAGTTTGGTATGGGTGCTAGGGGTGTTTGCGGTGGGGTGCGGTCTTGTCTATTTTGGTTTTGTGGCAGAGCCGGCGGATATGTCTTTTTTGGAAAGTAAAATTGGAGAAAGAGTTGTTTTGGAGGGTGTGGTGATAGACGAGCCAGATGAAAGAGAAAAATATACAAGATATGTTTTAGAGATAGATAAAGGGGTTAATGTTTTACTTACTGCAAGACATTATCCAAAGTTTAAATACGGAGACAAGGTTGAAGTGAAGGGTGTTTTGAAGAAACCAAGTAATTTTAGTGAGTTCGACTGGAGGGCATATTTAGCTAAGGATGATATTTATTTTGAAGTATTTTATCCAGAGATAAAATTTTTGTCTGCGCGTCAGGGGTCGGAAATTAAGTATCAACTTTTGGCTTTCAAGAAAAAATTATTAAACAACGTTTCGGCAGTAATTCCAGAACCTCACTCTGCACTTTTGGGAGGGCTAACTTTTGGCGCCAAGCAAAGCATGCCAAAAAGTTTGCTCGAAGATTTTAGAAGTACTGGGGTAATACACATAGTAGTGTTGTCTGGCTATAACGTAACAATAATTGCGGATTTTATAATGCGCATTTTTTCTTTTTTGCCATTTTATTTTGGTATTGGGTTTGGTGCGTTGGGAATACTTGCTTTTGCCATTATGGCTGGAGCTTCAGCGACCGTGGTGCGTGCTTCTATTATGGCGATACTTGTGCTCTTGGCGCGTGCGACTGGAAGGATTTATGAAATTACAATTGCTCTTTTTGCAGCTGGATTTTTAATGGTGCTTCATAATCCAAAAATAATTCGGTTCGATTCTTCTTTTCAGCTTTCTTTTTTAGCAACTATGGCATTAATTTATGTGGCGCCTCTTGTAGAAACAAAACTAAAATTTTTGCCTAAAAAACTTCAGATTAGAGAAATTGCTACAGCTACTGTTTCTACACAGATTTTTGTGTTGCCACTTATTTTATATAAAATGGGTTTGTTTTCTGTTGTGAGCTTGCCAGTGAACTTGCTGATTTTATTTTTTGTACCGGCGACGATGTTTTTTGGGTTTATGACAGCAGCGACAGGTTTTCTTTCATATTTTATAAGCTTACCTTTTTCTTGGATAACTTATGGGTTGTTAAATTATGAATTAAAAATTGTAGAAATTTTTGCAAGTCTACCTTTTGCATCTTTTGAAATAAGCAATTTCCCACTTTGGCTAATGTTGACAATCTATGTTTTTTACGCTATTTTGATTATCAGATTGAGAAACAAAAACCCAAAAAGCCACGCCGCATAATCTAAATATATGCAGGCGGGCAGGGAGATCTAAAATGCCCGAAGAAGAAAGATATACTTCAAAAGTTTGCAGAGAAAGAAGAGAGATTTTAGTATTTTTAAATGAAATAGGTCAGGATCTGAAGGATGTGAAAGTAGTTCCCTTTAAAGAAAAAATTGGTGTACATACCCTTGATAAATACGAAGTTATCTACGAAGACAAAGAAGAGATATAAAGGGGGTGTAACATGGATCAATTTGTACCAATGTTGCTTGATTCTCTTTGGGGAAAACTATTCTTTTCCTTCTTTGCTCTTCTTGGAGTTTTGTTTTTTTCGATGCTTGTATTTTCTGATTTTTGGATCAAAAAACTTCAGTTATCGATTGATTTTCTAGATAGTTGTATAAAAAAGCTTGAAGAATATAAATAAATATTGTCTTACTAAAAATAATGGTAGGGAAAAAGTAAAAAGTCTCTTGGTTATATAGCACAAGCCCGATCGGATGGTCGGGCTTTTATTTTTGTGCTAGTTTGTTTTTAAGATGATAGATTTTTTGAAGAAAAATTTTGCTTACATTTTTGTTGGTGCGCTATTTTTAGGAGCTGTTTTTGTTTGGTTCATAGTTTTTACAGAAGACAGAAGTGGGATAGAAGTAAGTTTTTTAGATGTTGGTCAGGGCGATGCAGTTTTTGTACAAGCTGAAAATGGCAACCAAGCTTTGATAGACGGCGGGCCAAACAAAGCTATCTTACAACAACTTGCGAGAGTGATACCATTTTATGATAGATCGATAGATATACTCATACTATCTCATGCACACAGCGACCATATTGAAGGGCTTATCGAGGTGCTTAAAAGATATAAAGTTGGCATGGTGGTGGAGCCATGCTTGGATTACAAATCTGCAGAATATAGAGAATTTTTAAATATTATAGAAAGTAAAAAAATTTTAAGGGTTTGTGGAAGTGGAGGGCAAAAAATAAATCTTAGTGAGGGTGTTTATTTTGATGTATTGCTTCCAGTAGGAAATGTAGAAGGAAGAAAAGTTCATGATGCTATGTTTGTAGCAAAACTAAATTATAGAAAAACTTCTTTTTTGTTTACAGGGGATATGGAGAAAAACCAAGAAAAATATTTAGTGAGTGTTTCAGATAAAGATTTAAAAAGCAATGTGCTAAAGGTGGGGCATCACGGATCAGATACATCTAGCTCTGAAATATTTCTAGGCTTCGCTAGTCCAGAGTATGCAATAATTTCTTCTGAAGAAGGAAATAAATTTGGCCATCCACATAAAGAGACTCTAGAAAAATTAGAAAATTTTGAAATAAATACTTTAAGAACAGATAAGCTGGGAACAATAAAAATCTGGAGTGACGGAGAACAAGTTTTTATAAAATAGTATAAAAAACAAAAAGCGACGGGGAGCCCGTCGCTTTGAATTATTGATAATTAATCAATAGTTTTTTGTTTTTTCTTGTAAAGCTCTTAAAACTTTTATAAAATTTTTACCTTCTATTTCTTCAGGAAACTGTTTGCTGTTTACAAAAACAATTTTTCTTCTCATGCCAAGTTTTTCTATAAGCATAAAAACCGCACCGTTATCGAAATTTATTCCTCTGCTGTCTGGTACATACCAGATGTGGATTTCATCAGCATCAAGCATCGCATAGAAATTTGTGTTTAAAATGGTGGTGCCAATAGGGTCTGTTTTTTGATGTGGATTATCTCTAAGTGGCCAGAAAACTTCATTTCCTTCTTTTTCAAGTTTTTTCACATAAGCACGGACTTTATCTATTTCATCTTGGCTTATAATATTATTGCTCCGTACTGGGCTAATAAAAAATACTCTTGTTTTTCTGGAAGCTCTTTCTTTTTCTTGTTTTTCTTTTGCCATTTTGATCATGGAATTTCTTAGTGGCTTCAGTTTTTCATGAGTTTGTTGTTCAGCAGATTTTAACCAATCTGGCCTTGTGTCTTCTTTACCGTCATCTATCAAAAAAACTTGCCATATTTTCTTTCCCATTTTTCACCTCTCAACGTGCGTTTTTGTTTAAAATAAATATAGCAGAAAAATTTTTGGTTTGCTAGTTCTTTGGTTTTACTTAAAACTATCCAATTTCTGCGGTCGCAGTGTTTCGGATAATTTTGTTGTTTGTTGATAGTTCTTTAAAATTTGATTAGAATGATTTTATTGATATTTAACTAAAAATAAAAATGGGAAAGAAAAATTTACCCGACAAGGCGGGAGAAAGGTCTCTTGTATTAATAAAACCTGATGGAGTTCAAAGAACTTTGATGGGAGAGATTATAAAAAGATATGAACGGACAGGACTTAAATTAGTGGCGATGAAATTTATAGTGCCTACAGAAGAAATAGCAGAAAAACATTATTTAATAGATGATGGTTGGCTTGAAGCTGTTGGCACTAAAACAAAAAAGGTCTATGAAGGAAAAGGAGAAAAACCTCCTTTTGAAAATCCTAAAGAAATTGGGAGGTGGGTTTTAGATAAAAATAAAAAGTTTTTAGCTTCCGGGCCTGTGGTAGCGATGATTTGGCAGGGGAATGAATCAGTAGCTATTATTAGAAAAATAACTGGTGGAACAGAACCAAGAACATCTGATGTGGGAACAATAAGAGGAGACTTCACAATAGATTCGTACGCGATCGCAGATGGAGATAGTCGGGCTGTTAGAAATTTAGTGCATGCCTCAGGAACACCTGAAGAAGCGGAAAAAGAAATAAAAATTTGGTTTAGTGAAAATGAGATTATAAACTATCGTTTAGTTTCTGAACAAATTCTTTACGATGTAAATTTGGATGGAATTTTGGAATAGCTTCAAAATCGGATATTAGTTATTTCCTATTCTTCCTAAAATCCACGATCGTGAAAAATGGGTAGGATAGGTTTTTGGTTTATTTTTGTTAGTGGTATAATCAAAGTAGTTATTTGAAGATTTGTTTTTAGGTTAAATTGTTTTTCTAGGGAGTCTTATATTGGGCAGTGTCGACGGATTTGTTCTGGATATTGCTTCTGCGGGCACCCACCTGAAAAGTAGCTAAAAACACTCTTTTAAATAACTTGCCCCGCCAGGCGGGGTGAACCTCGCTCCTTGTTTTCAAGGGGCGTTGGTTTTTTTACCCCCACACTTAATTTAGTAATTTTTTTGGCGCTTTGTGTCTTTGCTAAATTAAGTGTGGGGGTGCTATACTAATCACAATGACAAACAAGGCTAAACTTACATTTTATGGTGGAGCTCAAGAGGTAACGGGTGCAAATCATCTTCTGGAGACAGAAGGCAAAAAAATTCTTATAGATTGTGGGCTTTTTCAAGGTACGCCAAAAAATGAGGAAAAAAATTATGAAAAATTTGCTTATGACCCTAAAAGTATCGATATACTTTTAATTACTCATGGGCACTTAGATCATATTGGTAGAATACCAAAATTAGTAAAAGAAGGTTTTTCTGGAAAGATATATTCGACTCCAATTACAAGAGATACTTCAAGACTTTCTTTGGAAGATAGTGTAAAGCTACTCACAAAAGAAGCTACAAGAGAAGACAAACAATCAATTTACAAAACAGAAGATGTAGAAAAATCTTTTTCTCTCTGGGAAACTTTTGAGTACGACAAAGAGATTGTTTTTAACAATTTAAAAATTATTCCTAGAGATGCTGGGCACATACTCGGTTCTACAATGTATGAGATAATTTCTACAAGTGGCAAAAAAATTGTTTTTACAGGAGATCTTGGCAATCCACCCGTGCCGCTTTTAAGAAAGACATATAAAATAACAGAAGCAGATTATTTAGTAACAGAAAGTACTTATGGAGACAAAGAGCATGAGGGAGCAAAAGAGAGAAAAATAAAAATAGAGCGAGCTATAGAAGATGTGGTAAAAAGCAAAGGTACTCTTATGATCCCAGCTTTTTCAATTGAGCGTACACAACAGCTTCTCTTCGAAATAAACGAGCTTGTAGAAAATGGACGGATACCACAGCTTCCGATTTTTTTGGACAGTCCACTGGCAATAAAAATCACTGAAGTCTATAAAAAATACGAAAGTTATTTTAATAAAAAAACTAAAGACATAATAAAATCTGGAGATGATATATTCAATTTTCCTGGTTTGCAACTTACCCGGACTGCTGAAGAATCTAAAAACATAAACAATGTTTCCGCGCCGAAAGTAATAATTGCTGGTTCAGGTATGTCTACCGGTGGAAGAATTGTACATCACGAAAAGAAATATTTGCCAGACTCAAACAGTATCTTGCTTTTGGTGGGGTATCAGGCTGCGGGTTCTTTGGGGAGAAAATTGGAGGACGGTGCTAAATGGGTAAAAATTTTCAGAGAAGATGTGCCTGTAAAAGCAAAAATAGAATCTATAAAAGGATATTCTGCACATCCAGATATAAATAAACTTTTTGATTTTGTGGAAACAGCATCAAAAAATTTAAAAAAAGTTTTTGTAGTGCAGGGCGAGACAAAGGCTTCTTTGTTTTTTACACAAAGGATTAGGGATTATCTTGGTATAGATGCGGTTGCGCCAAAAATTGGAGATTCATTCGAGCTTGAGCTATAATATAAAACATGAACAAAATAAAGAAAATAAAACCATCGGAGCATTCTCATATGAAGTTTAAGGTCTGTATTTCTGGTGCAGCAGAAACAGGGCATTGTAAAGATCCGAACACTTTAGAACTTGCAAAGGAGTTGGGTAAAGAAATAGTAAGGCAAAATGGCGTGCTGGTAACAGGTGCAACAACAGGGTTTCCTTTTTGGGCAGCAATTGGAGCCAAAGAAGAGGGAGGGATTTCAATAGGTGTTTCCCCTGCATTTTCTGAAAAGGAGCATATAGAAAAATACAAGTTGCCTGTAGATTATTTCGATATGATTATGTATACCGGGCACGGGTATTCTGGCAGGAATCTCCTGCTTACAAGGATCTCAGACGCTGTGATTGTAGGATGCGGAAGAATAGGAACTGTAAACGAGTTTACGATTGCTTTTGAGGATGATAAGCCAACAGGAGTACTAAAAGGAGAATGGGCGACAGATGAAGTGATAGAACATATTATAAAAGAGGGGCACAGGCCAAATGAAAAAGTTGTTTATGATACTAATCCAAAAACTCTCGTTAAAAAAGTTATAGAGCTTGTTCGAGAAGAAAAGGTAATAGAAATATAGAAAAATGTATAAGTTTTTTGAGGGTATGGGTATCGTTGTTGGTCTAATGTTTGGTGCAGGTGTTTTTGCTTTACCTTTTGCAATAGCGCAGTCTGGTATTTTGTGGGGAATTGTTCATTTAATAATCGCTCTGACACTTACTCTGTTTTTACTTTTTCTGTATTCTGGTGTTTGTTATTTCACAGAAGGAAAACATCGGTTTACTGGGTACACAGGGTTAATTTTAGGCAAGAGAGCTAAGTTTTTTTCTTTTTTAGTTACCATGGCGGCATACTATGGTTCGCTTCTTATATATATAGTGCTTGGTGGATTATTTCTTTCTAATTTTTTTACTAGTTTCTCTTCCTTTTATTTTACCTTGATCTTCTTTGGTGCTGGTGCGTTTTTTCTTCTTCTAAATTTAGAAAAAATTGCTTGGATAAACCTATACCTTACAATTCCTTTGTTGGGTTTTGTACTCTATCTTTTGTTTTCAGCATTGCCTTTTATTGAGCTTAATAATTTTCCATTAACTCTAAATGGCTTTACCACTAAGGGATTATGGTTTTTACCCTATGGTGTGTGGCTTTTTTCTTTAGGAGCATTTGCTGCTATACCAGAACTTAAAGATATATATGCGAAGGATTCTATAAAAAAATTTAAAAAAGTTATTTTGGTAGGTGTTGTATTATCGGCATTCTTTTATTTGATGTTTGTTTTCTCGATAGTTGGTGTGAGTGGAATAAATACTACAAAAGATGCTTTTTCTGGAGTTTTGCCAGCGTTGGGTCCGCAAGTTATAGCAATAGGGTCTTTGATGGGGTTTTTGGCCGTATTTACTTCTTTTTTAGCTTTAGGTGTGGATATGAGGGGGATATTTAGATATGATTTTGGTTTTTCTAAGTATTTAGCCTGGTTTTTGGTGGTTTTTCCTCCTGTTTTTCTGTTTTTATTAGGTTTTCAGGATTTTACCTTAATTTTGGGCTTGGTTGGAACTGTCGGGATGGGTTTTACTGGGATATTTGTGATTTTAATGGCTAAAAAATTGAGAGAAAGGGGGGTAATCACAGATGGGATAAAACTTAGTAAGACCAAGGAGTTTTTGGCTTCTTTGGCTCTTTTGTCGGCTGTTTTTTACGAAATATACAGTCTTTTATTTTAGTTTGTTTGCTAATACTTGGTTTTTTTGTTTATTTTTTGTTATAATTCTAAGGAAGAAAGCGCAGAGAGTCGATTTTAGTTTCCGCCTGAGGCGGACAAGTTTATATAATTAATTTATTTTTTTAATATGTCTTTTATGGATAAAATTAAAGGTGTTTTTAGTGGAGCTAAAAATGAAGATACTTCTATGGGTGCAGGTGATGCAGGCATGCCACCAGTTGAACCTGCTTCACCAATGGGCGAGCCTACAACATCGGATGTTCCGGAAGTTCCAGTTTCAGAGCCAATGGCTACCCCAACTCCAGCAGAGCCTGCTTCGCCAATGGGCGAGCCAGTAGCTGCTCCAGAGCCGGAGCCTATGGCTAGCCCAACTCCAGCTGAGCCTGAAGCTCCAGCTGTAACTCCCGAGACACCCCAGCCACAACCTTCGGATGTAGGCGGGCAGGCAGTTGAGGGTGGAGAAGAAAAGCCAGTAGAAGGTGGTGGAATGGCTTTGTAAAGTTTTTTTCTTTATACTTAAAAAACCCGGCGAGCTAGCTAGCTCGACGGGTTTTTGTTTTCATAGATCTATGGCCAAAGAATGTGGCCGGTAATTTTGTCTTCAATTTTTTCGATAGAAGAGTATCCAAAAGTAAAAACTGTTTCAGAGGATAAATCGGTAATTTCAATTTGGCGTTTTTTAAATATGATAGAAGCTTTTTTTATAAATATCGTTTTGGGATTGGGGTCGTTTGCAATAACAATGCTTTCCACTTCCTTTATTCTCGGATATATAATAGCACCTTTTGTTAAGTGAATAACTGCCTGCCCAACAAACTCTTTAAGATCGGACTTTATATTAACTTGTCCACCATATCTGCTAGCGTAAATATAAAACACTCCATCTTTTTTGTTTACTACCGATTTGCAGAGCTGTACGGCTTGTTCAAAAGTGCTAACATCATCCCCACCAATTTGGTAATATTCTTGCTTAAATAATAAAATGGCTCTAAGTCGCCCGCTTTTTTCTGGTCTTAAATTTTTCTTAGAAATTTTTTTGAGCCTTACAAAGTCGCCCATTTCAAGCCTCCTTTTAGTAAATGATTATAGTTTTCAAATCTTTTTATCTGACAAAAAGATAGCATAGGAGTTTTTTGGTGTCAATTACCCTAAAACGGGGGGGGTTTTCACCAAATAGGATTAAAAATGCCTGCCTGCCGGTAGGCAGGGCTTAATAGAGCTATGTAATTTGCATAAATTCATAAAATTAAAACGGCTCTGTTGAGCTATTAATGTAGGTTTAATCAAAGTTGCGGTGATATCTTAGTGCTTTTGACCCCTTTTACTAAATTTGAGTAGTGATACACTAAAGATATGCCTACTTTATTAAACAACAAAAGAGCAGATTTTGATTATGAAGTATTAGAAAAGTTTGATGCAGGAATCAAGCTTCTTGGTTTTGAAGTAAAATCTTTAAAAATGAAGAGAGGAAACCTTACTGGCTCTCATATAATCATCAGGGGAGAAGAAGCATATATGGTAGGTATGGAAATACCGCCATACCAGCCAAAAAATACTCCTACAGACTATGATTCAGCGCAGACTAGAAAACTTTTACTCACAAAAAAAGAAATAAAATATTTAGATGGTAAAGACAGCCAAAAAGGATTAACCTTGATACCATTGACTATTTATACAAAAAATGGTTTAATAAAAGTATCTTTTGCAGTAGCAAAAGGGCAAAAAAGATACGACAAAAGAGAAAAAATAAAAGAACGTGAATCAAAAAGAGATATAGAACGTAAATTGAAATCACAGAATATATAAGGGAGTGATCGGCTTTGATAAGAAGCTTCTTTTAAAACAGTGCATATCGAGTATTCTAAAATCTCGTTAAACTTTTAGAGCTTCAAATAAATGCAAATTTATTTAAAACTCCAGCTTTAGCTTACGCTTAAAGCTCGTTCCCTTACTCATTCTCAATAAGTAAGGAAGAACGTCATCATTGAGATAGATAATTTTTATTGGGCTTTGAAAAATTATTGAAACAAAACAAAGCCAAAGCTAAGAACTTTTTGCTCGGTTTTTATTTCTTAGTCTAAACAAACCAAGCTAAATATGTAGATACTTTTTAAAAATCTTTTTACACGGCGGTTCGATTCCGCCCACTTCCACAAAATATTAATTCCCGAAGCGTTAGCTTTGGGGATTTTGATTTTGTAGGTTGGTGGCGGAATTGAACAGGCGGAGGCGGGCACCGTCGCCGACTAGCGAAGCTAGTGGCGCGCGGTCGCCGAGCCCGGGGAGGAAGTTCTTAGTGAAGACAAGTGCAAAGCACGAAGTCTGAGCTTAGAAACTTGACCCTCGATTCCGCCCACTTCCACAAAATATTAATTCCCGAAGCGTTAGCTTTGGGGATTTTGATTTTGTAGGTTGGTGGCGGAATTGAACAGGCGGAGGCGGGCACCGTCGCCGACTAGCGAAGCTAGTGGCGCGCGGTCGCCGAGCCCGGGGAGGAAGTTCTTAGTGAAGACAAGTGCAAAGCACGAAGTCTGAGCTTAGAAACTTGACCCTCGATTCCGCCCACTTCCACAACTTGAGAATAAGGAGCTTGCTTTTTTTATAGAAAAAATCTACTCTTTGATAAAGCACATTAACATTCGTGCGTGTCAAATATCCGTGCAACAATGGTACGCCAGCTTGCACATTTTTAACCCCCTAACCTCTTTAAAAAGGAGAATAAATTATGGGTACGCCAAAAGAATTATTTCCACCGACAATTGCAAGAAAAATTGAATTACTCGAGTTTGGCAGAAAAACAGGGAAAAGGTTAGATGTGAATGACTTTGCAGATGTTCTTGAAGAAACAGCGAAAACTATTCTTCCGCTTGTACCGTGGTTGGATAAACAGGTTTTCAACAAGACCTTTGTTAAAAGGCACGATGTACCAGAAAAATACAGAAGAAAAAGGGGCTTGTTTTTATTTAGAGAAAGAGGTGTTGTAAGTGTTTATCTTCAACGTTCAGGGAAATGGTTTTTGTGTTTCAATGACACTTTTCTATCAATATTTAATAATCCGTGTTCTATTTTTTGTGAAATCAACTCAGAGTTGTTCGCTATGGTTTTTTGGGAACACTCAAAATATTTTTTAAGCAAAGGTGGAAGATTGGTTGAAAAAGAAGCTCCTTTTATGAAAGATATCTTTCTTTATCACGACATAGTCCTTAATTTTGTTTCTCAATGTTTTGAATCGATAAGAAAACTGATCGAAGAAAAAGAAAAGAGAATCAATACAATGAAAGATTGGATGAATTTGGGCATTGATTTTTCTGAATCTCTTGACCCGCTGACTTCCACAGATAAAGAGATAGAAGTTGAGAGATTTTGCATGTGGAAAGACGAGATAAAAGGCCCAAGAAGAAGCCGGCTAACTGGTTCTTATTTTTGTCCGAAAGCCCTAGATTTGTTTTGGGAAAGTGTTAAAGATAGAAAACACATAGGAGATGGTTGGGATGTTGAACAGACCGACATAGACACTTTTTCTCCAGAATCCTTGCAGAGATTTTTAGAAAAGATTTATTGGAATTTTGAAGAAGCAGAAAAGGAAAATGTGCTTGGCAGGGGGCCAATAACGGATTCTGAAATAGAAGTTTTGAAAAAAGTTGTTGAATCCTTGAAAAAATAGGATTTTTTATAAAAAAGCGAAGCTCTGCGGAGTCTCGCTTTTTATATTTGCATTAAAATTTGCATCGAATTTAAATATTTTCAAAACCTACTCTAACTAGTGCTATCACCTCAGTTAGAGTAGGTTTTAAACTGTCTCGCTAATTCAGCTATAGCAGTTTTAAGTAGATAGTATTAAGAGCATAGTATTAAGAGCATGGAATTTCAAATATTAATTGGTTTACGATTGCAAAAAATTGACAAATAATAAAATTAGTGATATGTTGCTACCAACAGAAAATTAAAAATAAAATAAGGAGGACAGCTCGAATGAAAAAAAATGCAAGGATAACACTTGAGAAAATAAGGAAATACTACGAAAAAAGAAAAAAAACTTCTGATCGTTTTGATTCTTTCGTTAGTGGAATTTGGTTGGCAACAAATGAAAAAGCTAAGTTAACAGAAAATCAAGAAGGTAATTTATGGGGGATAATGATGTCCCTCCATTCAGAAGAAAATCTGACGGTTTTGGATGAAATAACTGTTGCTACTTGGATTAATTCTTGTCGTTAAGATTTAATGTTCCCATATTTGACCTATCTCTCAAAAAGCGAAGCTCTGTGGGGCCTCGCTTTTTTATATTGACTAATTTAAATATATGTATATAATGGTAAATAAGAATAAGAGGCCGAAGGGCCTTTTAAAAATGATTTAAAATGTTTACAAAATTAGTCAATTATTTAAAGGGTACAAAATCAGAGCTTGGCTCTGTAAACTGGCCTACAAAAAATCAAACAATTAATTCTACATTGTTAGTAATTGGTTTTTCTTTGTTCATTGCATTTTTTTTGGGATTTTTTGATAAAATTTTTACATTTTTACTAAAAACATTTGTTTTATAAAATATGGCAGAGGAAATAAAAAAGAAAAAAGAGAAAAGAGAAATTTCTGAGCAAGATACTCCTAATGAAATAAATAAACAAGGAGGTGAGGAGGAAGGTAGGGCTTGGTATGCTCTGCACACATATTCTGGATACGAAGATGCAGTTGTTAGAAATCTTAAACAAAGAATAGAATCTTTGGGAATGGAAGATAAAATTTTTAATGTAATAGTACCAACGGAGAAAAAAATAAAAATAAGAGCAGGTAAAAGAAAAGTAGTTGAAGAAAAGCTTTATGCGGGGTATGTTTTGGTAGAGATGGTTGTTACCCACGATTCTTGGTATGTTGTAAGAAATACGCCAAGGGTAACAGGTTTCGTTGGTTCTGGTACCGTACCGCTTCCTTTAGAAAAAGAAGAAATAGACGGATTGTTTAAGAGAATGGGTGTTAAGGAGCCAAAATACAAATTGGATGTTGTAGTCGGAGAGTCTGTTAAAATTACAGATGGTCCATTTAAAGATTTTGAAGGAAGAGTAGAAAGTACAGATGAGGAAAGAGGAAAGATAAAAGTACTTGTTTCTATGTTTGGTAGGGAAACTCCTGTAGAATTAGACTTTTTGCAGGTAAAGAAAATTTAAATTTTAAACATGTCACAGAAAACAAACAAATCATATAGTAAAAGACTCAAAGTTACCAAAAATGGTAAGGTTGTTCAGCGCAGACCTGGTATGGGGCATTTTAATGCCAAAGAAGAAAGAAAAGGGCAGTTAAAGAAAAAAAGAACAAAACATTTTAATATTTCAAGTAAAACATTAAGCGGATTTATACCGCACGAATAAAAAAATGGTTAGAATAAAAAGAGGTACAATTTCATTAAAGAGGAGAAGAAACGTTTTAAAACAAACGAAGGGTTATAAGTGGGGAAGGAAGTCTAAAGAAAGGGCAGCTAAAGAAGCAATTTTTCATGCAGCTACTCATGCCTTTCAAGACAAAAGAAAAAAGAAAAGAGTTTTTAGAAAATTGTGGCAGATAAAAATAAATGCAGCTGTTCGTCCGCTAGAGGTTTCTTACAGTAGGTTTATAGACATGCTTAAAAAAGCTGAAGTTGGTTTGGATAGAAAAATATTGTCGCAATTAGCAGAGCACAAACCAGAAGTTTTTAAAAAAGTTGTTGAAGAGGTAACCCCGCCGAGCGGGGCAAGAAAATAAAATAAAATTTTGAAGAGACCAAAAATAAACAACGAAATAAGAGCAAAAGAAGTCCGTTTAATAGATGAAGAGAAAGGAGATTTAGGGGTTTTTGAAATTTCAAAAGCTATAGAAATGGCGCAAGGGAAGGGGTTGGATTTAATAGAAATTTCAGCAAAGGTAAAACCTCCTATTGCTAAAATGATGGATTTTGGTAAGTTTTTATATAAAGAAAAAAGAAAACAGAGAGATGCAGCCAAAAAATCGAGTGGATCGGAAATGAAAAGTGTAAGGATTGGGCTTGGTACATCTGGAAAAGATTTAGAGTTAAAGGCAAAAAAAGCCTCGGAATTTATAAAAGAAGGGAACAGAGTAAGAGTGGAGCTTTTTTTAAGAGGAAGAGAAAAATATTTGGATAAAGATTTTTTGAAGGAGAGATTAGAAAGGGTAATAAATTTAATAACTGAAGAGCATAAAACTTTGCAAGAAATTAGAAAAGGTCCACGAGGAATATTTACTATTATAGAAAAACATGGCAAAAGCAATTAAAACAATTTTTAAGATTCAAATTCCTGCAGGAAAAGCTGCACCAGCTCCTCCTATTGGTCCAGTTTTGGGTCAGCATGGTGTTAATATTGGAGATTTTGTAAGTAGATTCAACGATGCTACCAAAGAAATGGGGAGCGATATTGTTCCAGCAGAAGTGACAGTTTATGAAGACAGGACTTTTGATTTTAAGCTTAAAACACCGCCTGCATCGGATCTTCTTAGAAAAGCTGCTGGTATCGAGAAGGGTTCTGGTAAACCAAATGTAAAAAAAGCAGGAAGTGTTAGTAAAGATCAAATAAAAGAAATTGCTGAGCGCAAAATGGAAGATTTAAATGCAAACGATGTAGATGCTGCAATGAAGATTGTTGAAGGTACTGCGCGTTCAATGGGTATTGATGTAAAGTAATTTAAGACTTTTTTAAACAGAAAACGAAATCTCGCCAGAGGCGAGTGAACTTTGAAAATATTTAGGGGGATATGAAATGAAGAAACAAGTAGAGCGTCTTTCAAAAGAAGATTATCAGCGAATGATAACTTTTTTTGTTGCAACCCGTGGTACTTGTGATCGTTTGAGAGCTGCCACCACTTTGTGGGATGAAGTAGGTAGAATGATATCGATAGGCTATAATGGTTCACCACCAGGTGATTTACATTGCGATGAAAAAGGTCATTTATTGGTTGACGATCACTGTATAAGAACAATTCACGGTGAAAGAAATGCCATTTTTAATACGGTTAATCTAAAAAAACTCAAAAGTGCTACTGCGCGCATGTTGGGTACGCCTTGTTATAATTGTGTGAAGGATTTAGTTACCAATGGAATAATTACCATCGATATTCTTAGTCCATACAACAACTCGCTAGGAATAGAAAATGTTGAAGATTTATGTAGACGTAAGAATGTAAAACTTATATTTACTAAATTTGATTTTGTAAAAGTTTTACAACAATCTGTTGATTTTTTGCAGGGACCTGGTGGACCACTTAAAGACTTGCAAGATATTCAAGTTAAATACAAAGGAGAAAATAAATGATAGACGAAAGAACGAACTATGTTGAAGGAAGAAGAATTGACGATGTGTGGCGTGACGCAATGTGGTTGTGTATAAAAAACGGTTGGGATTTTGTTGTGAAGGGCGGAAGTTACAAGGGGCAGATAAGAAAACAATTATCGAGGGCACAGTTAGTTATTACAGACCCAGGAGAAAGACCACTTACTCCTTTTATGCCTCCAAATTTGGATCCAACAACTTCTGAGGAAGAAATAGAAAAATATTTTTTGACGTATTTAATGAATGATGTACCAGAGCCCGGAGAGCAGTATACTTATGGAACATTTATAAAACCACAATTACCAAAAATAATCGATATTTTGATAAAAGCAGAGGGGAACACAAATCAGGCGTGTATAAGTGTTGGAGATAAAGAGTCTCCATTTCTTGACGATCCTCCGTGTTTACGCATGGTTGATTTTAAAGTTGTCGAGAGAAAATTAGAGATGACGGTATTTTTTCGTTCTTGGGATTTGTATGCTGCACTACCTCAAAATCTTGGCGGACTACAAATGTTAAAAGAATATGTGCTTGTAAATTTGCAAAACCATTTTGATGTTGAAGATGGTCCACTAATTGCTTATAGTAGTGGTCTTCATATCTATGAACAATATTTTAAAATAGTAGATATGTTAAATGTAGACAAAATAAAAATAGGAGTACAGGCGATAAAAGATAAAGAAAAATTTCTTTCTGAAAAAGGTATTTAAATTAAAAAAAGCGTGCTCGCGTGAAATGCGAGGACGCTTTTTTACTTGTGGCCTTCTATATATTCAAGAGCTACTCTTAAGGCATCTTCATTTTCTTTTACTAAAATGTCTGGAACAATCTTGTTTTTACCGCTTTGATATTTTAACTCTGATGTTGTAATAGATATCTTAAAACCATCTTTTATCTTATAAAAATCACTTTGGGTAAGATTTTTCCCAAAACTAGGCGTGCCTATAACAACACCTCTTTTAGTTCTTTGAATAACATCCGCAAAAATTTCTGCAGCACTTGCTGTGCGACTATTGATTAAAACGAAAATCTTATGTTTCAAAAAAGCAGGAGACCGTGTAATGTACCCAGAAGCTCTTTTTGTTTTCGTGAAGATTATATTTTCTCCAGGAGGCAAAAAAAGATCTAATAATCTAGAAGCATTGAGTATAAAACCTCCATAGTTGTCTCTCAAATCAAAAACAATAGTCTTTATTTTTTTATTTTTTTTAAGTAATCGTTTTATTTTTTCTTCTATTGGATAATTAAAGTCTGAGATTTTTGTAATATAGATCTCGTTTATAATAATATTACTAATAAAAGATTGTTTTCTTGCTGGTGTTGCTTCTTTGTTTATTGTAAGTTTGTTATTTTTTATCGAAATTGTCGCGTAAGGATCTATTTTTCTGAATTCTTTTAAAAATCCAATCATAGCGGCTATCTTTAGCTTTTTCTTTTGTTCTTCACTTAGATTTTTAAGTCCATTTTTATCTATTATATCTAATGTCCTTTCAACTACACCAGAAACTTCGAAACTTATAAGAGGTTTGTTTAATCTTGATATACCTACAAAAACTCCAATAATCAAAAAAATGAGAAATATTAACAAAGGATTAATTTTTATCTTTTTCATGAGATACTCCTCTTGTTTTTCAAAGTTTACTTGCCTTTGGCAAGGTTCTCTGTTTTAACTGTCTCACAGTTTGGATGTTTTTGCTAGCATATGGTATTTTTATAAAAAACAAAGCAATTTTTGACAACAAAATAAGGAGTTCAAAATGTTTATAGTTATTGAAGGTACAGATGGTACAGGGAAAACGACCCAGTTTAATAAGCTAAAAGAAAAATTGACACAAGAAGGACATAGTGTTGCGGTTTTTGATTTTCCTCAGTATGGAAATCCTTCAGCTTTTTTTGTGGAAAAATACTTGAATGGTAGATATGGAAGTGCTGATGATGTTGGGCCAAAAAGAGCATCCGTTTTTTACGCAGTTGATCGTTTAGACGCTTCTTTTAAGATTAAAGAAGCTCAAAAATTAAGAAAGATTTGTTTGTCCAATAGATATGTTGGGTCAAACATGGGGCATCAGGGCGGAAAAATTAAAAATGAACAAGAGTTGATAAATTTTTTGGTATGGGTACAAAACTTTGAGTATGGATTAATGGGGATTTCAAAGCCAGATGTTTCAATTATTTTGCATATGCCGGCAAAGGTTGCACAAACACTGGTTGATAAAAAAGGAGAGAGGGAATATATAGGTGGCAAAAAAAGAGATATTCATGAAGATTCTTTGAGTCATCTTCAAAATGCAGAAAAAACTTATTTAAAAATAGCCGAACTGTTTCCGAATGATTTTGTCGTCGTTGAGTGTTTTGAAAATGGAAGAATTTTGTCTGAAGAAGAAATCCACGAAAAAATTTATAGCATTGTGAAAAAATTCCTGAAGGTAAGGAGGGAAAGATATGAAAATAACAGAAGAAGATAGTTGTAAAATATATACAGGAAATGATCATAAAAAAAAGAAAACAAGAATTATTTGGGCAACTGGTTTACCTTGTAATGGACGAAAAAAAATTTTAAGGGCATGGAAAAAACAAGCTAAAGAAAAGAAAAAAAATGTCGAAGTTTTTTATGTTGGAGATATGATGAAAGAGCAAGGAAGAACTATTCAAAGAACATGGCCCTCAAGAAATGTTTTGCGAGTAGCTTCACGATTTTTAGATGAAAGAAAATCTGCTGTCTTTGAAAAAATTCTTAAAAACATTGCAGAAAATTTTTATGATACAGTTGTTATAGTAGACCATTTAAATTTTCTTTGGGATAACGATTTTTTGGAAGCTCATGCTTCTTTTTCTTATATTCCAGTTGTTCAACCAGATGTTTTTGTTTGTTTTGTAGATGGTCCAGAAATTATTTCAAAAAGGTTAGCAAAAAACGATATGTGGAAGACACAATCTTTAAGGGCTCAGAACATTATTCTTTGGCAAAGTTCCGAGATAATGCTCACAAAGAGTTTGGCAGAATCTCAGAGAAAAAGATGGATAATACTTCCTACAGGAGAGGAAAAGGAAGTTTTTTATGAGATAGCAAAAGATCCAGATGTAGAATTGTTTTATATTATGATACCGATTACACACTTACTTGGGAAAGAAGGGGAAGAGGGGAGAAAAAAAGTAGATGATCTTATAAGAATGGTAAAAAAGGCGTACCCAGCAATGATCAATCCATATACCCTCCCCGTCGGCGACATAAAGATTGCTGGTTATTCAGAAAAATTAAGAGCCATTCATGATCATGTGTTAAATTTAAACGAAAGATTTATGAATCAGGCGGGCAGTGGAATCGTGCTTATGCCTGACAAGATTCCAAGTGATGGTGTAGGTTATGAACAACCAACAATGTCTCAAGCGGGAAAGGATGTTTTTACATTTTATCCTCACGATAAAGCAGGTCCACACAAAGCTCGATTTTCGACAAAAATATTTAAAACAATGGAAGAAATGGTTGAATTTCTTGAAAAAAAAGCTCATCCTGAATAAATTGAAGTGTAAAGCCTTAAAGGGCTTGCCCCGCTGAAAAAGTGGGGCTTTTATTTGTGAAAATTCTATTCTTACTAAAACTTACGATCGTGAGAAATAACAAGAATAGGGTTTTTGTTTTTGAGTTGGTGTTTTTGTGATAATATAGTTTTATGAAGACAATAAAGACAATTTTGGAAAACGAGACCGGGAAAAAGGTTGTTTGGAACGACAATTTTAAGGTTTACGGTGTTAACCTGGAATCTAAAAGTGAGGCGGAAAAAATTAGTAAAAAAGTCCAAAAAGAGGGTTTCAGTACTTCTATTATAGAAAAAGCCAGTAGGTTTTTCCTAAATGTGACTCCAGATGAAAAAGTCCTAAAAAGCATTTTTAAGGATCTTTTGAATAAAGATATTTTTAATTTCGGAGAAGAAAAAGTGCAGGTGGAATTTATTTCTGCAAATCCTACAGGTCCACTTACGCTTGGAAATGGCCGAGGTGGAGTGTATGGAGATGTGCTAGCAAATGTTTTAAAGAAAGCTGGGTACGATGTTACAAAAGAGTACTACATAAACGATGCGGGCGGGCAAATAGAAATTTTGGGGCACTCTGTGCTTGGCGATGAGGAGGGACAGTATAAAGGAGAATATATAGACGAGCTTTCTAAAAAATTTACAGAAGGCAGTCCGGTGGAGGTGGGACAAAATGCTTTGGAAATAATTTTTGAGGGAATTAAAAAAACTGTTTCAGAGATGGGTATAGAGTTTGACAAATGGTTTTCTGAGCAAAAAGAACTTAGAGACAAAGGCAAGGTAGATGAAATAATAAATTGGTTTAAAGAAAAAGATTTGGTTTATGAAAAAGATGGAGCGCTTTGGTTTAAAGCAAGTGAATTTGGAGATGTGGAAGACAGAGTTTTAATAAAACAAAATGGTGAACCCACTTACTTCGGGGTAGACTGTGCATACCATAAAAACAAGTTTGTGGAGAGAAAGTTTGATAAAGTAATAAATATTTGGGGTGCAGATCACCACGGCGACGTAGCCAGAGTAAAAGGTTTTGTGGAAGCTTTGGGATATAAAGATAAGTTAGAAATTATTTTGATGCAATTTGTAAGGCTGGTGAAAGATGGCAAATCTGCGAGAATGTCTAAAAGAGAAGGTAATTTCGTTTTGGTAGACGATATACTAAAAGAAGTGGGTAAAGATGTTTTTAGGTATTTTATGCTTACGCGCTCTGCTAATACTCATATGGATTTTGATATGGATCTAGCAAAAGAGCAAAGCAAGAAAAATCCAGTTTATTATATTCAATATGCTGGGGCAAGGATGAGTAGCCTCTTGGAGAAAGCTAGCTTTCAAGAAAAAGCAAAAGAAAGTAGCGAGAGTTCAAATTCTTTTTCTTTCGGGTTGGCAGTGGGATCATCCAGTAATATACCAATAAAGGCGTTAGAAAAAGAATTTCGAACTCTTGGTGCTTTCGAGAGAAACTTAATATTAAAACTTGCTCAATTCCCAGAAGTTGTAGAAGACACTTCTAAAGATTATCAAGTTCATCATTTGGCCACTTATGCTCATGAGCTTGCAAAAACTTTTACAGATTTTTATGAGAATGTGAGAGTGTTGGGTGAGGAGGATGAAGAAAGAAAGGAGGCTCTTTTACAATTAGTTTTTATAACTAGACAAATCCTAGAAGAAGCACTTAATTTATTAGGTATTGAAGCTCCAGAGAAAATGTGATACTGTAATAATATGTATTACAAAATATTACAGTTAATTTTTATATAAAAATGAGAAGTATAATAAACATATCAATGCCAAAGAGCATGGCTAAGACAATAGAGAAAGAGACAAAAAGGGGAGGATTTGCCAGCAAGAGTGAGTTTCTTCGACATGTTATTCGTTCCTGGAATACCTATAAACTAGCACAGGAGTTAAAAGAAAGTAGAAAAGAATTCAAACAAGGAAAAGCTAAACTTTTACGATCTTTTGAGGATTTACGATAAACTTTTATGAAAATATTTTATTCGTCTAAGTTTATTCGTGAATTTAAAAAACTCCCTAAAAACATTCAAGATTTAGTGATTGAAAAGGGTAAAGTTTTTAGAAAGGATATTTTTACCCCATCTTTAAATGCTCACAAACTTCATGGTTCTCTCAAAGGATTTTGGTCTTTCTCTATTAATCATAAATATAGAATTATTTTTGAGTTTTCGGATGATAAAAAATCTGTGTGTCTGGACTCAGTTGGAAATCACGACATTTATGAATAAAAAACTAGACAAATTTTAGAAGAAGTGTT
Source organism: uncultured Candidatus Saccharibacteria bacterium (assembly GCA_964601305.1). Lineage (GTDB taxonomy): Bacteria > Patescibacteriota > Minisyncoccia > JAHISW01 > Tagabacteraceae > CAZRMW01. The sequence goes on from CAZRMW010000002.1 coordinate 68,352, forward strand.
AAAACTACTAGGAATAAACGCACCTAAACAAATGTAGGAGGAGGTATATTTTGACAATTAAAGAAGAAATTTTAAAAAAAGCTAAAAATTTTCCGGGATGGAAGGTTGGTTTGGTTGTAAGTGTTGAATATGTGCGTAGCTCGCAGAGTTTAAAATTAGTTGTTTCTGATATTGATTCGGGTAATTGCGGAGGTTATGTTGTAAAAAGTGTATACAACGATGAGTTTGCGATAAAAATACTTAGAGATAAATTGAAAGATTATTTTCATATTGATAAATATTTCAAGATTGTAGCGTTTAAAACAGCAGAGGACGACGAGGACAAAGATAAAATTAAGATAAATCTTGATTCCAATCTCCCTACCTTTGTGATTTTAGGTAAATTAAAAAACAAAAAAGAGGGTGCAAGTATTGTGTGGTACGATTAGCCGTAAAAAACAAAGAGCAAAAGGCCGTTGAAAAACGGCCCTTTTTGTTTTATATTTAGTTTATGGATCCCGTTAGAAATCGCGATCGCGCGGACTTGATAATGGAAATCCAAATTACAAATTTTAAACATTATTAAATTAATTTATATAGATTGTGAAATGATCGCGATCTATTTCTAACGGGATGGATTTTAATGAGCGTGAACTAAAAATTTTAGAATTTTGGAAGAAAAACGATATTTTTAAAAAATCAGTAGAGAAATCTGCTCCGAGGGGAGATTTTGTGTTTTATGAAGGCCCTCCAACAGCAAATGGTAAGCCAGGTATTCACCATGTTGAGGCGCGTGCTTTTAAAGATTTGATTCCGCGCTTTAAAACAATGCAAGGTTTTAGAGTAGAAAGAAAAGCCGGGTGGGACACGCAAGGCTTGCCAGTGGAGCTTGAGGTGGAAAAAAAACTAAAACTAAAGGGTAAAAAAGATGTAGAGGAATACGGCGTAGAAGATTTTAATAAAAAATGCAAGGAAAGCGTGTGGGAGTACAAAGAAGATTGGGAAAAAATGACGGAACGTATGGCGTATTGGGTGGATATGGAAAATCCTTACGTTACTTACGAAAAAGACTATATAGAGTCTCTTTGGTGGGTAATAAAACAGGCATATGAGAGAGACTTATTGTATAAAGGGTATAAAGTTGTACCAAATTGCCCGCGTTGTGGTACAGCGCTTTCTTCTCATGAGGTGGCGCAAGGCTACAAAAATGTAGAAGAAGATTCGGTGTATGTGAAATTTAAAATTAGAGGGAAAGACCCTTCGAGTGCCTCAGGGCAAGGTGAATATATCTTAGCTTGGACAACTACTCCTTGGACACTCCCAGGTAATGTAGCTTTGGCTGTGGGGGAAGATATTGACTATGTTTTAAATGAGGATAATTTAATTTTTGCTAAAAATCTTATAGAACATATTTCTGGTGTATCTCATAATATAAAAAAAGAATTTAAGGGTAAAGATTTAGTTGGTTTAGAATACGAACCTCTTTTTCCAGAGGCAATTCCAAAAGATGTGGAAAACTATCAAAATGCTTTTAAAGTTTATTCTGCTGATTTTGTTTCTACAGAAGATGGCACAGGCGTAGTTCATACTGCTGTAATGTATGGAATCGAAGATTATGAATTGGGAGAGAAGGTTGGTTTGCCAAAATTTCATACAGTAAATTTAGATGGAACTTTTGGAGAAACTGTTTCAAAGTGGCAAGGTAAGTTTGTAAAAGATGTCGAAGGTGAAATAATTAAAGATTTAAGTGAAAGAAAAATTTTATATAAAACAGAAAGCTACAAACATGATTATCCTTTCTGTTGGAGGTGTAAAACTCCGTTAATTTATTACGCAAAAGACTCTTGGTATATTAAGATGAGTAGTTTGCCTGGAGATTTGGTAAAAAACAATAAAGAAATAAATTGGGAGCCAAAACATCTTCAAGAGGGAAGGTAAGGTGAAAGGATAAAAGATGCTAAAGACTGGGCGATTTCTAGAGAGAGATATTGGGGTACGCCAATACCTGTTTGGGAATGTGAAGAGTGTGAAGAAATAAAAGTTGTCGGCTCTGTTAGTGAGCTCGGAGAAGAAAAGAAAGAAGTAGATCTACACAAACCTTTTGTAGACGACATTGTTTTTGATTGCAAATGTGGGGAAAAAATGAAAAGAACACCAGAGGTGATGGACTGTTGGTTTGATTCTGGGGCGATGCCTTTTGCTCAGATTCATTATCCTTTCGAAAACAAAGATTTGATTGACGAAAATAGGCTTTTTCCAGCTGATTTTATTTGTGAAGCAATAGACCAAACAAGAGGTTGGTTTTATACCCTTTTGGCTATTTCTACGATGCTTGGCAAAGGCGCTCCATACAAAAATGTGATTTCATTAGGACACCTTTTGGATAAAAAGGGAAAGAAAATGAGCAAAAGTTTGGGGAATGTGGTTGATCCAAACGAGATGATAGAAAAATACGGGTCAGATACATTGCGCTGGTATTTATATACAGTAAATCAACCCGGAGACCCAGTACTTTTTGACGAAAACGATTTGAAAA
>CAZRMW010000003.1:0-69068 GCA_964601305.1 uncultured Candidatus Saccharibacteria bacterium
AGATGGTGTTTTAACCGTAGTTGCTCCACTAAAAAATACTCCAGCATACAGAGCAGGTATACAGCCCGGAGACAAGATTATAAAAATAGAAGATACTATTACAGCAGACCTTACTGTTGAAGAGGCTGTACAGCTAATACGTGGAGAAAGGGGTACACCTGTGAAGCTTACAATTTTTAGAGAAACAAATGGCGACGAGCCACTAGAGATAGAAATAATTAGAGATGTTATACAAATACCTGTTATAGAAACAGAGAAGAAAGAGGGCGGGATTTTTGTAATACAGCTTTATAGTTTTTCCGGCAGGTCTACAAATGAGTTTAGAAACGCACTTAGAGAGTTTATAGATTCTGGAAGCTACAAACTTATCTTAGACTTAAGAGGAAATGCAGGGGGGTATTTGGAGGCGGCTGTAGATATTGCGAGTTGGTTTTTACCAATGAACGAAATAGTTGCTAGAGAAAAATTTGCTGTGGGAGAAGAGAGGCTTTATAAGAGTAAGGGGTACGATATTTTTAAAGATTTACCGATGGTTGTTTTGATAAATCAAGGGTCAGCTTCGGCATCTGAAATTGTAGCAGGGGCTTTAAACGAGCATGGTGTAGCTCAGCTTGTTGGAAAGAAAACCTATGGCAAAGGCTCTGTGCAAGAATTTATAGAGATGGGAGACAATGGTGCGCTAAAAATAACGGTAGCGCACTGGCTAACCCCCGAAGGGAGATCTATCTCTGAGGAAGGTTTAGACCCAGATTTGGAAGTAGATTTTACCCCAGAAGACTTTGAGGCCGGACGCGATCCGCAGATGGATAGGGCGGTAGAAATATTGTTGCAAAGTGAATAAAAATACAGTAGTATAGTTTCTAATATGACAAAAGTAATTTTAATTAAAGATGTATCTGGTTTAGGTCAAATAGACGACATAAAAGAAGTAAAGTCTGGCTACTTTAGGAACTTTTTGTACCCGCAGGGCTTGGCGGTAGAGGCTACAAGCAAAACTTTGGAAGCAGCAGAGGAAAGAGCTAAAAAAAGAGAGGAAGAAAAGAAATTGGCAGAAGATCTTTTGGCAAAGACCGTGGAAGGCTTGAAAGATAAAACCTTAAAAGTCGTCAAAAAAGCAGATGATACGGGAAGCCTTTTTGATAAGTTGGATAAAAAAGAATTAACAGGGCTTATAAAGGAGCAACTAAGATTTGATGTCCCAGAAGATATTATAAAACTAGAAGAACCATTCAAAAAAATAGGAAGTTATGAAGTTGAAGTAGGGGATAGCAAACTAAAAGTGGAAATCACCCAAGAGGACACAAAAAAGACCGAGTAGATTACTCGGTCTTTTTTGTGTTTTTACTTGCCCCGCTCGGCGGGGTTTTAGGTTCAACGTTTATTTGTGAGATTGTTTTTGTGCTTCCGGTAAATCTAGTCTTCTTTTTTTTCTTGTACTTTACAATGCCATCTGCTACAGCAAACAGAGTATGGTCTTTGCCTTGCATTACATTGTTTCCAGCAACAAATTTATTTCCTCTTTGGCGAACCAAAATAGACCCGGGCTTTGCAGTTTGTCCGTCGGACAATTTTACCCCTAAATATTGAGCATTTGAATCTCTTGTGTTCTTAGTCGAACCACCTGCTTTTCTATGTGCCATAAATGTACTATATTACTTAATATAAATATGAGCATAAACGAAAAATTAGAAAAAATCAAGTCTGCCCTGATTCCCATTGTTATTTTGTTTGTGGGGCTTATTTCTTTTGGTTTGGGAAGATTATCAGCAATTTCAGAGAGAAAATCCCCTGTCGAAATAATGAATGAAGTTGGACTTCATTCATCTAATGATGGAAGTCCAACTTCATTCATTGAATCAGTATCGACAAGTCTTTTCGTAGCAAGCAAAAGTGGTAAAAAATACCATTATCCGTGGTGTAGTGGGGCACAGAGGATAAAAGAAAGGAACAAAATCTGGTTTAATACGAAGCAGGAAGCAGAAGGTGCAGGCTACACCCCAGCAAGCAATTGCAAGGGGTTGTAATATATTAAATATTTAAGACCGCCCTTGGGGGGCGGTCTTTTTGTCGCTGGAAAGTAGTGGAGACCCGGGTTGAAGATTTTTCCGGTGGGCTTCTCATTTTTTAACTGAAATACTGGTGCGAGAGCGTCTTTAGTGAAAATCATTTTGGCAACAGTAGTGGCAGAGAATGAGAATAAATCCAAATAAAAAGTTGGTGTTGATGCATCTTCAATAATCAACGCCCCTAATTCAATCGCGGGGTGATCAATGTCAGAATCTGCAATAAGGATTACCTCATTTTCTCTTGTGGTTGCCACTTCTTCTATCGTCTTCAGCATTTCCTGAAACCCGCTATCTGTGATTAGCATATATCTCCTTTCTGTTTTTTTTGTTTTTTTTAAATCTTTTGAAAGGAGTTCTTGTCGATAATAATCTGTGTTTTAAAACTCCCGCCCTCTCTCTCTTTTTTGATAATGAATCCTCTTCTTCCAAGAGCTCGTAGAATGGGGTGCATGACTATAGTCAAAACGACAAGTGAGAAGAAGACAGGGATAATGATTGAAAATCCGACAAGGGCCATAAGCGCAATCATGAAAAACAAAGCAAGGATGATGAACCAAACAAAGGCTTTTGTCGAAGATTTCTTTACCGTAAATTCTTTCTTGATTATAATCACTGCCTACTCCTTTCTGTTTTTGGTTTTTATTAGTTTTTAAATTCTAAAAACAGACTAACACAGCTTAATATTTATGTCAAGATTTTGAAAAGCAACAAAATTTGGTTTAACACCAACACTCAAACGGCTCAGTGGTCTGGCACTAAGCCTTTTGCCCTTTATCCAGCGAAGCTAAGCTTCGCTGGATTATTGGCTGTGGCTGGGAAATAAAAGTGGTATTGTAGTCAAATCAGGGCTGAAATGAGTATAATAAGGTGAGGAATAGGGAGGTTTTAAAAAGGTGCAAACTTCCGCGACCGCTAGACTTTGTACCTTTTGTCTTCATTTTCAAAACAGGGGCCTAGTTTTTGTGTCTGAGGGAGTATCTGTTGGATATCGGATATCCAACAGAATGGAAAAGGGGTATTGGACTTCGTGGCTCTTGCGAAGCAAGGGCGTGGAGGGGTAGAATGAGGGGAGTATGGGTAAAAACGATATAAAACAGAAGATTCAAGAACTTGTTGATAAATACGACGAGGTTGTTAAAACTGGGGAACTAAAAAAATATACCGAAGAAGAAACAAAGAAAGATTTTATTTTGCCTTTATTCGAGATTTTGGGATGGGATGTTTTTAATAAAAAAGAAGTTTCTGCAGAAGAAGGAATAAAATCAGCCGGTAGGGTTGATTATGGTTTTTATATAGATTCTAAGCCAAAATTTTATCTTGAGTGTAAGGCGCTCAAGGCTGATTTGCACGATGTAAAATTTGCTAAACAGTCAATTAGTTATTCGTGGAACAAAGGCGTTACCTGGGCGGTGTTAACGGATTTTGAGAGTATAAAAGTCTTTAACACACAAAATATTTCAGAAACTCTAGCAGGTAAAATGCTTTTTGAAATTCCATATAAGGAATTTGTAGATAGACTTGATCAATTACAACTACTTTCTAAAGATTCTTTTGAAAAAGGACTAATAAATGAATACGCTACGAAGCACGGAAAGATGCTTCAGAAAGTTTCTATTACTTCTGTTTTGTCAAAAGATTTAAATGAATGTAGAGACATTTTAATTGAGGAACTTTCAGCTGCAAACGAAGGATTAGAAATAAGCGATGAGTTATTGGATGAAGGGGTTCAAAAACTTTTAGACAGGTTAATTTTTATAAGAGTGGCAGAAGACAGAGGAATTATAGACCCACCTGTTTTAAAAGCCATGATTCGACAATGGCAAACCGGGAGAAAGAAAGGGGAAGAACTTTTTGAATCTATGGTTTCTAAATTTAGAGAGCTGGACGACGAATTTAACTCAAATTTATTTACAGAACATCCATTTGAAAAATGGAAAGATTTTGGAGGCGGAGCAACAGAAAAGGTGGTGAAAAAACTATATGGAAAAGAAGGCTATTATGAATATGATTTTAAAGCGGTGCCCGCTGATATTTTGGGAGCTGTTTATGAAAATTATTTAGGGTATCGTTTGTCTCAAGCTAAAAAGGGAACAAGATTAGGTAAAGATTCAAAAAAGAGAAAGGAACAGGGGATTTATTATACTCCAACTTTTATAGTGGACTACATTGTGGAAAATGCCCTAAAACCAGTTTTAGACAAGTGTAAAAGTGTAAATGACTTAAATAAAATAAAAGTTTTAGATCCGGCTTGTGGTTCGGGGTCCTTTCTCTTGAAAGCGTTAGAAACTATTTATGAAAAACACGTGGAGTTTGGAAATACTGCAGATGAATCTATGGTAAAAGCCACTATTTTGACGAGTAACATCTATGGAGTTGATTTAGATGAACAGGCAATAGAAATTGCTAGATTAAATTTACTATTAAGTGCTTTAACAAGCCAAAGAAAACTTCCTCTTTTGGATAAAAATATTAAAAATGGAAATTCTTTAATTTCTGGTACAGACGAAGAGCTTAAAAAATATTTTGGTGAAAATTATAGAGACAAAAAGCCATTTAATTGGGAGGAAGAATTTCCAGAAGTTTTTGCACAGGGTGGTTTTGATGTGATTATAGGCAACCCGCCGTATGTTTCCTATTACTCAAAACAAGCCCAAAAAATTGACAAAGAGGTAGAAAATTTTTTAAGAAATAAATACGAATTTTTGGATGACGGGAAAGGAAAAATGAGAATTAATTCAGTTATGTTTTTCTTAGAGAGAGCCTGCTTTCTTTTAAAAAAAGAGGGGATATTTTCATATATTATTGATTTAAATATCCACGAAAACCCATTTAAGAGTATTAGGAAATTTATTTCTGAAAATATGAGAATTAATGAGGTTGTTAGTGGCATAACTGCCTTTGATGGTATTGGTAGCGGTCAGGTGATATTGAATGCAAGTAAATCTAACAACAAAAATTGTGATGTAAAAATTAAGAACAATATAGATGGAAAAGTTAGGACAATAAAATATGAGGATTTGATAAAAGATAAAAATTTTTCGTGGGAAAAAGAAGAAAACGAAGAGCTTATAAACAAAATAGAAAGAAATACAATTCAATTAGGAGATTTGGTGAAAATAAATACTGGTGTTGCTGTTTATGCTACAAAAGAAGGAAAAGAAACGTTTATTAGGGATAAAAAATGCGAAAAATGTTATCCTTTTTTGATTGGAGGTAAGTCTATACATTTTTCTTATTGTGTTCCTCTGTATAATAAATATTTATTGTATGACAAAAGTTTGGAAAAGGATTTTAATGATAAATTTGATGAAGAATATTTTAAAAAACAGGGCTCCCACCAAAGACCTTTTAATTTACGAAAAAAGGAAGAATATGATAGACCTAAAATAATTATTAGACAATCTGATGTTAAGCTAACAGCCACTTTCACAAAGGAACTAATGTATGGCAATTATTCTTTGTTTAATTTATATGACAAAGAGAATAACGCAAAAATCCTAAAGTTTTTACTTGGCTTAATTAATTCAAAGTTATTAACTTACTATGCTATAAAAAAGAACATAGTTTTAATTAGTCCTGGCAAAACACCACAAATACGCAGCGGACAGAGAGGGCCGATAGGATTAAAACAATTACCAATTGTTAAAACAGATTCAGAGCAACAGAAAACAATAATTAGTTTGGTGGATAAGATGCTCGAACTAAATAAAGAATTACAAAACGAAGTGGAAAATTCTAACAAGTGGGAATCAATAAAAAAAGAAATAGAAAGGACGGACAAAAAAATTGACGAGGAGGTTTATAGATTGTGTGGATTAACAGAGGAAGAGATTAAGATTGTGGAAAATGAGTAAGTTAAAAACAGAAGTATTTTAATAGTTGTTTTTTTAATCCAAAGATAACCTTAAATTAGTCCTTGACAGCTTTGTTTATAAGCCTATAATTAAATTAGGTTTTTTTATTTTTTTATCATAACTCATAATAATTACATGAAAAACAAAGATCCGTTAAAAGTATTGTTGGTAGATGAAAAACAAGGTGTTGATTTTTCTTTACTTGCAAATTTGTTAAAACACTTTGTAATAATAAGCAAAGAAAGTAAAGAAATAGAATTTTTAGCACCCTTTTATGGTTTGAAGAACAAAGATCGAATTTTAATTGTATTGTTTGCTACCAAAGCAAGAGCTGAATTATTTAACAAGGATGAAAAATTGTCTCAAAAAGAGATAATAAATTTAGGAGTGATGCCAGAAGGAAGTGTAAAAGCTGATTTGAAAGGTCTTTTTGACAAAAAAAAGATAAAAAAAGATGGTGTGAAATATTATATTCCCGTATATCTTTTGAATAAATTACTGGGAGAAATAAAAACACCTAAAGATGACAAATAAAGAGAAATTGATAATTTTAAAATAAAAATAATATTATGAACCAACAAAAAATCAACAAACAAATTCTGGAGCGACTTGAAAAAATTGAATTACTTATTTTTAAATCGAAGAAAAAAAATAATACAAAACACAAAGATTTTACTGACCTAACAAAGATTAATTTTGATTTAAATACTAGAGCCTTTTTTAAAAGATATGGTAAAAATTTAACTGGTCCCAAAAATTTTACTTTAATTGTGGCTTTTTTATGCGAAGGACAAGTTGGGAAAAGTATCTTGGCAGAAGATATTATAAATTGTTGGAATAAGAACTTTGTTTTTTTGGGAGGTAAAAAACTTACCTCAGGAACTTTTGGGACACGTGCAAAAGAAAAAGAGTGGATAGATTCTAAGAAATACAGATTTTACGAACTTACATCAAAATGGCAAGAAATATTTAGTTAAAAAATGAAGTTGCCTCAAAATATAACAGGCTTTCTTAAACAGCTTCCCCTTAAGAAAATGAAAGGGGAAGAAGTTTTTGTTGCAATAGTTTTTTTCTTAGCAAATGGTAAAAAAAATAAAGAAATTGAAACTAAAAATGTAAAATCTAAGTGGAGTAAAACACTAATAGGGAAGAAATATAATCCTGCGTTTTCAAATCGTGCCCAAGGGAATTTAAACCCTTGTAGTAAAGGTCAAATGTGCTTAACCAGTGAAGGTTTTGATTATATCGAATCTTTGTTTCAATCCGTGTCGTTGTTTAGCACAGGGCTTAAGGTTTTCACAAAAGGTAGTTCGCATTCGTTTGACAAATTTATTCGTAGTGTTTTTAAAAAAGCAACAAAAAATATTGATGTAGCAGATACATACGTGTCTGGGGCTATTTTTGATAACCTCTTAGACGAGGCGTCAAAAGATGTACCTATTCGGTTTCTTTACGGTAATGATGTAGGTGGATTTATTTCGAAGTCTAAGCGATTTGCTAGAGAATATAGTTTTAACGCAAAGCAAAGTAGTATATTTCACGATCGTTTTATTGTAGTTGATGACAAAGGGTACATTATGGGTCCATCACTCAAAGATGCAGCAGATAAAAAACCGGCTACGCTAGTTGTCTTAGGTAGTGTTGACTCTAAGAAATTAATCAATCTCTTTTTGGGATTATGGGGTAGTAAATAAAAAAATAGCTGGAGATTTAATAGAAAAATAAAAAAATAAATTTATGAAAAAGGTTTTTTTAATTATATTTATAGCTTTTGTTGTTTGGGTTGTTTTAGGTTTTGTTGTGAGCAAAAAGGAAAATATGGAAATTACAAATTTTGATGATTGTGTATCTGCTGGTAATCCAATAATGGAAAGTTATCCCCAGCAGTGCCGAGCTGATGGAAAATTATTTGTTCAAAACATTGGCAATGAGCTGGAAAAAACTAACATCATTAGGTTAGATTCTCCTCGCCCGAATCAAATTATAAAAAGTCCGCTTGCTATAGAGGGCCAAGCTAGGGGAACTTGGTTTTTTGAAGGAGATTTTCCTGTAATCCTTACAGATTGGGACGGTAGAATTATTGCCGAAGGCTATGCTACGGCGCAAAGCGAATGGATGACAGAAGATTTTGTAGAATTTAAGGGGATCTTAGAATTTGAAAAACCAAACTATGGTGAAAGTGGGGTATTGATTTTGAGAAAAGATAATCCTTCTGAACTACCTGAGCATGACGATGCACTAGAAATTCCAATTTTGTTTTCTGTGTTAAAATAATATTCTTATATTCTCAAGAATATGAGAATATACTAAAATAAATTCACAAGAAAAGTTTTAATTTAATATCCAAAGAAAATAATTTAGGACTCCGGCGAAGGTTACCCAGGCGAGGTAGGGAACTAAGAGAAGGCCGGCTAGTTTACGCGCTTTATAGAATTTGAATATTAAAACTAAGATTAAAATCCAGAGAACTATAAGATCTAAAAAAGCATAAAAAGGGCTTTTTAATCCAAAAAATAAAACAGACCACAACCCGTTGAAAAACAGATGTACAAAGAAAAGTACTTTGTGTTTCCAGACTAGGTACAAAGCAATTCCCATCAAAGCGTAGAGTGTAATCCAAACCGGAGAGAATATCCAGCTTGGCGGATTGAAAAAGGGTTTCTCTAGGTTTTGGTACCAGGTAGATGATACTACTGGGCTGGTAAAAAAAGCTCCCCCTATCCCAACAAGCTGGCAAATCAAGATTGAAAAAATAAGTTTGGTAATTTTCATATACTATAATTTTAACAAAAAATTGTGTTAAAATAAATTTATAAAATTAAATTAAAAAATTTATGGAGTTGAAAAAAAGTTTAACGACAAAAGAGAAGATTAGGAGGAATTTTATTTTTGCAGCGTTAGCTGCCATAGTGGCGGTTTTTCTGGCAAAAAACGATTTTGCTGCCATTCTTCTTTTAGCAATTGGTATTGTATATGGAGTAATCGTTGCCCAAAATTATCTAAAAAAATAAACACATATTGATTATATCTTGGCCAAATAATTGCTCTATTGTAGTCATTTCAGCCCTGATTTGACTACAATAGGGTGTTTTTTGCTGTTTTGTGCGGGAAATAACATTCTAATATTCTTAAGAATATTAGAATGTTATTATAAGGTAAAAAGCTGTTGATTTAGCAATTGCGGGTAGGTAAAATAAATTTATGTCCGAAAAGAAGATAGAAAAAAATATGAAACCGACTGTTTTTGAGAAAATATTAGAGTTTGCATGAAAACTAAAAAACAAAAATGACATCGGATTTTATTAAAAAACAGATAAGGTTATACAAAACATTTGATAGTTGTTTTTGTTTTGCTTTACAAGAGAATGTTTATTTTAATGCCGATGGCTTAAACCACATCCTGTATTATAGAAGAAGGCCACGAAAACATTCGGAAAAACATTATAGAGCGAGTTTAATAAAACACATAAAAGAAGTTATTGAAAATTCAAAAACAGCGGTTAAAGAAATAAAATCTGATAATCCTCTTGTTGTAACTTGGAGCTTAGAGTATAAAATAGTAGATAAGAAGGACAATTTTAAATGTATTGTAAAAGTTGTTTTAAAAAAGAAAGGAGATGGCAAAATTTATTTTTTGAGTGTAATGAGCAACAAAACAAAAAAACCCAAAACCTAGGTTTGGATTGTTTTGTGTGTTCATTGCTAGCTTAAGAATTCTTTAGCTAGGGAGGGGCTTTCGCCCATGAACACACCTACATATTAACTATTAAAGAACAAAAAGTCAAGAGTTATCCACATAAAATTAAAATAATAAAAAACTAAGGGGCTATAAATAAAAACTGATCCATGCAAATAACCAAGACTGATTATTTGGAATATACTTACTGTAGGAAAAATCTTTGGCTTAAGAAACACAAGTCGGAGCTTTTTGAGGGTGTGGAGCTTTCTGATTTTGAAAAGAAAATTATTGAAGAGGGGAACATTGCCGACGAGGAAGCGAGGAATTTGTTTGCGGGCGGGGTTTTGGTTGAGTCTGTTGGGCAAAAAGCTGTTAGCGATACAAAAAAAATATTGGAGGAACAGGGGAAAACTGAAACGATTTTTCAAGCTACTTTTAGCGAAAACGTTTTTTATATCAGAGCGGATGTTCTTAAATACAATAATGTGTTGGGAGGCTGGGAGTTGTACGAGGTTAAAGCTTCTAACGATGTTAAGTTAAAAGTACCTCATCATTATGTAAACGATTTGGCTTTTCAGAAATTGGTAATAGAAAAAACTGGGATTAAAATTGTTAAATCAAGCGTTATTCATTTAAACAAGAGGTATCGCAAGATGGGCGAGATTAATCACCAAGAGCTTTTTGTGTTTGCTGATCTTACAAACGAAGTGAATGAAGCGCAGGAAAAAGTTCAGCAGCAAATGCTAGATATTAAACAATACTTAAGTATGGATGAAGAAAAAGGTTGTGAGTGTTTGTCTCGTGGAACTAATAGCCAATGCACAACTTTTAAATATTCAAACCCTAAGGTTCCCGAATATTCGGTGCATGATATTTGTCGAATTGGGGCAAGTAAAAAGATTTTTTATGACTGGATTGATAGAGGCATTTATTCGCTTGATGATATTGATAATCCAGAGGTGCTTACTGGAGCTAAACTAGCTCAATACAATGCTTGTATGAAGGGCAAAGCTCTTATTGATAAGGAAAATATTAAAAAAGAGCTGGAAAAATTGGTTTTCCCATTGCAGTTTTTTGATTATGAGGGATTTGTTAGTGCTATCCCTGCGTTTGATAATTTTGGTCCATATGAGCAAATTCCGTTTCAATATTCACTTCATGTGATGAAAGAAGATGGAAGTATAACTCATAAGGAGTTTTTGATAACTGAACCATCTGGAGACTTGACGCTTCCGCTTGTTCTGCAAATGAAAAAAGATATCGACCCTAAGGGGACCGTTGTTTCTTGGTATAAAACCTATGAAAAACAAAGAAATGAAAAGCTTGCCAAATTGCATCCCGAGCATGCTGATTTCTTAAACGAGATAAATGAAGGAATGTACGATCTTATGCATATTTTCTCAAAGAATTATTATGTCGATCCTGCTTTTAAAGGTAGTGCAAGCATAAAGAAAGTTTTGCCTGTTCTTGTACCAGAACTGTCTTACGCTAATATGAATATCTCAAAAGGAGATCAAGCAAGCGAAAGATGGGAAAAAATGATTTCAGATAATAGTTCTAAGGATGAAAAAGAAAAGATTGCTAAGGATTTGCTTGAATATTGTAAACTCGATACTTTGGCGATGGTTAAAATTTATGAAAAACTGAAAGATTTGAGCTAGGTCTTGACAAACTTGCTTTTGGGAGTATAATGGAAAACAGGAAGATTGAAAAAGAAATTTTTTGTTGGTAATACTTTCAAAAGACCCCCGGAAAGGTTTTCTTTTGTGGTATTACTGAGACAAAGACAAATTTTAAGTTTGTTAAGTGATATCTGGTACCATCCCCGGAAAGGAAAAACCAGAGTTTTATAAAGACCCCCGGAAAGGTAAACCTTTGTAAAGTCATTAGTAGATATGCAATGTGAGAGATTGTATACTAACAAGCAAAAAATTTAGTCTAAAAATCTTCTTTTTCTAGTGGAAAAGGGCAGGTGTCTAATCACAGACTACCTGCCCTGTTTGTTTTTTGTAAGCAAGTATGTTATAAATATCTTGGATTTGTTTAGTGTAGATGAAGTTTGAAAATTTAATTTAATCAAACAGATAAGAGGAGGTATTTATGTTGATATATATTGCTCTTATTATTGTGGTTGCTGGTTTTTCTTTGATGTTTCTGTTGTTTGTTTTGGAGCTTGGCAAAAGATTGAGAAAGTTGGAAAAAGAGCAAGAAGAAAATATTTTAGAACTTTGTATAGCGCCGGTAAATAAAAAAGTTGAAGAAATAAAATTTTTAAGAAGGATGACCTCCGGAGCCGTTGGCTACGATATAATAGCAAACGAAAGAGTGATTGTCCCTGTGGGGCAGTCAAAAACCATAAAAACAGGTTTTGCTACTGCTTTTACTGAAGGCTTTGAAGCAGCTATCAGAGGAAGAAGTGGGCTCGAAGCAAGATTTCACATGCTTAAACTTGGAGGAACAATAGACCCAGACTATAGGGGCGAATGGATAATTACACTTCTTAATTTGGGTTTAAAGCTTTATGAAATAAAAAAAGGAGACAGGGTTGCGCAAGTTGTTTTTCGCAAAGTTTATTTTCCAAAAATGAAAATAGTGAATAAATTACCAGACACAAAAAGAGCAGGAGGCGGATTTGGAAGCACAGGGAAATAAAACAAGAGAAAAATTAGACGCCATAAAAGGGATTGAGATCAGGTGTTTTAAATGCAACAAAATTATCGGGAAAATTCAAAACGGGAGCTTAATTTCAAAGGGCGTTTCTTATATCTGTTATTTGTGTAGATCTAAACTAGAAAAAACTCAAAGAGAAGATTCTTTTGGATTTTTTGGTATGAAAAATCCTTTTTGACAATAAATACTCAGAAAGGTTTAAAAGCCTGCGGCTTTGTGTCGCGGTTTTTTTGTTTTATTAACAAGAAATGCTAAAATAAATTTATTTGCTATTGACAGATAGATAGTGGTATGTTAGTATTTAGGAAGACTTGAATCATTAAAAGCCCTAAACCTTTCGGGTCGGGCAAGGAGGAAAAAATGGCTTTAAAGTGTCAGGATTGCAGAGGGGAATTGGATCTAGGGAAAGAAACTCAGGTAAAAAAAATTGAAGGAAGTTTTACTAAATCAGTTGTTCCATGCAGAAAGTGTGGGAAATGGTATACCTTGCAAGGAGAGCTAGTGGAAGTGAAGTAATTTCTCTTTTATTTTTTCCCTATTTTCAAGCTTTTATAACTCGTTTTTTTGACGAATTGAGGTTCGTCCCAGAGCCCTGCGTCTTGCAGGGCTTTTTTCATTTTTGCATTATCAAAACTAGTTCTTTCTTGCAAAACTCGTGTTAAATAGCCGTTTTCTCCAAAAACACGCTCTATATGCTCCTGGTCCATAAAGGCGTTTATAGAGCCCTGGAGAGCCTTTATTTGCTTATTATTTTGGCTATTTTGCTCTTTTAGCGATAAATACTGGTTTATAAGGTTTTCCACCTCTTTTTCGTCTATTTTTTCCTTGTCTTTGGCATATAAATGCATAAACATCGGGCATTTTTTTTGGTATCCACACCAGTCGCAAAGAGCCGATGGGGTAGGGATGAATTCCTCTTCTTTTCCTATTATGTTTTCAATTTCATTTATAATTTCTAAAATTTCTTTTTTTGTGTTTTCTAAATCTTCGGGGTTTCTTTGTGTTTGGATTTTTTCATTATGTTTCAAAAAGTAGAGAGACAATTTTATGTTTTCGGGTTTTATATGTGGCCATTTTTTTAGTAGTCCAAGATTATAAATAGAAAGCTGAAGATCTTTATCTAATATATCTTGAGAGGGGATTCTTTTAGCAGTTTTATAATCTATGATTTCGTAAGTATCGTTTTTAGGGTCTTTGTCTATTCGGTCTATGATACCCGAAAGTATGTGCTCCTCTCCATTTTTTTCGTCTTTAATTGGTACTCCGAAGAAAGACTCAAGCTCTAGGGGATTGAAGTTCCAGGGGAGATTTTTTTTGTAAAAATTTTTTATTATAGTTACACCTTCTTTGAAGTGCGCATCTGTGTGTTCGGGTGGCAGGTTTTCTATTTCTTTTACCGACTTATACCAAACGTCGGAAAATATATTTATTAATTCATCGATGGTGGGGTAGAGGGGAGTGCGCTCAAATATACGTTTTAATATAGAGTGCACTATCGTACCAAAAACAGCCTCGACAGACTTCGGGGTTTTTATCTTGTCTAGCGTTTGGTATTTAAATTTTAGTGGACAAGTTTTATATGTATTTAGCGCTGAATAAGAAACTCTCATAGAAGTATCTTAGCAGGAGACTCCGATGCTTCGATCGAAGCAGGCTGTGGATAACTCAAACTAATAAACGACGCACAATATACCTTTTGCGACACTGGGCAAGAAAAATAAAACCGGCGGAGTGTGTTGCTACTACCCTGCCGGCTTGCCTCGCTTGGCGAGGTTTGTTTTACTTTTCAACGATTTATTTCTATTTTAGAGGTACCCTAGGTACTCTCTTTTTCTTTCTTAAGTGCGCCTAACGGATATTTTCTACCGCTATGAAATTTTTTTGTAAATTTTCCAGGATCTCCAAAAACCGCTGAACATTGATTGCACTCAAAAACTGGTTTGTACCTAGCAAACACCTTCCGAAGAGAGGGATCTTCTAAAATACCTGAAATTCTATATGCGGTGTTTTTTCTTTCTTCGCTTTCAATATCGTTTCCCTGATTACCACAAACTGGGCAAACAAAATCCATATCTGCTGCAGTTTTCTTTTTTATTGGTGGGGATTTATATCTTATATTTTTTCCCCACCACGAAGGTTCTCCCATTGGGCTCATATTAAATCTCCTTTTTTCTGTTGAGTTAAATTTCTCAAATTCTAAAAATAGAGTAGCACACACTACCCCACTTTGTAAACGGAAAAATTTTGCTACTGAATTAATTACTGAATTTATTCAGTAGCAGGAGTTGCGCCTTCAAATGTTGGCACTACTGTTTCTGGAAGCACTTCCCCGGTGTCTTTTATTCTTTCCATATTTTCTACAAAAGCTAGCCATATATAGTTATAAAACGCTCCCCACACAAAAGTTGCAGGCTCTTTTAGATAATCGTTCCAAATAGTTTTTGTGCCATTCCAAATAAATCCGAGATTGTTTTGAACAGTTTCGCTATTCCAAACACTTCTTAAGTCAATATTAAAATACCCCAAAACTACCACAGCGACTATTATGATAAGAATTATTTTTATCATAGTTATATTATATCAAACTATTATAAGTATGACAGTGGATTAAGATATGCTTTTTTGTCTGCTATTGGCACAATAGCATTTTTGCAATTTATACTATGAGTAAATTTTGTTATTTTTACACCTTGTGTGGCATACACAGTAAAATGCAAATGTGGCCCTGTGGCATAGCCTGTGGCACCGCTGTACCCAATTACTTGCCCTGTAGCTACACTTTGTCCTTCACTTACTTTTATCAATGACAGATGCGCATAAAGCGTAGAAAGTCCATTTCTGTGTTCGATTAAGACCCATTTCCCGTAGGAATAACATCCTTTTACTGCATCGGTGTTCCCTACACCTTTTATAACTCCTCCAGAAGCAGCTTTTACTTCCATACCCACACTGGCTCTAAAATCTAATCCAGTATGCCCTGAGCCATTGTAAATTTGAGAGTTTTTTGTGGCAAATGGCGTGTTTCCAAAAAATTGAGTAATACAGTTTTTGGCTCCTCCCCCACCATCCCAACAAGATTTTGGTGAAGGGTCCGACATTGGCCACGTAAGCACACCAGAGCCAACGGAAGGCAAACTATTTGGATCTATTTCTATTCTTAATTCGGCTTCAAGGCTTTGAAGTTCTCTTTCAAAAGCTTCCTTTTTTTCTAATTGCTCGTTCCTTAGTTTTTTATAATTGCTTTCTTTATTTTTTGTAACTGTAAGTAAATAATTTTTATTTTTTTTGTTGTTTTCTGCAATCTGTTTTTGGTCTCCAAGTTTTACGGTAAGGGTTTCTAGATTATTTTTCTCCTGTCTTTTTTGGGACTGTTTTTCTTCGTAAGTTTCTTTAAGCTCTTTTAATTCTTCAAGACCTACGTTTATGTCTTTTTGTAGGTAATCCATTTGCTCTAAATTGCTAAAGAACTCAGACAAACTGTCGTGTTTTAAAAGAATTTCTAAAAGTGTCTGGGCTTCTTCCTCGTTTAACTCTCGAAGAATTTCAGCTAAAGAATCTTTGGAGGTTTTTATTTGGTTATTTTTGTTTTCTATTTCTATGCCTAGTTTTTCTATAGACAGCCCAGTGGCATCTATTTGTTTGTTTGTAAGATTTATTTCAGATTTTAGTTTGTTTGCAGTGGATTGTAGTTGATAGATTTGGTTTTTAAGAGTTTTAGATTCTTTTGTGGTTTTTGCTATTTCCTTTTCGTATTTTTCTATTTCCGCTTCTATTTTTTCTATTTCTTGCCCTTTGATATTTATTTTGTTTTGAAGTTCCACAACTTTTTCTTCAGAAAAAACTATTCCAACTGGGTAATCAAAAAAAATACCGAGCAAAAAAACGGCAATTATAAAAAGTATAAATTTGTTTTTATTTCGATAAAATTTCTTTTGCATAGTTTAGTCTTTTTAAGCATTCTTCTTTGCCTAAAATCTCGGCTACAGCAAATGGCTCCGGAGATTTTTCAAGCCCAGTTAAAGATACTCTAAGAGGCCACAATACATTACCTCTCCCCTCTTTTTCTGCATATTCCCAAACAGCTTTTTTAATATTTTCTTTAGAAAAAGAAGAGCTTTTTGCTTTGGAGAGAAGCCCTATAAGTTTGTCTAAATGCTCTTGGGTGTTTTCTCTAGTATCTTTTTTCCACACAAGAGAAGTTGCTTGATATGGCGGAAGCTTAAAAATAAAATCAACGTTTTTGTTTATATCTGAGAGGGTTGTAAGTCTTTCTTTTTCTAGTTCAACAATTTTTTCCCATTTTTCTGAATTATTTTCTGCAAGTTTTTTTTGCTCAGTATTTAAATACTGAATTACTTCAGTAGTAAGTTTTTTGGTGTTTTTTGTTTTAATATATTCTTTATTAAACCAATTTAGTTTTTCTATATTAAAAACAGCTCCACCTTTTTGCACTTTAGAAAGAGAAAATATTTTAATTAATTCTTTAATGCTTATTATTTCTTTGTTGTCTCCCGGGTTCCAGCCTAAAAGCACCATAAAATTAACCAAAGCTTCGGGTAAGTACCCCACTCTTTTGTATTCGTTTATGGATGTTGCCCCATGTCTTTTGGAGAGTTTAGATTTGTCTGAGCCTAAAATAAGGGGTATGTGGGCGTATTTTGGAGGTTTTGCGCCTAGCGCCTTTTGAATTAAAATTTGTTTTGGGGTATTTGGAATACCGTCTTCTCCACGAATTACATGTGTTATTTTCATCTTCCAGTCGTCTACAACAACAGCAAAATTATAAAGAGGCGTATCAAGATTTTTTGCTATAGATACATCGCCTATTGTATTTCCTTCAAACTCAATGCCTCCTCGCACCATGTCATTAAATTTAATTTTTTCGTTTGTTCCTTTTATCCGTATAATCCCTTTGTTTTCGAATTTCGAATTTCGAATTTCGTGCTTATGTTCGCATATATGCCGAGGTGCTTCTTTGTTTGCCATCTGTTTGTTTTTTTCCTCTTCAAGCTCTTCTTTGGTGTGATTACAATAAAAAGCCTTCTTTTCTCTGAGAAGTTTTTTAATGTATTTTTTATAAATTTCTGTTCTTTCGCTTTGTCTGTAAAATTCATCATATTTTATTCCTAGCCAATCTAGCCCATCTAAAATATCTTCTTCAAATTCTTTTGTGGATCTTTCTTTGTCTGTATCTTCAGATCGAAAAATAAGTTTACCGTTGCTTTGGCGCGCAAAAATATAATTAAAAAGGGCTGTGCGAGCACTTCCTATATGAAAAGGCCCTGTTGGGCTAGGTGGGAATCTGACTTTAGTTCTCCCGCCTAGGCGGATAAATTTAAATAAATTAAACATTTTATTTTGAATGCTCAAGAGCTATATTTATTATTTGTTGAGCTATTTTTCTAGCTGCGTCTGGTTTAGCAAATCCGCTCGCTGCCTTGCTCATTTCCGTGAGCTTTTTTTTGTCGCTAAAAATTCTATTTATTTCTGAAAGTAAAACATTTGGAGAAAGATTTGTTTCCTCTATCACCTCACAGGCTCCTGCTTTGCTAAAGCTGTAAGCGTTTTCTCGTTGGTGGTTTTGAGCAGAATTTTTAATGGGGATAACAATAGATGGCAATCCCCAAGCTGATATTTCATAAATTGCAGATCCACCTGCTCTGGAAATAACTATATCGGCCACGCTTGCAGCACTTTTCAACTTAGAGTCGTCTAAGTAAGGATATAATCTGTATCTGTTTTTAAATTCTGATTTGTTTAAAACTACACCCAGTCTTGATTTTGTTTCTTGTTCGTTTTTTACCCCACACTGATGTATTATTTGAAAATTTTTCACCAGTTCGCTAGAAATATCTACGAGGATATTGTTTATTTTTTGTGCGCCTTGAGAGCCGCCAAGTACAAGAATAGTCGGGGTGCCAGTTTCCATATTTAGTATTTCTCTAGCCTGTTCAGGGTTCGTTTTTAAAATAGTTTTTCTTACAGGAGTGCCAGTAAGGGCTACTTTTTCTTTTGGAAAAAATTTAGCAGCTTCATTAAACGAAATTGCAATACTTTTTGCAAATTTACCTGCCCACTTGTTTACCTTGCCAGGGATGGTGTCTGATTCGTGTATAACAACAGGAATGCGAAAAATTCTTGCAGCCAAAATTACAGGAAAACTCGCATAACCACCTTTTCCAAAAACAACGTCTGGCATTTCTGAATAGACCATGGCCATTGCTTTAAAAACACCGATTATTGTTTTGAAAAAATCGGTAATATTTAACAAAGAAAAATACCTACGTATTTTACCTGCGTATATTTTTTTGTATACTATGTTTTCTATCCTTAGAAGCTCGCTATCGTATGGGGAATCGGACATAAAAACTAACTTTGGTTCTATAAGGCGCTCTTCTTCAGAGAGTTGATAAATAGCTTCCGCCGTGGCTATTATTGGGTAAAAATGCCCGCCTGTGCCACCTCCTGTAAATAAAATTTTCATATTTAATTATATTTAGATATATTTAAAACTATTCCAATTTCCATAAACGTAAGTGCTAGTGCTGTTCCCCCTTGAGATATAAAAATTAGAGGCAACCCGGTAAGTGGCATAAGGCCGACTATGGCAAACATATTTATGAAAGATTGAACTATTATCAGTATACCAATTCCGGAAGCAAAAAGTCTACCAAACATATCTGGTGCTCGAGCACCAATAGACAGGCACTTGTAAAAGAAAAACAAGAACAACAAAACCAACGAGAGCGTACCCACAAAGCCAAATTCTTCACCTACTACAGCAAAAATAGAGTCACCGGTTGGTTCGGGTAAGTAATTGAATTTGGAAACACCTTCACCAAAACCACTACCCCAAATACCCCCAGAGCCCATAGCAATCTTCACTTGGTTTATTTGGTATCCTTCACCTTGCAAGTCGTGGGAGCTATCTAAAAACACATTTATTCTAGACATTAAGTATGGCTTGGTATATAGAAGCGCAAAAATTACCAGTAGACCCAGAAGTATTACAAAAAATACATGAGAAATTTTTCCACCGGCAATGAAAAAGAGAAAAAGGCCCGTAATACAAATTACACCAAGGGTGCCGATGTCTGGTTGTAAAATTAAGGTTACACTTACAATTCCCAAAGTAATTAAAAAAGGCAGTAAGCCTGATTTAAACCTCCTAATCCTTCGCTGATTTTTAGACATTAAAGAGCTTAAATACAAAATAAAAGCAAATTTTAATAGCTCTGATGGTTGAAAAGAAAAGAACCCTAGCGAAAGCCATCTCGTGGCACCTCCGTGCTCAAAACCAAACTGTGGAGTAAAAACTAGAAGCATCAACACAAAACTAAAAAGAAAAATTGGTAGAGCCCAAGTACGCCATTTTTTATAATAAAGTCGGCTTGAAAATAAAAACAAAATAAGCCCTAATCCCCCACCTTTTAATATTTGATTTAGGAGTGTATTGTAAGAGTTTTTGTCTGTTCTTGCAGCAAGCCCTAAGGAAGCAGAAGCTAAAACAAAAAAACCAAAAAAGACCAAAGTTAAAGCAGTTATTAAAAAAACTTTATCATATTTTTTAATCATCTCTTGTTTTTTTTCTAATCACTTTTCCTTCGGACGCTTTTGTTAGGCTATTTTCTGCAAGGGTTAATGCTCCATTTACAAAGACATAAGGAATACCATTGGGAGCGCCATTTATTTCAATAGGGTTGAAAACTACGATATCAGCAAAACTCCCTTCTTCTAAGGTTCCTCTGTTGTTTATGTTAAGAGTTTGAGCGGGCAACCCTGTCATTTTGTAGACAGCTGTTTCCCAGCGTAGATTGTTTTTGTTTATTACAAAATCTCGCAAAGCTTTTGGAAATGCTCCAAACGATCTGGGGTGTGGAGTACCTTGGTGTTGATGAATTTTGCTGTAGCCGATACCGTTAGACGAAACCATGGAATAAGGTTTTTTACTGAGAATATCTATATTTTTTTCTAAAACAGTGTTGTTAAAAATTGTAGCTCTAAATTCGCTAGTTTCTAGAATACTAAGTAGTGTTTCTTCTTCGCTAAGTCCAGTGTTTTGGCTTATTTGGTTAATACTTTTTCCAATAATTCTTTTTTGTTTTGCTGATGCAATAATAATTTTTTCGTAGTGCAAAGTAAGCGTTTCAAGGTGATCAATTAAGGCTTGTTTGTTGTTCTTGTCTTTTAAAATTTTTATTTTTCCTTCTTTGTTTTCCCTTAAAAACCATATGGGTAAAAATTCTGCCAGATTAGAGCCTGTACTTGTATAAGGGAAAAAATCACAGGATATTTTTAAACCCTCTTTCTGTGCTTGTCCTACCATATCGAGAGCTTTTTCAAATTCCCCCCAAGCTTTTTTCCCCAAGGCTTTTAGGTGTGCAATGTGGCTTTTTATTTTTGTTTCTCTCGCAAGGCTTATAATTTTGGAAACAGATGGTAATAAATCGCTACCCTCGTTTGTTATGTGGTAAGAAACTAGAGTGTTTTTTTGTGCAACTGTGTTGAAGAGTTTTAAAAGTTCTTTTTTAGAATTTTCGTACGAATATTGGGTGCCAAAATTTACTGAAAGTCCAAAAGAGCCATCTTCTAAAGATTTTTCTAAAAGGTTGTTTATTTTTTCCAACTCTTCTTTGCTTGCTTGAGGTTTGTTTCCTAAAATATTTTTTCTAAGTGTTTCGTGTCCAACAAATGTTGCAAAATTTATGCTTAGTTTTTTTTCTTCTACTTCGTCTAAAAATTCCTTCGTAGATTTCCAGTTTGTATTTATTTGAGACACATCGAGCCACATACTTAAAGGCTCCAAAGACTCCTTTTTTATTATCGGAGAAAGAGATGAGCCGCCGTGTCCGCCTATTATGGTTGTTATTCCTTGTCTCAAAAAACTTTCTTGAGTTGGCTCAGAAAAGATAGTCCAATATTTATCTGAATGAGTAGTAATATCTATGAAGCCTGGAGATATGTATAGGTCAGTTGCATCTAGCACAAGATCTGCTTTTTCGTTTTTAAGATCTCCAATTTTTTCTATCTTCTCTTTTTTTATACCCAAGTCGGCTTGGTATGGCGCCTTGTTTCCGGTGCCATCTACTATAAAACCATTTTTAATTATGGTTGAATATTTCATCCTACAAGAATTATCACCATGCCAACAATGGCACAAACTATACCAATAATCCAAAAACGCATTACAACTTTGTATGAAGGCCAGCCAAGTGCTTGAAAATGATGATGAATGGGTGCCGCTTTAAAAACTTTTTTACCTCTAGTTTTTTTAGAAAAGATTTGAATAATGTCTGACGCAGTTGTGGCGGCTAGCGGAAAAGCAATAATAGGTAAAACCAAAACAGAGTCTGTAAAAAAGGCAATCACGGTTAGCGTGGCAGTGAGGCCAAGCATACCTGTTTCGCTCATATAAAATCTTGCTGGAGGAATATTAAACCACAAGAATGCTAAAATTGCGCCAGTAACAACAGCGCAAAAAGTAGCTAAGTCTATTTGGTTTTGAAAAAATGCTATCCCAGTGTACGCAGCAAAAATAGAAGCCATAATACCTCCAGAAAGCCCGTCTAATCCATCAATTACTCCTCCGCTAAATACAGCAAGCATTACTATTATAAAAAATGGAATAAAAAGTAGACCAATATCGAAATGCCCTACAAAAGGAACAAAAACACCACTAATACCAAGTTTGTAAAAAAACCACCACCCGCCAATAAAACCAATTAGTGCCACAAGTAAAATTCTTTTGGTTAAACTAAGACCACCACCTATATACTTACCTTTTCCGCGAACCTGTAAAATATCGTCTACGAGACCTATTAAAGAAGCCGAGATAAGAGCAAAGAAAGGAAGCCAGGTTTGAGATCTGCTTAAGAAATTTAGTTTTTCAGTAAATTCTCCAGGAAAAATTTTAGAAATAAATAAAAACAAAAAACTTACAATAAGTACGCTGGCCCAAATTACTATACCACCCATTCGTGGAGTTTTGTTTTCTTCGCCTTTTTGTAATTTACTTACCACTGTGGCGTGTTCTCCACTAAGCGCTTTTTTGCCTACAGTTTTCTTCCACGCCTTGTATTTATATAAGTAATGCGTCAAAAAAGGTGTGAGCCAAATTGCCACAAAGAAAGTAAAAGCAGATAAGCCAAATACTTTTAAAATATTTAGTCCCATTATTTTTTAATAAAATTTTCTATATGTTTAATAAACTTGTTAAAATCGTCTAGGTCTTTTTTTATGGTAGACAAAATTTCTTCTGGTTCAACTTTCCAATATAAGTGTACTAATCTATTTCTATATCCAGCCATGCCCTTTATTTTTTCAGCAAAATTTTCTGGGATTACTTCGTATTTTCCAAGAGATAAAATAACTTGAGTGTAGTCTTTTTTCTTTCCGTTTGTAGGAATTCTAGCTAAAATATGAGTGCCGATTGTTAAAACAGCTTCCAAAGCCACTCTCAAATGAAAACATGCCAAAGAATAATTATCTTGGTTTTTTGTAAATTCTTTTGCGCTCATCTTCTCAAATTTTTCTAATTCCAAAATAGAGGCCCGAATATCTGCTATTCTTTCAATAATTTTTTCTTTGTTTAGATTTTTGATCATTTTTATTTTTATATAAATTAAGATTGAGACGAAATAGCTAGTACTCCCTTAAAGTACTCGTCTATAAAAAATTTATAGTCTCTATAATGATTAATAATTTTTTCTTTAAAGTTGAATGAATTTTCTAAGTTTTTTGTATAAATTAATTCTCCTTCAGAAATGATTCGAAACTGAAAATGAAGAGGCACTTCTTCTACAAAGACTAAGTCAATTTTCTTGCCACCAAAACAAGTTGTTAGTTCAGAAAAAATATTTCCGTAGATTTTTCCTTTTCTTTCTTTTTTTGGCAAACCTTTTTCAAATATTATACCAATATCAAAATCACTTTCTGGGTGTGTGTCGCCAGAAATTTGAGAGCCAAAAAAATAAATATCAGATAAGCTGTATTTTTCAGCAATTATCTTTAACTCTTTTTTATTAAATTTTATTGCCATACCTACATTATGCCCTAAATTAAAAAAATTTAAAACACAAAAAACCTTGACATTTGAATATTTTTGTGATAATTTTTGAAACAGAAATTTATATAGATTTAAAATGTTAAAAATATTGAAGGAGGTGCTAAGTGGCTGAAGAAACAAAAAAGGCGATTGTTGAAGAGCTATTTGCCGAAGGAATGACGAGCCCTATAGAAATTCGTAAAAAGACGGGATTTAGTTATGGATATGTTAGAAACATTGTCTCTGATATTAAGAGTCCGGGAAGTTTTAAAAAAAGTCGAGAGAAATATTTTAAGACAAAAAAAGGACAGAGTGTAAGGAAAAGGGCAATAGATAAATGGAGAGGAAACAACCCGGACAAGGTAAGAGCTCATAGGAAAAAATGGAGAAATAATAATCCAGATAAAGTAATGGTGCAAAACAACAAAAGATACAGAAACAGACAAGAAGAAACTATCCCGACAGCAGATAATCGTTATCAAGAGTGGACTGTCGAAGAGATAAAATTTCTCGAAAAAAATAAAGAAAAAAACACAATAAAAGAAATGGCCCTGGCTTTAAACAGAACTTATGGAGGGGTGAATGGAGCACTTACACGCTTCAACCTTCGTGCTTAGGTCAAAGCATACAAGCTCCCACAGAAAAGTTTTTTCTGCGGGAGTAAAAATTTACTTAATTTTAAATTTGGAAAATACAAATTTTATTTTACAAATGTTTTGTGTAAGGTTTTTACATCTTCAAATCTTCCTTCAAGAGAAGATCCGAGTATTGTAATTATAACTGGGTTTGCTAAGCCCCTATTTACAACTACGGACAAATTGCCTCCTGCTGTGTCGCTAAATCCAGTTTTGCCACCAAGTAGCACTGGCAAATCAAAGATAATTTTGTTGGTGTTTTTAAACTCTTTGCCATTTAAGATTATTTTTTCTCTAGACGTAGCTTCTAATATGTTTGGATAATTTTTGAGCATATAAGCCATCATACTTGTCATATCTTTGCAGGAACCAAAATTGCTGGCCACAGTGTCGTTTTCTAAATCCAAACCAGATGTATTTTGAAAAGAAGTTTGGTTTAATTGCATTTCCCCTGCTTTTCTATTCATAAGTTTTACAAATTTTGTATCTGTAATCTCATTTCCTTCTCTTAGAGACGAAGCTACAGCAAAGGCAGCATCGTTTGACGAAGAAATAAGCATGGCTTTTAGGATATCGTTTAGTTGCCACCTTGCCCCTACGTCTAGTCCGTTGTCTCCTTCTTTTAGTAGCGCTTCTTTAGAAATTAATACAGTAGTAGATTCTAGTAAATTTTCCTTAGCCGTAATTGCCGTCATAATTTTTGTTAAGCTGGCAAGCGGAAGCCTTTTGTTTAGATTTTTTTCAAAAACAAATTTATTTTCTGAAACATCAAAAACACATCCAGATGTCGCTTCTATTTCTATATTTATTTTTGGCGACAATTCTGCCGTTTCTTTTTTATTTATCGATTCAGAAACATTTGCTAAAGTCTTATCTTTATTTTTGGAATATTGTGGAGCAATAAAGTTTAATCCAGCCAAAAAAACCAAAGCCAAAACAACCTTCAAGATATCTTTTAAAAAATTCGTTTTTTCTTTGCTCATTATTCTTTATTCCTGTGGGTTGTTTATAATTTCTAAAATTTCTTTGTAGTGTTTTGTGTAGCTTGGCAGATCTTCTTTTTCTTTAATCCCCAAATATTGAAATAAAAGAAGAGAGGGGGTATAAACATAAGTTCGTTTGTCTTTTGGGTTTGGTTTTCTTTCAATTAGACCTTTTATTAGAAGGTTTCTCAAAGTAAATCCGGCATTAACCCCTCTTATATAGTCTATTTCCGATTTGCTTACATCTTCTTTGTATAAAATTATTGCTAGTGTTTCTAGCCCTGCTTGGCCGAGTTTTTTATCTAACTCATTTTTTGCCAACTCTTTACAAAACTTTGCAGAGTCTGAAGAAGTACCTAACATTATTTTGCCATTTTCTCTTATTAAAACAAGTCCGCGGTTTTTTAGTTTTTCATCTAGTTCTTTCAAGGCTTCTTTTATCTCTTTTTCTTTTACACCCAAAACTTTTGCAAGCTTGTTTGTGTTTTGTGGTTCCCCTGCCAAAAAAAGGAGAGCCTCGATATCTTTTGTTAGATCATTCATTTTACTGGTTACTCGTTATTTGTTACTTTACTAATATGTATTTCTCCAAAATCTTCCCCTTGTTTTACAATTATAAATCCCCTTTTGGTTAATTCAAGAAGAGCTAAAAAACTCACAACAAGATCTACTTTTTGGCACTCTTTGTTTTTGTTGTGTGTATCAGAAAAGCACAGCGAAACTTTATCTTCGATTCTCTTTATAAGACTATCTATTTTTTGTTCCAAACTTATAGTCTTTTTAACTTTTACTTCTGGTAATTTTGGTTTTGGTGGTGGAATTTTTCCCAGAGCGTTTTGTAAAGCAATTTCTAAATTTGTTTGAGACAAATCTTTCGGCTTAATTTGTAATTGATCTAATGGTAAAATATTTTCTATTTGATAAAAAGAAGGTCTGCTAAATATTACATTTTTACCAAAAATTTTTTCGAGATCTTTTGAAATATTTCTAAATTTTTTGTAAAGTTTTAATTTTTCTTCCAAGTCTTCTATTTCTGTCTCTTCTTCGTCTGTAAGTTTTAAAGATGGCATTAAAGAGCGGGATTTTATGAGCATAAGAGTTGCTGCTACAACGACAAAAGAAGCAACCTCTTCTGTGGGAAACTGCTCTATTTTTTTTATGTAGTCTAAGTATTGATCTGCAATTTCTGAAAGTGAAAGTTCGTTTATAGAGAGCTTTTTCTTGTCTATAAGATCTACAAGCACTTCAAACGGCCCATTAAATTTTTCAGTCTGTATATTATACATATGCTCATTATAGCAGAAAATAAAAAATCCCCGGAGTATTTAGTTATACCCCGAGGAATGTCCTTCAACTTCTCCGCAAGCAGCGGACACATACCGCTTGGGAAAATCCCTGTATTTGAATCTTGTCCGGGCCGGGAAGTCGCCTTGGACAGAAAGTGCTGAAACTGCCGGAATCGAACCGGTATCCCCTCCAAAACACAGAGGTCTCTTGCCCATTAAGAAATTCATCCTCTCAATCACTTTCTACTCTCTATTATACACATACAAAATATTTTGTCAACCCCTCACCTTTGCAAAGTTTTTATTCATAAAAAATACTATCAAAGGTGAGGGGTCAAGAGGTGAAATTTGAGAGCAAATTGGGAAATAAAAGTGGAACCTATTTAACGCGATAGCAGTGGATAGGTTCCATTGACAGAATTTTAAAGAAATGTTATCCATAAAACTATGGAAAATTTAATTATGAAATATAGAACAAATATTACCAAAGGTCTTAATGGCTGGGATATTTCTGTGTGCGGAAATATGCATTTCGTGCCAGAAAATCAATATATTGGGCAAAACAGGTTAGAAACTTGAGTTAACAAACAAACTAAGTATTTAAGGTGTCTTGCTCAACAGAGTAAGGCATTTTTAGATTTTAAGGTCTAAAAAAGTTCTTTAACAATAAAATAAATAAACCCTATCTGAGGGAGATCGGATCTCCCTCAGATACAAAAGGAGGCTTAAGAATGGGGCGTGAAGATATGAAAAGAAATATATTACTGTATAAATGGTATGCAGTTTTGAGTGAACCGGTTTTTTGGGGACCAACCATTATTCTCTTTATACAAAATGCTGGGAAAATGAGTTTGCCAGAAATCTATTTGATGGAAGCAATTGTGTTGGGATTTATGGTCTTGTTAGAAATACCATCAGGAGCCTTAGCAGATATTGTTGGAAGAAAGAAAACAATTCTTACCGGTCAGTTTTTTGTTTTAATAAGTGTGATACTTTTAGCATTTATTAATTCATCAACAGATGTTTGGATTTCTAATTTTGTCTGCATGATAGGAATGGTGTGTCGTTCTGGAGCAGATTCTGCACTTCTGTATGACTCACTAAAAGAAATTGGCAGAGAGATTGATTATCAAGAAATACAAGGCAATGCTTTGGGAAATAAGTTGTTAGCTTATGCTTTTTGTTCTTTGGTGGTTGGATTTCTTTCAGAGATAGACTTGAGACTACCGTTTTTTCTTGCCATCCCTTGGGTAGCCACTTCTTGTTTTTTAATTTTCTGTTTTAAAGAACCGGTTTATACTCAAAAATTTAGTTTTAAAAAACAAGCAGACTTAATGAAAACAAGTATAAGGTTTGTTTTAAACAGTAGGCCTGTTAAGTGGATCATTATTTTTGTAGTTTTAATATCTGTTTCTTCACAGATTTGGTTTTATAGCTATAATCTATATTTCGAACTAGTAAATCTTGGATTAAGGTATTACGGAATTATTTTTTTCTTATTAAATATCATTGCTTGTTTTTTTAGTCGCAATGCATATAAAATAGAAAAAAAATTTAACGAACAACTATGTATTGTTAGCATGATTTTGCTTATAGGGATCCCTGTTTTGTTGATGGGATTGATTGTTATAAAAGAGATAGTTATTTTGGTGTTGCTACAAAATGTAGTCCGTGGTTTTATGGAGCCATTTTGGGGAGGATTTTTAAACAAACATATAGATACTGAAAACAGGGCGACTGTTATATCAATTAAGTCAGCTTTTGGTGGTTTTGTAGCTATCGTTTCTTATTCTTTGTTTGGATTTATTTTAGAAATTTGGACATTAACCTTTTGTTTACAAGCTCTCGGAATAACGGTGTTGTTTTTTGGAGTAATTATGGTTGTGTGGTATAGAAAAATTTTCAAACCCTAAACCCAAACTTAACTCAAAAAACCCTATCTGAGGGAGATCGGATCTCCCTCAGATATAAAAGGAGGAGAAATGGAAACGAAAAAACAAAGAATAATTTTTTTGGAAGGAAAGAAGGTTGTTTTAAGACCGCTAAACAAAAAAACAGATTTGGAAAATGTTACGAAATGGATAAATGACCGAGAAGTTGTGCAATATTTGCAAGCATTTTTACCAAAAACTTTCCAAGAAGAGAAAGAGTGGCTTAGCAGAAAAAACGATGAAAAAAATATTGTTTTAGCTATAGAAACAACCAAGGGAATTCATATTGGAAGCCTGGGTCTACATAACATTGATTCAATACATAGAGTTGTTACGTTTGGAATTATGATAGGAGAAAAAGAGTATTGGGGAAAAAGATATGGTACAGAGGCCCTGATGCTACTTCTTGAATATGCATTTAACACTTTGAATTTAAGAAAAGTTTGTTTAGATGTGTTTGCTTTCAATAACCGCGCAAAAAAAGTCTATGAAAAATGTGGATTTAAAAAAGAAGGTGTCATGAAAGAACACCATTATGTAAACGGTAAATACATAGATGTTGTTTTTATGGCAGTTTTTAAAAAAGACTTTCTCAAAATCTGGGAGAAATATTTAACTAGTGAGGTTGAACCTCGCTAGTTATTGAAAAAATAAAAGGTACAAAGTTAAGCGACCCCGCCTAAGGCGGACAAGCGCATATTTTGTACCTTTTTTTATTTTGTCTGTAAATTTTTACGTTAACGTTGGAATTTAAAACTTCGTTTTATTTTTATGTTTTTATCTACAAAAATCACACAACTGTGGTTATCGCCAGTTATAGGTGATTTTATTTTACAAGCAAAAAACTTTATAAAGCTTCTTTTTTGTGGTTCGAGAGTTTTGTCTATTGTTTGTTAATTTTAATTCCCAGTTCTTTGAGTTGTTCATCGCTGATTTCTGCTGGGGCGTCTACCATTAGGTCCCGCCCATCGCCTGTTTTTGGAAAAGCAATTACTTCACGAATGTTTGGCTCGTTTTGTAGTATGGCAATAAGTCTGTCCATACCAAAAGCTATCCCCCCATGCGGTGGCGCG
Organism: uncultured Candidatus Saccharibacteria bacterium; assembly: GCA_964601305.1. GTDB lineage: Bacteria > Patescibacteriota > Minisyncoccia > JAHISW01 > Tagabacteraceae > CAZRMW01. The sequence continues at coordinate 29,222 of CAZRMW010000003.1, forward strand.
CCAAACTCAAGGGCTTTTAGCATATGCCCAAAATCTTTTTCTATATTTTCTTCGCTATGGCCTATTATTTCCAGCACAGCTTTTAGTGCCTTCGGATTATGGTTTCTAATACTTCCTCCGCCAATTTCAAAACCATTTAGCACTATGTCGTATTGAGCGGCAATAATGCCTTCTATATTTTTCTTTTCCATTAAATCTTTTTCAGATTCGGGTATTGCTGCAGAAAATGGATTGTGTGTAAAAGTCCACTTATCGTTTTTATCTTTCTCAAAGAAAGGAAAATCTACTATCCAGCAAAAAGCTAGTTCGTCTTCCTCGTTTTCTCTCAAATCTGGCCTGTCTGTGCCATATTTTTCTATTGCATCTTTGTAAGAAATTCTTGGGAAAGGAACTTCTTTTATTTTCTTTTCTGGATATAGTTTTTTTACCATATCTATCATAAGTTTTTCGTTTAATGCCATTGCACCCTCTCTACCAACAAAAGACATTTCCATATCTAGCTGAGTAAACTCTGGTTGTCTATCTCCTCTTGTGTCTTCATCTCTGAGGCATTTGGCAAACTGAAAATACTTTTCAAACCCAGACACCATAAGAAGCTGTTTAAACTGTTGTGGAGCCTGTGGGAGCGCATAGAACTTGCCTTTTTGTAGCCTAGAAGGCACTACATAGTCTCTTGCGCCCTCTGGAGTAGCTTTGGTAAGCAGGGGTGTTTCTATTTCTATAAAACCTTCTTCAGACAGCAAATTTCTCAAAAAACGGAAAACTTCGTGGCGCATTTTAATATTTTTTTGTAGTCGTGATCTTTTGAGATCCAGATAGCGATATTTTAGTCGCACTTCTTCGTTTACATCTCGGCCATCTTGGTCTAATTCAAAGGGAGGGGTATCTGAACTGTTTAAAATTACAAGACTATTTGCTTTTAATTCTATTTTTCCAGTTTCAATTTCATCGTTTACCATGTCTTCTGGGCGATCTTTTATTTCTCCAGTTATTTCTATGGAGTCGTTGGTTCTTAAGGTGTTTGCTATTTTTAATACTTCTTTGTTTGCGGGAGTAAAAACTACTTGCAAAACACCCGTGGCATCAACAAAGTCTATAAAAATTAGTTTGCCATGATCTCGCCTAGTTCCAACCCAACCATTAACTTTTACTTCTTCCCCCACATTTTCGGGGGTATTTTTAATATAAATCCTTTCCATATTTTATTTTTGACTTATAGGTAATTCTATATAAAATGTAGAGCCTTTGTTTTCTCCTGGAGACTCTGCCCATATTTTTCCATTATGGTCTTCCATAATTTTTTTTGCAACATATAGCCCCAATCCAGACCCATCTGTGTGAAGCTTGGAAATATCGGAAGACCGTGTAAATTTTTGGAAGATTTTTATCATAGTGTCTTTCGATATACCTACTCCAGAATCTTGTATTTTTACTAAGCAAACATTTTTTTCTTTATCTGTGCTTAGAAATACTTTTACAAAACCTTTTTGCGTGTATTTTATGGCATTGTCTATGATATTTGAAACAACCTGAATTACTTTATTTTTATCTGCTTTTACATTGCAAGATTGTTTATCACAACTAAAACTAAGTTTAATAATTTCTGCTTTTTTGTTGTTTGCTATAAAATCTTCTGTAAGTTTTTTAACAGCATCTTTTAGATCAAACTCCATAAAGTCGTATTTCATCCTTCCCATTTCTATACGGCTAATATTTAGGAAATCTTCTATCATGTTTACAACTCTCTGGCTTGCTTCAAAAATTTTCTCAATAGTTTCTTTTGTTTGCCCTTTAAGTTCGCCAAAATCTCCTTCGATAAGCATAGAAGAATAACCCTTTATGGCAGTAAGGGGTGTTCTAAGTTGGTGAGATGCGATAGAAAGAAACTCTGACTTTGCTTCGTCTAATTTTTTTAGCTCTGTGTTTGCTATCTTTAGTCTTTTTGAAGCTTGCGCCAATTCCTCTTTTATTCTAACTTCTTCTACAACCCCCCTAACGAGCATGTAGCCAAAAAATGCAACTAAACCAAAAATAGAAAATTTTAAAACGTACTCAGTGCTAGTTGTCGATAAAAAGGCGTCTATTAAGAGAAAAACGGAAATAATAATACTAAGCATTTCAACAGCAATAACTTTTATATTCATTAGTTGGTGCTTGGTAATGGCATATACAATGAAGCCCGTCATTATCATAGAGGTGGCTTGCCCCAACCAGTTGAAATCAAAAATACCAAAAGTTGGAAGAATTAGGTTTGTAGTGTTGCCAATTATAGATGGAATAAAAATACCAGGAAGGATTACTTTTAATTGTGTTTTGAGTAGTCCTGTGCTTTCTTTTATCTTTTTGTAAAGTACTAAAAAAATTGCAAGAAAATACAGTATAAAATATACATTATAAACTAAATAATATGTTCCCCAGAGAATGGTTTTTTCCTGCCCAGGTACAATTTGTACTCCGGTAATGACTAGGTTTTTAATGCTAGTTAAAATTAAAATTGTAAAAACTGGCCCCCACAAAAGAATTTTAAGAATCCTTGATATGTTTAATTCCCCTGTGGGGAAACCTATAGAAAAACACAAAAGTGTTGGTGGAATAAATATAGCAACATCGTACAAAATAATGGCCCACCACAAAGACAAATCTATCGAGGATGAGATTCTATAAAAAAACATAGTTAGAGACCACATAGCCACCGAAAGAACAAAATAAATAAACCATCTGTTTTCTTTTTGATATCTGTTTCTAAAAAAGACAACAGCGCCCAAAATTAGATTAACAAAAAGGGCTGTGATTAATAAGATGCTTTGGTAGTCCATATATTTTTTATATTATCTAAATATTTTTTTGGATATATTTTACTTTGTCTTTGATAATTTTTTCTTTTAAAATTTAACTTCGCGCTAAGTTCTCCAGATTTTTCTATAATCTCGTTGCTTAGCTCCCCTAACTCATATTTTGGTAGATCATTTGTGGCTGCTATTATTAATGTTTCTCCCAAACAAGAAAAGATATCGTGTTTTTCTGCAAGCCCCATATTGAAATGGCAATTGATATTTTCTGTTGACAATACTCCCCCGTCAATTACTAAAACATCGTTTCTTTGCTTGAGGACTTCTGGTGATATATCTGTCGGCTGTGCATCGTCTACGATAATTGCCCCAGACATTAAATCTTCTGGTGTAATTAGTGCTTCAGGGGCGCTTGTAGCAGCTATAATTAATTCCGCATTTTTGATATCTTTAATCTGATGGGAAACTTTTACTTTTGTGTTTGGCTGGTTTTCTTTTATGTTTTTTAGGGCTTTTTCTAGCAGGTCTCCTTTTCTTTGAAGATCTATAAGAAGAATATTTTTAATACCTTTGCTTGCAAGGTACCTTGCAGAGTTTGAGCCTATTGAACCAGCGGCGCCTACCACTGCAAGTGTAATTTTGTTTTTATCTAAATTAAAATCTTTCAAGGCTCTTAATGCGCAAGAGCAAACATTGTAAGAAGTAAATGCATGGCCTGGAGTGATTCTTATATTAACTTTATCTTTTATTAGTTTTCCACCAGCAGTTACAGATGAAGTAAGCGCTCCTAGGCCGACTATCTTGGCTCCCATTTTTTCTGCTTTATTTATTGCGTCTACTATTCTTTTTTGTGCTAGTTTTCGACGCTCTAGCATTTGTTTGGCTGTTAGGGGTATACCTATTATCCATCCTTTTATTTCTTCGTTGTTTTTTTCAAGCCCCGTTATCTTTGAAACTACTATAGGTGGCCAGTGCAAACACCAAAATTCTACCAACTTTTTAGGTAAATATTTGGTAAATTTGAATTTTCTGTGGACATCTGTATAGTCCCTAGAATGTACTAAAAACGCAAATTTCATAGCCTTTATTATACACTACCTCAATGTTTTGTATAAGTTTTCTATTATTTTCTTCATATATTCAGCACCCTCTTCTGGAGTTAAATCATTAGGAAGATGAAAGATATTCCCAAATTTTATTTGGTATCTTTTGCAAAAACCATTTTCCTTCATCTTAAAAACAACTGGTAAAATTCTTACATTAGTTTTTAAAGCTAAATAAGAAGCACCTCTTTTAAATGGACATATTTCTTTTTCACGACAAACCCTACCTTCGGGGTGTAGAAAAACAACCCCATTGTTTTTAATAATGTTTTCCGGTTCTTTTAATGCAATATCCAAACCTTTGCCCCTAATAGCCGGAAAGACTCCAAATGTTTTGTAAACTAATTTTATAAAACCAATCTTAAAAAGAAGGTTCACAAAAGGATTATTAAAAAAATTGTTTTCTCCCATTATTTTTATTGGGTGGAGCTTGGATCTTAGGGACATTGCACCTCCCATAGCAAAGGTATCTAAAGAAAATTTATGGTTTCCGATAATAAGTAGTGGGCCGGACAGATTTTTTATTTTTTCTGGATTTACAACTTCGAACTTAAAAAAAATCTTGAAGAGAATCTTCATTAATCCAGTTACGAGTATTTTTTGTGTCCACTTAGAAAAAAAATCTTTCATTATAAATATATTGACTTAATTTTTATATTTTCTACAATATGTAGATACCTGCCCCGTTAGCTCAGCTGGTAGAGCAGCTCCCTTTTAAGGAGACGGTCGGGGGTTCGAATCCCTCACGGGGTACAAAACAAAATATTTTATATCCCTTCTTTTTTCAACTCTTCTATCAGTTTTTTACTTTTTCTAGAAAGATTTTTGGGTAATTCTACCTTTATTTTTACCATTAAATCTCCTCTACTACTTGTGCTGATCGGTACACCCTTTTTCTTTACTCTTAAAATTTCTCCAGTATTTACTCCTGTAGGAATTTTGAGCTCTATATTTCCATCTAATGTTTCTATTTTTCTTTTACCCCCAAGAAGTGCTTCGGAAAGAGGAATGCTTAAATCTAATGTTAGATTGTTCCCTTCTCTTTTGAAAGTAAAATCTTCCTTTACATGTATTTTTATATACAAATCTCCGGCTACTCCACCAGTTATGGCTTCACCTTTTTGGACGAGCTTTATCATTTCCCCATTGTAAATTCCCGCGGGCACATCTATAACTATTTCTTCTGGTTTTTTAACTATTCCTTCTCCACGACAGGCTTTACATTTTTTGGAAGGAATTTTGCCAGAACCTATACATTTGGAGCATGTTTTTACAGAAGTAAAAGCACCGAAAAAAGATTGCTTGGTTTCATTTATTTTTCCTGCACCATTACAATATTTACAGGTATTAAAAGCGGCATCTGGCGCGGCCCCATTCCCTTTGCAGTCTTCACAAAAAGCATGTTTTGTAAGAAGAACTTTTCTTGTTGTTCCAAAAATAGACTCTCTAAAAGATAGTTCAAGATCTATAGCAATGTCTCTCCCTCTTCTTTTTTGTCTACCTCCTCCACCAGAAAAACCAAATATATCTCCAAACATATCTCCTAAGTTTGAAAAGTCTGCGGATTGAAATCCACTAAAATCGAATCCACCTCCTGGCTGTCCACCTCCTGCACCACTAAAAACCTGGCCATACCTGTCGTATTCAGATCTCCTTTGTTCGTTTCCTAAAATATAATATGCCTCGTTTATTTCTTTAAACTTTGCTTCGTCCCCACCTTTTTTGTCTGGGTGGTATTTGTGTGCTAGCTTTCGGTAAGCCTTCTTAAGCTCTTCTTTGGAAGAGCTTTTATTAACACCTAAAACTTGATAATAATCTTTACTCATCTTTTTTATCTTTGCTTGCCTCGTCTTCAGACGAGTCTTCGTTTTTGTTGTCGTCTACTTCTTTGTATTCTGCATCTTTTACAGTATCATCTTTTGGAGCTTCGTCTGTTTTTGGTGCTTCTGTTGCTGGCCCTGCATCTTTATACATCTCTGCGCCAATTTTTTGAATTTCAGAAGATAGTACTTCGGTTTTAGATTTTATTTCAGCTATATCGTTTTTGTCTTTTATATCTTTTAATTCTTTTATTTTTTCTTCAATATTTTTCTTAACGTTTTCATCTAATTTGTCTCCCGCATCTTTCATAGCTTTTTCTGCTGTGTAAACTAAAGTATCTGCAGTATTTTTTATTTCCAAATCTTCTTTTTTCTTTTTGTCTTCTTCTGCGTGTGCTTCTGCATCTTGTTTCATTTTTTCTATCTCTTCTTTAGATAAATCCGAAGAAGCTTCTATTCTAATAGATTGCTCTTTGTTTGTTGCTTTATCTTTTGCTTTTACACTCAAAATGCCGTTTGCATCTATATCAAACATTACTTCAACTTGTGGCACGCCACGTGGTGCTGGTGGAATACCATCCAAGATAAATCTGCCAAGTGTCCTGTTGTCGTTTGCCATACCTCTTTCCCCTTGAAGTACATGTATTTCTACAGAGCCCTGATTGTCTTGGGCAGTAGAAAAAACCTGCGACCGAGAAACAGGTACAGTGGTATTTTTTTCTATTGTTTTCGTCATTACGCCACCTAGCGTCTCCAATCCTAAAGACAAAGGTGTCACATCGAGAAGAAGAACATCCTTTACATCTCCTTGTAAAACTCCTGCTTGAATGGCTGCTCCAGAGGCTACAACTTCATCTGGATTAATAGATTTGTTCGGTTCTTTATTAAAGAGTTCTTTTACGGCATTTTGTATGGCAGGCATTCTTGTTTGTCCACCAACTAAAATTATTTCGTCTATATCAGAAATTTTAAAACCAGCAGCATCTACTGCTTCTTTTGTAATTTTTACAGACCGGTCTATATATTCACTTACTAAGTCTTCCAATTTTGATCTAGATAGTTTTAGTAGCAAATGTTGTGGTCCGTTTTCGTTTGAAGTAATAAAAGGTATATTTATTTCGGTTTCTACTGTGCTTGAAAGTTCGTGCTTTGACTTTTCTGCAGCTTCTTTTAGACGCTGAAGCGCTAATTGATCTTTAGAAATATCTATACCGCTTTCTTTTTTAAATTCATTTATAATCCAATCTATTATTTTTTGATCTAAATCGTCTCCACCCAAATGTGTATCTCCGTCGGTAGACTTTACTTCTATAACATCGTCGCCAACTTCGAGAACTGACACATCAAATGTTCCACCACCAAAATCATAAACAACAATTTGTTCATTTTTCCTTTTATTAAATCCATATGCTAGAGCTGCCGCTGTAGGTTCGTTTAAAATTCTTTTTACTTTAAAACCTGCAATTTCTCCTGCATCTTTGGTGGCCTTTCTTTGGCTGTCGTTGAAGTAGGCCGGTACTGTAATAATAGCTTCTTCTATTTTTTCTCCCACTCTGCTTTCGGCATCTTTTTTAAGTTTTTGTAAAAACATAGCAGAAATTTCTGCTGGCCTGTGCCATTTGTCTCCCATTTTTAGCTCCACTCCATCGCCACTGCCGCTTCGCAGTTCGTATGGCAAAAGCTCTTTATCTTTTTGTATTTCTTCGTCAGAAAATTTTCTACCAATAAGTCTTTTGGCAGAAAAAATAGTATTTTGAGGGTTTGTAATTGCCTGTCTTTTTGCCAAGAGTCCTACCACCCTCTCTCCTGCTTTTGAAACACCAACAATAGAAGGTGTGGTTCTACCTCCTTCGTCGTTTTCTAAAATTTTTGGTTCACCACCCTCTACAATAGCCATTGCTGAGTTTGTTGTACCTAAGTCTATTCCTAATATTTTTGACATAATTTTTTATAAATTTTTATTTGCTAATTTTTACTTTTGCAGCTCTTAAAATTTTACCGTTTAAAACGTATCCTTTTTGAATCTCTTCTACAATTTCCCCTTCTTTCAAATCTGATTTCACTTCTTCTACTGATTCATGGAAAATTGGATTAAACTTTTCGCCTCCCGTTTTTATTATTTCAAGCCCATTTTTCTCTAAAATGCTTAGCAGTTGAGATTTTATTAAATCAAAACCTTTGTCATATTCATTTTTTAGGGCAATATCAAAACTATCTAAAACGATTAAAATTTCAGTAATTAAAAGCTGGTTAGAAAATTTCGAAAACTTAGACCTCTTTTCTTCTTCCTCTTTTCTAGCGTTTATAAAATCAGCTTTTGCTCTTTGCCATCCATCTAAATACTCGTTTTTTTCCTTTTGGCATTTTTTCAGCTGACTTTTCAGTTTTTTAAGTTTGTCGTCCTCGTTTTCATTTTCTAGTTCAATTTGAATATCATCAGACATATTAGTGTTTAGTGTTTAGGGACTAGTGTTTAGGAAACTTTTTCTAATCACCAATTACTAGTGGCTAATACCTAGCGCTTGCTCCATTGTGCAGCTTTTCTTGCTTTCTTTAGTCCAAACTTTCTTCTTTCTTTCGCTCTAGGGTCTCTTGTTAGGAAACCTTCCGGTTTTAATATTAGCCTAAATTCTGGATTGAATTTAAGGAGTGCCCTGCTTATCCCCAATCTTATTGCTCCAGCTTGCGAACTAATTCCGCCTCCCTTTACTTTTACGCTTATAAAAAAGTTTTTTAAAACTTCAACTTTTTTAAGAGGGGCTTTTACTGTATCTCGAAGCTCTTTAATTGGTAGATAAGTTAACATTGCTTTGTCGTTTATTAAAACATCTCCTTTTTTGCCTTCAGTGGGTTTCTCAAAAAGCCTCACTCTTGCAACAGAGCTTTTTCTCCTTCCCACAGCTTCAAAGTACTTTCCGCCAGCTGGCGAATTTTTCTTCTTTCTTGCCCCGCTCGGCGGGGTTGTTTTTTCTTTTTTTTCTGGCATATTTATGCAAATTTAATATTTTTTAACATCTCTTTTCTCAATTTGTTTTTTGGAAGCATTCCTCTTACAACTTTCAAAAACAACTTGTTTGGATCGTTTTTAAGCATTGTTTCAAACTTAATTGTCTTTAAACCGCCAGGATATCCAGAAAATCTCTTGTACTCTTTATCGTTTAATTTGTTTCCAGACAACTTTATTTTCTCGACATTAGATATTTTTACTTCTACTTTTGGAGCAATGTTTGGCTGAAAACTCGGACTATTTTTCCCACGCAAAATTATCGCTACCTCGGATGCCAGCCTACCAAGTATTTTACCCTCTGCATTTATTTCATATAAATTCTTTTCCATGGTTTTACACAAATTCGATCACAGCCATTTTACTGCCATCTCCTTTTCTTGGATTGGTTTTTATAATCCTTGTATAGCCGCCAGTCCTTTTTTTATATCTCGGGGCAATATCTTCAACCAGTTTTTTTACTGAATTTTTGGTAAAACTTTCAGCCAAAATACGTCTATTAGCAACGGTATCTTTTCTTGCCTTTGTAATCATTTTTTCTATCTTTGGTCTTAATTCTTTTGCTTTTGCTTCGGTTGTTTCTATTTTTTCACTCAAAACAAGACTGTTAAGCAACGAATTTATAAGCGCCCTTCTTTGGTCTTTGGTTCTTCCTAATTTTCTTATTTTACTGCCGTGTTTCATAATTCAGCTTCCAGTACTCAGCTTTCAGCTTTCAGACTATTTAATCACTTTGTTTGTTGTCTGTCTACTGATGGCTGGTAGCTGGCTACTTATTTTAATATTAATCCAAAATTACCTAAGGCTCTTCTTATTTCGTTTAGAGCTTTTTCTCCCAACCCATCTATGCTCAAAAGATCTTCTTCTTTCTTTCTTGTTAATCCACCCACTGTTCGTATACCAGCCTTTGACAAAGCATTTATCGTTCTACTAGATAGATTTATATCTTCTACCCTTGTTTTTAGAAAGTCTTCTTCTTCCTTTCCTTTGTCTTCTTCTTTATCTTCTTCTTCCTTTTGCTTAGCCATCTCTTTTTCCTCTTCTTTTCTGATTTTTGCCATTTTTGCTTCTTCTTGTTTGAATTTTGACTCTTCTATTATTTTTTCTGATTCATCTTCAGAAATACCAACAACAGCACTTAATTGTTTTATTAAAGTTCTTATAGAATTTTCTAAAGCTTCTCTTGGAGAAATACTTCCATCTGTTTCAATAAGAAATCTTATTTTATTGTAGTCTGTTCTGTCTCCAACACGCATGTTTTCTACTTCGTAATTTACCCTCTTCACTGGTGTAAACATGGCGTCTAGCATTAAAACCCCAGTTTCTACTTTTTCTTTTTTCAAAACCTCTCTTGGCACATACCCCAAACCTTTTTCTACCGTTATCTCTATGTTTAGTTTAGATTTTTTGTCTGTTAAATTTGCAATTACTAAATCTTTATTTAAAATCTCAAGCTGTGACGGAGCTTTGAAGTCTCCAGCCGAAACCTTTGTAACACCCTTTGCTTCCAAAGTAGCCTTGACAGGTTCCCCGCTCTCTAGATTGAACCTCATTTTTTTAATATTTAAAAGCACGGCAATAACATCTTCCTTAATACCTTCCATTGTTGAAAATTCGTGGTTAACGCCGTCTATTTTTACCATAGTTACTGCGGCACCAGGCAAAGAAGAAAGAATAACTCTTCTTAGAGAATTTCCTAAAGTGTGCCCATAGCCAGCATAAAGACCCTCCATTTCGTATGTTCCTTTGTTATCTTCCTCCAAAATTATCTTCGGTCTTGATGGTAAAATTATTTCAAAATTTGACATAATATATTTTTTAATTTTAATAATTTATAAAAATTTTATCTTGAATAAAAACCAATAACTGAATTTAAATTAACTCCTGTTTCTGTTTCTTCAAGTACTGGTGTTTTTACGACTTCGCCAGTTTTTGAAACTTTGTCTAACTTAAGCCATGTTGGTGTATTATATTTTTTAAGATAAATATCCATATCTGAAAAAACTTTTTTGCCTTCACTCTCTTTTCTTGTAGAAATTTTGTCCCCAACTTTTACTTGTCTTGACGGAATATCTGTTTTTCTGCCATTTACACAAATATGCCCATGGCCTACTACTTGCCTTGCTATACTTCTAGATTTTGTTAATCCTAGCCTGTAAACAACATTATCTAGCCTAGATTCTAAAAGAGAAAGAATAAGAGCTCCTGTATTTGAACCACTTTTGTTCATAGCCTTTCTTACATAGCCTTCAAATTGCTTTTCCCTCAGGCCATACATAAACTTTAGTTTTTGTTTTTCTTTTAGTTGCAGACCGTACTCTGAAAGCATTTTAAATCTTTTTGCTCTTTTTCCTGGCGGGTAAGACTTTCGCGTAGTTGGACATTTGGCAGTAAAACACTTCTCTTCTTTTAAGAAAAGTTTTTGCCCCGCTCGTCTACAAGTTTTACATTTTGTTGTACTCATATTTATACTCTTCTTGGTTTTTTAGCCTTTGGACCATTGTGTGGAATTGGTGTGGTGTCCTTTAGCGAAATAATATCAAAACCTTTGTTTCCAAATGTTCTAATTGCTGATTCACGACCACCCCCCACACCTTTTACTTCTATTGCTATTTCTTTTACTCCTATTTTAATCGCTTTTTCCCCTATAAGATCTGCTACTCTTGAAGCTGCAAAAGGAGTAGCTTTTTTAGCTCCTCTAAAACCAAGGTTACCGGCTGAGGCCCACATAACTGTATTTCCAGCTCTGTCTGTAAAAGTAACTCGTGTATTATTGTAAGTGGCTTCTATATATACATTGCCCTCCGAAAGTTTTTTCTTGGGAATACGATTAAGAGCCCTCGCCTTCATTTCAGCGCTCATTCCCCCACCTTTTTCTTTTATAATTCTTTTTTTACCCATATTTATTATTTTTTATCAGCCTTTCTTCTTCCGCTAGTCATCGTCCTACGACCCTTGTAAGATCTATTTGTTCTAGAATTTGTCTTTGTTCTTTGACCTCGTACTGGTAGCTGTCTAGAATGCCTACCTCCTCTGTAGGTTTTTATATCTTTTAATCTCTTTATATTACCCAAAACATCTCTTCTTAAATCTGCCTCTATTCTTTCTTTTTCTACCAAAAGTCTGATTTTGTTTTCTTCTTCTGAAGTAAGATCTTTTACTTTTTTGTCAAAAGGAACTTTTACTTCTGTAAGAATTTTTTGCGCGCTAACTTTGCCTATTCCATAAAAATAAGTAAGAGCAATCTCTAATCTTTTGTTTTCTGGTATGTTTACTCCTGATATTCGCATGTGTTTAAAATTAACGAGCGAAGCGAGTATAATTTTTTACACCCCGCCCTTTTATATCTTTTCTTGGTTTTTAATTATTACTATTTTTAATACTCATATTCTTTATTTGCAATACCTCGCTTCTGTGTATAAGGGCGGGGTAAAGGTTTGCCTACGAAATTTTTTACAAAATTTCGGGCAATTCGCTTTACTTCTGTCTTTGTTTGTGTTTAGGATTTTTTCGGCAAATAACCACAACTCGACCCCTGCGTCGCGTCATTTTGCAATCCTTACAAATTTTTTTAACTGATACTCTAACTTTCATGTTTTTAAAATCTTCTATTTATCCTGCCCTTTCCCCCATACTCGCTCATTTCTACTTGAACTTTGTCTCCTACTAAAACTTTTATCCTATACATCCTCATTTTCCCCGAAAGATGGGCTAAAATTTCTTCTTTCGTGTCGTCTAATATTACTCTAAAAGTGGTGTTGGGTAGAGCTTCTGTAACTCTTCCCATAAGAACATTTATATCTTTTTTGGGCATTTATTAAATATCATTAAAAATTTGCCAATATTAATATGGCTTATTTGAAATAGTAGCAAAAATAGCCCTAAAGTGTCAAGGCTTTTTAGCCTTAAAATATTCAAACCACCTAAATCTAGGGCTAGATTTAGGTGGTTTAGCCCTAATTCACCACAAAAACACATAAATCTCCTGTTTTTCTTATATAACAGAACTAATGAAAACTCCTAGATAATATGGCCATACAATAATAGCAAGCACCCCTTTCCAAAAAGAAAGTTGTAAAAACCCTATTGTAAACAGCCATCCTGTAAACCAAGAAAAAACCGTAAGGCTTTCATTTTTAATTTTTATTTTTTGCATGTTTTTATTGTATCACATTCTTATTGATTTTTAAAAAATATATGTTATTTTATCCTTAGATTAAAAATACTATAGGAGGAAAAAAATGGAAATTTTGAGTGCTCTAGGTGTTGTTTTTGCAATGATTGCTGGATTGTTTTTACCACGCCTTATCGGAACCATTCTCTTAGGAGTAATAGTTGGTGGAGGAGGTTGGTGGTTTTTGTTTGCCCCATTAGCTGTACTTGCTCTTATTGTAGATTTATTTACACTTTGATATGTTTTTGTTTTTAAAGACCCCCGGAATTCCGGGGGTTTTAATTTAAAAAATAAATTTTAGACCAAAAGTTAACAAAACCCCAAGCAAAAAGACCAAAAAATACGCAATAGATCGAAAAAAATTTGTCTCTTTTTTGATTTCCGGCACCAAGTCTGAAGCTGCAATATAGATAAACCCACCAGCAGCAAATGGAAGCAAATAAGGAATAACACTCTCTAAAGAAAGAGAAATAAAATAGCCCACTATTCCACCAAACACCACACTAAGCGCCACTAAATAATTCATAATTAGGGCTTTCGTTTTTTTAAACCCTGCATAAATAAGCACGCCAAAATCCCCAATCTCTTGTGGTATTTCGTGCAAGGCTACAGCAAGAGTGGTTACCACTCCTAACTTTACATCAATCACAAAGGCTGCCGCTATCACGAGCCCATCTATAAAATTATGCACGCCATCTCCCAAAAGATTTATGTATCCAAAAGTATGCACTTTGCATTGCCCATCGTGGCAATGTCTCCAATGAAAGACCTTTTCTATAAAAAAGAAAAAAACAAAAGCCCCGAGTGTTGTTAAAAACAGGATTTCGCCGCTAATTTCTTCGGCAGCTTCTGGCAGTAGATGTAAAAATGCTCCACCCATCATTGTTCCAGCAGAGAGAGAAACTAGAAATAAAACAATTTTAGAAAGTAATTTTTCTTTAAAAAACAAAAAGAACAAGGCTACCCAAACTGCCAAGCTTATACAAAAAGTGGCAACAATAATACTAGTTAAAATGGACATAATTTTATTTTACCTGTCCACAATACCGACTGCAAGCATAGCAAATTGACACAACAAGATGTTTTTAGTATATTTTTATTAGAAGCAAAAAATAAATAAAAAAATCTAAAAATGAAAGGGTAGCAAACATGCAAGAAAAGTCATATTTTTATTTGGTCAAACATCCAGGAGACACAGTGAAAATGGGGAAAATTGCTAGACTTCTTAGGCAAAGATACTGCGCTATTTATGTGAGAAGTGAATATGGAGATAGAGTATACAAAACCATCGTGCCCATTCCCAAAGATTTTATGAAAAAATACAGCATTATTGATTGGCATTAATTTTTTCGATAAAAACAAAGACTCGCTCAGATTTTACTATCCAGCGAGTCTTTTTTATTGCAAAAGTTTTAAGTTAGTTAACTATTTCTTCAATTCTTATTTTAGATTCTTTTTCTGGAAAAAATCTCCACCATGATGGACTAAACACAATAGAAGCATGGTCTATAGCCGGATAATTTTTAAATACTTCTTCTAGTCTTTCTGGCGAAGCTATAAGAGCTTCTTTTAGCTTAGCTTCGTCTAGTATCCAAACAAAATTTGCATTACCACTAAGCTTGAAAACCATACTCTGTTTTTCTTTGTCTAGGCTTATCAAATCAAAATCTAATTTTTCTAAATTATTTATTTTTACTTTTCCTAACATATCTTCGCCTAAATATTTTCCTACTAAAATTTTAGACAAAATATTTTCTGGAATGAGAACGGCATAAAGTGTACCAGTTTCTTTTATTTTAAATTCTGGGTTTGTAGAAATTAAGTCTGTGCTATTTTGAGCTTCGTTTTCAGAAAAAGTAATTTGAATAGCGCCACTATAAAGTAAAAATCCTTCGGGTTTTTTCTCTACAGCCTTTTCAAGAAGCGCTGTTCTTATGGATGCTTCTAGAGAATTTTTTAAATTATTAAAATCACTGTCGCTAACTACTGGTACTTCCCCACTAAAACCTCCTGCCATAGTGGTTTTACTTCTAGCATAAAATTTTTCATAGCGAGGCCCGCCCTTAAATCCAGGAATAGTAAAATCAGTAAGCTCTTTGTTATATTCTTCTCCTGGTTTGTCTGCATATACTACTGCTTCTATCGAGCTCGGTTGCACCTCTCCATCGATTATTTTTGCCCCAGGAACTATTATTGATTTTTTGATACGATAAATTTTTCCATCTGGGGCTTCAAATCTTGTGGTAGCAATAAGTTTTTGAGACTTTGAGCTAAAACTATTATAAACAACGATTGTACCACTTGCTTTGGTGGCAATATTTTTTACACCAGTGGCTTGTGTGGAATTTTCTTTGGTAACTTTTATTTCCATTGTTTCAAATGGCACATCAAAAAACGCTGTTTTACCAGACTTTACAAGAGTATCTATACTAACAACTTCCTGATGAAGAGTAATTTGAATAATGGCTTTAGCAAAAAATCCTACTGTTTTTGCAGATAAAACAACAACAAGAAACAAAACAACTAGACCAAAAATTATCTTTCCTTTTTTCATTTTTTTAAACAAATCATTGTCACGATTCTTTCTTACTCTTTTTATCGGCTCATCGAAAAAGTCTCTTTTTTTCTTTCCTTTTTTTATTATAATATCTTCTATTTTTGGTTTAGGCATGCTTGAAAATTAATGAACGAAGTGAATATAATTTTTTGCACCCCGCCCTCTTAATATTTTTTCTTAATTGTTAATCTTTATTATTTTTATACCTATTTTTTAATTACAAATCCCTGCTCTTGTGTGTGAGGGCGGGGTAAAGGTTTGCCTACGAAATTTTAAATAAAATTTCGGGCAATTCTTCTTTATTTTATCATTTTAAATACTTGTTTGCAAAAAGCGCAGAAAGCAAAAGTGAAAAATCAGATTCACTCAATCCTTTACTTTTATTATCGAAATATCCTCCCAAGGAATAAGGAGACAACAATTTTATAGCAAAATGTTTTTTAAAAATTGTTAAATTTGCAAAATCTGGACTTTCAATTCTTTTTTCTAGTTTTTTAAGCAATGTTGGCATCTTTTTTTCACTAAACATTGGCGAGGAAAGTTCGCATAAAAAAAGATTTTGAGGTAAAAATCTATCTTTAGCTATCTCTATCAAAAGACCTCCTAAAGATTTTTGCCACTCATCTAAGGCTTTGCTAACAACTAGGTCTACCTTCTTAAAAACATCATCTTTCAAGTCCTTTCGCTGATATTTTAAAAACAAAGACCTTGCGTCCACCAAGCTTTTTCCAAAAGTTTTAGCGATACTGTCTATAAAAAAATTCTCTCCTTTCGGAAATGAATTAACTTCTTCTATGATTCCATTTCTCATTATAAAAATATCTGTAATTTCTCCACTGATATCTACAACCACAGCTCCCTCTTTCATGTTTGCAACTCCACTTAGGATTTTAAAAACAACAAATGGAAAACTGTGAAAAAAAACACTACCCTCGTGTATCTGAGGTAAAGCCTGTTCTTTAATTTTTTCTTTCAGAGATCCTTGCGACAAACTAAAATATGAAAACATTTCTAGACTGCCGACTTCTTTGTTTAAAAAATTATTTACTTCGTATCCATTTAGATTTGCTTTTAAAGGTGTTTTTTCTATAAAGACGTCTTCTTCTTTTTCTTTTTCGTGGGGGATTTTACTTCCCCATTCAAGCCCAAAACGATGTGCTTCGTCATCTATAAGTTCTTCCATAAAACTTTCGTTTATTTTAAAATTTTTCTCTCGAATAGTTTTTGTTATTCTAGTTTGCGCAATATACCAAGGTGCAGAAAAAACACACATAGCCATATCTATATTTTTGTTAGGAGAACTTTTTTCTAAAAAACTAAAAAGAGAAACGATGCTTCTTTCTACAAAAGGCCATGATGCAGAAAAATTCTTTTCTTTTGGAAAACTTATTTGCTCTCTTTTACTAGATAAAATTGTTGGCTTTCCTTTTGTTTGTTTTTGTAACAAAAGTGCGCCAATAGACGAGCTGGCAATATCAAAAATAGCAATAGTTTTATCTTTACTCATTACTTATATTGTATCACAAGTATTTTATTCTAGTATAGCTTTTATGCGTCTTACTCCGGCAGAGCTAGACTGCTCTTTTTTTATTTTAAACTTTCCAAGCTCACCAGTATTTTCTACATGTGGCCCAGAGCAAATCTCCTGACTAAAACTATCTATTCCATAAACCTTAACTTTATCCCCATAATCAAATGTGCCATGTGCGCCACTTTCCCGAGCCTTTTCTATTGTCATTTCCTCACAAACTATTTTTATCTCTTTTTCTATCACTTCGTTTACTAATTTTTCTACTTCTTGTTTTTGTTCATCTGTAAGTTTTTCTGAATGCGAAAAATCAAATCGCAGTCTTTCTGCAGTAATGTTGCTCCCTTTTTGTACCACATGGTCTCCCAAAACTTTTCTTAAAGCTGCTAAAAGCAAGTGCGCTGCTGTGTGGAGCTTCTTCGTGTCTTCTGAGGTGTCTGCCAGTCCGCTTTTAAATTTGCCCGCGGACGCTGTGCGTGAGAGTTCTTGATGTTTAGCCATTTCTTCTTCGAACTCTTTTGTGTCTACAGAGACACCTTTTTCTTCTGCTAGCTCTTCTGTCATTTCGAGCGGGAATCCGTAAGTAGAAAAAAGCACAAACGCATCTTTGCCAGAAATAATTTTATCAGCTCCCAGCTTTTCAAATTGTTTTAGACCTTTTTCTAAAGTTTCTCTAAACTTTTTTTCTTCATTGTTTAGTTCTTCTAAAATTGTTTGCTCGTCGCTCCTGTCATACCAATCAACTCCTCTATAGATTTCAAAAACTTTTTCTGCAACACCACTTGTAAAATTATTTTCTATACCCAATTTTCTTCCACGCACAATTGCTCGCCTAATTAATCTCCTTAAAATATATCCCTGGTCAACATTTGAAGCATGTACACCATCCATAATTATAAACACACTTGCTTTTATGTGGTCTGCAATTATTCGCATTGCGCTTGTGGTATCTTTGTTTTCGTCATATTTTTTTCCAGAAAGCTCCTCAATTTTTTTGATTATATTTTCAAAAAGATCTGTTTTGTAGTCGTCGTCTAACCCGTTCATTATTGCAGTAGTCCTTTCAAGTCCCATTCCAGTATCAATGTTTTGCTGAGCAAGTTTTTTGTATTTCCCATCAGAGTTCTTGTTGTACTGCATAAAAACATTGTTCCAAACCTCCACCCATCTGTCGTCTTCTGGGTCAAAATTTTCAGGCACTTTTTCTACACCGCCAGTCCAGTAAAAAATTTCGCTGTCTGGTCCACATGGTCCAGTTTGTCCTGCTGGCCCCCACCAGTTTTCTTTCTTGTCGAGTTTTGCAATCTTGCTTTCTGGTATACCTAAATCTATCCAAATCTTATAGGCTTCTTCGTCAAAAAGAGCATTCTCATCTCCTTCAAATACAGATACCGCTAAAAGATTTTTATCTAGCCCTAACCATTTTTTATCAGTCAAAAATTCCAAACTCCACTCTAAAGACTCTTTTTTAAAGTAGTCTCCAAGCGACCAATTGCCAAGCATTTCAAAAAAAGTATGGTGAGTTTTATCACCCACTTCATCTATGTCTATGGTTCTTATACACTTCTGAACATCTGCTAATCTATTGCCTTCTGGGTGTTTTTCGCCCAAAAGATACGGTACCAGTGGATGCATACCTGCACTTATGAAAAGAGTTGTCGGATCGTTTTCTGGCAACAAAGAAGACGAGGGTATTATTGCATGCCTTTTTTCTTTAAAAAAATCTAAAAATTTTTGCCTTACTTCACTTGATGTCATTGCTTAAAATAATATTACAGAACGCTATTTTTTTCAATTCTTTTTTCTGTTTGTTTCCCAAATACACATTTGTTCGCGATCGCGGAAAAAATGGTATTTGATAAAATTCACAAAATAAAAAAGCCACCCATGAAGGCAGCTTTTTTTTATTTTTCATTACTTCTGTTCTAGAAGCTTTTTAAAAATCTTTGAAGCGAATTCTTTTTTTTCTTTTTCGTCTTTCTTTTTTTTGTAATGTCTCGTTAATTCAAAATCCCAACCCACATAGCTTTGATAATTTTCTACAGCATTGATCCAAGAATTAATTTTTTCAATTTCATTTGACTCCAAAGCAATAGAAAAAGCGTTTTCTATAAGACTTTCTGGTTTGTATTTATAAAATTCAAGAAGATTTTTTGCTTTCTTTTTTGCTTCCGCAAGTTTGTATTCAGGAAGGATGTCTATCCAAGAAGGAATGTAAATTAAAAAAGCCAACAACCCTAAAAATAAAAATACACCAAAGGAAACATTTCCTTTAAAACCAGTTAAATCCAATATAATTATTATCAAAAGAATTAAAACACAAAACAGAAAAAATATTATGATAGTGCCTGACCACTTTTTATTTGTATAAAACAATCTTGCAATATCCTCTTGAAACTTATTCAATTCTTTCCCTTTTTTCTTTTCAGGTTTTAACGCCATCGGTCCTTTAGTCATTTTCCCTCTCCTTAGTTTTCAAAATCATTGCTTCCAAGGCAATTTTTGCCTCAACAGCATCTCTTATAAGTTCTTCTCTTTTTGATTCTAATTCGGAAAGTTTTTCTAAGACCTTTACTCTTTTTGTGTATTTTTGAGCCATTTCAATCCAAGTCCTAATTTTTTCATAATCTTTCTTTTTTAAAACTCTTTCTAACGAATCATATAAAAAAGGGTCGTGTTTACCAAATTCGTCAATTCTCTTTGCCTCTTTTATAAGCTGATCTAATTTGTATTCCGGAAGATAGTTCTTCCAATCTCTCCCGCACACAAGAGGAATTATGGTAACTAAAAAAATAAAAAGTCCCGAGAAAAAATACATAATATCATCTTTCCCGTTGAATCCAAAAACAGTGATGACTAAAAGCAGAAAAGAAACAAGGATCAAGCAAGCTGTAATTCTTGGATATTTATAATCCAATTTGGCAAAAAAAGTTCTAAATTTTCCTAACTCGTTTTCTTTTTTCAAGGTAGTCCTCCTTCAATTTTTGGCTGATAAGAAATCATTACTATAACAACTACCGCCAAAATCATTCCAGTAAAGTTCACCCAGTTAAAAGTCATTGGTTGAAAATTTTTAGGAAAAAATTTGTGCCCCCAAAATGAAACTAAATAAGCAACTACACCCCCAAGATTTACTACCGTGAGCGCAATTCCTGGATGAGGACAGGTTGCAGGATTCATAGATTGAATAACAAAGATATTTCCCGTGCTTCCAACAACGAAAGCTAAGATAAACAGAACAATCAATGGCCAGCCTTGTGGAATATAGCTTATAAGTGGGTTAGATGAAATTCCTCCCCAAAATAAAAATCCCAGGAAACATCCGCAAAACCATACAATAAACACCCCTTCGATTTTTACTCCAAATTTACCAACTAAAATTGGCACAAGGACCAAAAAAGGAACAAACGTAATCATTCCTCCCAAAGCTTTCACTATCCAATGCCATTCTTTTGCAAATTCTAACATCTTTCACCTCCGTGTATTTTCTTATATTAAATTTACAAAAAACTTACTTATTCATACATAAAACAAATTTTGTCAAAAGTCAAGCTAAATATAGTAGCTCTGTTGTTTATTTTTAAAAAATGTATAGATCATGCGGTCGCAGAAAGTATACAAACCCAATTCTATCCAATCCCAGTATGTGTTGAAAAAACAAGATAAAAAAACCCGGGGCGCCTCCACGCCACGGGTTTTTTTTATCTAATTTTACGAGATTTCTTTTCTTCCGGGAAGGTGATCGAGTGAATGACCATCGCCTTGCGAGGAGATATCCCCTCCATGCCTTTTACCAGTCGGCCAGAGACCTTAATCTCGTGTAGACCAACATGTTGGCGAAGCCTTTCGTGCAAGGCTTCAAAAGAGCCTAACACCTCTTCCGGAATCCCTGCTCGCCCGTTTTCCACAAAAATTTTGTGTCCTTTGGCCTTAAATCCAGCCAAAACTTCTTCGGAAGTTCCAACAACAAGCCGATCCGACACAAGAAGGTATCCCATGAGAAACTTAAAATTACTTTTCTCATGAAGGTGAAAATGGCCGTAAACCGGAACGATCTTTTGCACTAAAATTGTTCTAGTCAGCATTGCATCGGGTTCTGATTGATCGGAAAAAGGATCGGCAGTTAAAAAAGCGAGAACCACATAAATTGTTGCTAAGATAGCTATTCCTTTTGCCATGTGTATGCTCCCTTCAGTTTTTCCAGTTCATCTTCTGCTTTCATTGTTTCCTCTGGATCGAGAAAACCGCTGGAAATATGAGTTTCGAGTCTTTCTATCTCAGGATCTCCGGCCCAAAGTGGTTCAGGTTCCAAGTTTTCACAAACCCTCACCATCTCAATATTTTCCCCAGGGCACTCACTCTCAGGAAGCCTAGTGTTTTTTCCACAAAGTCCCTGGACAAACCAATAGCTTTTTTGCATAAATCGGTAGCTCCAACAAAAGAAGCTAAGAATTTTTTTAATCATTGTATTCCTCCCTTCCGAAGTGGATTTGCCGGAGCCCAAACGCCCCGCCCCTCAAAGATAAATTTATACCACAGGCTCTCAAAAAAATTTTTCATTTCGTTCCTCCCTTGCCTGACCCGAAGGGTTTAGAAGGCTCAAAAAATTATAAAAATTTTATATCAAATATTCTGCTTTCAATTTACATCATTTCTACCATTTTGTCAAGACCTAAAATTCAAAAAACCAAATTTAGCAAATACTCGCGATCGCGAGTATTTGCTGTTTTTTTATTTTATTGTCCCACCTCCCAGCATTGTGTCCCCTTCATAAATTACAAGAGATTGCCCCGAAGCCACCCCCACCTGCCCTTCCTCAAAAACAACTTTAATTTGCATCGACATCGGGTGTCGATGTATTCTACATTTTTGCAGTGGTTGCCTGTATCTAATTCTTGCTAGATAGTTTTTTAATAAATCGGGAGTTTCCCCTAAAGTCCAATTTATATCTTTTATTTCCGCTTTCTTCTTCAAGTATTCACCGATGTCGGACATCGGTGAAACTACTAAAATATTTTTCTTTATATTTTTTTCTACTATATACATTGGTGCTTCTTTCCCGCTCAAACCGAACCCGTGCCTCTGGCCAATTGTATAATACTGTACTCCTCTATGTTCCCCTATTTGATTTCCCTTATCATCAAAAATTTTTCCTGGTTTTGGTTTTATATAATTTTTTAAAAATTCCTCCATATTGAACTCCCCCACAAAACAAAGTCCTTGGCTATCTTTTTTCTCTGCCACTGGCAAGCCAAACTTTTTAGCCATGTCTCGCACTTCTGTTTTTTGGTAATCTCCAAGCGGGAACAAACAGTGCTTTAGTTGCTCCTGCCCAAGCGTCCATAAAAAATAACTCTGATCCTTGCTCTTATCCTCCGCAAGCTCTAATCTGTTGGAAGTCGGACCTCCAACAGATACAATTTTTACGTAGTGACCTGTGGCGATTTTATCTGCTCCTATTTCTCGAGCTTTTTTTAGAAACAAATCAAACTTTATATGCTTGTTGCACATAATATCTGGGTTTGGAGTTCGCCCTTCTTTGTATTCGGCTATCATATAGTCGATAATGTGTTTTTTGTACTCTTTAGAAAAATCAAATGTATAAAAAGGAATGTCTAACATGGCACACACACGCATAGCGTCCCTTCTGTCTTCTCGCCAAGTGCAAGGAATGCCTGTTGGATACCATCCACGAATAAACACGCCAGACACATTGTAGCCTTGTTTTTTAAGCATCGCGGCAGTAGTAGAGCTATCTACCCCACCACTCATACCAACAAATATTTTTTGGGTTTTATCTTGACTTTTCATAATATTACTGCTATGATAGCATGAATAGAATTTTTGAAAACACCTAAAAAAGGAGATTAAAAAATGTACAACTACTTTCTATCTTTTCTTTGGAAACTGACTTTTACTGATGAACAAGAAGCCCTGGTTGAAATGAAGCTTATGGCAGTACATAAAAGCAAAAGAGATCCTCTAGCCTTTCCTACCCATGAAGATATTGAACTATTCCGCGAGCATCTTTTTTCAAAAGTTCGTTTGGCTGGCTTTAAACCAAAAGACTTAGAAAAAATCGGGGGGATTAGTTGTATCGATAAAAAATTTTACGATGGATTTGTTATGACAAACAGAAAAGAAAGCCGACTTTTCCCAATAAGATCAAAGTCATGTGACACTTTTATATTTACAGAAGCATCCATTTTCCCTCAGAAATGAAATGATTGTTTTATTCTGAAAACCCCCACAAATTTTTTGTGGGGGTTTCTTTTTTATCTATTTTTCCTTACTTGTTTTATTGCAAATCTATGCGCTTCAGCATCTACTTTTAAAAACAAATCTTTTTGTGCAGAAAACATTTCTCGTACAGATTTTTTAAGTTTGGCGCTAAAAATTATATTATAATCTTTAGCCGAAGATTGTGAGTGCTTCCCTGCTTTAGAAATACCAACTACTGGTATTTCTAGATTAACATTTTTTAAAATTTTTAAAAAAGTATTTACTTGTTGCCTTCCCCCATCTACCACAATTATGTCTGGGTATTGCCATTCTTTGTGTTTTAGTCTTCTTTCTAAAACTTCTCTAAGTGCCCCTGTGTCGTCTCCCACTCCAGCACTTTTTATTTTAAAAAGTCTATAATCTTTTTTACTAGCTTTTCTGTTTATAAAAACTGCCATCGATCCATAAACATCTCCCTTCCCAAATTGAGAAATATCATAGCCTTCTATTCGCATAGTACATATTTTATGCGATCGCATTATTTGTGTACTATGTGGTATTAAAACGATGTCGTCTAAAAACTTCCTGTTAGTTTTTGGGTTTTTGCTCTTTAAAAATCTTATAAGCCCACGGATTATTTTTTTATATTCTTTAGAGTTTATTTCCCTTGTACACACTCCAGCACATAATCCAATCTGATTGTGGAAGCAGGGCTTACCCCCCTCGGCGGGGCTTGCCAGAGGCACGCATGTACTGTACGGATAAATTCTCCTTGCTACACTCAAAATATTTTTTAATTCTCTTACGCTCTGAAATGGCCCCACTAAATTTTTTGGCTTCCCCGCCGAGCGGGGTAAACCATATTTTTTTAAGTCTCTTTCGCGAACTACCACGGGCTTGGGGAAATCTTTATTCATATTAAAAAACAAATAGACAAAACTTTTGTGGTCTTTGTCTTTTATATTGTATTTTGGCCAATACTTTTTAATTAAATTATTCTCAAGCACCGCCGACTCCAGCAAATTGTTGGTCTCTACAAAAGAAACTTTCTCTACCTCCCCCACAAACTGTTCCACCGGCCTTCTGTTGGAGGTCCGACTTCCAACAGATAGAAAGTAGGAGGAGATGCGGGTTTTTAGGTTGGCTGCGCGGCCGACATATATTACCTTTTTCTTTTTATTTAAAAACAAATAAACCCCTGTCTTTTTTGGCAGTTTTTTCAAAAAATCCTTATTTTTATTGACTTTTATTGACTTCATATTTTTGAGTTAAAAATATTTGACAAATTATTTGGTTGCTATACAATAAACAGAGATATCCTTCTTCTGGGGTTGAAGGGTTCATGGTTAAGGGGGGCAACCGTTTGCCCCCCTTTTTTTTATTTCAGATACCCTTTTAAATATTCCCCTGTGTGGGAATTTTTATTTTGGGCAACTTCTTCTGGTGTACCTTTTGCCACAAGTTTACCACCTTTATCTCCCCCATCTGGCCCCAAGTCTATTATATAATCCGCTACTTTTACAATGTGCATGTTGTGCTCAATTACTACTACCGTGTTTCCTTTTTCTACTATTTTTTGTAACACATCTAAAAGCATTTTTATATCGTCGTAGTGCAAGCCAGTAGACGGCTCGTCCAGCAGATAAACAGCATTTCTTACAAATGGCTTGCTAAGCTCTTTGGCAAGTTTTATTCTCTGTGCCTCTCCACCACTAAGCGTAGTTGCTGGTTGGCCAAGCTTTATGTATCCAAGCCCTACATCTTTTAGCACTTTCAGCTTGTCTGAAATGGTATAAATATCTTTAAAAAATTCATATGCTTCTTCCACTGTCATTTTTAAAACATCTGAAATATTTTTGTCTCTGTGTTTTACTTCTAAAGTTTCTCTATTAAATCTTTTTCCTTGACACACATCGCACCCCACAGACACCGCCGGCAAAAAATGCATCTCTACCAAATTAAATCCCACACCATCGCATGCTTCGCATCTTCCGCCTGGTTTGTTGAATGAAAATCTCCCTGCTCTGTACCCTCTTTCACGTGCGTCTTCAAGCTCCGCGAAAAACTCACGAATAGGTGTCCAAATACCTGTATAAGTAGCCGGGTTGGAGCGTGGACTTCTACCAATTGGTGATTGGTTTATTTCTATAACTCTACTTAAATATTCTAATCCCAAAATTTTTCCTACATTTTTAAAGCCAACATCCCTTCTTTTATAGTTTACATTCGCTAAATTTTTATGAAGTACCTCATAAAGCAAGCTACTCTTGCCACTCCCAGACACACCCGTAAGACACACCAATTTTTTTAGTGGTATATCTATATTTACATTTTTTAAATTATTTACTTTAGCGCCAATTATTTGCACTTTTTCGTGTATCTTTTTACGCCTTTCTGGAAGATCTATTTTTTGCTTGCCTACCAAATAATCTATGGTTGAAGATTTTTTATTTTTTAAGGCTTTACTAATCTCCTCGTTTACTACCACCTCGCCCCCATGCCTTCCAGGGCCAGGGCCAAGATCTACCAAATGGTCGGACTCCATAATAGTTCTCTCGTCGTGCTCTACCACTATTACAGTGTTTCCAGCTTTTTTTAATTCTTTAAGAGTTTTTATTAGTCTTTTGTTGTCGCGCTCGTGTAAGCCTATTGTTGGCTCATCTAAAACATAGAGCGTTCCTGCGAGCTTGGAGCCGATTTGGGACGCGAGGCGTATTCTTTGCGCTTCGCCACCGCTAAGCGTAGATGCTTTTCTGTCGAGTGTCATATACTCTAGGCCTACTTCTAAAAGAAACCCTAACCGAGAAATAATTTCTCTGAGAGGTTCTTTGGCAACGCTATTTTCTTTTTTATTTAGCTTGCTTTCTAAATTTATAAAAAATTCATAAGCCTCTGTGATATTTTTAGAAATTATATCGTGAATATTTTTGTTAGAGATTTTTACAGAAAGCGCTTCTTCTTTTAGCCTTTTACCTTTACATGCTGGACACTTTTCTTTTGTAAAAAAATCTTGCATACCTAAACCCGAACATGCCTCGCACGCTCCATGTGGACTATTGAAAGAAAATAGCCGTGGCTCAATTTCTGGAAAAGCAAATTCGTCTTTAGGGCAATTCCATTTTGAAGAATATAATTTTTCTTCGCTTAAAAATTTTGCTACCACTAATCCCTTGCTATAATTGAGTGCGTCTTCTACTGCTTCCGTAAGCCTAGAAATATCTTTAGGTTGGACTTTATCTATTAAAATTTCTATGTCGTGCTTTTTGTTTTTGGTTAGATTTATCTGATCGTGAAGAGAATGCTTTTTGCCATCTACCCTTGCTTCTTCATACCCTTTGTCTAAAAAATCATAAAGAAGCTGATAATACTCCCCTTTTCTACCTCTAACTACTGGAGAAAATATCGACACAAAACCTGCTTTCTCTTTGTTGGCTCGTTTTATTATAGAGTCTACAATTTCTTGCGCGCTCATTTTTTTTATTTTGCCTCCACATTTTGGACAATAAACAACCCCGATTCTTGCATAAAGCACACGCAAATAATCATAAATTTCTGTAAGAGTAGCCACTATAGAACGCGGGTTTCTTCCATGCGCTTTTTGATTTATAGCAATTGCTGGAGAAAGGCCTTCAATGTCGTCTACATCTGGCCTATCGGATTGACCCAAAAACTGTCTTGCGTATGGCGACAAAGATTCTATATATCTTCTTTGTCCTTCCACAAAAATAGTATCGAAAGCAAGAGAGGACTTTCCGCTTCCAGACACACCAGTAAATACTATCAGCTTATCTTTTGGAATCTCTAAGCTGATGTCTTTCAAATTGTGCACTCTAGCACCTTTTATTTTTATTTTTCTTGCCCCGCTCGGCGGGGTTTTATTTTCCTTTTTCATTCTTTTTGTCTATATTCAAAAATCTTTCTATTTTCTTTTTTATGGTCTGTGGCTTTATGCCATGTTTTTTGTTGTATTCTAGCTGAATTTTTCTCCTTCTTTCAGTTTCCTCCACTGCCCTCTTTACCGATTTTGTCTTTTCGTCTGCATAAAGAATTACTCTTCCTGCACTGTTTCTAGCAGCACGACCTATTGTTTGAATAAGCGAAGTTTCGTTTCTTAAAAACCCTTCTCTATCTGCATCTAAAATTGCTACTAAAGATACTTCTGGTAAATCTAACCCTTCTCTAAGCAAGTTTACTCCCACAAGCACATCAAACTTTCCTTCTCTAAAATTCGTAAGCGTATCGGCTCGCTCCAAAGTTTTTATATCGCTATGTATATATCTACACCTTATTTTCTTTCTCTTTAAAAAATCTGTAAGCTCTTCTGAGCTTCTTTTGGTAAGAGTTATCGCAAGCACTCTTTCATTTTTGGAAACGGTTTTCTCAATTTCTTCAAGCAAATCATCAATCTGCGTTTTTTGCTTTTTGTTGGAAGCTAAGCTTCCAACAGATACAATTGGGGCGACTGGACGGATGAAAATTTTGGGATCCACTAGTCCTGTAGGGCGTATTACCTGCTCTACCACACCTTCTGAATTTTCTTTCTCAAAATCTGCTGGAGTAGCTGAAGTAAAAATAGTTTGGCCAATCCTCTGCTCGAACTCTTTAAAATTGAGCGGCCTATTGTCTATTGCACTTGGGAGCCTCCATCCGTGCTCTACTAAAATATTTTTTCTGCTTTTGTCCCCAGCAAACATACCTCCAATTTGTGGTACAGCTAAATGAGATTCATCTATAATTGTTAAAAATTCATCTGGCAATCCAAAATATGAAAGAAGTGTTTCTGGAGGATCACCAGCAAATTTGCCAGTTAAGTGCCTAGAATAATTTTCTATGCCATGGCAATAGCCAACTCTGCCTATCATTTCTAAGTCATATTTTGTTCTTTTTTCAAGACGCTCTTCTTCAAGAAGTAATCCATTTTTTCTAAAATGTTTTAATCTTTCTTTTAGTTCATTTTTGATATCTTTAATTGCCCTTTTCCTTTCTGGTGCAGACATTATAAAATGCTTTGGAGGAAAAATCACAACATCTTTTATGCCCTCTAACTTATGCTTTGTAAGTGGGTCGAATTTAATAATATTTTTAATTTTTTGATTTTCTAAAATTATTTTATAAGCAATATCTTCAGAAGCTGGCATAAATTCTATTTTATCGCCTCTCACCCTAAAATGCCCCCTCTTGAGGGAGATTGGGTTTCGCTCAAAATGTATTTTTATAAATTGCTTTATTAAGTCTTTGCGAGTAATCATTTTGCCTACTTCAAGCACTAAGCTAGATTTTAAATATCTTTCAGGAACTCCAAGATTGTAAATACACGATACGGACGCTACGACTATTACATCTTTTCGGGTAAGGAGAGCAGAAGTAGCTTCGTGACGAAGTTTTTCTATTTCATCGTTTATCATTGCCTCTTTTTGTATATATGTATCAGTAATTGGAAGATATGCTTCTGGTTGATAATAATCGTAATAAGAGACAAAGTAGCAAACTTTGTTTTCTGGAAAAAAATTTTTGTACTCGCTATAAAGCTGTGCTGCCAAAGTTTTATTTGGTGCTATCACTAGTGTTGGTTTGCCAGTTTTTTCTATAATATTTGCTGTCGAAAAAGTTTTTCCGCTTCCTGTTACACCCAAAAGAGTCTGGTATCTTTTACCAGATTTTAGTCCTTTTGTAAGCTGATCAACCGCTTCTGATTGATCTCCTGCTAATTTGAAACTTGAATGTAGTTTAAATTTCATAATTTTTGATTTTAGTTTGCCTGCCCGCCTCAATGCGAAGCTTTGGGCGGGAACATACAAAACTGACCCCGTTTGTTTATACTGGGGGTATATAAAAAATTTAGTTGTACAACCATATTGCCACGCACCAAACAAAAAAGCAACCCTCGGGGAGTTGCCTTTATTAACTTTTAGCACTTTTTTATTTCAAAAATTTTGCAATAGTTTTTCTTAGCAAACTTGAAAAACCAACAACTATTTTTTCTATAACCTCTTCTCTTGTTGGACAACCTGCAAGTCTTCTTGGGTCGCCCTCTTTAAATTCCAACCAGCCGTATTTAATACCATCTTCCTTACCTACAGCAATCCCTGTCTTTTGGTGGAACTCCGATCGATTCCTGTTTGGAATACCATCAACTATAAGTTCACAAACAATCGTTATCTCTCTAGTCTTTTCGTCTTCTTTAATTCTTACAATCTTAGCGTCACACCTATGAAAAGCATCGTTATCCCCATCATGAAATACTCTTTCTAAAACATCTCCCACTTTGACCTCGGAAAAATCTGAAAGAACAAACATGCAACCCTCCTTTTTTGTGGTAAAAGTATAGCTAAAATCTAACTAAGACCATAACACACCTCAAAATAAAAACAACCCTGTCATCCGACGGTGTACAGCCCACTACTTCCCTAGATATTTTTTGCGGTTAGCTAGGTGCTGATTGTAAGTTTTTGCATAGTGAATTTTTCCATTTTTGTCTGAAAGATAAAACCAGTACC
The DNA here is from genome assembly GCA_964601305.1 of uncultured Candidatus Saccharibacteria bacterium. GTDB lineage: Bacteria > Patescibacteriota > Minisyncoccia > JAHISW01 > Tagabacteraceae > CAZRMW01. Next base: position 58,916 of record CAZRMW010000003.1, read on the forward strand.
CCGTTTTTACTGGATTAAGAGCTGCTTCAAGCGCATTTAATCCCGGATTAGCAATCGGTCCTGGCGGAAGCCCTTTGTACAAATAAGTATTGTACGGTGAGTCTATTTTTAAATCCTTTGTTGTAAGTTGCAAGCTGTGCTTACCTATTATATACGGAAACACTGCGTCCACCTGAAGCGCCATATCCACATCTATCCTTTTCCAGAGTATGCCAGAAATTATTTCCATATCTTTTTTTACATAAGCCTCTTTCTCTAGAAGTGATGCCATTATCACAATATCTTTTTCTCTCATTTCTTCTGGCACTTTCTTTTCAAAAGTTTCTTGCATAATTTCTATCATTTTTTCTGTAGAAATATCCAGTGGAACAAAATATGTATCTGGAAAAAGATACCCCTCTAATTCTTTGTCCTTTATTTTAAAATCTTTAAATCCAAAACCTTTAAAAATTAATTCAATTTCCTCTATAGTAACGCCTTCTGGCAAAGTAACTCTGGCAAAATTATCTACCCCACCCGTCCTAGTAATTTCTCTAAAAAGCTTAGTGGCCGTAATCGGTCTTTCAAAAAAATACTCCCCTGCTTTTACATCTTCTCTGCTTCGAAGAAACCAACCATAAGTATCGAACCAAAAGGCACTACGAACTAAATTTTGTTCTTCAAAATCTGCAGCTACTTTTTTAAATGAAGTACCTTTCTCTATAGTAACAATTTGCTTGTCTGGGAAATTTGCCGGTGGCGCAATTGTGAAATACAAGAATAAAAAAGTTCCCACAAAAGCTATAAACACCAAAACAACCAAACCAAAAGTAATTCTTAGTTTAAACTGCATTTTTGACAAAAGATTTTCTATGATGTTTTTTAAATTTTCCATTAAAACTAATTATACCACTTTACAAAATTTAATACATAAAAAACTAGTGAGGTTGAACCTCGCTAGTTGAATAGCTGGGAGGTTGGAGGGGTGGATAAAATAGCAAAAATCCTCAAACGCTAATAGCGCCCGAGGATTTAGTTTTTTATAATTGCAACAACCCTAGGAATATTTACAGATTTTTTTGAAGAAACCCTTAAAGAACAAAACTTATCCATTAATCTGTGGCCAACCCATTCATAATCTACATATTTTCCAAAAAGGAGACTTTTCCCAATAAAATTAAGCCAATCACTCTCTGTTAACAACTTCGTACCAAGATAATGGTATGAATTTCCAGAGTTTAAAACAACCCCTTCTTTTTCTTCAGTTTCATACAAAAATTCAAGAATTTTTAATAAATTTTCGTTTGAAACAGAGCACCGAAAATCGATCATTGGTATATGAAAAATTTCCTTATCTATTTCTACTTTTGAAGATAAAGCTAGGGCATATCCATCTTTCAAACAATTATCAGTATATTCAATAGCTCTACTCAAAATATCTTCTCTTCTCAACACAAAAACTCCCTCTGTCCTTGTTTCTCTATGGTAAAGTAGTCTGGAAACATAGGAAGAAATTTTTTTCTTTTTGCTTTTGCCAAAACGATATGTCTTAAATGTTAAATATGAAATTTGCGTATTTTTCAAAAGAAAGTATTGAACAGCTTCTATAATATTGTCGCCTATTTTCAAAGTAAACCTCCTTTTTTTCTTATCTTTAAATAAAAACTAACAAACTGAGCAAAAATGTAAAGTGTCAAGATTGTTTTAAAAAATTCAAAATGGTAATTTATTAGAAGAAAGATTAAATCCTTGAAAACTAACCCAAACAGGAAAATATGGAGGCAACAAATGTCAAAACCCAAACTTTATTTTGCGCATCCCGTAAATACTTACGGGAAACCGATTGAGGCTAAGATGTTGGAGTTGATTGAAATTGCTTTTCCGCAGTTTGAAATTGAAAATCCGAATCAGCCACACCACCAGATTGGCTACAAAAAATGGAAAGAACGAACTGGAAACGGAATGAGGTATTTTTATGAAGTAGTTTTGCCAAATTGTGAAGCCGGCTCTGTGGCAATGCCTTTTCTAGATAAAAAACTTGGCGCTGGAGTTGCTGGTGAAATAATTTGGTACCTTAAAAGAAATAAAAAAATATTTCTAATATCAGCTCCCGATTTGGACTGGGTGAGACCGTTTTTCAAAGAGGAAAAGGATCTTCTCCTCCAGTGGGACAAACTCAGAAACAAAAGCGAAAGTGTCGGAAACAGCCTTGTTTTGAGTATTAAAGATACCCGCAAAAGAACCTGGGAAGTTCTTTACAAAGAAATGAGAAAATACAGCGAAGCACACCTCGTATAAAAAACACAAGAAAACCCGGAGAGCAATACGCTCTACTGGGTTTTTGTTTTTTTAACAAAGAACTCTAAACCAAAGATCCTTGTAGTGTCAATATTTTTTTAAAAAAACCAAAATGATATTCTACTAGGAGAGTTTAATCTTGAACCTTGAAGCATCACTAAGCAGAACAAAAAGGAGGTCTGACTTGGAAATTTTAAAACCAAAAGAATATTTTTTGCTGTTTATTGTTTTTTTTGCTGGAGTAATATCTATTGCTACAAGCAACAATCCTCTTGTATATGCCCAACTAATGATTTTGGCTTTTTGTCAAAATATTGCTTTTTCTTTGGTTAGTAGATCAAGAAACAGGGACAATAACAACTATCATTTAATCGCTGCTGTTGGAAGTAATGGTATCTGGTTTCTTACAATGTCTTATATGATTAGCCAAGGTATGCCTATTTCTATGCTTGTTCCTTTTTTGTCTGGAACAACATTAGGAAGTCTTTATGGCGCACACATTTCAAAAAAAATAGAGTTTTGGATAGGACTAACAGCAGATGCAACAAAAAATACTGCTCAAATATCTGAGTCTTCCTTCTTTAAAAAATATATATTGTTTTTATGTTTGGGAGCAATTGCTATTTCTTATTTAGGCTTTTCTGAAAACACACAAAGTCTAGCTTGGCTTATGCTTCTCTCTTGTGTACAAAGTATCGGTTTTGGTCTGTCTAGTAGAGCTGGAAATAGAGGAAGCCAAAACTATTTTATTTTTACAAAAATATTTAGCATAACTTTTTGGTTTTTGACTTTTGGTTATCTTGTTACCAGAAATATGCCTCTTTCTCTATTTGTTCCCTACACCGTTGCAACTGTATTTGGAAGTATTACTGGAGCACAAGTTTCCATGAAAATTGAAAGATTTTTCGGCTTCAAGCCAGATGAACATGTTTCTATTGGAAGTGTTGAAAATATAGAATCTCTATTTAAAGAATGGTGGCTTTTTACAACGATAATCTTTGCTGGTTTTTGTTATATCATCTTCGCGCCTTCTTCGATAAAATTAGCTACGATGTTTTTTGGAACACTAATTTTTGCAACAGAATCCATGTCTTTTGCAATTGCAAGCAGAGCTGGAAACAGAGATAGTCTTTTTTATCACTTGTGTACAAGGCTCGTAAAAGGAACTGTTTGGTTTTTTACGATTGAATATACTGTTATTCATAATATGTCTATTGATATTTTGGTTCCTGTTGGACTAGGAATGGTTTTAGGAAGTGTGCTTGGACAAAAGATTGGTATGAAAATCGAAGAAAAAATTGGTGCTGTGATGGACATACCCATGAAGCCCAAAAGAGTTTAAATATAAAAACCCCGGGGAGCGTAATACTCTCTCGGGGTTTTAATTTATTTTTTCCAGTCATCCGACCGGAGACACTATGCCGGGTTCGGCAGATAATCTTCCCAATTAAATGGACGTGGATTTGTTTCCACAAAATCTTTAATTACATCGTAAGGCAATACTCTCCAAAAAACAGGTCCGCTATCAGGGCCATCTACAGGAACGCCCAGAAAAGAGACTCCTGTATTATTTGGAGCAAAACCATTTTCCCCATAAGCGTCTGTATGGACTGCAGCTGGGGACATTTGATAGATTGCATGGTCAGTACTAATTCCGCTAAAAAAATGCTTGTCTCCAAAAAATTTAAGGACAGGAAGTTTCCTGTTCCAAATTCTACTATAATTTCCTCTTCGAAGATCTTTTTTAACATGTCCCTTTAGTGGATCGCCCCATCCAGCCATATTGGTGGGAGCGGAGCGAATTTCTATACCATATTCATGTTTCCCTTCTACAGAAATTATTCCCCAACCAATACAAGTTTTTCCGTACACGGGAGCGAGTACATGTTTGCCAATAAACTTTTTTTGATCTCTCCATTCATTTGTTTGAAGAAGAAGATCTCTCAATCTCATCGCATAAAGGGGACCTTCTATCATCTCTCCATCAGTAGTTCTGGCGAAATGATTTCCAGTACCAATATTTATAAGGCCTATATTTCTGGAATCGTACCCTCCAAATTCTGGAACAGTAATCTCTCCAACACTGAGCACTCTTACTTTTGCACTTTGTGATCTTCTTAAAATTGCGCTAAAAATATCTAAGTTCGGTTCTATATGCCTTTCCATCATTTGCATAAGCTGACTAAGTAAATAATCAGTCCCTCTTTTTTCAAACTGGTAAAGAGCCAATTTTCGAATTTCGTCAGCTGCTTGTAGAACATCTTCTTTCTTTCTCAAACTCATTGCTTGCCTCAAAAGATCTCCTGTATTTTTTTCTATACGATCATACGACATTTCATGAGGGTGTGGTTCTGTACGATATTTTACATTTTGAGCCTGAGTAGGATCGTCTGGAGAAGCAAGAAAATGAATTGGCATATTATTGCCTTCACAAAGACCCTGTTGTCTCATCATATGAAATACAGCTTCAGCCATACTTAAACGCACAGATACACCATTTACGTTTACCCAAAAGAATTCCTTAGATCTCCCCCCCCAATGGTGATCAGAGCAAATCATAAACCACAAATTCTTGGAGCTACGTGCATAAACAGCAGCCCCCTTAGTTTTTTTTGTTACCAACGACTTAGGGTAATTTTTAAAAGCCTCAAGTGCTTTGACAGGAATCTCTTCAACATCAAGCACTCCATTACTACAACGCAACCTAATAACACCCGATTTAAACATTCTGTTGTAAACTGCTTTCATAATGGGGTGATCTTTCGTTCTTAAAGAACTTCTTTGTGAACGAATAAACTCACCATCAATAGCTATAGGAGCCACACAAACACCCATAGAATCTCTCTGCCCATCATGGTCTATCTCACGACCAGTCATTCTTGTCTGAAGCGACCAAGGGTGACAAATTACGACCTGGTCAGGATTTTTTTCTCTCAACACATCTGGCGCATAAGTATTAGCGTAATCGTTTAACAAGCCATCAGTTACCCTCAAATGAGAAGGTATATAAATTTTTATAAGTTTATCATTAATTTTTAAGTAACTCGTACCTTCTCCTATAACTTTGGAGTTAGGAATTGCGGATTCAATTTTTTGAACAACAACACTGTAAACATGTTTAAAAAATCTACGAGACTCCTGACTAGCAACATTGCTTACAATGGTAATGGAGCGCTGATATTCTAAGGACTCCAGTTCGATATTTTTTTCTCTAAGGTCTTTTCTGGCTTCTTTTGTATCTCCGTCGACACTAGCAATTTTACCCAGTTTGCTTTCGGCTTCTTTACAAGATTTTCTGAAAGTTTTAATTGCTTCATCTAGTCTTTTTTGCTCTCTTAACGTACAACGCCATATTTCCCAATATGTAACAGCAGAAATAAAGGCAAGCTCATTTGCACCAATAACAACAAAAACTGGCCCACTATATTCAGGTCTTTCTGTTTTATTTTTTGTTTCTTCGGCTGGTATGGTAAAAACGTTGATCCACCCACCAAGAACATCATTAACCAATTCTTCTGTGGTTCTATAAGCAACTTTATCCAATGGCTTTTCTGTAATTATTCCTTTCACTATCTGCCTATAAATCTTGTCTTCAACAAGCTCTGGATTGATGTTGTCGCCCAAAATTTGAGCACGTGCTGTTTTTGCGGGCCCACCAGCTTTCTTTAGATCAAAACATAAAAAGTTGGTGATAATGACTGCAGAGTCTTTACGCATTTCAGCATCACTAAGAGCTTTTCTTGCAGTATTCCCAACAATATCTGGTCCATGCATTAATCCAAAATTTGCACCATTTAACACAGTGGGTGCCCAATTTAAAGGGTCTTCTGTTTTTAATACATAAGGATTATTAAAGGTCGATTTAGGAATTTCAAAATTTGGTATACCACTAGTCAAATCCATTCTTCCTAAGCCTTTTAATTTTTTACCCATTAATTTTTTGCCTCTACCAGAGACTAGGCCACGGTGCCATTCAATTCTTTTTTTAATAAACTCTTGAGGCACATGCGGATAAACTGTCGTAAAATTTTCAATAATTTCTTCAGTTTTTTCACGCTCTAAATCTTGCCTAACAAAACCCTGAAGCGTACTGTTTAAAGCTTTTTGACGATTCGATAGTTTAACAAAAATTAAATCATAAATTTTATTTTTAAACTTTCTCTTGTCTGGCCTGTTGTTTGGAAAGTCTTCCGTAATATTAGCGTGAAGTTTATCAATCCCACCTTCTTCCAAAAGAATCCCAGTTTCAACGAGTTCCAAAATCCGAGCATTTACAGTTTTGCTCGGAGCTTTTTTCTTCTCCGCCGCCTCCTTCTTCGCCTTCTTTGCATCAGCTGTTTTTGTACTGGCGGGACGTTCTATGTCTAACACTCTCGCTATATTACTGGTCTGTGTTATATTTTCTAATCTATATTTTTTAGTAATCTCTGAGACAGGCATTTTACTCTGATAGTCTTTTTTAAAATTCCTTTTTTTCTTTGCGCTCCATTGTGCCAAGATGCCTTTAGTGTCCATTTTAAGACCCTCAAAATGTCCTCTTCGTTCAAATGCTTTTCTGACACTCTCTACTGTCCGACCAAAGCAACAACTTTTCTTATCCTTAACTGCTTTCTTCATCTTCTTATATAAATCAGAGCGAGTTTTACATCCCTTCCTTATTCTTTTAAGTTCTACTTCATCATATTTTTTATATGCCATGTAGCACCTCTCTTTCTTTTTAAACTGTCAAAGTTCATCCGCCTCCGGCGGGACCTTTATATATATTTTCAAGCTAAATTACTAAAGAGTAATCGCCTGTTTATACGGATATTTAAAGATATTTTAGCAAAACAAAACCAAGAATGTAATCTTGATTTTATAAAAATAATGTAGTCTATTTTAAAAAACTTATTAAAATTTTATTAAAAATTTAAAATGCCAAACTCTTACGATCGTATGAGTTTGGCGAAAAGAAACACTGGTATTCTTCTGTTATTTTAAAGTCAATTCTATCGGACAATGGTCTGAACCCATAATGTCTGATAAAATTTCCGTAGATTTTACGTTTTTTACAAATTCTTTGGATACGAAAAAATAATCAATCCTCCACCCTACATTTCTGTCTCTTGCTCTGCTTTTCATATCCCAATATGTGTAAGCCTCTTTTTTGTCTGGATAAAAGTGGCGGAAAATATCTACATAACCTTTTTTAATAACTTGAGTTATCCACAGGCGCTCTATCGGTAAAAATCCAGTATGTTTTTCGTTTGCTTTTGGTCTAGCCAAATCTATTTCTTCGTGCGCCGTATTTACATCTCCACAAAAAATTATGCCTGCCCCGCCCGGCGGGGGTTTTTTTCTAAGTTTTTCGACATATTTTAAAAACGCATCATAAAAATCCATTTTATATTTAAGTCTTTCTGGTCCCATCCCCCCGTTTGGAAAATAAACATTTAGTAATACAAAATCTTTAAAATACAAAACAAGTATTCTTCCTTCTTTATCGAACTTTTCTATACCTATGCCGTACTCTACTTTTTTTGGCTGCTCTTTTGTGTAAACAGCTACACCACTATAACCTTTTTTAACTTCTGAAGATGAAAAATACGCATGGTACTTATCCACAACCCTAATTTCTTCTGAAAGTTGCGTCTCATTTGCTTTTGCCCGCCTCGACTCGCTGTCGTTTGTCGACGCGAGGCGGGTTTCTTGAAGGCACAAAATATCTGGATTTTGTTTTTTTATAAATGGTAAAAGCAACTCTTTTTTGTGAAGAGCTCTTATGCCATTTATATTCCAAGAAATTATTTTCATAAATATTATAAACAAAATCAAAACAGTTTTTTACGTGCTTGTGAGGCTAAAGCCGAGCACTTTTCTAAATTCATAATTAAATTTAGAAAAAGTAAAAAATTGGTTTTGGTTTTGTTAAATTATGTTTTACTTTAATAATTTTTCTAAAATATCTCTTGCTTTTCCTGGATTCGCCTTGCCTTTTGTTTCTTTCATCATCATTCCCACCAAAAATTGAATAGATTTTTCATTTCCCTTTTTGTAGTCTTCTACTGCTTTTGCATTTTGTTCTATCACAGTTTTGCCAGCAGCTTCTAAAACACCGTCATCACTTTGTTGCTCCAGCCTCCTTTCCTTTACTACTACGTGAGGCTCTGCTCCAGACTCTACCATTTCTCTTAATACATCTTTAGCGGCTCTTGAAGAAATTTTGTCCTCCAAAATCATTACCATAAGATCTGCAAAATTTTCTGGTGTCACCAAAAGATTTTCAAAATTTAATAATTTTTCTTTCATAATCCCCGCTAAGTCCGAGGTAAGATAATTTACTGTAATATCTATAATTTTTTGTTGAGGCAAATCTGCTTTTATTTCTGAAATTGTGTTTTCAAAAAAGTTTGCAAAAGCAATATCGTTTACAAGATTATCTACTAAATTTTCTTTTATAGCGTATTCGCCAACTAGCCTTCTCCTCTTCTGCCAAGGAAGCTCTGGAAGAGTACTCTCCAAGTTTTTGAAATCTTCTATCTCACTAATTTTAAGTGGCCTCAAATCTGGCTCTGGGAAATATCTATAGTCGTGTGCTTCCTCCTTGTTCCTTTGGCTAAAAGTTTTTGCTTTATCTTCGTCCCAGCCCCTGGTCTCCTGCTTTATTTTTTCTCCATTTTCTAATTTTTTTATCTGTCTTTTTATTTCATAATTTATGGCTCCTTCCACCGCTTTAAAAGAATTAATATTTTTCACCTCAACTTTTGTACCTAAAATTGTGTCTTTTGAAATAGAAATATTTGCTTCTATTCGCATAAGCCCTTTTTCCATATCTGCATCTGAAGCTCCAAGATACCTTAAAAGCAAACGAAGCTCCTCTGCAAAAACACGAGCGTCCGCAGCAGAACTTATACACGGCTCTGTGACTAGCTCCATAAGTGGCATTCCTGCCCTATTATAATCCACCAAAGAATTTTCTCCTTCATGAATTAGTTTTCCCGCATCTTCTTCCAAGTGAATTCTGGTAATTTTTACTCCAGCTAACTCCCCCTTCTGCACAAGCGGGTATTTATCTTGAGTTATTTGGTATCCTTTTGGAAGGTCTGGGTAAAAATAATTTTTTCTATCCCACTGTGTATAATCTGCCAGCTCTCCGTTTATAGCTAAGCCTACCCTAAGAACATGTTTTACTGCTTCTTTGTTTATGGTAGGCAAAGTGCCCGGATACCCCATACACACTGGGCAAACATTTATATTTGGGAGTTTTTCGTCTGGATTGTTTTTAGAATTGCAGAACATCTTAGTTTTAGTCTTAAGCTCTGCATGAATTTCTAACCCAATTGTAGGTTTATATTCCATAGATTTATAATATCAAAAAAAAGCAGGTTTGCCACCTGCTTTTGAAAAAACTAATCGCCAAGAATTAAGTATAAAACAATTATTGGAAGAGAAAATGCGAAAAATAACCAAAAAAAAGAGAGATAAAAACCAGAAACAAACATCCCTTTTGATTCTCCTTCTTCGTTTTTTATAAACGCACTTTCGAAAATTTCGTCAAAAAGTATAGAACATATCAATTCCATCATTTTATCTGAATTTCTTTGCATTTCTCTCAGTATTTGATTAACAAAAAACAATATAGATGTCCCAAAAGACATAACAATAATCCACACAACAAAATAAAAAGCACATAATAAGTCGCTGTCTTTTATTTTTTCAGGAAAACGAATGTCTGAATCCATTAAAACACCTCCCTGTGTCTAGGCTTCATCAATTTTTTGTATCCTTCTTAAGTGTCTAATATTTTCCCCCTCTTTGTCAAATATTGTTTCAAGCCAAATCTTCACCGCCTTCTTTGCTTCATCTTCGGATAAAAACCTCGCCCCTAAAGACAATA
>CAZRMW010000004.1:0-64515 GCA_964601305.1 uncultured Candidatus Saccharibacteria bacterium
CTAGCGGTGATAGTACACCGAATTTTAGTATTATAGATAGTGGCAACGTCGGCATCGGGACAACCACACCTAAAGGAACATTTATAGTTCATTCAACAAGCGGGGTAGATGATTTGGTTGTTAATACAACTGGTTCTGATCCAGGCGTCATTTTAAAAATCAATGATACTAACTATGCCCAGTTTGGAGCCGGTGGAACAACTGCCTATATCCAAGCAAGTAACGACAAAGATTTGAAATTAATGGATGATAGCTGGAATGGAATTATTGTTAAAGATGGCGGCAACGTGGGGATTGGGACGACGACGCCAAATGCGGTATTGAATATTTTTGAAGGGTCTTCTGGTCAAGGAACACCAAATGCAAACGCTAATACATTAGTTCTTGAAAAAAATTCATCAGCAGGAATGTCAATTTTAGTACCAAGCAATGCTTTTGCAAGAATTGCGTTTGGCGATGAAAGCGATGATGATGTTGGTTTAATTAAATATCAACATACAACAAATGACATGAGGTTCCAGACAAACGGTGCTGAGCAAGTAATAATAGACTCCTCAGGCAACGTGGGGATAGGGACAACGACGCCGGACTTTTTATTGCAAGTAGCTCAAAATGCAAATGCATTAAAATTGTCTAATTATGCTAATACAACGAACCCAATTGAGATGAGAGTTGTTAGACAAAGAACAAGCGGAGCAAACAATGGTTCAACCGACGATATCTTTACATTGTCTGGGTACAAGAGAGCAAGTGGTACTGATGATGAAGTTGCTGCTATTAAATTTATCGGTACTGGTAGTTCAGCTGATGAAGCTAATATTACTTTTTCAACAGCTAATACAGGAGGAGCTTTAACAGAACAAATGAGGATTCAAGATGACGGCAACGTGGGGATTGGGACGAATAGTCCAAACCAGAAGCTACATGTTAACGTAGCTAATGCAGTTTCTGAGAATGTTAATTTCGCGGTGTATGGAAAAATTGCCGGGGCGGCTACATGGGATACAGCCGGTGGATCATTTGCAAATATTGGTACAGGAACCGGAACAAATTATGGAGTTAGTGGAACTGCTTCAGGAGCGGGTACAACTAATATTGGTGGTCATTTTTTGGCTGCAGGAGCGACGAATAACTATGGTTTAATTGTAAGTTCTGGCAACGTCGGCATTGGTACCACAACACCAGAAACATTATTGAACATACGTGGTACGGATAATACAGAATTTTTGAGATTAACCGAATCGAATTTTAATTCAGATGCAGGATTAGGTATGGAAGTGCAAGGATCTCAAACAGGGATGAGCTTCTATGTAAATGGAACACAAAAAATGATGCTAGAAGCTGATGGAGGTGTATCTATAGGAACAAATTACCAAGGTGCGACTAATCCTCCAGCCAACGGTTTGATAGTGGAAGGCAACGTGGGGATAGGGACTGTTAGTCCAGAATCAGCACTTACTGTTCAAGACGAAGACGCACAAACAAACGCAGTTCAAAATGTATTAAATATATGGAGGAGTACAACAGGAACTGCAGCAACAGGATTAGGTGCTGGGATAATGTTCCAACTAGAAGATGACGCAGATTCACTTAGAGGAGCAGGAACAATTGGTTCTAAATGGAAATCTGCAGCGAATGGTTCCCCTCAAGCTAATTTGTTTTTTGATGACCGTGCTGGAACTACTATTATGACATTAGAACATGGCGGCAACGTGGGGATTGGGACGACGAACCCTAATTATAAACTGGAAGTAAATGGTACAGCCTCTACAACTCGTCTATTACTTCCTACAAATAATGACCCAACAACCCCAACAGTGTCTTTTGGGGATGGCGACACTGGTTTATATGAGGTTGGAGATGACACTATTTCTTGGGCTTTTGGTGGTGCAAGAATATGGACAATAACAAGTAGTAAATTCGCATCGGAAATTACAGGTGGTGCTCTATTGGATAGAACTGCATCTAGCGCAACAAACCCAGCACATGCATTTTTTGCCGATGAAGACACTGGAATAGGTAGAGCAGCCGCAGATACTCTTTCACTTATTACTGCAGCTACGGAAAGAATGCGTATCGACTCCTCTGGCAATGTCGGGATTGGTGTTACAGACCCAGACGAAAAACTAGAAGTTGCAGGAGCATCTCATTTTGGTAATAGGATAGATATTTATAAGGGCGGAAATGCAACTAAGGTTGCAAATTTAGGTGCTAATGATGATATAGGTTTGTCTGGTCCAGCGTCAACTGATTTTGTAATTAAAACAACAGAAGCAACGTCAGGCTTTCATGTAAGCACTAGCGGTGATAGTACACCGAATTTTAGTATTATAGATAGTGGCAACGTCGGCATCGGTACGACGAGTCCAGATGCTGGGTTAGTTGTTAATAAGTCGGGGCTTAATGCTGGTATGATTATAGAAGGCACTTCGGCGTCGTTGGGTTTTAGGGATACAGAAGCTGGTCACGATGATTTTAGGATTTTAAATGATGCCGATAAATTAAAAATTGGAGTTGATACGGGTGATGTTTTTTCTAGCGTGTCAAATCTAGTTACAATTCAACAGGACGGCAACGTCGGCATCGGGACTACGGGTCCAGGATATCAATTAGAAGTTAATGTGGATGCAAACAGTGAAGGAATAGGTTTAAAGACTGGAGGGACACTACTGGCAGCAATTGAACGTGAAGATACAGACGCAGGAAAACTAGTATTATATGATGGTGCAGCCGGCAAAATAAAGCTTAATGCTGATGCAGGTGAAGATAGTTGGATTAACAACGGTGGCAATGTCGGCATCGGCACGACGAGTCCGGCATATGTTTTCGAATCTTATACAAGCGGAAATAATTTTGCTCTAAGTGCAGATTGTGGTGGAGAAGGTGGTTGTGTTTCGATAAAGACCGAAGACGATGCCTCTGGAATTTCTTATTATGTGCATGCTAGAGACAAAAATAATCTAGATACAGGATTTCTTTTAGCAGACGGAGGAACTTTTCAGCTGTCCGATGTATCTGACAGAAGATTAAAGAAAAATATTCGAGAGACTTCTATCAATGGGTTGGAGGTGATAAACAATATAGATGTAAGAGATTTTGAATGGATAGAAAATGATACTACGGTTGTGGGTGGTTTTATAGCGCAGGAATTACAGTTGGCATTTGCTCCAGCAGCATTTGGCGATCCAGATTCAGACCAAATGATGTCTATCTCCAGAGACAGGTTGGTGCCGGTTATAATTAAATCTATTCAAGAAATAAGCGACACAATACACATCTCTGAAGAAGGCTATGTAGGACTAGGAAACTTCGATGGACTCACAGCAAGCACAACACCACAATACAAGATGCATGTACTAGGCGACGTAGCCGCAGAAAGCTTTGTAAACATCTCCACACAAGAATCTAAGAAAGACATAGAGTACTACACAGAAACTAAATACGAAAATGCCCTCACAAAGATAAAAGAAATGAAAGTAGCTAGCTATAACTATGTGAATGATGAATGTGGAATAACGAATGAAGAATGTGAGCCACAACGACTTGGCCTAATAGCAGAAGAATCCCCAGAAGAAGTACTATCTCTAGACGGCAAAGGAGTAGATCTCTACAAATTATCTTCTTTTATGCTCGCAGGTCTTAAAGAAACCATAAACAAAGTAGACGAACTAGAAGTGAGAGTAGATAGCCTGGAAGATTTAGTCTCAAACTATGGTAGTTCAACTACGATAGTTTTGGATGAGCCAGGGCTATTTGGCAGAATGGTAGTATGGCTTACAGACAAAATTCTTTATGTAAAAAGTTTAATTGTAAACGATAAAATTTGCGTAGGGGAAACTTGTGTAGACGAAAATACACTTAAGGCGCTACTAGAAAATGCAGGGCAAGTGGCTACGACGACACCGAACTCAATTAGCGAAGTTGAACTTCCTTCGGAAGTGTCAACTTCAACCCCTCAAGACACTACCCCACCAACAATAACCCTACAAGGAAACAACCCAGCTACAGTGAGTATTGGCGCAGAGTACCACGACCTAGGAGTAACAATCACAGATAACATGGATAGCAACCTAGGCTACGAAGTATGGAGAAACGGAGAATACCTCGACAGAAACCTTACAGGAGTAAGTGTAGATACCCAGCCGCAACTTTCGGATGCAGGCGGGCAGGCCAGCACTACAATACATACCATAAGCTACGTAGCGCAAGACCAAGCTGGCAATGTAGCGACAAGTACGAGAACCATTATAGTATCTGTTGGAGGTCCGACCTCCCTCACAGAAGAAACTGCTACAACAACCCCAACAGAATAATGTTAGTATTGGTATCCGAAGGAGATCAGATCTCCTTCAGAAAGGTGCAAAAGGTTGAATAAATTTTGTATTTTTGATAAGGTTATTTTATGGTGAAAAAACAAAAAAAAGAGCCAACATCAAGTGATATTTTAGATGCTATTAATAATTTTGCTACTGGTGTAGACAAACGTTTTGATGGTGTAGACAAACGTTTTGATAAAATCGAAGAGAGATTAGACAATATAGAGGAGGATATTGTTGAAATGAAAGAAGACATTAGACAAATAAAACTTGAAATAAAAAGTGTTTGGGGTAAACTCGAGGAAATAGAAAAGAGATTAGAAAGACTAGAAAAAACAACAAAAGAAGACACAGATACGCTTTCTATAGACGTTTTGAATTTAAGAAAAAAAGTAGAATTTTTAGAAGGCGAAATAAAGGAACTTCAATTAGTTAATGCAAAATAAAATATGTCTGAATCAAAAAATAATTTAAAGATAAAAGCTGAAAAAAGAGATATCTTTGGTAAAAAGCTAAGAGAATCAAGAAAAGAAGGCAAGTTGCCTGCTGTTTTTTACCCGTCCAAAGGCCGGGCAGGCGGTTCTAAAAAAGAAAGCACCTCTATTTTTATAGATCAAAGCGAATTTGGCAGAGCTTGGAAGAAAGCCGGAGAGTCTACAGTATTAGATTTAGAAGTAGACAATAAAGTTATTCCAGTTTTAATTTACAAAGTAGATTTAAACCCTCTTACAAGTGAACCAATTCATGTAGATTTTTACGCAGTGGATATGACTAAAAAAGTTTCTACTACAGTGCCGTTTTCTTTTGTGGGAGAAGCTCCTGCAGTAAAGCTTGGAGGCACACTAGTTGAAGTGATGAGGGAAATAGAAGTAGAAGCTATGCCAGCAGATTTACCTCACGAGATAGAGGTAGATGTTTCTGTTTTAGAAAACTTTGAAAGTAAAATAACAATTGGAGATCTAAAAATACCAGAAGGTGTAAGTGTTTCCGCAGAAAAAGAAGATGTAATAGCTTTTGTAGAAGAAGCCAAGGAAGAAGAGGAAGAAGTGCTAGAAGAAGCTGTAAGTGTTGCTGATATTGAGGTAGAGAAGAAAGGAAAACAAGAAGATGAATCAGAAGGAGAAACTCCTTCTGAATAGTAACTAGTAACAAGTAACGGGTAACTAGTAAAATGGAAAATAGTATAAAAAATTTCTATGATTTAGAGGCCTGGAAAAAAGGACATGCTTTGGTTTTGAGTATCTATAAAATTACAGAAAGTTTTCCTAAAGAGGAAACATACGGTATAATTAGTCAACTAAGGAGAGCTTCTAGTTCTATTACTGCAAATATTGCTGAGGGGTTTGCTCGTTATCATTTTAGAGACAAAATTAGGTTTTATCACAATGCACGCGGCTCAGTTGCGGAGGTTCAAAATTTTTTACTTTTAGCAAAGGATCTAAAATTTATTGGTTTAGATATATGTAAAAATTTAGGGAGAGAAGCAGTAGGTGTAAGTAAATTAATAAATGGCTTAATAAAATCAATTGAGAAACAAATATAAAAAAAATTACTTGTTACTTGTTACTTGTTACTTGTTACTTGTCGTAGGCGGTGGTTTTGTTTTTGCTGAAGAAATTAATGTGGAAAAAGCTCGCGCAGAGCTAGAAGCTGAATTGGCAGAGCTTGAAAAGCAGATGGAAGGATATAATGAAATAATAAAAGGAAAGCAAAGAGAGGCCACTTCTTTTGAAAGAGACATATCTATATTAGACGCTAAAATAAACAAAGCAAAAGCTGCTATACGATCCAGAAATCTTTCTATAGGCAAGTTAAACTCTGGCATAGAAGACAAGAAAATATTTATAGGAGATTTAGATAAAAAAATAGAAGCTGAAAAAATTTCTTTAGCAGAGCTGATAAGAAGAGTAAATGAAATGGACACTACAAGTGTAGTAGAAATTCTTTTGGGGTATGATTCTCTCTCGGAATTTTTTGAAGACTTCAGTTCTTTTGAGTCTATACAAAAAGAATTGCAAGTTTCTTTAGCGGAAATCAGAGGAACCCAAGAGTTAACAGAGAAGGAAAAAGAACAGCTCGAAGAAAAAAAACTAGGAGAGGTTGAATTAAAATCTATTCAAGAACTTGAAAAGAGAGGGCTTGAAGTAAAAGAAAACGAAAAACAAACACTACTTAAAATTACAAAAGGCGAGGAAGAAAAATACCAGAAAATTTTGGAAGAAAAAGAGAAATCTGCAGCTGAAATAAGAACAAGAATTTTCCGCTTGTTTGGTGGGGGAGAGTTAAGTTTTGCAGAGGCTGTAAAAATAGCCAAGATTGCTGAAAAGGCTAGTGGTATCAGATCTGCTTTCATTTTGGCAGTGTTGGCACAAGAATCGGCACTAGATGGAGTTATTGGTAGAAATTTGGGGCAATGTTTTTATAATACACACGCAAGCAATTCTAGTGGCACTGTAATGAGTAAAAGCCAAAAGCCTTCGTTTTTGGCAATTATGAAAGAAATTGGTATGGATCCAAACAACACTCCGGTTTCTTGCCCAATAGTTTCCGATGGGGCTCATGGTGGAGCGATGGGGCCCGCTCAGTTTATGCCAAGAACATGGTGGGATATAAATTCTAAAACTGGATACAAAAAAAGAATAGCTCAAATTACTGGCAACAATCCCCCTTCGCCATTTAATAATTCTGACGCTTTTGTGGGAACCTCGCTCTATTTAAAAGATGCTTACAATTCGAGTGCCTGCAAAAAATATGGCACAGAAAATAAACACATTTCTCCAGAACAATTGCTTAGAGAAAGGTGTGCGGCTGCGAGATACTATGCAGGTGGCGCTTGGTATAAATTTAGATGGGCTTATGGCGAGCCTGTTGTGGAGAGAGCTGCAGAGTTTCAGAAAGATATAAATTTAATAACCAATACTCAATAATCAATATTCAATACTAAAAACTACTTTTTCTTCTTTTCCTTAGACTTTTCTATATACTTTATTATTTTATCTAAATTTCCGTCTAAAATCTTGTCTATGTTATGCCAAGATTTTTTAAAGCGATGATCGGTAATTCTATCTTGCATAAAATTATAGGTTCGTATTTTCTCGGATCTATCTTGTGTGCCAACTTGGTCTCTTCTAAGTTCGCTTACAGAGGCTACTTTTTCTTCTTGCATAGCTTGCATTAGTCTTGCGGTAAGTATTCTCATGGCTTCTTCCCTGTTTCTTTGTTGGTTTCTTTCCCCTTCGCACCTTACGACAAGCCCAGTTGGTTTGTGAGTAAGTCTTACAGCTGTTTCTACTTTGTTTACATTTTGCCCTCCTTTCCCCCCAGAGTGAGTAAAGCTCATTTCTATGTCTTCCGGTTTTATTTCCATTTTTTGCTCTGGAAATATTGGAAGTAAAGAAACAGAAGCTGTAGATGTGTGTATTCGCCCAGATTTTTCTGTTGATGGTATTCTTTGTACACGATGAACCCCAGATTCGTGCGCTAGTTTTTTTGGAGCTTCTGCGTTTTTTATTTTAAAAGCAACTTCTTTTATTCCCCCCAAGTCATCTTTGGATTTACTTATAAGGTTCATTTTCCAATTTTTAGATTCTGCGTACTTTGTGTACATTCTATATAAATCATCAGCAAAAAGCGCAGCTTCTTTTCCTCCTGCGCCAGCACGAATTTCAACTATTACACCAGTTGGTGTGTCTGCATTGTTTTGTTGTATGTTATAGTCCACCTTATTTAACTTTAACTATTTAAAAAATTTACAATTTCTAATTTTTAATTTTCAAACGTTTTAAAATTGGATTTTTGAAAATTTGTTGAAAATTGAGAACTGAAAATTGAGAATTATAAAAAACTTATTTTTTCGTTTTCGAGAGTTTTTTATCTGTTTTCGGTTTTTTAATAACCTTGAGTTGTTTTTTTGCTGCTCGAGTTTTGAATTTTTCAACTCTACCAGCGGTGTCTATAATTTTCTTTTTGCCAGTAAAAAAAGGATGACAGTTGGCACAAATCTCTACCTCCATATCTTTTTTGGTGGAGCCTGTTTTAATTTTATTTCCACAAACACACTTTATTGTAGTGTTTGTATTGTATTCCGGGTGTATATCTTTTTTCATGATTTTGAATTAAAAATTAATAGACTTGCAAAAACTAGATTAATTGTCTAAACTAGTCCTTATGCTGTACTAAGTATAGCAACAAGCCAATATATTATGGATACCAAATTAAAAGATAAAAAGCAAGCCATGCCTGCCGGAAGGCAGGAAGAAACATTAAAAGAAAGCGAAGAAATGTATCGCAGAGGTTTTCATTTTGGGTATTCTGGGGCTTCTAGCCATCCTAAGATGAAAAGCTATATTTTTGGAAATCGCAATAATACAGAGATTTTTAACTTAGAAAAATCTTTTTCGTGTCTTGAGGATGCAAAGTCTTTCGTCGAAGAACTGGGCTCTAGAAATGCAAAAATTCTATTTGTTGGCACAAAGCCAGGAATAAGGGGTCTTGTTGAAAAATTTGCAAATAGTATTGATATGCCATATGTGTCTGGAAGATGGCTTGGGGGTACATTAACAAACTTAAAAACTATTAGAAAAAGAGTAGGGTCTTTAAAAGATCTTAGGGAAGAAAAGGAAGCCACAAATTTTTCAAATTACATCAAAAAAGAGGCGGTAAGATTAGAAAAAAAGATGGCCAAACTTGAAAGATATTTTGGTGGTCTTCAGGATTTTAAAAATCTTCCAGCAGCGTTAGTTATAGTAGACCCAAAGGAGGAAAAATCTGCAGTAGCAGAAGCACAAAAAACAAATATACCAACTATATCTCTTTTGAATAGCGATTGTAATCCTGAAGGTTTGGATTATATAGTTCCTGGAAACGACAATACAAATTTAAGTGTTGAGTATTTTTTAGAAAAAATAGCGGCTGCATATGCAGATGGAGTGAAAAAACCTAAAAAAGAAGAAACCCTAGACGAACAAAGTTCGTCGGGTAAAGAAGAGGTTGTGGAAAAAACTGGAAATTAATTAAATAATTGCTAAAATAGCACTATGGATATAGATACAAATAGAATTAAATCTTTGCGAGACAAAACAGGAGTTTCTATAATGCTTTGTAAAAAAGCGCTGGAGGATTCTGGTGGTG
The DNA here is from genome assembly GCA_964601305.1 of uncultured Candidatus Saccharibacteria bacterium. Taxonomy (GTDB): domain Bacteria; phylum Patescibacteriota; class Minisyncoccia; order JAHISW01; family Tagabacteraceae; genus CAZRMW01. The sequence goes on from CAZRMW010000004.1 coordinate 9,447, forward strand.
ACGAAGACAAAGCTTTAGAATGGCTAAAGAAAAATGGAGTTAGTGTTGCTGAAAAAAAATCAAGTAGAGATACAAAATCAGGTTTGGTGGAAGCGTATATACACAACAACGGGCAAGTTGGAGTACTTTTAGAAATAAAATGCGAGACGGACTTTGTTGCAAAAAACCCAGACTTTAAAGAGGTGGCACATAACATAGCTATGCAGATTGCTGCTTCAGATCCTGCAGATGTGGATTCTTTGTTAGAGCTAGATTACATAAAAAATTCTGATTTAACTGTTTCTGCATATATAAACGAGGCAATACAAAAATTTGGAGAAAATATGGAGATAACTCGATTTGAACGTTTTGCATTATAAATAAAACTATTTTAAGATGTCTTTTTTAGGTCTTTTGATTTTATTATGCTCTTTATCCTTAATTGTGGTTTTTTCTGTTTTGGGGATAAATATTTTTCTAATTAGAAGTCTAAGTAGAAAAGAAATCAACGAGGGTATTGTTTCTGGCGGAAGTTTCCTTTGTGGTTTTGAAAAACAGATAGGGTTTTTTAAAAAGATTATTTTTTCTTCCGCAAATAAATTGTTGTTTTTTCTAAGCGAGATTTCTAAGAGCAAATGGTTTGAAAAGCATCTAAAGCGGTTCAATGATTATGTGAATGGTAGAGAATTGTTGGAGAGTAATGGATGCAATGGGTACTGGGGCAAAATAAAAGGAAAAATTAAAGTTAAGAAAAAGTAGTGCCAGCCTACCGGCAGGTAGGCCGATGTAGCCCTGCCCGCAGTCGCTAAAGCGACAGCTTTTGCAGGCGGGTCAGTTGGTTAGATCACTTTAAATTTATATGTATTTTACTTATGTGTTAGTAAGCAAAAAAGATAGTAATTTATATATAGGTTTTTGTATTGACTTAAAGAAAAGAATGAATGAGCATAATCAAGGATTAGTCGTGAGTACAAAACACAGAAGACCGATGGAATTAATTTATTATGAAGCTTGTAAAAACAAAAAAGATGCTATAAAACGAGAGAAGGTTTTAAAAACAGGTTTTGGAAGAGTTTATTTAAAAAAGAGGAATAGTTTAGAAGATTAATAAAAAGTGCCGATGTAGCTCAGTTGGTTAGAGCAACGGTTTTGTAAACCGTAGGTCGTCAGTTCGAATCTGACCATCGGCTCCAAAGAGAAAGATATTGAAAAATTACTCATTTTTTTATATACTTATTTTATTATGACAATACGAATGAGACATACTAAATCTCACACAAAAAATAGGCGTTCGCACCATGGTATGAAAAAAGCGAATATTTCTTTGTGTGAAAAATGTGGAGAGCCAAAACTTCCTCACAGAGTTTGTGCTAATTGTGGTACCTATAAAAAGAGAAGTATTTTGGATGTGCTTAAAAAACTTACAAAAAAAGAAAAGAAAAACAAAGAAAAAGAACTAGAAGCACAAGAACAAGCAAAAGGCCTAAGTGCCGAAGAACTTTCAAAAAAATAAAAACAATTTATGGCAAATAGACATTTATCAAGAAGTATAGCAATGCAGGTTCTTTTTGAATTGGATTTTAACGATAGTAAAAAGAATAAAGCCGAAGAAATCTTAAAAAGAAATCTCAAAGAATTTGCGCCAGGTCTGGACGACAGTAAATTTGTTGAAAAGATTGTGAAAGGTGTTTTGAAAGAGCAAAAAAAGATAGACACAATAATCAAAAAAACAGCCCCTGAGTGGCCTTTGGAACAGATTGCGATTATAGACAGAAATGTTTTAAGGATAGGTCTTTATGAGCTCCTTTTTGGTAATCCGAAAGATGTGCCTAAAAAGGTAGCTATAAACGAGTCAATTGAACTCGCAAAAAGTTTTGGCGGGGAAACATCCGGCAAGTTTGTTAATGGTGTTTTAGGGACTGTTTATAGAGAATTGCCAGAGTCTGAGAAGGAAGACGATGGGCCAAACAAAGATCCAGAAAAAATAGATTGTGAAGAAAAAAAAGGTGGTGCCGTTGTGTATAGAAAAGAGAACTTGCCCGACAAGGCGGGAGACGATGTCTTTCTTGCGTTGGTGCACGATGTTTTTGGATACTGGACTCTTTCAAAAGGCGGGATTGAAGAAGGAGAAGATGAAAAAGAAGGAACAATTAGAGAAATAAAAGAAAAGATGGGGATAGATATAAAAATAAAAGAAAGTTTGGGGGAAAATGATTATGTAGCATCTCACCCTGAAAAAGGCAGAGTGAAAAAGAGCGTGTTTTATTTCTTGGCAGAGACAAAAGACAAAGGCCTAAAGCTTGGTGAATCTGGTGGGCTCGACGATGTTCGCTGGTTTAAATTGGAAGATCTTGAAGGATTAAAAATATACGATGATTTAAAACCAATAATTTTAAAGGCAATTAAGATTATAAAAACCCCGCCGAGCGGGGCAAGAAAAATAAATGGATAGCTTGAAAGAGTTAGAAAAAAAGATTGGAATAAAATTTAGTAACAAAGATTTATTGCAAGAAGCCTTAACTCACAGGTCTTTTTTAAATGAGATGAAGGGCGGTGTAAGACACAATGAAAGGCTAGAATTTTTGGGGGACGCTGTGCTTGAGCTTTCGGTAACTAGATTTCTTTTTTCAAAGTTTGACAAAAAAAACGAAGGAGACCTCACTTCACTGAGGGCAGCTTTAGTAAATTCGAAGATGCTTTTTGAGGTTGGTGACAAACTTAAAATTTACGATTTTTTAAGGCTCTCAAAAGGAGAGGCGAGAGATTCTGGGAAAGCCAAGAGTTTTATTTTAGCAAATGCTATGGAGGCTTTGATAGGTGCAGTTTACCTAGATCAGGGTTACGAAGTTGCAGATGATTTTATAATAAAAAACATTTGTTCAAATGTAGATACTGTTTTAGAAAAAAAGCTATGGCGTGATGCAAAAAGTTTATTTCAAGAAAAATCTCAAGAAGAAATGAGCACAACACCCGTCTACAAAGTTGTAAAAGAAACTGGCCCAGATCACAAAAAACATTTTGTTATTGGCGTTTATTTAGGTAGTGAGTTGATTGCGGAGGGCGAGGGGTTTTCTAAGCAGGAGGCACAAATGAAAGCAGCTGAAAATGCACTAAAAGAAAAAGGTTGGGAAGAGTAAACTATGCGACTTAAAAGTCTAAAAATTTCTGGTTTTAAATCTTTCAACAAGAGCACAACTCTTGGTTTTTCTAATTCTATATCTGCTATTGTTGGGCCAAATGGTTCTGGTAAATCAAACGTTGCAGAGTCTATTGCGTGGGTTTTGGGTGAGCAATCTGTAAAAAATTTGCGCGGGAAAAAGGGGGAAGATCTAATTTTTAACGGATCAGTTTCTTCTCCAAAAATGAATAAAGCATCGGTGTCTTTAATTTTTTCGAAAACACCCCGCCGGGCGGGGCAAGAAGTCTCAGAAGAGATAGTCGTTTCTCGTACTGTTTATAGAGACGGAGTTAATGAATATTTTATGAATAATACCAGAGCCAGGCTAAAAGATATTATAGAATTTTTAAACAAAGAGGGTTCTGGAGTTGTAAAACACCATATTATTAGACAAGGGGAGGCCGACCACATTTTAAATTCAAGCATAAAAGAAAGAAGAGATTTAATAGAAAATGCTCTCGGTCTTAAAATATATAAGATAAAAAAAGAAGAGGCTGAGAGAAAACTACTAAAAACAGAAGAAAATATAGAGCAAGTAAATTCTTTAAGAAAGGAAATACAGCCTCATTTGCGTTTTTTAAAAAAACAAGTTGCAAAAGCAAACGAATCTGTGGAGCTTAAAGAAGAGTTAAAAAATATTTGCTCAGAGTATTTTTCTTGGTCAGAAAACTGGATAAATCAAAGTTTGGAGAAAATTCAAGTGAATTTAACAGAGTTTAATGAAAAGATAGAAGGAAAAGAAAAAGAAATAAAAAGTTTTGAGGGTGAGGTAAAAAATTTTGAAAAAGAAAGAGAGAGATCAAGCACCATAAGAAACAAAATAAGTGATTTGGAAAGAGAAATAGGTAGGCACGAGGGGGCACTTTTTCAGATGAGAAAAACAGTGGAAAATAAAAAAGAGAAAACCCTAAACTCACAAAGTGAGTTGGGCAAGGAAGAGATAAAAATTAGATTTAGTTTTAGAGAAGTAGAAAATTTTGCAAAATACTTAGAAAAAGAAATAGAAAGGGCTTTTGGGGTGAGCGATGTAGAAAGTATTAAAAAAATACTAATATCGATCAAAAAAGAAGCAAGGTTTCTTTTTAAAAAACCTAACAGCAACCAGAAAGAAGAGCAAAAAGAAAACAATGAGACAAAGGAGTCTCTCAAGAAAATGGAAGCAAAATACAAAGAATTGCTAGTGGCTTTGGGTGACGTGAAAAAAGAAGAAGAAATCTTGCAAAAAGAAAGCAGAAAAGTATTAGACTCAGAGAGACAGCTTTATAAAATAAAAATGGAGGCAAGCGAACTAACAAACAAGAGAAATAATTTTAAAAATAAAAAAGAAGAGTTTTTGTCTAAAAAAGACTTTGTTTTTAAATACAAAAGTGAGTTGGAAAAATTCTTAAAAGAAAAAATTAAATATAATCAGACAAAGACAGATGTTGGTAATTTTTCAGAAGAAACTTTAGAGAGGAAGAAAATAAAAATAGAAAGATTAAGAATAAAGCTAGAAGAAAGCGGTGGAGTGGGAGAAGAAATGATAAAAGAATATGAAGAAATTAGTGGGAGAGACAATTTTTTATTAAAGGAAACTTCTGATTTAGGAGAATCATCTAAGTCTTTAAGGGTGCTAATAAAACAACTCGAAGAAAGATTAGACACTGATTTTAAAAAAGGAATTTCAAAAATTAATATAGAATTTCAAAAGTTTTTTGAAGCAATGTTTAATGGGGGAAAAGCGGAGTTGAGAATTGTAAAAGGAAAAGCAAAAATTGTTGACGAAGATAGTTTTCAAGAAGAGGGCGTAGACATAAAAGTAAGTTTGCCGAGAAAGAAAATAAATTCTCTAGGCATGCTTTCTGGTGGAGAAAGGGCGCTTACCTCTATTGCTCTTCTTTTTGCTTTGTCTCAAGTTAATCCCCCGCCGTTTTTAATTTTAGATGAAACAGACGCGGCGCTAGACGAATCTAATTCTAGAAAATATGCACAGATGCTTAAGAAGTTGAGTAGTAAAACCCAATTGATACTAATTACACACAATAGAGAAACTATGAACATCGCCGGTATTTTATACGGAGTTACCATGGGAGGCGATGGTATATCAAAATTGCTTTCTATAAAACTAGAAGACGCCGAAGAGATGGTAGTTTAAGCAATTGACTAGATTGGGTTTTTATATATAATATAGTCTAATGTTAAAGATAAGATTTACAAGAATTGGTAGAAAGCACGACCCTACTTTTAGGATCGTTTTAACCGATTCTAGAAAAGCTCCAAGAAGTGGAGCATATATAGAAAAGCTTGGTTTTTATAATCCTACCAAAAAAGGAGATTTTAGTGTGGATGGAGAAAGGGTAAAGCATTGGATTTCTCAAGGGGCACAAGTTTCTCCTTCAGTTTTTAATCTTTTAGTTTCAGAAAAAATAGTAGAGGGTAAAAAAGTGGATGTAAGTGCGAAGAGCAAGAAGAAAGTAGCTGAAGAGCCTAAGGAGCAATCAGTAGAATCAACTGAAAACAAAAAAGACGATTCAACCTCAGACGATAAAGCAGAAGAAGAGGTTGAGGAAAAACCAGAAGAGACAAAAGAAAAATAGAGGATTGATCCCTCACCTTTGATTGAATTTTTATGAATAAAGAACTATGCAAAGGTGAGGGATTGACAAAGAGTAGTTTTTGTGTATAATAAAAAGATAATTTAATTCAGGTCGATTTAATAAGTTAGAATTATTGGTTAAACAGAATTCAAACATGGCAGAAAAATTCAAAGATGCAGAATTTCTTGAGTATGTCGTGAAGGCTTTGGTAGACAGTCCAGACGCCGTAGAGGTAGATCGTCAAGTAGACGAAATGGGTGTTTTACTAAAATTGAAAATTGACCCAGCTGATATGGGTAAAATCATTGGCCGAAGCGGTAATACTGCTAGAGCTATCCGAAATCTTTTACGTGTAGTTGGCCTTAAAAACCAAGCTCGCGTAAACCTAAAGATTGAGGAACCAGAAGGTGGTAGGAGAGCTCCTGCTCCTCGTTCTGAAGAGCCTAGTGTAGACGATGTGGTTGATGATTTGAAGTTATAAACACTTAACTTTTTAAATCTAAGAAAGCCGTTCCACTTGTGGGGCGGTTTTCTGTTTTTACTCATTTTGGTTTTTGAGAAAGAGTAAGTTAACACAAAACCAAAACTAATTTTTTACTTTCCCTAAATTATGATAATTTAGGGAAGTGTTCGTTTTAGACTCACAAGCACGTAAAAAATTGTTTTGATTTTGTGTTTTGTAATTTCCTCACAAAAATAAAAGCCTTATCCTTGCTAGTTGAAGTTGTAAAAGATAAAATTAAGATATGACAACATTTCATATTTTTTCTATATTTCCCGAGTCTTTTAATAGCTATTTTAATAGCTCTATTTTGGCGCGGGCGCAGAAGAAAAAATTGATTAAAATAAAAGTTTACGATATTAGAAAATTTGCTAAAGATAAACACAAAACAACAGACGATAGGCCTTTTGGCGGTGGCCCAGGTATGGTGATGAAAGCAGAACCTATTATAAAAGCTGTTGAAACAGCTTTTAAGGGTAAAACGAAAAACGAAAAAAGCAAAATATTAATAGCAATTACTTCTGCTACGGGCAAGCAGTTTAACCAAAAAACAGCACAAAATTTTTCAAAAAAATACAAAGACATAGCAATAATTTGTGGACGCTACGAAGGTATAGATGAAAGAGTAAAAAAGATTTTAAAAGATTTTGTACACCAAGTGCAAGAATTATCAACAGGCCCATATATTTTAACTGGAGGAGAATTACCAGCAATGACTATCGTAGACTCTGTTTCTAGACACATAAAAGGAGTGCTTGGAAAAGAAGAATCTTTAGAAGAAAAAAGTGGATCGTATCCAGTTTATACAAGACCAGAAGTTTTAGAAATAAATAATAAAAAATACAAAACCCCAAAAGTTTTAATGAGCGGTGATCATAAAAAAATAAAAGATTGGCGTAAAAACAAATGACAAACTGGCTCGCATTTGCCATAATTGCATACTTTTTTGCAGCAGTTGTTGCTGTAATAGACAAATTTTTAGTCCATAGAAAAACTAGAAGTCCTATAGTTTATTCTTTTTATACGGCAATTTTAAGTGCAGTGGTTCTTGTGGCTTGGCCTTTTGATTTTTCTTTTCTTTCCATTCAAACAACACTAATAGCATTATTTTCTGGCGCAACATTTTTTTTGGCGACTTTTTTCTACTACTCTACAATGATGAAGGGCGCTATTTCTCGTTCGGCTTCAATTATTGGTGGAATTTCTCCTATAATAATTTTATTTTTGTCTTACTTTTTGCTAGAAGAAAGACTACCTGGTTTTTGGATTGTTTCTTTTTTTGTTTTGATTTTTGGAAGCTTTCTTCTTGCGTATGGAAAAGGAAAAATCTTTTCTGTTTATGCGCTACTTGCGGCAGTTTTTTATGCACTAACATTTTTTAGTGCAAAATTGGTTTATTTGGATAGTTCTTTTATAAATGGTTTAGTGTGGATAAGGGTTGGCGGGCTTTTGGTTGCTTTGGGGCTCCTGTTTTTTCCTTTTTTCAAGAAAATATTGAAAGCTAACCCTCTAAAAGTAAATAAAAAAATATTTTTATTTTTTGTGGCAAACAAGGGATTGAGTGCGGTTTCGATTTTAATTTTAAACTATGCAATTAGTTTAGGGCCAGTTTCTATAATAAATGCTGTTCAAGGGATTCAGTACGGCATGATTTTTATTTTAGCAATATTTGTTTCTATTTGGTTTCCAAATTTTATAAAAGAATCTTTGGAATTTAAAATTGTTGCAAGAAAAATTATTGGCATTGCCTTAGTATCTGCTGGTATAATATTTTTAGTAATTTAAATAAAAACAATGTTTAAAAAAATATTAAAAATTTTGTTAATAATAATTTTTTTGATGGTTTGTGCTGGGTGGTTTTTTGTTAGCCGTGTGCCAAAAGTTGAGCCAAAAAATTTTGGTATTACATATTCTGTAAAAATGGCAAAAGATTTTGGTATAGACTGGCAAGAAGCTTTTGAAGCATCTTTAGAAGATTTGGGAGTTAAAAAAATAAGGATCCCTGTGTATTGGGATGAAGTTGAAAAAGAGGAGGGAGTGTGGGATTTTTCTCAAATAGATTGGATGCTTGAGCAAGCAGAAAAGTATGATGCTGAAATTGTCCTTGCTGTTGGTAAGAAGGTGCCGCGGTGGCCGGAATGCCATACCCCGCACTGGGTGCGGGAATTTTCAATTTCCAATTCTCAATTTTCAAACGAAAAACTACTAAACTATATAGAAACTACGATTAAACGATACGACGACAAAGAGGTGGTAAAATATTGGCAAATAGAAAACGAGCCATTTTTAAAATTTGGGATTTGCCCTAATTACGATCCATATTTTGTTGATGAAGAAATTAAGCTTGTAAAAAGTTTATCGGACAAAAAAATAATAATGTCCGATGGAGGTGAATTTGGAGATTGGGTTAGGGCGTACAAAAGAACGGATGTTTTTGGGTCTACTTTGTATCGTCACATAGTTTCTAGATTTATGGGAGAATGGACATATCCAATTCCTTCTTGGGTTTTTAGATTAAGGCAGGGAATAGTAAAAACTTTTTATGGGGATAAACCAAGAATAGTGATAGAGCTACAATCAGAGCCGTGGATAGATGGTGTGGTAAAAGACTCTACTGTAGAAAGGCAGTACGAGGGCTTTGGCCCAGAAAGATTTAAAGAAATGATGAAGTATATAGAAGGCACTGGTTTTGATACTTTTTATTTCTGGGGTGTTGAATGGTGGTACTTCTTAAAAGAGCAAGGCCACCCAGAAATGTGGGATTTGGCTAAGGAGAAAATAAGTTCTTGACTTTTTGTTATAAGAAAGTATGATAATATAATATTAAATTATCATATAATTTTTAAATAAAAATATGACCACATTATCTGTGCCACTTTCTTCTAAACTAGAAGAATTTGTAAAAAACTCTGTTAAGCAGGGGATTGCGCCAACGAAAGCAGAAGTTGTAAGAAAAGCCCTTAAAAAAATGGCGGAGGAAGAAGCCATAAATGATGTTTTAGAAGCTCAAAAAGAAGGAAGAGAGGGAAAAATTCTTTATGGTGATCTTGATGAGTTGATCAAAAAGATATGAATAACTCAAAATTTATAGTTGGTTATTCTCCCAGATTTGCAAAAAAATACAAATCTTTTGAAAAAAATCTCAGAAGTGAAGTAAAAGAGAAGATAGAACTATTAAAAGATGCAAAAAATCATAAATATTTAAAAGTCCATAAACTTCATGGGGTCTTGAGGGGTTGTTATAGTTTTTCTGTAAATTACAAAATTAGGGCTGTGTTTGAGTATATTTCAAAGGAAAAAATTTTACTTCTTGGGGTTGGCGATCACGATGTCTACAAAAAATAAACTCAAAAAACATTCCAACATTCTGCAGAATATCAGAATGTTTTGTGTTGCTTGTGTGGTGGTGTGTTTTATGATAGTTTGAGTAAAGAACAAAAAACAAGGAGGGTTATTTTCATGGAGACACATCTTACAGATATTGGGAAAGAAAAAATTGAAAAAGAACTTGAAAGACTTAAGAAATTGCGTGAAGAGAAAATTCAAGAATTAAGAAAACTAGAAGATAGTAATCTTGGTGCATGGAATACATATGGAAGTGAATTGTGTGCAGGAAGCATGTCTAACGCAGAAGAAAAAAAAGAAAAAGAAATTAAGAGAATAAAAGAAACCGTGGTTTTACTCAAAGATGTTCTTTCTGGGGAACTTGATATATCAGCAAAAAACGAATCTGCATTGCGGTTTTCTATGCGGGAAATACATTTGAAAATAGAAGGTCTAAAAACTAAGAAAAGTGTAATGGAAGCAGAACATACTAGAGTAATCCAAGCAAGAGGTATTATAATGAGATAAAATAAATGGACAGTTTTGAATTTAAAGGCGGGAATACCCTCGCCTTTTTTGTTTGGGTTATAGCACCGAGTCTGTGTTTTTTCTATTAGTTTTTCTATTGTCCCTAAAATTCACGATCCCGCCAGATTTATCCACCTTCGCCAGAGGCGGGCAGGCGTGAAAAAAAGGGAAGGATAGGGGTAAGAGGACAGAAAAAGAGTTGTACGCAGGGTGCTTTTTGTGGTAGCTTAGACAAAGAATGTAAAAACAACAAGAAAAAAAAGGGGGTTTATTAATGACGTCTTTTGAAAATATAAAGCGTATGGCTCATTTGAGACAAGAGAAAGAAGATGACTTAAAAAAGAACAAAGAAAAGATAATATGCAGAAAAATAGAAGAGCTTGAAGACGAACTAAAAGATAAATCAACAGATGAATGGGAAATCGATAAAATTGAAGAGTCTATTTGTTTACTCAAAACAGTGCTTTTTAATGACCTAGATATATCCAAAGAAAAGGAAAATGATTTTAGAGAAACTGCCTTTAAATTGGATGGAAAGATAAGAAAATTACAAATAGATAAATTTTCTGCTGAAAGTTCACGTGAGTTTGTTTCGAAAATAAGAAGCATAGTTCTTGGTTAACATAAAAACACCCTGACATACTTCCGCCAGAGGCGGACAGGTGAGAATGTTGGGGTTTTTATTTTACTCCCTAAGCAATGCTATCACCCCAAATGTGTGGTGTTTTTCTATTCTTTCTAAAATTAACGATCGTGAGAAATGGGTAGGATAGAATAATTCCTTGATTTATACTGTATTTCTGATACTATGAAATTATGAGTTTTATAAATTCTAAATTTTATAAAAATGACAAGAATACTAGAAAAAAATAAAATAATAGCCACAAGAGTAAAAAGAAATTATCAAATAACTATTCCGCAAAATTTGCGTAAAAAATTTGATGTGGATATTGGTGATTATGTAGAGGTAGATATAAAGCCTGTTAAACTTATTTCTGCTGATCAAGAGTATTTTCATACAAAAGAATGGCAAAAAGGCGAAGCAGGAGCTGATAAAGATATTGCAGAAGGAAGAGTTGCTGGTCCGTTTAATAGTGTTAAAGATTTAGTTAAGGAATTGAAAAATTAAAACTGTATGAAATTTTATCGTACAGAAAAATTCAAAAAAGACTATAAAAAATTGCCTACTAAAACTAAAAAATTAGCTGAAAAACAATTGGTGTTTTTATTGTCCAATCCTAAGCACCCCTCTTTAAATATTAAAAAAATGCAGGACAAAAGGAACATCTGGGAGATTAGAATAACAGATTCATATAGGCTGACTTTTCAAATATCAAAAGAAGGCTACTTATTGCGTAAAATAGGAACACATAAAATTTTAAAAAATCCATAATTATGAACTACATATATTTAATTATTGCTGGGGTGTTGGGATATCTTTTGGGTAAAAAAACAAATCAACCTCACTATTTTAAAACAAAATCAAAAAGTGAGCTTAGAGAAATTAGGAAAAGTGCTATAGAGGCGCTAGATAAAAGAACAGAAGAAAGAAAAGAAAAGATTTTGGAGTTTATGCGAGGCGAAGCCGAGCACGGAGAAAAACTCAAAGCATGTAACTTAGATCAGGGTTCGTCGCAGGTTACTCGTGGTGACATTGAGAAGCTTTTGGATGTTTCTGATGTTACGGCTAATAAATATCTAAACGAATTAGAGTCTGAGAACAAAATTAAACAAGTTGGAAATACCGGCAAAAACGTTTATTATATCTTAATTACACAAGAACCCATATAGGTTTTTGTGTAATGTGTGTGAAGCTAAGCTTCCAACATATTGTTTTGGTATTGATTTAGGCCATTTTGTTTGACAAAATTAAGGATACCTGCTTAAATGAGTCAAAATACAAAAACAGGTCTTTGAAAAGAAAAGGAGGGGTATATGGAAAACTTAAAACCTTTGTTTGAAAGTTTTTTAAATTTAGATATTAAAGAGAGTATTAATTTGGAAGAAGTTTCCAACATAGACAAACTTATATCCTATTGGAAAAACACTTCTTCAGATTCAAAGCCAGAAGAACTCATCGAAGCTAGAATGGTTGTGGTTTTGGAAGAAGTTTCCAACATAGACAAACTTATATCCTACTGGGAAAACACTTCTTCAGATTCAAAACCAAAAGAACTCATCGAAGCTAGAATGGTTGTGGTTTTGGAAGAACAGCTTCCAAACATTTCCGACATAGACAAACTTATATCCTACTGGGAAAACACTTCTTCGGACTCAAAGCCAAGAAAACTCATCGAAGCTAGAATGGTTGTGGTTTTGGAAGAAGTTTCCGAAAAGAATATTGAAGATATTCCCGACTGGTTTATTGGTTTATTAAAAAACGAGGTTAAAATACCCAATTTTTTGAAAGAAAAATTTAAAGAGAAGGCAAAGAGTATTTATCGAAATTTTTAAAATTTAATATTCAAAGGCAGATCAGAAATGGTCTGCTTTTTGTATTAACACACAAGAACCTATATAGGTTTTTGTGTAATTGAGAGTTGCTACACAAGGTGTTGACACTATTTTACGGGGGTGCTAAGGTACTTATCAACAGTTTTGCTGTTTGCAAAACTTATTTTTAAAGGTAATATCAAATTTAAGGTGTTTACTACGCCAATATTTCAGTAATAATAAATTAAATAAATAAGAAACCCGTTTTTAAAAAGACAGGAGGGGCTGTTTTTGGTAGATTGCGCTTTAACTCACCAGTTTCTTATTTTCAATTATTGCTACATTAATTGTTTATACAAGTTACAACAAAGCTTGTAGTAAAAAAGTTAACTCAATTTTTTAAACTTAAATAAATTTAAAATGCAAAAAGCGCGAGAACAAAAATTTTTTTCAAAATATAAAGAGCTGTTAGCTGATGTACCATCTCTAACAGAAATACAGCTTCAGTCTTTTGACCAATTTAAAACAGATGGCTTGAAACAGTTGTTTAAGGAGTTTTCACCAATAAAAGACTATACAGAAAAAGAATACGATTTAGAATTTGTAAATTTTAACATTGGAGAGCCTAAGTGTGATGAGTATTATGCTAAGGCAAACAACATGTCTTACGAAGCTCCACTTAAGGTGGATGTAAAATTGACAAATAAAGCTTTGGGAGAGACAAAAGAGCAGGAAATCTTTTTGTCTGATTTCCCTCTTATGACAGATCATGGCACTTTTGTGATAAATGGAGTAGAGCGTGTGATAGTTTCTCAACTTGCACGCTCTTTTGGTGTGTACTTTTCCATGAATGTTTTTAGAGGAAAGAAAAATTTTGGAGCAAAAATCATTCCAAACAGAGGAGCTTGGATAGAGATTGAAACAGAGTCAGACAATGCAATATATGCAAGAATAGACAGAAAAAGGAAAATAGCTGTAAGTGCTCTTTTGAGGGCTTTTGGTTTTTCATCAGATACCCAAATTAAAACTGCCTTCAAACATATAAAGCCTGGAGATATAGATTATATAAAAAATACTTTAGAAAAAGATGAGTCTAAAAACTCTGACGAGGCTTTTATAGAAATTTTTAAAAGAATTAGGCCAGGTGAACTGGCTACAGCAACGAATGCTAGAGATCTTATAGAAGCTATGTTTGGTGAAGAAAGATATGATTTGTCTTTGGTGGGTAGGTACAAACTAAATCAAAGATTAGGGCTTTCTACAGATAATGTAAAAAAAGAAAAGAAAGTAGTTACTAAAGAAGATTTGGTAGCTGTAATTGCAGAAGTGATTAGATTAAATGATGATCCAAAATCTGAACCAGACGATATAGATCATTTGGGAAATAGGAGAATTAGGGCTATTGGAGAAATGCTTCAAGACAGGCTCCGAGTTGGTATGGCTAGAATGAAAAAAGCTATTCAAGACAGAATGTCTACTGTGGATGCAGAGTTAGCAACTCCAAACCAACTTGTAAATGCTAGGCCGTTTTCTGCAATAGTTAAAGAATATTTTGCAACAAATCAATTATCTCAATTTATGAGCCAAGAGAATGTTTTGGCAGAACTAGAGCACCTAAGAACACTTTCTGCACTTGGTCCAGGAGGACTTACTAGAGAAAGAGCTGGGTTTGAGGTGAGAGACGTGCACGCTTCTCATTATGGTAGAATTTGCCCTATCCATACACCTGAAGGTCCAAACATTGGTTTGGTTGTTCATCTTGCTACTTACGCCAAATTAAATGAATATGGAATTATAGAAACTCCTTATCGTAAGGTTAAAAATGGAAAAATCACCGGAGAAGTAGTGTACTTAGATGCTTTTGAAGAAACAAAATACAATATTGCGCATGCTGGTGTAGAATACGATAAAAATGGCAAATTGCTTGACGAAATGGTAGAAGCTAGAGTTGGTCAGGTGCCGGGCATTGTTGAAAGAAAAGAGATTAATTTTATAGATGTTTCTCCGCAACAGGCTTTTAGTATTGCAACATCTCTTATTCCATTTTTGGAGCATGATGATGCAAACAGAGCTTTGATGGGTTCAAATATGCAAAAACAGGGAGTACCTTGTTTAAACCCAGAAGCGCCGATTGTAGCAACGGGCTGGGAAGAGAGAGCAGCTCGAGATAGTGGTCGCTTGGTTGTTGCTAAAAATCCAGGAAAAGTAAAATATGTGGACGGTAAAAAAATAATCATAAAAACTAATGCGGGAAAAAATGATGAATATAGTCTAATTAGCTATGTGAGATCAAACGACTTTACAGCCATAGGTCAGAGACCAATAGTAGATTTGGGAGATAATGTAAAAAAAGGACAAGTTTTGGCTGATGCAAGCTCTACAGAAAATGGACAGGCTGCAGTTGGTAAAAATATTTTAGGAGCATATCTTTCTTGGAGCGGGTCTAACTTTGAGGACGCTATTATTATTTCTGAGCGTTTAGTCAAAGACGACATTTTTACTTCTGTTCATATTGAAGAGTTTTCTGTAAAAGTTAGGGACACAAAGCTTGGCCCAGAAATTACAACTTACGATATTCCAAATATTGGTGAAGATAAACTAAAAGACTTAGATGAAGACGGAATAATAAGAGTTGGAGCAGAAGTTAGAGCTGGCGATATTTTGGTTGGTAAAATTTCTCCAAAAGGAGAAGTAGAGCTTACACCAGAAGAAAGGCTTCTAAGAGCGATTTTTGGTGAAAAAGCAAGGGAAGTAAAAGATTCTTCTTTAAGACTAGAGCATGGTAAGCGAGGCAGAGTTACTGGAGTGAAGGTTTTTTCAAGAGACAAAGGAGATAAACTAGAAACAGGAGTTATAAAAGAAATTAAAATAGAGTTGGCACAACTTAGAAAAATTTCAGTGGGAGACAAATTAGCAGGTCGCCACGGAAACAAGGGTGTTATCTCTAAGATTTTGCCAGCAGAAGATATGCCATACCTTGAAGATGGTAGACCGCTCGATATTATTTTAAATCCACTCGGTATCGCAGGAAGGATGAATTTAGGGCAAGTGCTAGAATGTCATTTGGGTTGGGCAGCAGAAAGGTTAGGCTACCAGGCTATTACTCCGCCATTTAGAGGAGTAACAGAAGAAGAAATAAGTGATGAATTAGAGGCCGCGGGTCTTCCAAGAGAAGGAAAGGTAAAACTTTACGACGGCAGAACCGGAGAAAGTTTTGAGCAAGATGTGGCAGTGGGGCAAGTATATATGCTTAAACTTATACACATGGTGGAAGATAAAATGCACATGCGTTCTATTGGTCCTTACTCTCTTATTACTCAACAGCCACTTGGAGGTAAAGCGCAAGGAGGTGGTCAGAGATTTGGAGAAATGGAAGTCTGGGCTCTAGAAGGATACGGAGTGTCTCATGTACTTCAAGAAGTTTTAACTGTAAAATCAGACGATGTTTTGGGGCGAACTGCGGTTTTTGACGCTATAGTGAAAGGGGAAAATTTTAGGAGTCCAAATATTCCAGCATCTTTTCATGTGCTAGTAAACGAGCTTAAAGGCTTGGCATTAAATGTAATATTAAAAAAAGAAGACGATGAACACTAAAACAACAGATTTTGATTCAATAGTTTTAAAACTTGCTTCTCCGGAAGATGTTTTAGGGTGGTCGCATGGCGAGGTTACAAAAGCAGAAACTATTAATTATAGAACTCAGC
Organism: uncultured Candidatus Saccharibacteria bacterium; assembly: GCA_964601305.1. GTDB lineage: Bacteria > Patescibacteriota > Minisyncoccia > JAHISW01 > Tagabacteraceae > CAZRMW01. The sequence continues at coordinate 25,671 of CAZRMW010000004.1, forward strand.
GCGCAGAGCGCGAAGGTCTTTTTGATGAAAGAATTTTTGGCCCAGAAAAAGACTACGAATGTTATTGTGGTAAATATCGGAGAATTAGATACAAAGGAATTGTTTGTGAAAAATGTGGAGTGGAAGTAACCAGATCTATTGTAAGAAGAGAAAGAATGGGGCACATAGCTCTTGCCGCACCCGTGGCACACATTTGGTTCTTGAGGGGTATACCTTCAAGAATTGGCCTGCTTTTCGATATTTCTATAGCTAACCTTGAAAAAGTAATTTATTTTGCAGGATATATTGTTACCAAAGTAAACGATGATGAAAGGCAAGAAATATCTGCTCAAATTAAAAAAGAATATAAAGTAAAATCTAAAACATTAACAGATGCGAAAGATAAGGTAAATCTAAAAAGTGCTTTGTCTACAGCAGAAAAAGAGCTTACAAGTATTTCTAAGCATAAAGTTTTAGATGAAATAGAGTACAGAAAACTTAGTCTAAAATATGGAGAGCTTTTTGAAGCAAAGTCTGGAGCCGAAGCACTTCACGAAATTTGTAAAGATTTAGATTTAGAAAAACTATTTCAAAGATTAGAAAAAGAATACGAAACAGCTTCGACACAAAACAAGAAAAAATTACTAAAAAGAATTTCTTTTGTAAGACTTATGAAAAAATCTGGTATAAGACCAGAGTGGATGTTTATGACTGTAATTCCTGTGATACCTCCAGCTCTAAGACCCATGGTTCAATTAGATGGAGGAAGGCACGCCACCTCAGATGTAAACGATCTTTATAGAAGAGTTTTAAATAGAAACAACAGGCTTAAAAAACTTTTAGATTTAAATGCACCAGATGTAATTGTAAAAAACGAAAAAAGAATGCTTCAAGAATCTGTGGATGCGCTTATAGACAACTCTATCAGAAGAAGTCAGGGAGCAGTTGTTAGCCAGTGGCAAAAGAGGCCACTAAAATCTTTGGCAGATTCTTTGCGAGGAAAACAGGGAAGATTTAGACAAAATCTTCTTGGAAAAAGAGTAGACTATTCTGGGCGTTCAGTTATTGTTGTTGGACCAAATCTAAAACTAGACCAGTGTGGATTGCCTAAACATATGGCACTAGAGCTTTTCAGACCTTTTGTTATTTCTCAGCTTATAAAAAGAGAATTTGCATATAACATTCGAGGCGCAAATAAACTTATAGATGAAAAAACAGACGATGTTTGGGAAATTTTAGAGCAAGTAATAGAAGACAAACATGTATTATTAAACCGTGCGCCAACTTTGCACAGGCTTGGTATTCAGGCTTTTAGGCCAATTCTTATAGACGGCAAAGCTATTCAAGTTCACCCTCTTGTTTGTAGTGCGTTTAATGCCGACTTCGATGGAGACCAAATGGCTGTACATGTGCCACTAAGTAAAGAAGCACAAGAAGAGGCAAAAGAAATAATGGCTTCTGTAAAAAATCTTCTTCTTCCTAGAACGGGTGCTCCAGTGGTAAATCCTTCTCAAGATATTGTTTTGGGATGTTATTTTATGACTCGTATTAAAAAGGGAGCTATTGGTGAAGGACAGTATTTTTCTGGCCCAAACGAGGCTATTACTTCTTACGATTTTGGCTTTACCGATCTACAAGCTTTAGTGAAAGTTAAAATAGGTAGTTCTAAAAAATATGCGCATCTTCTTAAAGAAGGTATTATAGAAACTACAGTTGGTAGACTACTTTTCAATAGTGTTTTACCTTCAGAATTTGATTTTATAAACGAGGAGTTTACAAAGAAAAAATTAGCAAAAACTATTCAAGATTTAATCGCAGAGTTTGGGGTAGATGCCGTGCCTGGTGTTTTAGATAAAATAAAAACTTTTGGATATGAATATGCTACAAGGTCTGGCGTTTCTTGGGGAATGAAAGATATTGTGGAGCCTGAACAAAAAGAAAAAATTCTAAAAGAAGCAGAGGTAAAAGATCAAGAAAATTATGATCAGTACAACGAAGGTCTTCTGTCTGAAGACGAACGTTATCAAAAATCATTAACTATTTGGCAAGATGCGCAGGGAAGAGTAAACGATTTAGTGCCAAAATCTTTAAATGAATTTGGTCCAGTTAATAGTATGGTGTCTTGTGCAGCTAGGGGATCTTGGGGGCAAATTAGCCAGATGGCAGGAATGAAAGGATTAGTGATGAATCCATCTGGGAAAATTATAGACTTCCCTATTCGCTCATCTTACAAAGAGGGACTAAATGTTTTAGAATATTTCATTTCTACTCACGGTGCTAGAAAAGGTACTGCTGACACAGCTCTTAAAACAGCTAAGGCAGGATATCTTACAAGGCGTCTTGTGGATGTGTCGCAAGATATAGTGGTTAGTGAAGAAAATTGTGGAACTAAAAAAGGTATCTTTTTAGAAAGACCGAAAGATGAAGCTTTTGGAGGAAGTTTTTCTTCAAGACTAAAAGGCAGGACTTTGCTTAAAGAAGTTGTTGTAGACAAAGAAAAACTAAAAGCTGGCCATTTGATTGCATTTAAAGATGCTGAAAATATAGAAAATTCTGATGTCAGTGGTGTTTGGGTAAGGTCTCCGCTCACTTGCGAATCTGGTTGGGGAGTATGTCAAAAGTGCTATGGATACGATCTTGGGTTTAATAAATTAGTAAAGCTTGGTGAAGCAGTTGGTATTGTGGCAGCTCAGGCTATTGGAGAGCCTGGTACACAGCTTACTATGAGAACTTTCCATGTTGGTGGTGTAGCCACAAAAAGTGGTGATATTACCTTAGGCCTTCCTAGGGTGGAAGAGCTTTTTGAAACAAGGACGCCCTCAAATGCTGCTCTTATAGCAGAGTTTGATGGTTCGGTTGTAGATATAAAAGAATCTGAAGAAGGAGGAAGAGAAAAAACAGTTACTATTTTACCAACTTCTGAAGATGTAAAAAAAGCCAACCTTGCAGCAAGGAGAACAAAAACAACCAAAAAAGATAAAAAACCAACAGAATCTAAAGATTACACTGTGGTTTTTGGAAAGAGAGTTTTAGTTGAAAAAGGCAAAGATATAAAAGCAGGGGATCCACTAACAGATGGCCCAATCGATGTAAAAGAATTGTTTAAAGTTGCCGGTGTTGAACCTGCTCAAAATTATATTCTAAAAGAGGTTGGAAGAGTTTATGATATACAAGGAGTGTCTATAAATAGAAAGCATTTAGAAGTTGTTGTGCGTCAAATGTTTTCTCGAGTAAAAATAAAATCTTCTGGAGATACAAACTTAGATAAAGGGAAAATTATAGAAAAAACATTGTTTTTAGAAGAAAACAAAAAAGCAAAAGAAGCTGGCGGTGAAGAAGCTGTTGGTAAACAACTTTTAATGGGAATGACTAAGGTTTCTTTAAGCACTGTTAGTTTCCTTTCTTCAGCTTCTTTCCAAGATACTTCGAGAGTTCTTATTTCTACAGCAACAGAAGGTGGAGAAGACAAGCTAAGAGGATTAAAAGAAAATGTTATTATTGGGCGATTGATACCAGCAGGAACAGGTTTTAGGAGAGACTTAAAAAGTCAAAACAAAGAAGAAGAGGTAGAAAACGAAGATAAAGTTGAAGAAGAAGTAGAAGAGTAATATTTATGTAAAAACTGATAAACACAAAAATTTCTGGCTTTTGCTGGAAATTTTTGTATTATGAAAGGAAAGATATTTGAAAACTAGGAGGAAATTATCATGAAATTTTTTATAGCTTTTATAATCATATTTCTTTTTTCCTTTAATGTTCAAGCGTCAGAAAGCGAACTAAATATATCAAGATCTTTTTTGGGTGCATATAAGAAAACAGTGCGTTTTGAAGAAGATATTAAAAAACACAGAAGAAAGTACGACATAAACAGAGAGCTGGCTTTTGCTATTGCCATGTTTGAGACAGGTGGGAATGAAGAACTTGTCTCTTCAATGGGTGCACAAAAACTTTTTCAGGTAATGCCCGCAACTTTTAGGGCAATGAATGTTCCAAGCAACATTGAGGCTGGAATAAAATATTTAAAAATATTAAGCAAGATTTTTAAAAAAAGAGACGATATAATTATGGCTTACAATGGTGGACCGAGCAGAGTAAAAAGAAGAAAACCAAAAACAGAAACACAACAGTATCTTTTGGGCGTTAATGCTTATCTTGATTTGTTAGAAAACAAAAAATCAAGAATAAAAAAAATTATACAGGGCTTAAAAATTATAAAACTTGAAAAGGATTATGCTTGGGAAGATTTATCTAAAAAATTGCAGGTTTCTATTGTTGAACTTCGTTTATATAATCCCTTTATCGCGTACAGAAGCAAAAAAATAATAAAAAGTGGTGGGATTATTGTTTATCCTAAAATTTCACAAAAAGTTGTTAGCGACGATGGTTATTATACGGTGAGGCAAGGAGATATTCTGCATCACTTAGCAAATGCTTTTGGTTTTAGTTATGATGAAATGAGAGAAAGAACCAACACTGCTATGGTAGAGTCAATAAAACCAGGTACAAAGATAGATGTTTCTGATTCTCATTTCATACAAAAATAAAAAACCCTGTTCCAGGCTAGGAATGGGGTTTTGTGTTACATTTTTTGAAGTACCTTAATTTTATAATAACTACAAGCATAGCTCACAATGTCTAGCGCCATTTGTCGCGTCAGTGTTTTGTTGGCCATGGCGTATTTTATTTCTGAAAGAGTTGAGTCTATACTTGTCTTTTTAAAAACAGTCTTTGGGTCTCCCATTTTTGCTATAAAAATTTCTGTTGGCTTAATTTCAAATTTTGATATTAAAAGACCTGTTAGTTTTATAATATCTTTTTTTTCAAAGACCCTATATTTTATTTTGTTGTTTAGTTGAATAACCATTGTAGTGCAGTATTTGTTGTCAAAATTTGCTGCAGGAATAAAATTTTTTCTTCTTTCTTTTTTCTCTCTTTCTTTTTGTAGGTCTTCAAATTTTATTATATTATTTGCCATTATTGCGACACCTTTTTTCTGTGTTTCTTTATTTTTGTTTTTATAAAAATTTTTAGAGCATTGTCTTGGCTTTTGCACTCAAGTTCTGAAATTTCTTCGGTAAGTTTGTTTAAAAATAAAAACAAAACAGAATACAAAACATTGAAATGAAGTTTTTTACATCCAAATTCTTTCAAATTTGGTTTTTCAATTTTTTCAAGAGAAAGATTCTCTTCTGTAAAAATATTAAACATCATACTAAGAAATTTTTGTTTTGCCATCTCTACAATAAAACCGACAACCATTTCACAACTTATATTTTCAGTATCTACAACCTGGTCAATAAATGAACAACTTATACGATGGTCTCTTTTAAGTTCCATGGCAGTCATAGCAATTGCTCTTATAAGCATTGAATCTAGAGGACTTTTTGTAAAAGTTTCTTTTGTTTGTTCTGTATGAAAACTAAAAACTCTTTCATCTTTATTTAAATCAAGGCTGACTGGCAAATTCAATTCTGTCCATTTGCCTAGTATTTTTTCATCGTAGTTGATTTCTTTTTTCAAAAGATTAGTAAGCTCAAAAACAAAAGTGTCTTTATCTTTCAAGATGTTTTTTTGGAGCCTCATTTTTGCACCTCGTATCCCGCCAGAGGCGGATAAATTTCAATGTTTACCCGCCTTTGGCGGGTTCTTTCTTCAGTATTCCACAATTTCACCAAAAATCAACCTTCTAGCAGGCGAGCAAGTCTTTTGATTTTTGGGGGGTAAAAAGTTAGTATAGATGTATGAGCAGTTCTACTGTAGATCAAATAAAACAAAGGCTTAGTGTTGCGGATGTGGTGGGTTCCTATATCAAAATACAAAAGGCAGGTGCTAATTTTAGAGCTTGCTGCCCCTTTCATAATGAAAAAACACCTTCTTTTTACGTCTCTCCATCTCGTGAAATATGGCATTGTTTTGGGTGTGGCGCAGGTGGAGATTTGTTCGAATTTGTAAAAAGAATAGAGGGTATAGATTTTCCGGAAGCATTAAAAGTGCTTGCCGACAGAGCCGGAGTTCAGATAGTTCACCAAAACCCAAAACTTTATAATGAAAAAACAAAGCTTTTAGAATTAATGAAAGAAGCAGTTCTTTTTTATCAAAAAAAACTTACAGAAAACAAAGAGGCTTTAAATTATCTTTGGGATAGGGGTCTAAAAAATGAAACTTTAAAAAATTTTAATATAGGCTTTTCTCCAGAAGAAGATGGAGGAAGCTGGAGGAACCTTTTTTATCACTTAAAAAACAAGGGCTATACTGGGCAGGAAATGGAAAAAGCCGGATTGGTAATTAAAAAAAGTAGCGAGGATTTTTATGATAGATTTCGTGGGCGTATAATGTTTCCCCTAAAAGATGCTTCGGGCAGGTTTGTGGGTTTTTCAGGAAGAATATTTAATGAAGTAAAAAAAGACGTGGGGAAATATATAAATACACCACAAACAATTTTATACGATAAGTCTAAAATTTTGTACGGGTTCGATAGGGCAAAAGTGGAAATAACAAAAGAAGATTCGTGTGTTTTGGTTGAGGGGCAAATGGACGTACTAATGTCTCATCAGTCGGGCATAGAAAACACCGTAGCTGTTTCGGGCACAGCTCTTACAGAAGGGCACCTAAGCATAATTCACAGACTAACTAACAATATTATTATGGCTTTCGACAGTGACGAGGCGGGGGAAAGTGCCGCAAAAAGAAGTATAGATATTTCTCTTCAGGAGGGGTTTGAAGTGGAGGCTATATCTTTACCAGAAGACGAGGACCCTGCAGATGTAATTTTAAAAGACAAAGAAAAATGGAAAGGGTTGGTTGAAAATTCAGTCCATATTATAGAATTTTATTTAACTGTTTTAAGAAGTAGGTACAAGGACGAAAGAAAGTTTAAACTAGCGGTGGAAAAAAGTGTATTGCCATATATTTTGTTTATACAAAGTGGGGTAGATAGAAGCCATTGGGTGAAAGAAATATCTAATCGTCTTGGGGTGAAAGAAGAAGTTATTTTAGAAGAGCTTAGAAAAATAAATAGAAACAAAAAAGACATTGTTGGTGCTCAAAAAAAAGAAAATAACAATATAAAAACTAAAAAAGAACTACTAAAAGAAAAATTGGCAGGTATTTTTTTGTGGAAAAAGGAGAAGATAGAATTGCCAGAAATGGTTTTAAAAGAAATAAAAGAGTTTACAAAAAATCTAAAAGAGGAAAATAAAAATAAAATAATTTTGGAAGCAGAACTTTTTTATGGTGAAGATACGGGCTTGAAAAAAGAAGTTGAAAATTTGTCTAAAGAATTAAAAACAGAAATTACAAAAGAAAAACTGAATAATTTAGCTGAAGAGGTGAGGGGGCTGGAGGCAAAGGGTGAGTCTGAAAAACTAGAAAAAAAATTAGAAGAGTTTCAAACTTTATCCCGCGAACTCGCAGGGATATAAAGCAGTTGACACAAGATACCATTAGTATATACTGATGGTATATAAGCAATAAAGTTAAAATTTTATGAAAACACAAATTAATTTAAAAATAGACCCGGGTGTAAAAAAAATGGCTCAAAAAAAAGCTAAAGATATTGGTCTTTCTTTAAGTTCGGTTGTAAATGCTTCTCTTAAACAATTTGCTAATACGGGAGAGTTGCATTTGTATTCTAGTTACAAAATGACTCCGAAGTTAGAAAAGATAGTTGAAAAGGCAAGAGAAGAATACAAAAAGGGAAAAAGTTTTGGTCCTTTTTCTACCGTCAGTGAATTGATGGATAGTCTAAATAGTTAGAGTTTTTATGAGACTAAGATATTCGAGTAATTTTAAAAGGCAATACAAAAAACTACCTAAAAATATTAAAAAGAAGACTGGCGAAAGAATAAAAATATTTTTAGAGAATCCAAGAAATTCATTGCTTAGAGTTCACAGATTGTTGGGGAAATTACAAAATTCTTGGAGTATGAATATAACCGGCAATATTCGAATTGTCTTTGATTATGATAAAAACGGTCTTTTCTTAATCGCAATTGGAACACATAGTGAGTTGTATAAATGAATATATAAAATAAATTTATGAATGAAATTCCTAAAAATATCAAAATTGACAAAAACTTATCTTGCTCTCTTCATGACGACAAAAACAACAAAAAAATACTTGAAATATTAAAATCTGAAAATAGAAACTGGTATCATTATACAGATGTAAAAAAACCAGAATCTATTGAAGATGTGAATAAATATACTGGGTCTGGGAAAATGTTTTTTGATATTTTTTATAAAAACAATTTGATTGGGATGGTTGAGTTTAACTCTGAAAAAAATTATTTGAGCTATTGGTTGGCTTCAAAATTTCACAATAAAGGAATTATGTCGAAAATTCTTAAAAATATCTCGGACTTGTTTTTAGAACTAGGGCTTTCAGAAGTTTTTGTGCATATTCAGGATGAAAATATAGCGAGTATTCGCGTAGCAGAAAAAAGTGGGTTTAAACTAAAAAGAAGAAAAGTTTATGATGAAGACGACATAATGCTTTTGTTTTCTAAAAAATAAATTTGTATATTTTGTATATAAAACAAGCGACCGCTTAAACTCTATATTTTTTAAAACCTACTCTAAGACACGCTATCGCTCCAGTTAGGGTAGGTTTTGGAATTTTGACCTTGGTTTTAAAGTTTAATTTTTGAAAAGGTACAAAGTCTAGCGGTCGCGGAGGTTTGTATCTTTTGTTTTTATAAACTATAGACAAGAAATATAATGTGTGTTAGTTTTGTCTGCAGAAACATAAAATAATTAACCAGCGCTACACAAAGAAAAGGAGGAAGAAAATGGGCATTTTGAATAAATACCTGGTAAGAAAGGCAATTTGGTTGGCAACACCGAGCATCTTGAAAATTTTGGAACACAAAGGTGCAACTTGGGGTCCGAAGTGGGTAACAGGCTTTGTGTCGATCCCTGATCGTGAAGAATGGATTGATTTTCAGATAGGAGAAGATCCGGAAGAAAAATGGTCGTCGGAATGGGGGAATCCTGACAGGTTTTTTGAAATAGCTGGAAAGAAAATGGCTGTGGTTGAGAGAGAAGGAAAAGCGACCAGTGTTGTGGTTGCAACCCGGCCCTGGCGTTTGAAAGACGGAGAGTATCTTTATCCTGGCGGAGCAACTCGCGATGGTATATCCGTGGTGGCTTCGGGAGCGAAAGGACGAGCAGATGAGGCAATTTCTGAAATTATTCTTTCTGCTATTCGGATGCTTGCATTTCTTAAGGCTGATGTAAAGGTTGAAGCACACGAGATGAAAATTTAATAAATTTGGTTATAAAAACAAACACCGCCTGCAAATGCAGGCGGTGTAGTTCGTTTTGAGTATCATAAGCCGAATTCTGTTTTCACTAAATAGTGAATGTAGTCATTTATCTGTCGCGTTAGTTACCTAACGGATCAAGCGACACAGACTAGGCACTAGCCACTAGGGACTAGTTACTAGAATACGGTCTTGCACTTGGGTAGGAATTTAGCACGTTTCACCTCTAATATTACTATTAGAGCTCGCCCAGTCATTCGACTGGGCGATTTTATCTTTGCAGATAAAATCGTCTCTGTTCGCATCCCGTGGATTACTCCAGAAGGGTATTACCCTCTACCTTGCTGCTTTGTCTTGTTTTAACCACGCTTAGACAAAGCAAGTGTTCGGACTTTCCTCTCCGATGCTCGCCTTTGGCGAGAGCGGAGCAACTACTCAACTCAAAACTACTACAAGCATACCATATATAAATAATATTGTAAATGGTTCTACAGGCGCTTTTTATCCCCATTTTATCATTTTGGAGATGCTTGCCCTGAGTTTAATCGAAAAGGTATAATAAAAAATAAGTTATTTGTTGTTTAAATTATTTTAAAAATTAAAAATAAAAATATATGAGGAAAAAAAAAGAAGAAACAGAGGTTTCTCTTGAGGAAACCATTATTGAAGATTATTCGCCTGGTAAAAATGCAAGCAAATGGAAGAATTTTTCTTACTATTTGTTTTTAGCACTTGCTTTTCTTTTGCCTTTTTGGGCAGTGCCTGTAGCAGGTTTTGGACTATCTGCAAGCAAAAGCCTCCTTACTTTTGTGTTTGTGCTTCTGGCTGCGGTTTTTTATTTAGTGCACATTTTACAGAAGGGTAAAATTAGATATCCCGGAAGCGTGGCTTTTTGGGCAATTGGCGCAGCACTGTTTATTACTTTACTTTCTACTATTTTTTCTGTTTCTTTTGGTTCGTCTATGTTTGGAGCGGGCGTAGGAACTTTTAGCTCTTTGGTGATATTAAGCATTGCTTTTTTCTTAGTCGCTACACTTTTTCAGTCAGAAAAATACGTCCTTAATTTTTTCTTTTTGTTTATCGTTTCTTCTTTGATTGTGTTTGTTGCACAAGTTTTCAGGTCTATTTTTGGTATAAGTTTTTGGGGTCTTTTGCCAAATACGACAGATAGCTTGGTAGGTTCGTGGAACGAATTAAGTATATTTTTTGGTTTTATAGCTTTACTCTCTGTTATTGTCTTAGAGTTTTTTGGAGAGAAATTGGCAGAAATAGAATCTGGAAGAAAATGGAGAATATTTTTGTTTTTTATTTTAGGTGTATCACTATTGGTGATGGTGTTTGTCAATTTTGTTTCAGCTTGGGTCGTTTTGGGGCTATTACTTTTAATTTTTCTTGTATATTTATTTTCTGCTTTTGGAGTTAAAAGGAGTTTTGTTAGATTACCCTTTTTTGTTATTCTTATTGCTTTGTTTTTTATTTTAGCAAGACCGCTTGTTGGAGATGTTGTTTCTTCTCTCGGCTTCGGTGTTTATGATGTAAGACCGTCTTGGGGGGCTACTTTTGCTGTGGTGAAGGACACACTTGGTGATGGTGCGAAAAATACTATTTTGGGTTCTGGTCCAAATACCTTTGTTTATGATTGGGTAAAATTTAAACCAGCAGAAATTAACCAAACAATCTTTTGGAATGTTAGATTTCAAAATGGAATAGGTCTTTTACCTACATTTTTGGCAACAACGGGCGTGCTTAGTGTAATTGCTTGGCTTGTATTTTTAGGCTTTGTTGTTTTTTACGGTCTTAAAACGGTGGGATATTCCGAAAACAGTATGACCAAGGGTCTGCTTTTTGGCTCTTTTCTAGGATCTGTTTATCTTTGGATTTTTTCTATTATTTATGTACCAGGCAATCTTCTTTTGTCTTTAACGTTTTTGGTTACTGGCTTATTCTTTGCCATGTTGGTAAAGACAGGCTTTCTTGAGATGAAAGAATTTTCTTTCGAAAAAAAGGCAAGCACTGGGTTTATTTCTTCTTTAACGGTTGTGGTTTTGATTTTGGTGGGCGTCTCTAGTTTTTATACAGTTTTTCAAAAGAATTTTGCTTCATACTCTTATATTCAAGGATTAAAAGCTTTCAACATTGAGGGCAATCTAGACAAAGCTGAGAAGTCTTTTTTGAGAGCTGCTCGCTTTGACAAAAAAGATGTTTATTATAGAACCTTAACCGAACTTGGGATGGTTCGTTTATCTTTACTACTGCAACAAACAAACATGCCACAAGAAGAAGCTAGAACAGTTTTTCAAAATACTTTGGCGACAACAATTCAAAATGCAAAGACGGCAGCAAGTTTAAACAAGAATGATCCCAGAAACTGGATGATGTTGGGCAATGTGTATAGAGAAATAATCCCTTTTAATATAGAGGGGGCTAGAGAGGCAGCACTCGATGCTTATGCGAAGGTATTGGAGATTGCTCCTACTGATCCAAGTCCGTTTCTTTCTGCGGCTCAATTAGAACTACAGGCAAAAAATATTGATGTTGCAAAAAACTACCTAAACTCTGCTTTGACGTTGAAGGGTAATTATACCGATGCTTTGTTCTTACTGTCTCAAATTGCTGCACAAGAGGGAGATTTGGAAAGTGCAATTAGGCAGACGGAGATTGCTAGGCTTACCGCACCTAACGATGTGGGTATTCTTTTCCAGTTGGGGATGTTGTATTATCAAAACAAAGACCTTGCTAGTGCGCAAAGTGTTTTTGAAAGACTTGTTTCTGTAAGCCCGAGCTATTCTAATGCAAGATATTTCTTAGGTCTCATTTATGAAAAAAACGACAATATAAAGGGTGCTATAGAGCAATTTAAGACCATAGAATCATTAAATCCGGATAATGAGGAAATAAAAACAATATTGTCTAACCTAAACAAGGGAAGATCTGCTTTGTCTAATATTTCTCCACCTCAGCCAGCACCAGAAGAAAGAGACGAAGCTCCAATAGATGAAGACGAAGAAGAATAAAATAAAGGATGAACCCCGTACGAAATATCTAGAATATTGTCTACGGGAAAAGTAAGTGAACAAAGATTAGTTAATCGAATTTCGTACGGGATGAAGATTTTAAAATTTTTAGACAAAGAAGTAAATGGTTTGCACCAGGCCGCGTTTTTCTTAGCCTTTGCCTCAATAGGGGCAAAGGTTTTGGCTGTGCTCCGAGACAGATTACTTGCTTCTAGTTTTGGGGCAGGTGAAATGCTTGATGTTTATTATGCATCTTTTAGGGTGCCAGATATCATTTATGTATTTACTCTTTTTATCGTTTCAACTACAGCTCTTATACCAATTTTCTTAGGAAAAAAAGATAAAAAAGGGGAAGCAAGGGTTTTTATAAATAGTATTTTCACCGTTTTTTTTATAGCCATAATTATTCTTTTGGCGTTTTCTTATTTTTTAATTCCTTTTGTAGTAGATGTTATAGCCCCTGGTTTTTCCGAAGAAAATACCAACACACTAATTGATTTAAGTAGAGTCTTGCTTTTGTCTCCACTATTTTTAGGTATTTCGAATTTAGTCTCAAGCGTCATACAGTCTTATAGAAGGTTTCTGGCATATGCACTTAGTGGTGTCGTTTATAATGCAGGGATTATTGTTGGAGTGGTTTTTCTTTATCCTAAAATGGGCATATTAGGTGTGGCTTGGGGTGTTGTTTTTGGAGCACTCTTTCATTTTTTGATTCAAGTTCCTTCGATAATACAATTAGGATATTTCCCTGTTTTTAGTTTTTCTTTTTTAAGAAAAGAAATATTATTTGACATTAAAAGGGTTATAAAACTTTCTTTTCCAAGAACTTTAGGTCTGACATTAAATCAACTGGTCTTGGTGGTAATTACATCTCTAGCATCGTTTTTGGCAGCAGGGAGTATAGCTATTTTTAACTTAGCTTCTAACCTTCAGGCAATACCTTTGGGGGTAATAGCCTTAAGTTATAGTGTTGCTGCTTTTCCATCACTGGCAAAAAGTTTTTTAAGAAAAGATATAAAAAAATTCGTATCGTCCGTGGTGTCTTCTTTAAGACATATTCTTTTTTGGCTTTTACCTGCTTCAGTTCTTTTTATTGTTCTTAGGGCTCAAGTTGTGAGAGTTGTTTTGGGTGCAGGAGAATTTAGTTGGGCAGACACCAGGCTAACAGCGGCGGCGCTGGCTTTGTTTGCAGTATCTCTTTTTGCTCAAGGACTTATTTTACTTTTGGTGAGAGCTTTTTATGCTTCAGGAGAAACAAAAATTCCTCTTTTTGTTAATATATTTTCTTCTTTAATTATTGTGATTTTTTCTTTTGGATTAGTTTATATATTTAAAAGCTTTGTTTTTGTTCAGACATTTTTTGACAGGATGCTCAGAGTAGAAGATGTTTCTGGTACTACTATTTTGGCTTTGGCGTTGGCTTTTTCTTTGGGGACTATCATTAACTTCTTAATTTTATTTTTATTTTTTGAGAAAAAGTTTGGGAATATATTGCCACATATAAAGAAGTCTGTTTGCCAGATTTTGTTTGTGTCTATTCTGATTGGAATTGTTGCATATCTGGGGCTGATAGTATTTGATGATTTTTTTAATCTAGACACCTTTTGGGGGATTTTTCTTCAAGGGTTATTATCTGGAATAATAGCAATTGCCTGCGGATTTATTTTGCTTAAAATTTTGAAAAATAAAGAGTTTGAAGAAATATCAGAATCTTTAAAGAAAAAGTTTTTCAGCAAACCAGCATCTGGGCCAGAAGTAGAAGACTTGTTATAAAAAGTAAAAGCTCCAACGCAAATTGGAGCTTTTTATATAAATATTTTTCTAGAATTCTATTCTTATCAAAGCCTTTGCTTCGTTTTCAAAAGGCCTTATTTTTAGAGAGACAGAGGTTCTATCTAAAAGTGTTTTGATTTGTGTTTTTTCTTTTTTGCTATCTACGTCTGAAGTCTTTTTTATGCGATCACGAATCTCTCCTAAATTCCAATTGGGAGAAAATTTTTCTCCGTAGCCTTCAATTCTTTTTGCAACTTCTTCTATGTGAGGACCATAGTCTTTCCACGATGGGTTTTCTACCCGCACGACTTCTAGCGGTCTGTAAATACTCTTTTTGCCGACCGTCTTGCATCCTAACAACAAAAAAACACTAGATAAAACAAAACAAATCATTAATAACGCCTTATTTTTGGCATACATTTTTCTTTTCCTTGTCTTTTTAGTTGTGAAAGTCTCTGTTTTTTGCTCTAATATTAAGAAAGCATATAGAATGTAAAGATGCAAGAGAACAAAAAAACAACTGAAAATATACGCAATTTTTGTATTATTGCACACATAGACCATGGTAAATCTACCTTGGCTGATAGGCTATTGGAATTAACAAATACAGTTGAAGAAAGGAAAATGAAAAATCAAGTTTTAGACCAAATGGAACTTGAGAGGGAAAGAGGTATAACTATAAAAATGCAGCCTGTTAAAATGATTTACCTGATAAACCATTTTAACCGCGGACTTACGCAGAAAAAGACGCAGAAAAACGCGGAAAAGCTTTTGTATAGCGATCTTACTTATAAGATTCGTGGGATATTATTTAATGTTAGAAAAAAAATTGGGTTAGGCCACAAAGAACAAGTTTATCATAATGCGTTAGAAATAGAATTTAAAAATGCAGGGTTGAGATTTGAGAGCAAAAAGAATATTCCAATTTTATACAATAACAAAAAAATAGGCATGTACCAGCCTGATTTTTTGGTAGAGGATAAGGTTATGATTGAATTAAAAGCCCTGCCAGAAATAGGAAGAACGCAGAGAGAGCAGATTTGGTCTTATCTAAAAGGGTGTGAATATAAACTTGCTTTGTTGGTTAATTTTGGTTCTAGGGATTTGGAAATTAAAAGAATTGTTTACGATACAGCTCGGGAGTTTTCTGCGTCTTCTGCGTTAAGTCTGCGGGATTCAGCGGGAGTGGAAGATAAGATTGAGAATTATATTCTCAATCTTATCGACACTCCAGGGCATATAGATTTTTCTTACGAAGTTTCCAGGTCTTTAAAGGCTGTCGAGGGAGCAGTGCTTTTGGTTGATGCCACACAAGGAGTGCAAGCACAAACTATTTCTAATCTAGAAATAGCAAGATCTCTCGATTTAGTAATTGTACCAGTGATAAACAAGATAGATAGTCCACTAGCAAGAACAGACGAGGTAAAGAAAGAAATTGTGGAGATACTTAATTGTAAAGAAGAAGATGTTTTGGAGGTGTCAGCAAAAACTAGCGAGGGGGTAGAAAAACTTCTTGAAGAAGTCATCTCTCGTGTTCCTTCTCCGCGTCGAAGCCAGGCTTTGACGCAAAATTTGAAAGCTCTAGTTTTCGATTTTGAATACTCTT
This sequence comes from uncultured Candidatus Saccharibacteria bacterium, assembly GCA_964601305.1. GTDB lineage: Bacteria > Patescibacteriota > Minisyncoccia > JAHISW01 > Tagabacteraceae > CAZRMW01. The sequence goes on from CAZRMW010000004.1 coordinate 41,306, forward strand.
CGCATAAAGGGATAATACTTTATGTTAGGATTATGGGTGGATCTATAAAAAAGGGAGACAAAGTTTTTCTTTTTCAAACCGGCAAAGATTTTATTGCTAGCGAAGTGGGTATTTTTACCCCATCTCCAAAAAGTAAAAATAGTTTAGAAAATGGAGAAATAGGATATATAATAACTAGTCTGAAAGAAACAAACATTGCTTCTGTTGGTGATACTTTGTTTTCTTTTTCTGAAAAAAATAATCCAGATTTATTACCACTGAAGGGGTACAAAACACCCTCGCCAGTAGTTTGGGCTAGTATTTATCCAGAATCTCAAGATGATTTTATGAGCCTGAGACAATCACTAGAAAGGCTTAGTTTGGCAGATAGCTCTTTAAGTTTTGAAGAGGAAGAAAGCGGTATTTTGGGGCGTGGATTTAGGTGTGGTTTTTTGGGAATGCTACACCTTGAGATTGTTGCAGAGCGTCTTAAAAGAGAGTTTAATCTTGATTTGATTGTAGCTACTCCAAGCGTCGTTTATAAAATTGAAGATCAAAATGGCAATGAGAAAGAAATATATTCAGCAGCACTTTTTCCAGAAAGTCATCAAATAAAAAAAATTTTTGAGCCGTGGGTAGACATAAAAATAATGACTCCTTTTGAAAAAATGAATGACGTAATGCAGGTACTTAAAAGACACAAGGCAATAATTGGTGATACTGAAGATTTTGGTAGTGACAGAATAGTAATAAAAAATCAAATGCCACTTAGAGAGATGATGAACAATTTCTTTGAGGATTTAAAGAGTGCTACATCGGGCTATGCATCACTTAGCTACGAAATTATAGACGAAAGACCCGGAGACCTTGTTTGTTTAAAAGTTTTGTTAAACGATGAGGTTATTCCTGCTTTTTCAAAAATTGTAGAAAGGGGAGATATACAAAGAGAGGCGAAAAATTTAGCTGAAAAACTGAAGAAATTTTTACCTAAAGCTCTGTTTGTTATAAAAATTCAGGTAAAAGCCTTGGGAAGAATTTTGGCAGCTCAAAGAATTTCGGCTTTAAAAAAGGATGTGACAGGGCATTTGTACGGGGGAGATATAAGCAGAAAACAAAAACTTTGGAAAAAACAAAAAAAGGGTAAAGAAAAATTAAAAAAACACGGGAAGGTAAATATTCCTCACAGTGTTTTTATAAATATGATAAAAAATAGGGATTAGAACTTCTTAATAAAAAAGTGGTACAATTAAGTAGGCGACCATACTAATGATAACGATAACGCCTATAAATGACCAAATAATTCTATTTATTTTTTTACTTTTTTTAGAAAATAACATCCTTTAATTATACCTCAAAACAATCTATGAAAGAAATAAGACAAAGAAGCCGTTTTAGAAAGATGTTTTTTTCTTTGCCGGTTCTTTTGTTCTTTTTAGCTGTTTGTGTGTTTTTTTCTGTTTCCTTGCTAAAGATTTATAAAAAAAGTAGAAACGCAGTTTTAAGCAACGAATCAGTAATAGAAGAAATAGGGAAAATAGAAAAAAGAGAGAAGGATTTGTCGGCAAGCATTAATCAATTGAGGGGCGGGTTTGGTGCAGAAAAAGAATTACGCGAAAAATTTAATGTAAAAAAACCAGGAGAGGAGTTTGTGGTAATAATAGATAATAGTAAAAAGGGTGAAGAGGACACAGACAAAGAAAAGAAGGATCAGGGATTTTTCAAAAAAGTTTTAGAATTACTAAAGTTTTAAAAACCTACCCTATAGCACGCTATCGCCCGAGTTAGAGTAGGTTTCAAAAAAGGTACAAAGTCTAGTGGTCGCGGAGGTTTGTACTTTTTTGTTTTTGGTGGCGTAAAGTAGTTTAATATGCTAGCTTTAGGATAGAAAAAATAAATTTTCTTTAACATTTAATGCGCTTAACAGGAGGGGTCGAACATGACGATATCCAGAGAAGATAAATTGTTAATAGCTTCAATGTCTGAAGCAGTTAATCATGCAAAAGAAATGGTTATTGAAGAGACAAGTAAGCTTTCTGGAGCAATAGAGAGAATTAAGCCATTTTTTATTTCTTTTTCTGCTTGTGAGCCTGGTGCTTTAAAACTCGAGCTTTCGAGAGGATCTGTGGTGGAAAAAAAAGAAGATAGAAACGAAAAACAAAGGCTTAGTTCTAGAGCTGAATTAAGATTAGGTTCACCGACCCTAGGTGGACATATGGAGAAATTTACACCAGAAATTCCTTTCGATAGAGACCCGGATTATTTAAAAAGATTTTTTTGGGTTAAAGCTAATGAAGCCATGTATGACGCAAGAGAGGCTTTTGGTAAAAAAATAAGCAAAGCTTCTCATAGGGAAAATAAGCTTTTTACTCCTTTTTCTTTTTTCTCTGAGGAAAAAATAATTAAAGATTTTTTGAGAGACAAGAAAATAGAAGTAGATCTTAATTTTTGGATAGATGTTTTAAAGCCTGTCTCAAAGCTTTTTGAAAGAAAAGAAATAGTTATTTCCAAAGTACTTTTAGATTATACTTTTGAAAAATTTTTTTATGTTAATTCTGAAGGGACACAAATAATTGAGTCTTTTCCTGTTTTGAGCATAAAGTTTCGCGCAGGAATTTTGGGAAAAAATAATTTGATTTTTGGAGACCAAAAATCTTTTTATTTTAATGATTTAGATACATTGCCAACTCAAGAAGCATTAATGATTGCTGCTGAAGAATTTATTAGGGATCTGTACGAGATTAAGGATGCTCCCTTCCAAACAGCAGGTGCTTTCCCCACAATTTTAGACAGTGCTAATTCTGGTTTTATGCTGCATGAGATGCTTCATAGTGCCGAGGGTATCAGGCCAGACGAAGACCAAAGAGACGACGAAGAAGATATTTGGGGCGGGTCTGAATTTTTACTTACTTTTAAAGGTAAAATTGGCGAAAGGGTTGCTCCTGAGTTTTTGTCTGTATACGATGACCCAGGGTTATTCGAAGGATTTGTAAATTCAAGATATGATGCTGAAGGTATTCCCATGCAAAAGACAAAAATTATTGAAAAAGGAGTTCTTAAAAACTTTTTACACTCAAGAGAAAGTGCGGGGTTTTTTACAAATTTGTATCGTAAAAAATTTAGATCAAATGGTCATGCACGATCTGATATTACTGCTAATCCGATTCCCAGAATGACAAATTTGGTTCTTGATTCAAAAAAAGAACACTCTATGGATGAATTAAAAGAAATGCTTTTTAGACAATGCCACAAAGATGGAAAAAAATTTGGCCTGTTGTTAAAAGGTAATTTGATGGGGGAGGCAATGACAGGGTCTATAAAATTTACTCCTCGCCATATTTTTCGGTTGTATCCCAACGGTAGAATCAAGAGGGTAAAGGGAGTATATGTACATAATTCTCCACATCAAATGCTTGAAAATATTGTTGCTACATCCAATGAGCACGGATTCTGTCGTGGTATATGTGGTGCTGAATCAGGTTATTTGCCGGTGTGTGAAAAAACACCCGATGTTTTTGTAAAACAAGTCGGTTTTGAAAAAATACCTTTGATGGAGTATGAAAATTGGTATCCTTTTCTTTTACCTTCCCCTGTTTAAATTTATAAAAATAAAACGCGCCAAACGGCGCGTTTTTGCTTGTATTGAGCTTGTCGAATGGCTTGTTTTTGGGTCTAAAAAATGCTACAATTTAAATACAAACATGAGTAATAAAACCGCTAAAAATAAGCCCCAAAGGGGGCATTTGCACGCATTAACTCAAGTCACAAAAGAGATGACAGATATTTTTGAATCTATGGGTTTTGGTGTGGTTTTGGGCCCAGATGTAGAAACAGAACACTACAATTTCGATGCTTTAAATATTCCTAAAAACCATCCAGCTCGCGATATGTGGGACACTTTTTGGCTAAAAGATGGAAATCTTTTACGTACGCACACAAGCCCAATGCAGGCAAGATATATGGAAAGCAATCAACCTCCTTACAAAATTGTTGTTCCTGGAAGATGTTATAGATACGAAGCTACCGATAGTACCCACGAAGTCCAGTTTTATCAATTAGAAGGACTTATGATAGATAAAAATATTACAATGGCGAATTTGAAGGGGACGCTAGAAGTTTTTTTAAGAAAACTTTTTGGTGACGATAAAATAGAAGTTAGGTTTAGGCCGAGCTATTTTCCTTTTGTGGAGCCTGGTCTTGAGGTAGATATGAAATGGAAGGGCGGTTGGCTAGAAATCGCTGGAGCAGGTATGGTACACCCGCAAGTTTTAAAGAATATGAAATTAGATTCAAGCGCTAAAGAAGAAAGATGGCAAGGTTTTGCTTTTGGGATAGGTATAGATAGAGTAGCAATGCTTAAATATAAAATAGAAGATATCAGGCTTTTTTATGGAAGCGATATGCGTTTCTTGAAACAGTTCTAAAAATAAAACATGAAATTTTCGTATAATTGGCTACAATCTTATTTTCCGCCAGAGGCGGACAAGCAAAAAAAATTTCCAAAGCCAGACAAACTGGCAGATCTTTTAACGATGCATAGTTTTGAAGTAGAGGGTCTTGAAGATATAGAAGGAGATGTAGTTTTAGATTTGGATATTTTACCAAACAGAGTGGCCGATTGTTCAGCTTATTTAGGGATAGCTCGCGAAATTTCTGCAATTTTGGGTTTGAAAACAATTAACGAGGTCGGACCTCCTAAGGGAGGTACGACCTCAGATACTCGGACTTCAGATTTAAAAACAGAAGATTTTGTGAGTGTAGAGGTAAAAGACGAAAAACTTTGCCCTAGATACATGGCACTTTTAATAAAGGGGGTAAAAATAGAAGAATCTCCACAATGGATAAAAGACAGGCTTTTGGCAGTAGGAGTGAACTCTATAAACAACGTGGTAGATATCGCTAACTATGTAATGCTTGAGACTGGACAACCTCTGCACGCTTTCGACTTAGATAAACTCGATGGAGGTAAAATAATTGTACGAAATGCCAAAATAGGCGAGGAAATAGAGACACTGGACGACAAAAAAGTTTTTCTAAGCGAAGAAAATTTGATTATTGCAGATGGGGGGCCTGCCCCGCTCGGCGGGGGTCCGTTGGCGATTGCTGGAATAAAGGGAGGGAAGAAAGCAGAAATTTCTGAAAGCACAACCAATATTATTTTAGAAGCGGCAAATTTTGATGGCGTAAGCATAAGAAAAACATCAAAAGATGTTGGTATACGCACGGATGCTTCTTATAGATTTGAGCATAATTTACCTTTGGCTTTGCCAGAGAAAGCGATTTTAAGAACAGCACAAATGATAAAAGAAATAGCCGGAGGTGAAATTGCAGACACTACAATAGATACACTAAAAGATGAAATAAAGCCTAAGAGAATAATTTTTAATAAAGAAGATGTTTCTAATTTGTTGGGAAAAGAGGTTTCTGAGAAGGACATAGAAAAAATACTGAAAAATCTTGGTTTTAAATTAGAGAGAGATGGAGAGAATTATTTTGCTATTCCACCGATGGAGCGTACAGATGTAAATATAAAGGAAGATGTTATAGAAGAAGTAATAAGACTTTATGGGTATCAAAACATAGAATCTGTGCTTCCTGAGAAAACAAGCATAACATCAAGGCCAAACGAAGAATACTTTTTTTCTAATTTTATAAGAGGAATTTTGGTAGATATGGGGTTTACAGAAGCTTATAATTACTCTTTTGATAAAATTGGAAAAGTTGAACTAGCAAATCCAATAGCCAAAGGAAAAGAATTTTTGAGGACGAATTTGTTTGGCGGGTTAAAAGAAAATGCTTTAGAGAATTTTAAGAATTTTGACGAGGTAAAGTTTTTTGAAATTGGAAAAGTTTTTGACAGCCTTGGTGAAAAAACAAATTTGGCAATCATTGTTGCCAACAAGAAAAACAATGAAAAAGAAAACGAACAGGAATTAAGAGGTATTGTTGAAGAGTTTTTAAACAAAATGAGCGTTGCAAACATACAGGAGTTTGATAATAATATTTACGAAAATACTTTTGAAGTTGAACTAGATAAAATAATAGAAATAGCGAAAGAAAATATAGATTTACCCGCCTTGATGTCGGGCAGACCAGAAGTTGTAAGTTTTGAGTCAAAAGATATTAAATACAAGCCATTTTCTAAATATCCAGCCATAGTGAGAGATATTTCTCTTTTTGTGCCAATAGATGTTAGGATAGAAGAAGTTGCTGGAGTAATTGCAGAATCTGGCACAGAACTTTTGGTGGATACTGACTTGTTTGACGAGTACACACCGCCAGACAGTGAAAATAAGAGTTTGGCGTTTCATTTAATTTTTCAAAGTTTCAAAAAAACATTAACGGACGAAGAGGTTAATGGAATTAGAGATAAAATTATTAATGCTTTAGAAGAAAATAAATTATGGCAGGTAAGAAAATAAATAAAAAAGATTACGGCGCGGAAAGTATTCAAGTTCTTGAGGGCTTGGATCCTGTACGAAAGCGCCCAGGGATGTATATTGGGTCTACTGGTATAGATGGGCTTCACCATTTGATCTGGGAAGTAGTAGACAATGGAATAGATGAAGCAATGGCGGGGCATGCGAAAAATATCTCTATTACATTTTTACCAAATCATCGTGTACAAGTAGTAGACGATGGACGAGGAATTCCTGTAGATATTCACAAGCAAACTAAAACATCTGCGCTTGAAACTGTGCTCACAACGCTTCATGCTGGGGGTAAATTTGACGGAGGTTCATATAAAATTTCTGGTGGCTTGCATGGTGTGGGTGTGTCTGTGGTAAATGCCTTATCTTCTTATCTGAAAGCAGAAGTGTGTAGGGATGGATATATTTGGACTCAAGAATATAAAAAAGGAAAACCAAAAGCAAAAGTAAAAAAAGGAGCTAAATGCAAGGGTTCTGGGACATCTATCACGTTTGAGCCAGATGTAGAAATTTTTGGTGCTGTAGATGAAGGAGGAAAAAAGAAAAAAGAGCTTCCGGATTTTGAATGGAAAGTCATTTTAAGGAGGTTAAGACAGCAGGCGTATTTAGTCAAAGGTATTAGAATAAACGTAAAAGATCAAAGAGAAGAAGACTCGAGTCTGCACAAAGACTATACTTTTTATTTTGAGGGCGGATTGCGTTCGTATGTTTCTTATCTAAACAAGGGGCTGGATGCGCAGCACGCAGGAATTTTTTATACATCCAAAGAAGACGAAGTTCAGGGCATTTTTGTAGAAGTGGCACTCCAGTATGTAGACGATTTACAGGCAAGAGAAATGGGTTTTGCAAACAATATTTATACACCAGAGGGAGGGATGCATATTACAGGGTTTAGAACAGCCCTCACAAGAACACTAAATGACTACGCAAAGAAAAATGGTTTTATAAAAGAATCTGAAAGTAATTTCTTGGGCGACGATGTTCGAGAGGGGCTTACGGCTATTATTTCTGTAAAACTAAAAGAACCACAATTTGAAGGGCAAACAAAAGCTAAGCTTGGAAATCCAGAAGCACGAACTATTACGGAAAGTATTTTTGCTGAAGGTTTTTCTTATTTTCTTGAAGAAAATCCAAAGGATGCAAGATCTATTATAGAAAAAGTAATGCTTGCGCTAAGGGCGCGTAAAGCTGCTAAAGCAGCAAAAGAAAGTGTGCTTAGGAAAGGTGCGCTTGATGGGCTTACACTTCCTGGAAAGCTAGCAGATTGCCAAAACAGAAAAGCAGAAGATTCTGAGTTGTTTATTGTAGAGGGAGACTCTGCTGGGGGTAGTTGTAAACAGGGTAGAGACAGAAAATCTCAAGCAATACTTCCTCTTCGTGGAAAAGTAATGAATGTAGAGCGCGCGCGGTTTGATAGGATGCTCACCGCCAGTGGTATAAAAGATTTAATAATCGCGCTTGGTGCGGCAATTGCTGATGAGTTTAATATAGAAAAACTTAGATATCATAAAATTATTATTGCTACAGATGCGGATGTTGATGGTTCTCATATTCGTACTCTCCTTCTTACTCTTTTTTACAGATATTTTCAGCCAATTATTGAAGAGGGATATTTGTATATTGCGCAACCACCTCTTTATAAAATCCAATATGGTAAAACTATAGAATATGCTTACGACGATGAAGTGAAAGATAAAATAGTGGCAAAAATTCAGAAGGAGAGAAAAAAGAATACTAAAAAGACAATAAAAGAAAAGACCCCATTAGAACCTACGGATCTCCAGGAAGATCCTGCTTCTAACGGGGCAGGCGAAGAAAAATCTCTCGACGGAGCTCAGGATAAAGAGAGTACAAAAGGGATTCGTATTCAAAGATATAAGGGTCTTGGTGAAATGAATCCAGACCAGCTTTGGGAAACAACCATGGATCCGGAAAACAGAATTCTTAAACAGGTAGAAATAGAAGATGCAGAGGAAGCAAACAAAACTTTTGATATTTTGATGGGCAAAGAAGTGGGCCCACGAAAACTTTTTATTCAAACTCATGCAAAAACAGTTGAAAACGTTGATGTGTAGAGTTTTGATTTAAGGAATGACTAAAACAAACAAAAACAAAAAACTATCTTTTGATGCTGTAAAAAATATATTCATAAACGCTGGGCGTTTATGGAAAATTTTATGGCGAAAAAATAAAGGAATTATAGCTATTTCGTTTTTTACTATCTTGCTGATTTCCACAACCCCATTCTTAAGTAGCGGTGTTTGGGGGCTTTTGATTAATGAACTTGTAAAAATGATTGGCGCAAAGGAAATATCTGACTACTTTATTTTAATACTAGGAGCGTTTGTTTTTATAGCACTATTTAGTTCCTTAATAATCTCAGTAAGGAAATATCTAGATATGGTTTTTTGGTTTATTTTGGAAGAGAAGTTTGAATTTCTCATTTTAAAAAAGAGAGGAGGTCTTGATGTTGCTATACATGAGGATCCCAAGAAAAATGATTTATTAAATAAAATAAGCGAAAATGGTACTTGGAGAATAAAAAATTTTGTTGATAGACAATTTTATATTTTACAAGACATCATTAAGGTTGTGATTGCTTCTGTAGTTATAATTATATTTAATTGGTGGGTGTTTTTAGTTATTTTAATTGGTACATTTCCTGAATTTTTTGTAGAAGCCAAATATGGAAGAAGAGTTTGGGATATACACACTAGTGGTGCTGAAACAAGAAGAAAATATTGGAATCTGAGAAATCATTTTTTTGATATTTCTAGGGTGGTAGAATTAAAGCTTTTTCAGAATATAAAGTATTTTCTAGGTGAGGTAAAAAAACTTTTTGTTGTTTTTTTAAAAAAACAGAAGAAAAGCGAAAAAGAAAAATTTGCTTTTTCTTCAGTGGCGGCTGTTTTATCAGAAATAGTAATTGTTTTTTCACTTATTTATTTTGTATTTCAGGTTATTTATGGAGACTTACAAATCGGTACATTAACTTTTATAAGTGCATCTATTGCTAGTCTAAGGAGTGCTTTTTCTGGTTTGTTTATGTCGCTTGGCAGACAATACCAAGACAGTTTATTTGTTAGTGATGTGTTTGAATTTTTAGATATTGAAAAAGCTGTAGAAGAGCCGGAAAAATCCATTAAACTTAAAAAAGGGAAAACTCCAGAAATAAATTTTGAAAATGTTTCTTTTGCTTACCCTGGTACAGATAGAGTAGTTTTAAAAAACCTAAATTTAAAGATAGAACCTGGCGAAAAAGTGGCAATAATTGGAGTAAATGGAGCAGGGAAGACGACTTTAATAAAATTGCTGTGCAGGTTTTACGATACTACAAAGGGGAATATTTCTATTGGCGGGCATAGCATTAAAGAAATAGATTTAAAAAGTTGGTATAAAAAAATTGGGGCAATTTTTCAAGATTATGCCAATTATCATTTTTTAGTAAAAGATTCTATTGCAATTGGTAGAACTGGTAAAAAGACAGATCTACAAAAAGTAAAAGATGCAGCCAAAGCCAGCGAGGCAGATATTTTTATTGAGGAGTGGGAAAAGAAATACAAGCAAATGCTTGGTAAGCAATTTACTGGTGGGTTGGAGCCTTCTGTAGGCCAGTGGCAGAAATTAGCTCTTGCTAGAACTTTTTATAGAGATCCGCGCGTACTTATTTTAGATGAGCCAACATCTTCAATAGACGCGGAAGCAGAAGCAAAAATTTTTGAAAGGTTAGAAAAACTTCCAAAAGACAGAACAGTGATTTTGATTTCTCATAGATTTTCTACCGTGCGCCATGCAGACAAAATTGCAGTAATAGAAAAAGGAACTATAAAAGAATATGGCACACATGAAGAATTAATGAAACTAAACAAAACTTACGCCAAACTCTTCAAACTCCAAGCAAAAGGATACAAGTAAAAATAGTGAAGTCGAACTTCACTATTTTTACTTTATTTTGGAGCTATATTGTGTAAGAAAAAGCTCCGTTTTAATATTGCTATCGCTTTATTAATACGATGGTTTTTGTCTTATCACATATACTGACCTATCGCACCAAATGTGTGACGGTTGAAAGGTTGAAAGAAAGATGGAAAATTTGGGTACATAGTTTATAATAAAGGTAGAAATTGAGTAGCTGGCCAGGCAGGTTAAAAACTTCTGAACAAAAGTAGCTTCGAAGTTCTGTCTGGCTATTACAAATTGCGGGTGTATAAAATAGAAGAGTAAGCAATACAAATTAAGTGGCAACGCTTTCGTTCCCAACGGGAGTATGTGGGTTCAAATCCCGCCGTCCGCTCCAGATTTTGTAAGTTTTTTTTACACAAAACCAAAACCGAATTTTTTACTTTCCCTAAATTATGATAATTTAGGAAAGTGCTCGCTTTAGGCTCACAAGCACGTAAAAAATTGTTTTGGTTTTGTGTTTTTACAGCCCCTTGACAAGAGTTGTTATATAAGTATAATAGAATGTAGACCTTGGCAAGATGAGTTGTTCCAAATTTCACCATTTCACCGTAACTTCAGCAATGGAGGCTAAAATGGTAGGTTTTCGAATAAGTTAGGGCTTACCAGTTGACCTGACCAACTGGTGCCCACGTCGCCGGGCTAGATGCGGTTTTTCGCGGGCGGCAAGAACATAGTCAACCTTTGTATTCTAGCCCCCGGCGGCTATTGTCGGGGGCATCCTTAAAAACCTTCAAAGAACCCGATGAAAGGCGGTAAAAATGAATTTGTTACTTTACGAGTGATAGAACTTCGCGAAGAGCAAACACACTTTTTCGAACCATACAGCGTGCGATGATCCATCCGGCAAGGCGGGGCCATGTAGTAAACCGAGTTTTGGTACCACTGGAGGGTGTTCTCGGGGTTTGATGTAGAGGCTTGGGCGGCCAATGCATAATTCAAAACACTGACACTTTGTGGGAACTCCGCGGCAGGCGGGCACGAGGTAGGACCTCAAAAGAATCCCGACTGGGGAATAAAAAGAGTACTCAGTCTAAACAAAATTAGTCAACAAGAAAGCCTCGGGCGCAAATGCGCTCCGGGGCTTCTCTCTTTTGTAAATTTAAATATGCCATACTCATACGATCGTGAGAGTTTGGCATTTTCTTTTTTTAATTAATAAAGTCCGACTTCCTTTGGGAGTCGGACTTTGCTGGTTGAATTCCTAAACTTTTCGTCGATTACTTGTTACTAGTTACTTTTTACTTGTTACTTCGTCTATAATCTTTTCTACAAACTCTTCTAGCTTCATTGTTTCTTGCCCGCCTCGCGTCGATGAGTCTCCGCGAGTCGAGGCGGGCTCTCCATCGCGCGGATTTACTGCCACAGTGCCATCTTTTTCTTCTTTTTCGCCAACTACCAAAATGTATGGTAGTTTTTCTTTTTTTGTGTTAGCAATTTTTTTACCCAAAGTCTCGTTGTCTAAATCTATCTCCGCGCGAATATTATTTTCTTTCAAGATTTCTAAAACTTTATTTCCATAATCATTAAATTTTTCACTAACGGGAAGCACTTTTACTTGCACAGGCGAGAGCCACACAGGAAATGCCCCCTGATACTGCTCAATAAGCATGGCCATAGTACGCTCAAGAGCACCAATAGAAGATCTATGAATTATCATTGGGCGGTGTTTTCCTCCGTCTTTTCCTTCGTATGTCATATCAAATCTTTCTGGCAAGGCAAAATCTATTTGAATAGTAAAAATAGTATCTTCTTTACCAAAGACATTTTTCATTTCTACATCTAACTTTGGTCCATAAAAGGCGGCTTCGCCATCAGCTTCTTCGTACTTAAGACCCATCTTGTCAATAATTTTTTTCATCATTTTTTGGGAGTTTTTCCAGGCCTCTGGATTGTCTATATATTTTTCTTTGTCTTTGGGATTCCATTTAGAAAATCTATACCAGTAGTTTTCAAAGCCAAGAGATTTCATTACATATTGTACCAAGTCTACAACATTTTCAAATTCTTCTTCGAGCTGTTCAGGTAGGCAAATAATGTGTGCGTCGGCCAAAGTAAATTGACGTACACGAATAAGACCGTGCATTTCTCCAGATTGTTCGTTTCTAAAAAGACTTGCAATCTCGGCGTATTTAATTGGTAGGTCTCTGTAACTTCTGGGCTTGGACTTGTAAATCATAAATTGGTGAGGACATGTCATTGGCCTAAGTACTAGTTCTTCGTCTCCACAATCAAAAACAAACATACTTTCTTTGTAGTGGTCTAAGTGGCCAGAAATTTTATATAAGTCACTTTTTGCTAGCACTGGAGTATCTGTGTATTCGTAGCCTCTTTTTATTTCTTCGTCTTCTATAAATCTTCTTAAAATTCTTTTAAGTGTAGCGCCCTTTGGAGTAAGAAGTGGTAAACCACGCCCAATAACATCGCTTTGCACAAAGAGATCTAATTCTTTCCCTATTTTTATATGGTCCTTCTTGTTTTCTTTATCCATTTTTATTTTCTTCATTAATTTCTTTTCTTTTAATCCTTAAGTTCTAAAACTTGCTCACAAATAATACTTGCTTCGTCGTTTCTGGTACTAACTTTGCCCTTTATTATAACACATTTATCTTCCACTAAAAGATCTCCAAAATCGTTTAAAACTCTTGGAAAAACTACCATTTCCATATCTCCACTAAGATCGGCAACTTTCATAAAAGCCATTGGATCTCCTTTTTTTGTTAAGATATTTTTCACACTTTCTACCATTGCCATAAAGGTAACAGGTGTTTGGTTTTTAAATTTTTTGATTGCGGAAATATTTAGTTTTGTTTGTGCCATTTTTTCTCTGTACTTATCCATTGGGTGGCCGGATATATAAAGACCCAAAAGTTCTTTTTCGTGTTTTAGTCTTTCTTCAGGCTTCATTGGTGAAGTTTTTTCTAGTTGTATTGTTGGAAGCTCGATAGAGTTTTCTAGCCCTCCAAAGAGGGAAGATTGGTTAGAGGTTTTTTGGCTTTTACTTTCTTTTTGATAGGCTAAAATATTGTCGATATTTTGAAGCAGTGTGTTTCTTTCTTCGAATTTATCAAAAGCCCCAGCTTTTATTAAAGATTCCAAAGATTTTTTGTTTAAATCTCGAGATTGCACTCTTTCAAGTAAATCTTCTAGCGAAGCAAATGGACCGTTTTCTTTTCTTTCTGTAATGATATTTTTTACTACATTTTCGCCAACGTTTTTTACAGCTAAAAGTCCAAACCTTATAGCTCTTTCTCCATCGTGGTTTTCTTTGCTTGCTCCATCTTCTAGCTTTGCAGGGTTGACCAAAGAAAAATCGGTAAAACTTTCATTTATATCTGGCGGTAGTATTTTTATGTTCATTCTGTTGCATTCAGCGATTATTTCAGCCATTTTATCCATGTCTCCGGACTCTGCGGTTAATACCGCTGTCATAAATTCTCCAGGGTAATTTGCTTTCATATATGCGGTTTGGTAAGAGATCATTCCGTAGCTTGCGGCGTGTGCTTTGTTGAAGCTATAACCCTTGAAAGGATCAAGTAAACTCCAAAGATCTTCTGCTTTTTGTTTTGTGAGGCCACCATGTTTTTGGCAATCTTCTACAAAAGTTTTTCCTAACTTTGCCATTAATTCTGGTTGTTTTTTGCCAATAGCTTTTCTAAATTTATCCACCGTTGCCCATGTATATCCAGCAAGCTCTATAGCTAAAAGCATTACATCTTCTTGGTAAGTGATCACTCCATAAGTTTTTTCTAGAATTTTTTCAAGTCTCGGATCTGGGTAGCTAATAGGTTCTCTTCCATGTTTCCTGTTTATGTAATGAGGAATATTGTCCATTGGTCCTGGCCTAAAGAGTGAAATCATAGCAAAGATATCTGTAATGACAGTTGGCTTAAGTTCTTTTAGATATCTAGTCATTCCAGCGCCATTTAACTGGAAAAGCCCAATAGTTTCTCCACGAGCTAGAAGTTCAAAACTTTTTTTATCGTCTATTGGTATGTTTAATAAATCTACTTTTATATCTCTTAGTCTTTCTACAAGCTCCACGGCGCGTCCTAAAATAGAGAGGTTTCTAATTCCTAGAAAATCTAATTTTACAAGCCCAGCATCTTCCGTGGCGTGCATATCAAATTGGGTGATAACGCTATCTCCGCGAGACTCTGATTGCAAAGGCAAAAAATCTGTAAGTGGCCCAGGGCTAATTACTACTCCCGCAGCGTGCACAGATACGTGGCGCGCGGAGCCTTCTATTTTTTGAGCAAAATCCATAATCTCTTTTGCTTCTTTTTTGTTTTCATATAAATCTTTTAGCTCTGGCACTTGGTCTTTTGCTTTTTGAATGGTCATTGGGTTGCCTTGTGCGCCCAAAGGAATCATTTTGGCGATTTTGTCGCCAGTGCTGTATTCGTGCCCTAAAACTCTGGTTATGTCTCTTACCGCGGCGCGCGCCATCATAGTTCCAAATGTGCCAATTTGCGCGACTTTGTCGTGGCCGTATCTTTGTTTGGCGTACTCAATAAGTTCATCGCGCCTATCATCTGCAAAATCTAAATCTATATCAGGCAAAGATGGTCTGTATGGATTTAAAAATCTTTCAAAAGGGAGCATATACTCTAGTGGGTCTACATCACTAATTCCGATGAGATAAGAAACTAAAGATCCAGCAGCAGAGCCTCTGGTGTTTGTAACCACACCTCTTTTTTTAGCTTCGTTTACAAAGTCAGCCACTATTAAAAAATACGCGGCGTATCCTTTGTCGTTTATTATTTTTAATTCGTATTCTATTCTTTCAAGTGCTTCTTTTTTTCTTTCTTCATTAAAGTGGCTCCCCCGAGTTTTTAATCCTTCAAAGGTAAGCTTTTTTAGATAGCTTTTGTCTGTTTCTCCTTTTGGAAGTTCAAAAATAGGGAAAACCCAGTTTGCAATTTCTAATTCGGCATTGCACATTTCGGCAATTTTTAAAGTATTTTCTATAGCTTGTGGTGCATAGGAAAAATCTCGTATCATTTCTTCTGTTGTTTTAAAAGAAAAATCTTCGTCTTTCATGGAAAGGCGGTTTGTTTCGTTTACAAGAGTGTTTGTTTGGATGGCAATAAGCGCGTCTTGCGCGGCAGCGTCTTCTTTGTTTAGGTAATGCGAGTCTTGTGTAGCGATAACAGGTATGTCTAAATTTTTGCTAAGCTCCAAAATTCTTTTGTTTGCTAATTCTTGATGCTCTATGCTCGGGTGGTTTTGAATTTCTAGGAAAAAATTTTCTTTTCCAAAAATATCTTGATATTTTTTTGCAACCTCTTTGGCTTTCTCTATTCTGTCTGCTACTAGAAGGCGAGGGATTTCTCCACCAAGACAAGCTGTGGAAGCAATAATTCCTTTTGAATACTTTTCTAAAATCTCTAAATCCACTCGAGGCTTATAATAAAAACCTTCAAGATGAGCGAGACTAGTGAGCTTGAGCAAGTTTTTATAACCCTCCAAATTTTTTGCTAAAAGTAAAAGGTGATATGGCTTTACATCTACGTGGGCTTCTTTTTGGTGGCGAGAGCGATTGGCTACGTATGCTTCAAAACCTAAAATTGGTTTTACCTCTGCCTTTTTTGCGGTTTTAAAAAACTCGATAGCTCCATGCATATTGCCATGGTCTGTAAGCGCGACGGCGGGCATATTGTATTTTTTTGTAGCATCAACAAGAGGGCCAATCTTAGTAAGACCGTCTAAGAGTGAATAGTGAGAATGATTGTGTAAGTGTACGAATTTGGACATTGACTTTTTTTTTTGATTTGTTAGTATATAAGGACTAAACGTGGGGCGGATATTTCGTATGTCCGTCTCTTCTTTTGTCTGTCTATTTGAATTGTATATATTTTTTAAGCCTAGAAAAATCTCTAAACTTTCCACCAGCAAATTGCTTAATTTCTTTGGCAGTTCTAGAGCTTCTTGATAATATTATAATTTCTTTTTCCTCTTCTTTTAAGTATTTCAAAACTGGTAAAAAATCTCCATCTCCAGATAAAATAATAGCACGGTCAAAACTATCTTTTTCTTTCATTAAATAAAAAGCCATTTCTACATCGCAATTGGCTTTCTTTATGGTTTTTTCATTTTCTTGAGAATAGAGTTTTACAGGTTTTAATAAAAGTCTATAACCAAACTTTTTTAGTTTTGCATAAAATTTAATGCGCTTAATATGTTGCTTGGCTTCGAGATTTTCTTTTTGAATTAGTTTGTCGAGGTATTTTTCTAATTTTTCTATTGGGATAGTCTCTTCTTTTAAATAATTATATTTAAAATTGTGTATTTCTGCACCACCAAAATAAAAAGCTTTGCTAACGCCATATTTATCTTCCAAATATTTTAGGAGTTTTTGATAGTCTATTTTCCAGCCTAAACTTTTTTCTCCACCATAAAACAAATTGGAAGCGTCTATAAAAACATAAGTTGTCATTGATTTTATACTACAAGATTTTTCTAAATTTATCCAAATTTTATTCATTTTTTATTTTTTATAAAAAGGTACAACTCTCGTGCTATAGCATAGGTGTTGTTCCTATTTACTTTTTTCTTAAGGTGTGGTAACTATAAATCAGTTAGTTTTTTGACAGCATCACATTGGCTAGAGTCGCGTTGTTTTTACAAAAAATTTTTTTTGCGAGAACAGGGCAGGTTGATTGCTTAATTAACAGCAATTTTTTAACCAATCCCGCCGAGCGGGGCAAGGAGTAAACAAAATGAGAACATTAAAAATTGATGATCCAGAAAAAAACAGTGTGAAAGAACAACAGAGTCGAGGATTTTTTGAGGATTTTTGTGTCTTTTGGAAGAGTAATGATAATTTATCTATAGCTCTTGTGTTTATAAGGGGTCTATCAAAAGTCGGGCCTCTCAGTGAGTATCCTGGAGGGAGTGGCTCTATGTACGAGAAATTTGGGTGTTTACAACATGTGTTAAATACAAGTGGTTCTCATTCCCATGTTGTTAAAAATGGAATATATCGAGCTGTTTTAGAGACTTTTCTAGAATTAGATTCTAAATGGCCAGATAAAAAATATACGGTTTATACATCTTGTCGGTGCAAAATTTTAACTATTCTTTCTTCTTCAAATTTTCGCGAGTACACGATAGGTCTTGAGGGGAAAATAAAAAAGTTTATGCGGTCGTATCTCAATGCTGTAAAGAAAAAAGATATGGATGGGCACGATATTCTCCATGTTTTAATGAATTTCAGAATGTACAACGAGATGGAGACTTATGGCTTTACAAAAACTCATCATCTTGCTTATTTGTGGGACCATGCTTTTTGGGGTTCTGTAGGGTATAAAAAGGAGTCTCACGACTCTAAATTTAACGGCGGGCTTGCTTGGAATTTGTTTGAAGTAAAAGATGGAGAAAGATATCTTGCAAATTTTTATGATAGAAAAATAGGGGAGGCATTTATAAAAATGCTTTTTACTCCATCTGAAAAAGTAAAAAATCCCAGAAGCTTGGAATTTATCCGCAAAGTAATGATCAATAAAGGAATCATTCACAATATTTTCAGGTTGGGTGATACTGATATTAAGGAGTTTCTTGAAGACAAAAGTTTTGCAGACTAAATGATATGTAGTCGGTTAAACAACATTGCCCTGCGAGCATTGCGCTCCGCAGGGCGTTTTTTGACTTTAAAACCTAATGATTGAAGTTGGACTTCAATCATAAACCAGTCAAACCACCTAAATCTAGGGCTAGATTTAGGTGGTTCCAAAAACCTACTCTAAGCGGTGCTATCGCCCCAGTTAGGGTAGGTTTTATTTTTCTTGACAGGAGTGTTTTTGTTGTGTTAATTTTTGTGTAGGTTTAAGTGATTTTGAAAATTGAATAAAAACTAACAATCAACCCAAACAGCCCGCCGCAAATTTATACCACGCCTGCAGAAGCTATGCTTCAGCATTGCGGGCAGGTATGCAGGCGGGCAAGAGCGAGGTAAAAATGGAATTTACAGTAAGTACAGAGAGAAAATTTCCAAGCACGGTTCTTTTTGTTTCAAGCAGGGACGAGACATATACTTTTGCTAAAGATGTTGGTCATGGAGAAATTCAGATTGCTCTTGGAAAAGATTTTGAAAGAATTACTGAAGCAGAATTTGTAATGAAGTGCAGAGAAATTGTTTTGGAGGCGAGAAAGTTTAATATAAAGTATCTTGATATAGATATCGAACATTTGCCCACGGCACTTAGTGGAAAAATTGCCTTAAGTAATTTAATCGAAATTTTGACGCTTAATCTTGTTTTGGCAGATTATGAGTTTAACAGGTACAAAAAAGAACCCAAAGATGGATGGAAAAATTTGAAGGAAGTAAATATTTTATCGAAAATGTTTGATTCGGATAGATCGAAGGGCGTCCATAAAAAGATAATTGATAGACAAAAAATGATTGCCGAGGGGATTAATGCCTGTCGCGAGCTTTCAAACAGGCGTGGAAATGATGTAAATCCAGGAGTATTTACGCAACATGTGTTAGACAACGTTCGTTGTCTGAAAATGAATCGTCCAGAGTATGAGCTAGATTTGAAAGTTTTTGAGGCAAAACAAATAGGAACAGGGGGTATGGGTGGAATTTTGGCTGTTGGAGGTGGCTCAGACAATGAACCCTATTTGTTGGTTTTAGAATACAATGGTGGTAAGTCAAAAGAAAAACCACTTGTTCTTGTAGGGAAAGGTGTAACTTTTGACTCTGGTGGTATCAATCTGAAATCTGATGGTGGCGAGGACATGCATTTGGATAAAACTGGTGCATGTGTGGCTCTTTATACAGTTTTGCTTGCTCAAAAACTGGGTTTAAAGAAAAACCTCGTGGCCGTAATTCCACTTGTGGAAAATATGCCGTCGGGAACATCGTACAAAAGGGGTGATGTGCTAACAATGTACGGCGGAAAAACTGTTGAGGTTGCAAATACTGATGCTGAAGGAAGACTTATCTTGGCAGATGCCATTGCCTATGCTTGCGACAAGTTTGAGCCTTATGCGGTGATAGATATTGCCACGCTCACGGGCGCAGCGTGCGTAGCGCTTGGGAGCTATCGTACAGCAGTCTTTTCAAATGCCTCGGGAAGAGATATAAGGCTTGAGCTCAGTGGTTTAGGAGAGTTGGTTGCTGACCCTATGTGGCACATACCTCTAGATCCACAGTTTTCTAAAGAGATTAAGAGTGATGTGGCAGATATTAAAAATATTGGAGAAAAAATGGGCGGAGCGAGTAGCGCGGCAGCATTTTTGAAAGAGTTTGTTGAAAAAGATGTGCCGTGGATACATCTAGATGTTGCTCCCAGGATGAAGGCGCACAGTAGCGACAAACTTGTCGACAAAGGCTCTGTGGCACCGACAATGCTTGCCCTGATCAATATGATTTTGATAGCAGAGTAAAAACAAAAAACAATACCGCCCTGCGAGCATTGCGCTCCGCAGGGCGTTTTTTATGCCCCAAAACAGTTAATTCCATCAAATCTAGGGCCGTTTTGATAGAATTAGACCTTTTTTGCGGGATTTTACCCATATTTTCTGGAATATTTACATCGACATCCGATGTCGATGTAGACTATTTTTCTTGACGAGGGTCTTTGGTTGTGTTAGTTTTTGTGTAGGTTTAAGTGATTTTGAAAACTGAATAACTAACAAAAAGAGGCAAAAAATGGATGCTTCGAGCGAACAAAAAGGCGATAAAAAAAATTTACAACACCCAACAAATGGAACAGTTCATGGGCAAGGTACTCCTTGGAGATTGTTTGGTCCGGCTTGTGGGGCAAAAAAAACTTCATTTTTGTCTCAGATAAATATTACTATTTCTAAGACAGGGATATTAATACAAAAAAAATTGTCGCCAAAATTTGTTGAAACAGAAAGAAAAATAAATTGTAAAAATTGTTTGAAAATATTTGAAAGAAGTTGTTTTTATAAAATTAAACAGAGAGGTTTTATATGTTAAAAAAATTTAGGTTTTGGTTGAGCAATCTTTTTTTTGAAAAGTTTTTGAAACGGGATCCAGTAAAAGATGTGGCAAAGAAAATTATTAAAGAAACAGATTTGTATAATGAAGAACATAATAGTCCTCGATGCCTTGGGATTACTTGTAATAATAAAGACGTTAGAGAGCAGCGAACTGGAAGCGAAGGCCTCTTTACTCAACCTCATAAATATTGGGTATGTGTAGAATGTGGACACGTACAAGATAATAATGGAGCAAGCTACAAACGGGATTTTGAAGAATTAGACAAGAAAAGAATAATAAAAGATGGCGATACTTACAGGTATAGATTTTTTACAAATGAACAAATAGCTGGGATTTATGGTATTGGAACTGTTTTAATAGTTTTTTTAATATTTCTTTACTATATTTTTAAAACTTTCTAAAATTTATCTCAAATTTAAAGGGCCCACGACTTTGCGTCGGGGTCTTTTGTTTTTTTGTTTATAGAGAAAAAAGGATCAAAGCTAAAATAGTTGTTAGGTAATACCCCCTTGGAAATGGTCCCCACCAGTTTTTGTGCCAAGGGATGTTTTTGGATTTAAATTTTGAAATACCAAAAGCTGGATTGAAAACAAACCATAAAAAATCTTCAACCATTAAAAAGAGCAAAAAACCTCCAACGATGGTTGTTTCTACAGAAATACTCCATTTTATTCCCCAAAACAGAGGTAAGTGGAAAAAGAAAAGCGTCAAAGCCCAGAGAGATAAATGGTATCCAGTGAGCTCTTTTTTATTTAGTAAAAAACATAAAATCCTTGAAGACAGTTTTTTTGGATTAGAGCGCCATGTGGGAAGATTTTTTGCCCAACCGCAAGGGCCTTCTATTTGTATTTCTAAAATAGCTAAAATAATGGCGGCAACAAAAATAAAAATTAAAAATTGTATTAACATATGTTAGAATTATAACAACAATATGAGAATTTTTAAGTGGATAATAATAGTTTTAATATTTTTGGCTTTGGTTTTTTCTTTGTTTCTTTTTGATGTACCTTTTTTGAGTAGGGCTCTAGATAATATCGCAGGTCCTTTTTTTGCACAAAAAATTACTACTGATGAATTGAGACATAAATACGATAGGGGCAAAATTAGTGTACTTGTAGTTCCTGGGCACGACAATATTTCTACAGGAGGGCAATACAAAAGACTTCAAGAAAACGATTTGAATATAGAGCTAGCCCAGTATCTCCACGAGTATTTTTTAGAGGATGAAAATTTTTCAGTATTTAAAACGCGCGATAGGTGGGGGAATTATAACTCTTGGTTTTTAGAGTATTTGGAAAAAGAAGGAGAATCTGTAAGCAGATTTAGAGATAGTGTTAAAAAATATATGTCTTATGTGCTGGGGGAGGGGCTTGTGGAGCGCGCCGTGAAAGTTTTTCACAATCCAGCTGCAGATAACGTGTCTTTAAATCTGTATGCAATAAACAAATGGGCAAATGACAATAATATAGATATAGTTATTCACGTCCATTTTAATGATTATCCGACGAGGTATTATGGTTGGCCAGGTAAATATTCCGGTTTTTCTATTTATGTGCCTGAGAGTCAGCTCCCAAACTCTGAGGCTAGTATAGATTTGGCAAACAATATAAGGGGGAGGCTAGAAAAATATTTTGCAAAGAGCAATTTTCCTGGAGAGGCTGATACTGTTGTGGAAGATCAGCAGCTTATTGCGGTTGGTTCTAATGCGTCTAGAGATGGAGTATCCGTTCTTGTTGAATACGGCTATATTTATGAGCCACAAATTAGAAGTAATAGTCTTAGATCTACAACAATGAAAGAGATGGCTTTTCAGACCTTTTTGGGAACAAAAGATTTTTTTAGAAAAAATTTATCTGAGGGAGATTCCCGCCCGCCATCGCAAGACTCAGGCGTTGCGGGCGCGGCGATCTCCAACAGAACTACTTTGTTGCCGTATAAATGGGAAAATGTTTTACAAAAAGGCATTAAAGATTCTTTAGACGTATTGCATTTGCAGGCAGCTCTCCATGAAAGTGGTTTTTATCCTCCAAAAGGGAAAACTTTGTCTAACTGCCCAATGAGTGGAAATTTTGGAAATTGTACTTGGGAGGCGGTGTGTGAATTTCAGAAAAAATATGATTTGGGCTGCGTTGGCGTCGTAGGCCCAAATACACTTGAAAAGTTAAATGAGTTATATTAATTTGCTTGACTTTTTATTTTTATAGAATACAATTATTTGTACTAATAGATTATGTCTATTAGTTGTTTTTTGAGAACTGAATTAAGAGAAACACAATTTGTGCAACAAATATTTTTTAACACATCATAATATCTTTTATTTTGTTCCGTTCTGATCTTACTCACGAATGAAGTGAGTGATTTGTAAGATCTGAACCCCGAGATAAATTCTTAGAATTTATTTTTCGGGGTTCGTATTATTGCCACGAAAAATGAAATTATTTAAATAATTTCATCTCGTGGCTCTAATAAATACAATCACGATCCTCGTGAGTATTTATTGAGAGTTTGATCCTAGCTCAGGATGAACGCTGGCGACGTGGATAAGGCATGCAAGTCAAGGGGGTTTAATTTATTAAACAACCGGCAAACGGGGTAGTAACACGTAGGAATCTGCCCTAATCTCGGGAATAACCCATCGAAAGATGGACTAATACCCGATAGTCCCTTCGGGGTAAAGGTGCTCTTCGGAGTTTCCGGATTAGGATGAGCCTGCGGGCTATCAGCTTGTTGGTGGGGTAAAAGCCCACCAAGGCGATGACGGCTAGGGGAGGTGAGAGCCTGACCCCCACCAATGGTACTGAGACACGGACCTTACACCTACGGGTGGCTGCAGTCGAGAATCTTCCACAATGGGCGAAAGCCTGATG
>CAZRMW010000005.1:0-52136 GCA_964601305.1 uncultured Candidatus Saccharibacteria bacterium
CTTCAACTTCTTTTCTTCCTTCTTCGTTTTCTTGTTCTTGTTCTTTGTCCAACTTCAAAAGAAGTGTTTCAAATTCACCAACATGTGTTTTCTCTTCTTTTGCAATATCAAGCATTACTTTTTTAATATCCTCATTGTCTGTGGAAGCTGCCAATTGTTCATAAAGACTTACGGCATCTAGCTCAGCTATCATACCTATTCTTAAAATTTCTTTGTCTTTGTCTGTAGGATTTACTTTACTTAAGTCTATTGGAAATTGTGAAAGCATATTTTTATTTGTTTAATATTAATAATCTAAATTATACTAAATTTTTTCAAAGAATTTAAGGGCTTGACCCCGCACCTTTTTATTATTTATGATTATTTCATTATGTATCATGTTTATATTTTAAAAAGTTTAAAAACTCAAGGTAAATTGTATATTGGATATACAAAAAATATGAAAAAGAGGCTTGAGCAACATAATAATGGTGAATCAAACTTTACAAGAAAACATCTTCCTTGGAAATTGGTATATTGTGAATCTTTTTTATCTTTAGAAGACGCAAAAAGAAGAGAAAAGAGCTTAAAATATTTTGGGAAAGCATACGGCCAATTGAAAGGAAGGATAAAAGATTCTCTGAATACGTAAAAGGTGCGGGGTTGACAATTTTCTATATATTTGTATAATAGCTAATAAATTAGTTAGTTTCTTTGACTTTTAAATAATTTAAGGAAGGAGGTGAAAAACACGCAGTACACCCGAAAGGGTGAGGCAAAGGTTTCGCGACCTAATCCTGCTCTTTTGGGCAATCTTGAATGGAGTTTTTATTATATATTGAAGGATCGCGATTTCCGCCTGAGGCGGATAAATTTTCTAAAATTTTTTTGAAATGATTTTATGAGCCCTAAATCACTTTTCAGGTGGTCGGGTGAGGAGGAAGCGATGGATAATGCGATAAAAAAAGCAATGGAAAAGGCTGAAAAGGCAAAGGCAGCCAAAAATCCTTTTGGATTGAGCTTGAATCTGGCCGATTTGGTGGCTGCCGAGCAGACCCCGGAAGACATTGCCAAAGCAAAAGCTAAAGCCGAGGCAGAGAAAAATGCCAAGGCCGAGGCAGACGCCGAAGCACGTGCCAAGGCCGAAGAAGAGGCTAGGGCAAGAGAGGAGTTCCAGAAGAGACTTTTAGGGGAGCTTCCCATGGCTTGCGTCAAGCGGGAGAGCTTTCGTGGTGTTGCTGGAGGGGAAAAAAATTTTTCTCTTTACGACAACGCTATTGCTCAGATGCTTCGGGAGACTTTGGCGGCCAGATCCGGAACCGGTGAGATTGCCGTTGGCGTTTATATGGCGCTGTCCCTTGGCACTTTTTATGCTAAGGAAGACAAGGTGCCGGAGGGAATCAAGCGCGCTTCGGCCAAGATTTCTGACATCGATGTGCTTTTTGCCGACCTGGTTGGAAAAAGATGCATGAATGTGTCGTCCAAGAAACCGAAAGGAAGGTATTGGCAGATCGGTGCTGGCCTCAAGGCTAGGTATTACACTCTGCCTCATCAGATTCCCAACGGATTGTACGGCAAGGTCTGCGATGGTCTCAATACCATCGTGAACGGTATTGTCGGAGAAATCCGACAGGCCAAGGCCGACGCCAAGGCTGAAGCCGAGGCAAAGGCCACCGCCAGTGGGTGGGTCGCCGACATTGTTGCGGGCCAGGTAGGCTTCTATTTGCTGAGTCTTCATCCGCATACCGAAACCAGAGAGATCCCCATGGTTTATTCAGGTGGACCCAAAAAAGGGAAGCCGATCATGGTCAAGGACAAGGAGACCGGCGAGGAAAGGCAGAAAACTCGGCTGGAGACTTTTGTTCCTGAATTTGTGCTTCGTCGCGAAGGTGCCATGTTGATGGAAGTGTCTGCGGACGGTACCACCCTTGTTCCCCATGTGGGTTTCGGGTGGTGTGAACGACCTGTGAGGGATGCAGTGGAATGTCGGATCAAGCTCAAAATTTCGGATTTGGATTTTTCCTTGGAGCGCCCTCCGCGTTATCCGGGCAGGCGTGAGCATGACGGCAAAGACTGGAAGGCAGCCTTGAAGCTCTGGTACTGGCTGCGTGACATTGCAGCTTACCAGGAGCTTGTCGGAAATACTGCCGAGGCCGAGGCTGATTACAATGAGGCTAAGGCTGTCAAACAGGCCACCCTGGAAGACATCGTTCTGAAAGGTGTCGAAGGTCGGGCATTTGTGCCGCTTCCGGACATTATGGGTCGTCCGTGGGAGCTTATCAGAGCCGGTGGATCCTTTTCGAAGAAGGGTCGCGAAGGTGGCGAGATCTTTTTCGACAAGGTCGTCAATTGTGGCATCTGGCTTAAGCGCCTTGAAGGTGGACGGCTCTACGTCTCCGATGTAGTGGGTCCCACAATCTGGTGCGAGGCTTTCAAGTCCTACTTCCGTTTTGCAGAGCAGGATCCCGAGGCTGACAATCTAGATCACGTCGACAGCCAGATTCACGGTCTTCCTATGACAATTTTCCGGCTTGTTTCGGCTAAGCTGGAAACGGAGGCTAAAGCCAGGCGTAAGGCCGAAAAAAAGGTTGCAGACGAAAAGAAAAAGATGGAGTCCAAAAAACCGGCACCGAAAAAGGTTGCGTCCAAAGCCAAAAAACCGGTATCAAAAAAGGCTGTACCGGCTGAAGCTCCAGCATAACTCTTAACTTCCCCAACGGGAAAATAACCCCCTCATCTTCGTAAGGAGATGGGGGGTTGCTTTATTTTTAGGCGCGTGTTATAAGTTGTTTAAGTTGTTATTTGAAAATGGAATTTTTTTGAGAAGAAAGAAAGGAAAATACTGTGAAAAAATTACTTAGAAATTTTGTTAGTGATCTTTTTGGATTTCAAAAAGAATTAGATTTAGCAAAGAAGACTATTATTGATTTAAGTAAAAATAAAGAAAGACCTAAAGCGATTGTTTTAGTAGATTTTGAGAATATGTTTAAATCTTTGGAAAGCCTTGGTGCAGAACTAGTAAGTATAGAAAAAGGCTTTCAAGGTCTTTCTAATTTTGTAAGAAACATTACTCGTGGTGAAGGATATGATATCTCTTATTTTTATGTATTTTCTCCTGACACAATGTCTACAGAAGCAAAGGGGTGGCTTAATCATCTTTATAGTACAGTAAATATTGTCGATTTTGCTTCTATGGTTATGCCTTGTCCATCTCGTTGGACAATGAAAGGAAATTACGTAAAAGAGGTTGATAGCGTTGATTGGAAAATGACTTTTTTAGGGATGCGTTTAATAAGAGACTTAAAAAAGATAGATAGAATCTATGCTGTTACTGGCGATTGGGATTTTTCAGATCTGAGAAGCGATGCTGAAATGCATGGTGTTGACTGTAGAATTCTTAAAGTTAGGCAAGATGATTTTGCCAAAAATTATTTCCGTGCTTGGGGTGGGGCGGGAGATATAGACCACCTTGAGGAATTTATTCCACCGGAAGAAGAGGAGGTTGTAATTGAATCAAAATAAACAGAAAGGGCAAAAATTTTTGTCTCTTTGTAAAGGATTTTTGGTAGTTTTAGAATCTAAATTCGATAAAACACAATCAGCGGGACGGTTTTTGAAAGAAGGTGTGAGCACAGACGACATATTGTTTTCTCACAATCTAGAGAGAGGTCAGGAAGAAAAACTCGGTCAAATTTGGCACCCTGGAGAAATTTGCGTTGACGGTAACAATGACGAGTTTGTAGCTTTTAAAATTGTTACAAATGGCCTAGAAAAATCTGACGACTATCCTCCGTTTATGCTGGTCTTTCAGCGAAGAGGATGTCTAGCAGTTTGTGCAAGATTTAACGACGAACAACCTTATTTTGGGTTTGAAAATAAGTCTGGATATTTACCACTTGGATTTCCAGGAATATCCGGAAAATTTAATCCGCTTTTTGTAAAAATTCGTCCAGCAAAAAAATCAGAATATGATGAATTTTTCTTGAAGATTGTAGCCACTGAACACAAAGAAGACGACGAGGAGTATGTAATAGTTGTAGCTGTAGAGATTGGTAAAAAAGACGTTCCTCAAGGTCTTTTGGACCATACCTTTGATAGTGAATTTTTAAGAAATAGACAGTAAAATTCTTTTTGGATTAATAAAACTCTGCAATGCGCAAAATGCGCGCGTTGCAGAGTTTTTTGTTTTTTTAGCTTGTTTTTTAAGTGGATTTTTCGTATACTTGAAATGTGGTAAAAGCTACTAAAAAGAAAAATAAAAGCCCCGCCGAGCGGGATAAAAAGAAAAAACCAGGGATGATGTCGTTTGGTAATCATATGATTACCGCCCTTTTTGTGATAATGTTAATCGTCTTTGTTTATTCATTGGTGGCAGAGCAGGCAAATCAAAAAGAAGAGATTTCTATTTCGGATTTGGCTAGGGAAATAAACATCGATAATATTTCAAAAATTATTGTAAAAGGGGATGTACTTGAAATTACTTTTAAAGAAGGTGAAGAAAAAATTTCTAAAAAAGAAGTAGAAAATTCTCTTACAGAAACTCTTGCTAATTATGGTGTATCAAGCGAAAAACTTTCGACTGTAAATATAGATATTAAAAATCCGTCTGGGTTTTTGTTTTGGTTGGGCACGCTCCTTCCGTTTCTTTTGCCAATTTTCTTTATTCTTATTTTCTTTTGGTTTATAGCAAGGCAGGCAAAGAGCAGCGCGCTCCAGGCTTTTAGTTTTGGTAAATCCAAAGCACGAATCATACAACCAGACGACAAAAAAGAAAAAGTTAGTTTTAAAGATGTAGCTGGTGTAAAAGAGGCCAAACAAGAGCTTTTAGAAATAGTAGATTTTCTTAAAAACCCTAAAAAGTTTTTAGATATCGGCGCGCGTATTCCCAAAGGGGTGCTTCTTATGGGGGCGCCAGGTACAGGGAAAACATTGCTTGCTCGTGCAGTTGCTGGAGAGGCAGGTGTGCCGTTTTTTCATATTTCTGGTTCAGAATTTGTAGAAATGTTTGTGGGTGTAGGAGCTTCTAGGGTAAGGGACTTATTTAAACTGGCTAAGAAAATGTCTCCAGCAATTGTGTTTGTAGACGAGATAGATGCAGTAGGAAGGCACAGGGGTACGGGGCTTGGCGGCGGGCACGATGAGAGGGAACAGACTCTTAATCAAATTTTGGTAGAGCTAGATGGATTTGAGCCACACGAAAAAGTAATTGTAATGGCGGCTACAAACAGGCCAGATGTTTTAGATCCTGCACTTTTGAGGCCAGGAAGGTTTGATAGACGAGTTATTTTAGATTTGCCAGATATCTCAGATAGAGAGGAAATTTTAAAAATTCATTCCAGAAAAAAACCATTATCAAAGGGGATTGAATTTAGAAGAATAGCGGAGCGTACACCTGGATTTTCTGGAGCGGATTTGCAAAATCTTATGAATGAAGGAGCTATTTTGGCTGCGCGCACAGACAGAAAAGAAATAACGCAAGACGATCTTATAGCATCTATCGAAAAGGTAATGCTTGGGCCTGAGAGGAAAAGCCATATTTTAAGCGAAAAAGAAAAGAAGATTTCTTCTTATCACGAAGCTGGGCATGCTTTGGTGGCAGCAGTTTTACCAGAAGCTGATCCGGTACACAAAGTTTCGATTGTTTCAAGAGGTATGGCGGCGGGGTATACTTTGAAGCTTCCTATTGAAGAAAAGCACTTGTATTCAAAATCTCACTTTTTGGCTGAATTAGCTGTAGCTCTTGGTGGGTATGCTTCAGAAAAAATTATCTTTGGCGAACTTACTACGGGAGCATCCAACGATCTTGAAAAAGCTACAGATATAGCCAAATCTTTGGTAATGAGGTATGGTATGTCTGATGAAATAGGGCCAATTTCGTTTGGTGGTAGGCAGCAAATGGTGTTTTTGGGCAAAGATATTGGCTCGGAAAAAGATTACTCTGAAGAAGTAGCATCCTTGATAGATAAAGAAGTTTCTAAATTTTTGAAAGATTCTTATAAAGTGGCAGAAGATATTTTGAGGGATAAAAAAGAAGCACTGGATGTAATTGCAAATACACTTATAGAAAAAGAAAGCATAGAAAGAGATGGGTTTGAAAAGATGATGGCTGACTTTGGAATTGAAAAGAAAAAATAATTTGGCGCGCTCGTAGCTCAACTGGCAGAGCGCAGAGCTTATACCTCTGTGGTTCCAGGTTCAAGTCCTGGCGAGCGCACAGACAAAAATGAACTTTGACAATTAAACAGGCCATTTAATCTGGTTTGTTTTGCTATATTAGGAGGTTTAACATGATAGCTTTTTTTAGCGAAGATATAGTTTTTCCTAAATCAAGAGGTGTTGCTTTTGAATTTAATGACGATGATTTTTCGTTTTTAAAGAAAATAATCGAAGGTGCTGGTAGGCCAAATATTCTTATTGTACCTAAATCTTTCTTCGAAAAAATAAAAAAAGACAACCCGTAATAGGGGTAGCAAGTTCTATAAAAAGTTTTGAAGAAAATAGCAAAACTTTCCGTTTTTCTGGGTTAAAGCGGTTTAAACTGAGTGAAATATCAGAGCTTGCAGGTACATCTTTTTTTGAAGCCAAAGGAAACTACATTAATGAGGAAGCTATTCAAAGAGCAGATATAGAAATATATCACAAAACAGATCCTGCTATGCTGAAAATTTGGGATAATTTAGAGATTCTTGTTGAAAAAATGATGCCAGATGTTTTTAGAGAAGAAAGAGAGAGAATAAAATATTTTTCCTTGGGAGGATTTGCAGATTGGATAGCTTCTATTTTTGACAACATACTTTTTGCCAAGAGAGAGGTAATACTCAATACAATTGATCAAGGAAAAAGAATATCATTTGTTTTGAAATGCCTACAAGAGCTTCTTGAAAAAACTTCAAGTGCATTAGAAAAAGGGCAGGGAGAGCAAAGTAGTGGAAACAAAGAAGCAAAAAAGAGCGAAGACGAATTAATCACTTTATATAAAAGATACAAAAAAATAGAAAAGAAGTTTTTTCCTAATGATAGAAGAATTGTAGAAGAAAGATTTTCTTCTCTTAAAAAAAGCAAAAAAGATAGTTCTGAATACAGCATGATCGAAAGACAAGTTCGATTTATTATAGACCTCTTTTCCCTTGAAGAAAGCAATAAGTCTGTTGATATAGAAATAGCAAGTCAATCGCTAAATAAAGGTCACTATGGTCTTAAAGAAGCAAAGGAAAAAATAATACAATATATAGCAACTAAAATTTTAAACTCAAAAAGAAAAGCCCCCATTCTTTGCTTTGTTGGTCCACCTGGCACTGGTAAAACATCTTTGGGCAAGTCTATAGCAAGGGCTTTAAATAAAAAGTTTTGTAGAATGTCTTTAGGTGGCAATAGCGATGAGGCTAAAATAAAAGGCCATAAACCAACTTATATAGCAGCTATGTCTGGAGATATTTTGCAGTTAATAAAAAACACAGGATCTAGTAACCCGGTGTTTATGTTAGACGAAATAGACAAGCTTGGTGGAGGAGCAAAAGGCAATGATATAGAGCCTGCGTTGCTTGAGGTTTTAGACCCAGAACAAAACGATTCTTTTAGAGATCATTATGCGCAAGTTGCTTTTGATTTGTCTAAAGTATTTTTTATTACTACAGCCAACACAACTAACTTCAGTGATCCTTTAAAAGATAGAATGTCGATTATAAGACTGCCCGGCTACACAGAGGAAGAGAAAGTTAAAATAGCAGAAAGGCATTTAATTCCACGCCAGCTCAAGGAAACAGGTGTTGGAGGTAGAACAAAGATATCTTTTGGGGTAAAGTCTATCCTAGAATTAATAAGAAAATATACGAAGGAAGCGGGTGTAAGGAACTTAGAAAGAGAAATTGGAAATATTTTTAGCATATTAGCGATAGAGATTTTAAAAAAAGATATAAAAAGATTTACTGTAAATGCAGAAAAAATTAAAAAATTTTTGGGTTCTTCGGAGCATGTTCATAGAAAGATTGAAAAAATGGCGCCAGGTCTTTCCACTGGTTTATTTGTGACAGAAAGAGGTGGTGGAGGAATTTTATTTGTTGAGTCGGTGTTTTTGGAGGAGGAAAAAGGGGACTCACTTATTTTAACAGGTAATTTAGAAAAAGTTATCAGAGAATCTGCGGTAATAGCTTTGAGTTTTCTTAAAAGCAATGCTGAAAACCTGATGATTAAAAAAAATTTTTTTAAAAACAAAACTTTGCATATTCATGTGCCAGATGGTGCCATACAGAAAGACGGTCCTTCGGCAGGATTGGCTTTGCTGTTTTCTTTGTTTTCGCTTGTGCATAATACAAAAATCAAGGAAAATTTGGCTGTTTCTGGAGAAATAAGATTGAAAGGAAAGGTTAGTGCTATAGGTGGCGCAAGGGAAAAAATTCTGGGAGCAAAAAGAGCCGGCGCTGAAGAATTGATTTTTCCTTTAGAAAACAAAGAGAAAATAGATAGTCTACCTAGATATATGAAAAAAAATATCAGGTTTCATTTTGTGGAAAATGCTTGGCAGGCTCTGGAAATAGCCTTTCCAGATTTTGATTTTGACAAAAAACTAAAGTAAAAACCCCTTGCTATGTCAAGGGTTTTTTAATTGACATAAGGGTGTTTTTACTTTAGTTTTTAATATAGCAAAGAAGAATCCGCCATTAATAGGCGGGAAGGTCTTGACAATTGAATAATTACAGAAGTTTAACAGACAACCGAAAGGAGTTTGTCATGAAAAAGTCCGGGTATCCTTTAGGAACCTTGCCTCATCATGTAGGAGAAATTAAAAAGGAAAAAAGATCTTTTGAAAACGCCTTTCAAGGCGTTGCAAGAATGATCCTTGAAAGCGAGATAAACAAAGTTCAGGTAAATGGAAAATCGACATACGATTTTTCTATTTTTCGCACGGGAAAGAAACATATTATTGGAATGTACGACGAAATTAATAGTTTTGTGTCTTATGTAAAGGATGCCGCCGAAGGCGGTTCCTCTTCCGAAATGGCGTATGTGCTTGTGGGTGAGCCAGGAAATGGTAAAACATTTTTTGTTGAATTTCTCTGTAATCAGTATCGCAACTTTCTTATGAGACCAGAAAACCGAAAATATACTTTCAGGTTTGTTGGAGTAGATGAATTAGGTCATTACGGAAAAATTTCTATAATTGAGTCTCAGATTTATGAAGATCCAATGATTTTGGCAATGAACCTTTTTGAATCTCGAGATGAAAATATGGAATATTTAGCTAAAATATTTGGCTTTGATGAAAAACAAATTGAGACGATTTTCCAAAACTATCGACCTTTGGGAGCATGCAGTGCGTACATTTGGAACGATATTTTGAGAGACTCTGAAAGAGATATTGAAAAAGCTCTTAAGTTTGTTGAAATAGTTCCGGTCCCTCTTACTGAAAGTCTTGGTACTGTTACTGGAAAATATCCAGCGAAGGACAAGATTACTTCTTCAGCAGTCGATCTGTTGGGAGAAGAATCGATTCAACGCTTGCTTCACATTACCGATACGAACAATCCTTACAGGTTTGATTTACGGCGTGGCGCTCTTGCTCGAGTTGCGGGTGGAGGTGTTCATTTTTCAGATGAAATCTTTAAAAACAAAAAAGATTTGGTTCAGGTTTATCTTGGTGTTATTCAAAACCGGAGCATTGAAATAGATGGCTACAAGTGGCCCATCGATACGCTTATCGTTGCTACCAGCAACAACAGCGAGTTCAATCGGTTCTTGTCTGAGAAGGAGGAGGCGCCCATCGTCGACCGATGCAGAATCTGCTATGTTTCCCATAATACCAATTACAAGCTTCAAAAGGACTTAACTGGTTATGCTGTGGGTAGCAAAAAAAGGACTACGCTGACTCTCGAAGATCTTCATCAAGATCCTAATCTAAATTATGCAGCTTCTGTTGCTGTTGTACTTACGCGATTGGCAAAAGCCGAGAAGCTTACGTCGACAGAAATGATGAAGTTGGCAGCTGGAGAGGTGGCCGGAGAGAAGAGTATTAAAACTCTGGCCGAGGTGATCGATATCCTCAATCAGAATCCAGACATTATTCAAAGGTTTGGACAAAAAGGTATGGGACAGAGAAATCTGGGTCGGGCGGTTCAACTACTTATCGAAAGCTCGGAGACTAACGAAGGTAAGTGTATGTTTGCCTACGATATTTTCAAGGCTCTTGATAGGATAGTTTTGGACTATGTTTCTGAGGCCAACGATCGAACCAAATATCAAGACGATCTGAAGACTGCTAAAGGGCTCTATCGTGAACGCATCATGACCGAAATGTTCAATGCCTATATGGACGAGCCACTGGCCATCCGTAAAGATGTTATGAATTATGTAAATATGATTATTGGTATTGATGCAGAAGATCTTGGGCCTGACAAAATGTGGAAATACAAAGATCCACAAACAGGGGAACTCAAGGCACTTAAGATAGATGAACAATATGTAAAGAGTGTGGAGGAGAGGCAAGGCCTCAAAACAGATGAACAGCGTGATTCATTTCGCACATCTATTCGAAAGATATACGGACAGAAGATATCTGTAAATCCAGAATATGACTTTATGGATAACCATCCGTTGGTAAAAGCTGTTACTGATGTACGTCTTAAATCAGATATTGCTGGTGCCGGGAGTCTTATCGGAGCGCTTGCAAATCGCACAAACGAAGAGAATCAAAAACTCCATGATCGTATGATAAATACTATGCTTGAAAAACTGGGATATTGCCGGACTTGTGCACAGAAAACAATTGAGTATTTCTGTACACAAGAAGATGAAAACTAGATGAAAAATAAACAAAAGGGCGCAAAGACAATGTTTGTTTTGCGCCCTTTAAAAATACAGGAGATAAAAGATGAAAGAAATTGAAGGCGAAAAACATCCTCCTATTGTTAAAACAGAGAATAAATGGAGAACGACAACAATATATGAAAGAATTTGGAATGATCTAACTGTTTTTTTTGGAATGTCTTTAGAGTACCCTTCTTTTTTGGCTATGCGTTCTCTAGACGAACTTTTGGAAAGAGATGAAAAAAGAGCAAAAGATGGTTTTCCCAAAAAAATTCGTGTAGGAAGAATGATAAGGCCGGGAAAAGGTGGAAAAGATAAAATTGTTGTAGTGCCTACTACAGTGGAAGAAAAATTTATGCACGATCCAGATTTAACGAAAAACGAAGAAGATCAGGAAGCTACGGGTACAGGTGATGGAGAAGAGGGAGATGTAATTGGCGAACAGCCAATTCACGGAAAACAAGAGTCAGGTACTGGTTCTGGACAAGGAGATGGTGGCGAGCACGAGGTAGAATCCAATGCATATGATTTAGGCAAGGTGCTTTCTGAAAGATTTGAGCTTCCTAATCTCAAAGATAAACAGAAAAAAGTTCCTTCGTCTAGATATACTTACGATCTCACTGATATATTTAAAGGAGCTGGTCAGGTTCTTGATAAAAAAAGGACATTGAAAAAAATAGTTGAAACAAACATACATCTTGGAAATATTCCAGATCCTGGCAACATTGATCCGTCGAAGTTTTTGGTTTCTCCTGGAGACAAAATCTACAGAGTATTATCTCGAGAAAAAATGTACGAATCTCAGGCTATGATATTTTTTCTTAGAGATTATTCTGGTTCTATGCATGGCAAGGCTACAGAGCTGGTGGTTGCCCAACATGTAATGATTTATAGCTGGCTTTTATATCAATACAACAAAAGAGCTGAAACTAGATTTATTTTACACGATACCGAAGCAAAAGAGGTGCCAGACTTTCATACTTATTATAATTCTCAGGTAGCAGGGGGCACCAAGGTGGCTTCTGCGTATAGATTAGTAAATAAAATTATAGAAGAAGAAAATTTAGAGAGAGATTATAGTATTTATATTTTTCATGGCACTGATGGAGATGATTGGGATACTGAAGGAAAAGAAACTATCCCAGAGATGAAAAAGCTTTTTTGGAAAGATATTAGTCGCTTTGGAATGAGTATTGTTGAACACAATACTAAAGAAACAGGAAAAACTGAAGTAGAAAAATATGTAAAAAAAGCAAAATTGGTAACAAGGTATAAAAAAGTTTTTAGAATGGACAGTATGACAACAGAAGCCGACGAACCTCGCCTTATTGAAGGCATCAAAAAATTGGTGGCTCCATAAAGGAGGTAAAAATATGGAACTAATAGACCAGCATACTAAAAAAATAATGGAGGGCTGTAAAAAAAGAGCCCGAGATGCAGGATTAATATTTGATGATGAAAGTTTGGAATATACTGTTACCAACAGAGACTTAATTGAATTATCCCCAAAAGTAATGATTCCCACGCTTTATGATTACTGGGTTCATGATGTGGAGGTTTTGAAAGGTCAAGGTAAATACGATCTTTATCCGAGTAATCCATATGAGACGGTAATAAATACTAGGCCTGCTATATCGTTTTACAACGATAACAATCCTGATTGGCTCAATGTAATGATTTTTTACCATGTACTTGGCCACATTGATTTTTTTCAAAATAATCAATTTTTTGCTAACACACGGGATGATGACTTTGCTGGTAAGGCATTGTCAGACAAAAGATTAATTGCAAAACTTAGAGCAGAAAAAGGATCATGGGCTGTTGATTATGTAATAGAATGGGCTCGTGGTATAGACAATATTGTTAACTACCACAAAGGGCTTGAGTTAATAAGACAAAGAGATATGCCAGCCCATACTCAAATATCGGAGAAGTTAAATTATTTCTTTGATTTTTTCTTATCCACGCTAATAAGAGAAAGAGTTATAAAAGAAAGTCTTCGTAGTGATGCAATAGATTCGTACAATGAATTTGTTGGTAAAAAAGATGGAGAAAAATTATTTTTTGATGAAATGAAAGATATTTATCCGGAATTTGAAAAGATTTTTGAAAACTATAGAAAAAATAAAAGAAAAAAAACAGGCGATTTGCTTGAATTTTTGATTGAATTTTCTCCACATCTTAATAAAATATCTACAAAAGAAGATAATACTTGGAAAAAACAAATACTTCAGGTGGTGAGAAACACATCTCTTTTTTTTCAGCCACAGATTCGTACTAAGATTATGAACGAAGGGTGGGCAAGTTATTGGCATGAAAATTTATTTCTTGCTGATAATAGAATAAAGGGACATGAAGTAGATTTTGCTCGTATTAATGCAGGTGTTACAGCTATGCCAAAAGTTGGGCTCAATCCATACGCTCTTGGGATGCGCCTTTTTTACCACATTGAAGATATGGCAAACAAGGGTAAATATGGTTTGGATTTTCTTAGAATTTTGGATGAAAAAGAAAGAAAAGATTTTGATGCAAAAACTGGTAAAGGTAGAGATTTTATTTTTAAAATTCGCGAAGAACTATGTGATAGTATGTTTATAGACAGATTTATAGAGCAAGATTTTATGCGTAGACACAAATTGTTTGTGGCAGGAAAAAGACTAAACAGAATGAAGGGTGTTTGGGAATATTATATTAAAAGCCGATTAGCAGAAAAGTACAAAGAAATGGTTTTAAAAACTATGTATCATCCCCCGAGAATAATGGTAAACGAACGCAAAACTTTTAAAGACGGTATACTTCATCTAGAACATAAGTTTGAAGGTAAACCACTAATAAGAGAATTTATTCATAACACCATGATTGGTATTGAACAGTTGTGGGGGAAGGCTGTTAATTTGTCTACTTGGGTTATTGCAAACATTGATCGTGAAAAAAGGTTTATTGAATGGGGGCACCAAGTTATTCTTGTACAAAAGAAAAAAATAAATATAACTAGCTCGACAAAAGAAGTGAACTTTACAACAGATTTAGAAGGAAATAGAATCTAAAATAAAAAAGTAAATAAAACCTCCGAGGATTGACTCTCGGGGGTTTTTAATTTAGTTTTAAGTGTAGAAACAAAAAGATGAACCTTGAAAATATAAGGAGTTTAATATGGATAATTCAGAGTTGTCGGAGACAGAAGCTAAAGATGTTGAAAAACTTTTTTCAGAATTAAGTGGTGGGGTAAAAGATAGAAGTACTCCAAGTATTCCTATTTCTGAATTTTTTCTAAGGCTTAAAGGGGAAGATATTAGCTTTTTAAGGAGCCCACAACATTTACTTCACGATTTGGTGCTAGAGAGGCTTGGAAAGGGTGTAGACGAATATCCTGGTAAAAATTCCGCAGGGTATAAAAGATACGATGTAGAAAATCTTTTTGAAGCTGGAGATGTAAAGTTTTTTTCAAGTAGAATGTTTGCGAACATTTTATACGATCTTGCCTCGAGAATAGTGCGAGGAAAACAGCAAAATAAAATTTATGTTTTTAAGGGGCCTCCAGGGAGCGGGAAAAGTACGGCAATTGATTCTTTGGCAGAAGCCTTTGAAGGATATATAAATGAACAGATGTTGTATGAAGTTGTTTGGAGACTTGATACAGAAATGTTAGGGGTTGCCGTGCATAGTGAGGATATTTCTTGCAAACTTCAGCAAGCAGAAAAAAGCGATGAAAAAAAGGAGAAGTTTATTATAGATAAATTTCCTATTGTACCTTGTCCAAATCATTGCAATCCCGTTTTACTTATTCCTAGAGAGATAAGAAAAGTTTTTTTAGATTCTATGCTTCCCAATAAGGAAACTAAACATAGATTGTTCACTGAAGAACGATACAGTTGGGTATTTGACACTAAAATGTGCCCTATATGCCAATCTATTTTCGAAGCAATATCGAGAAAACTTTTTGAAGAAAAGGAAAAAAGCAAGGAAGAAAGCTATGATTTGAATAAGATTTTAGAGATGGTGCATGTTCGCCAATATAGATTCGACAGGAGATTGAGTCGTGGTATTAGTGTTTTTGGCTCTGGCGACAAATCCGATAAAATGGGTATTGTAACAGATGAACAAATACAAAAAATATTAGACATTCTTTTTAAAGGATCTTCTGTAAAATATATTGCAGATCCACTTTGTAGAACTAATTTTGGTTTAAGAGTTTTAATGGATGTAAAAGAAGAAAATATAACCAGGTTTAAAGGGTGGCACAATGTAGTAAGTGAGGGAAGAAAAAAGGTTGGGGATTACGAGCAGGGAGTTTTAACATTGCTCCTAGCTGTTATGAATCCAGAAGACGAAGAAGGTATAAAAGATATAAAATCTTTTAGCGACAGAAGAGAGGATGTATCGATTCCATATATTACAGATGTAGCTACAGAGCTAAAAGTTTTTGGAAATATTTTTGGTAAAAATTCTTTGAGTCGTTTCCTTCCTGGTGTTGCAGAGAATTTTGCAAGATTTATTATTTCTAGTCGCATAAAGGGGGTTAGTAAGCCTATAAAAAATTGGTTGGGAGAAAAGGGCCTGCAAGACTACAATGAAAGAAATTTTTGTGATGAGGAAGGGCTTACTGTTGCAATGGATATTTCAGAAGGTATTATTCCCAAGTGGTTAGACAAACCTCATATTGATAGTTTTACTAAACCAAGAAGACTAGATGTTTTAGATAAAATTCAAGATTCTGCAAAAAGTGGTATTTCAGATAGAGATGCTATAGATTTTTTTGGAAAACTTTTAGGGTGGTTTGATGTCCGCATAAAGAAAGATGTTGGCGAGGCAAAAAACGAAGAGAGTATAAGGCTAATTGAAATGAGCGACCTTGAAGATTTTTTATTTGGTGGTGATTCAAAAGAAGATTTTTTAAACAAAGTACCAGATACTTTTTGGGAAGAGATAACTTTTATCTATCAAAAAAATCTTACAAATACAATCAAAAAAGCTCTATATAGGTATAACACAGATAAATTAGAAGAAGATATCATCCATTATTTGAGAGCTCTTCTTATGGATCCTGACGAAATTGAAATATTTGAGTTTACAGGAAAAGAAATAGAAGCTTCGGAAAGTTTTTTGTCTACAATAGAAAATGTTTTAGCTGGCGAGAAACTTAACCAAGAAGCGAGAAAAACAATTAGAAAAAATATAACAGAAAAGTTGTCTCGGGTCATTGCTACAACACTTGATGATTGGGGGCAAGTTAAAGAAACGGAGGTTTTTAAAGCTTTATATCGTATGTATACAGAAAATATTAAAAAAGATGTATTGGCGCCCTTCACACATAATGAGAATTTTGGCCGAGCTATAAAAGATTTTGGCACAAAAGAGTTTGAATCTTATGATAAAAAAATTAAAGAAGATGTTGCGTATTTAATTAAAAATTTGGCAGAAAATTTTGGTTATTCTACGGAAGATGCTGCCAGACAGATATGTGAATATTTTGTGAGAGAAGACTTAGCAATAAATTTTGGTTGAAATAATTTAAGGCTGCACCTTTCGGGGTGTGGCTTTTTTGTTTACCTCGTGATAATTTTTTTAAAAATTATTTTACGGGGTTGTGAAAAATGTTCAGAAAAACTAGAATTACCTTATGCAAGAAACATCTTATTTAAAAATTGGTAGAGCCTCTGAGTTGAAGGGCAAAGACAGGCTAATATATAGACTATTTGAAATTTTGCCTGGTTTTTTAAGTTGGGGCACGATAATACTTCTTATATTTTTATCTTGGATTGCTCCTATTTGGGCTGCTGTTTTTATAATAGTTTTCGATGTCTATTGGCTTATAAAGACCGCTTATTTGTCTTTTCATTTGCGCATAAACTGGAAAAAACTCAAGCACCACATGGCATTAGATTGGCGGGTGAGACTAGAAAACATGAAGTGGCAGCATGTTTGGCAGATGCCATTACTTCCTTTTTATAAAGAAGATTTTGGTACTATAGAAAAAACCATTTTATCTTTATTAAATTCTCGGTGGTCCAGTAAAAAAATGATAGTTGTTCTAGGAATAGAGGAGAGAGCTGGAAAAGAAGCAAACGAAGTTGCAGATAAAATTTATCAAAAATATAAAGATAGATTTGGATATTTTTTAATAACAACACATCCAAAAGATGTTCCAGGAGAAATGGCGGGGAAAGGTTCCAATATTGCTTTTATGGCAGAGGAGGCAAGAGTGAAGATTTTGGATAAAAATGATATTTCTTACGAGAACGTTTTGGTTTCGGCTTTTGATATTGATACCAGGATTTATCCAGAATATTTTAATTGTTTAACTTGGCATTTTTTAACAGCGGAAAACCCACTTAGGTCTTCCTTTCAGCCAGTGCCACTTTTTAACAACAATATTTGGTCTGCGCCAGCTTTGTCGCGTGTTGTGGCTGTGTCAGCTACCTTTTGGCAGATGATTCAGCAAGAGCGACCAGAGAGGCTTTCAACTTTTTCTTCACATTCTATGTGTTTCAAATCTCTTTACGAGATGGGGTATTGGCAAAAAAATATGGTCTCTGAAGATTCAAGAATTTTTTGGAATTCCTTTCTTCATTTTGATGGAAACTATGAAGTGATACCAATATCCTACCCAGTTTCGATGGATGCAAATTTGGCGCCTACTTTTTGGCAAACAATGAAAAATGTATACAAACAGCAAAGGCGCTGGACTTGGGGCGTAGAAAATGTACCATATTTACTTTTTGGTTTCTTAAAAAACAAAGCTATATCTTTTAAGAAAAAACTTTGGTTTTCTTTTGTACAAATTGAAGGTTTTTGGTCTTTAGCTACAAATCCAATTCTTATTTTTATGCTTGGGTGGCTTCCTCTTATTTTGGGAGGGCAAGAGTTTAATACACTTCTTCTTTCGTATAATCTTCCGAGAGTAACAAGGACTTTGATGACAATTGCTATGCTTGGTCTTATTGGATCAGCTATTATTTCTTTAAGTTTGCTTCCTAAACGACCAAAGAAATACAAACCAATTAAAAGAATTTTTATGGCGTTCCAGTGGGTTTTTATTCCTTTAACTATATTATTTTTTGGAGCAATACCTGGGTTAGATTCTCAAACAAGATTAATGTTAGGTAAATATATGGGTTTTTGGGTAACACCAAAATACAAGCATAAAACAGAAAATTAAATTATACAGCAAATCACATAGCAAGTTGAATAAATAAAATTATCCAAAAATCAGCGACCGCATAAAATTGGATAGTGTTATTTGACTAAGATTTTGGGGGGTATATAATATTTGTTAATATATAAAAGTCGAAAAAATTAAATAAATAAAAAACAATGGAAGAAAGACAAATGTTTGAGGGGAATTGGACTTGCTCTGATTGTAGTGGAGCAATTACACAACTACCTTTTCAACCAAAAGAGGGGCAGAATATCACTTGTAAAGAGTGCTATATGAAAAATAGACCTCCGAGAAACTTTGAAAGAAAAATGGTACAAGGAAGTTGGAAATGTGCTGGTTGTGGTGGAGAAATTACACAGCTACCATTTGAACCAAAAGGAGACGGCGATTTATTTTGCTTAGATTGTTTTAAAAAAAATAAAAACAGCTAAGACTACAGAATAAAAATAACCCGGTCGAATGACCGGGTTATTTTTATTCAAAATGGATATTTAATCCTTCGTTTCCTAATCTTTCTTTTAATTTGGGGTGTTTTTTTAAGTCTACATCTTCTTTTAGTATTTTTTGTGCTTCTTCCCTTGCAGACTCTACCATTTTAATATTTTTTAGTGCCTCCATGGCTACATCACTTATGCCCCATTGTTTTCTACCAGAAAGTTGCCCTGGCCCTCTAAACTCTAAATCATACTCTGCTAACTCAAAACCATTTTTTGCCTTAGTAAGTGTCTTTAGTCTTTCCATAGTTTTTTCTGATTTTGACTCTGTAAATACAAAACAATAAGGTTGGTGAGTACTTCTCAAAACCCTCCCGCGAAGTTGGTGTAGCTGAGCTAGACCAAATCTCTCAGCCCCTTCAATAATAATTGTTGTAGCATTGGCCACACTTACTCCTACCTCAACAACAGATGTGGCAATTAGTATGTTTGTTTCGCCACTTGCAAATTTTTCCATTGTTTTGTCTTTTTCTTTGGAAGTCATTTTTCCGTAGAGCATATCTATTTTATATTCTGGAAATATTTCAGTAGAAAGCTTTTCATGCTCTTCTTTTACTGCTCGCATGTTTGAGGATAGAGAATTTTCCTTTGTTGGGTCTGCTGAGTCTATGCGTGGGCAAATTACATAGGCTTGTCTACCTTTTTCAATTTCTTCTCTAATTTTTTCATAAGCCCTTTGTCTTTCGTTTGGAGGTACAATTTCTGTAGTTATTTTTTTTCTGCCAGGAGGCATTTCGTCGAGTAGTGTAAGATCTAAGTCTCCATAAATTGTTAACGCAAGAGTTCGTGGAATTGGAGTGGCACTCATAGATAATAAGTGTGGGAAAAGGTTTTTGTCTGTCTCATTTTTTTTGTTTATAAGCGTTGCGCGTTGGTTAGTTCCAAAGCGGTGTTGTTCGTCTATAATTACAAGAGCCAGTTTTTTGTCTTTGTATATATCTTTTTCTTTTATGCTAAATTTTATTTTATCTTGAATCAGAGAGTGGGTGCCGATAACAATATCTATCTCTCCTTCCCTTATCCATTTTTGTAGCTTTGTCTTAGATACATCGGCATATTTTTCATACCCTACTTTTGATGGGAATTTTCTTGCCATAGAAGAAGTGAGTAAACCTATCCTTGCACCAGTACTACTACCAAAATATTCTACAAAAGATTCAAAAATTTGCTTAGCTAAAACTTCTGTGGGTGCCATGTAGGCAGTTTGGTAGCCATTTTTAAGTATTAAAAAAGAAACCACAGCTGCTACAGCAGTTTTCCCAGAGCCGACATCTCCTTCCAAAAACCTACTCATTGGGATGCCTCGTTCTATATCTTCCACAATGCCGTCTATAGCTTTTTGTTGAGATTTTGTAAGAGAGAAAGGAAAGCTGTTTATAAATTTTTCTAGTTCTTTTTTATTTATTTCTATAGGAAGAGTTGCAAGTTTTTCGTGTGCAATTTTTTTCTTTATTCTTGAAAGTTGTACGAGAAAAATTTCCTCAAAAGCAAATCTTTTTTTGGCAGCTGTAGCATCGTTTGCGTTTTTAGGAAGATGTATATATATAAGGGCACTTTTTAAAGATGGTAAATGGTATTTTTTGACTATTTCGTTGGGGATTATATCTTCTATTTTTTCTAAATCTATTTTTGAAAGAATTTTTTTAATATAAAAATTAAACCATCTTGAAGACAGTCCGCGAGTTTCTGAATAAACAGCCTCCAAGCTATCTTTTTTTACATCGATACCCGATGTCGATATTTCTTGTGATACAACAGAAGTATAAGAAAAAGTTGGATTGGCAATGTATAATCCATTTTTACCAGATTGAATTTTCCCGGTGGCTGTGACGGTGGCACCCTCTTTTAGTTTTTTGGCAATATATGGCTGATGAAACCAAACTAGATTTACAGTGCCTGTACGATCGTAGAGTGTTGCTTTGGTGATGTTCAGTTTTTTTCTCCAAGTTTTTTCAAAATTTATATTTGAAATTTTACCAGTGAGGGTAATTTTCTCACCTATCTCTGCATTAGAAATTTTTTTGTGTTCTCCAGGTTGTTCGTATCTACTAGGAAAATACCAAAGCAGGTCTTTTATAGTTTTTAAGCCAAGTTTTTTAAGAGCTTTTTTTTGAGCATCTTTTAAATTAAGTTCATCTGTAAGCAGTGAGTCTAATTGCATAGATATAGTAAAACAAAAAAAGAAGTTCAGAGCAAGAATGTATCTGTTGGAAGCTAAGCTTCCAACAGATGAGTTATGGGGAGAAAAGAAAAAATGGATAAGAAAAATCCCCGCCACTTGTCTGGTTGGACTTGTCCAGTCGTATGACTGGATGACCAGATGGTGGCAGGGGATGTGACGATGGGCGGGTGTTCACGGACCTTCGGGAGTCATTTTGTGTAGAGACGCGATTTCGCGAATAGCTTTGGTAAAGGTGGTCTCGATTTTGCTCCAAGCTTGATTGGAGAGACGAGTGACTTCGTTCTGGTTAGTTGCTTTTGCTCCAGCTATTTGGGTTTGGTTTTTAAAGGCTGGCTTCATACTTTCCAGAAATACTTTAGCTATATCTGTTGGTGTAATTTCAACATCTTTTGGATCCATTTTTATCCTCCCTTGTTTTGGTTGTTGATTTTTTTCTGTATTTTATTCCAGTTGAATATTAAGGGTGTTAATAATAGTATCATAGATGCGGACAAAACAGCACAAAAAAATGAATAAGTATCAAAATATTCTTTGTTTGCACTTAGAACAATAGACCCAAAGATAAACAGATAAAAACACTGACATATCCAGAAAAACAATTTCATTTCGAAGAGCCTCCTTTGATTTTTCTTTAAATTAGAATATTTACTTTAGTTTGTCAACTTCTTCTTTTATTTTCTCTAAATTTTCTTGTTTGCTTGCCCCGCTCGGCGGGGTTGAATTTTCTGGTAAAACACTTCTGAGTTTTTCTTCATCAAATTCTAAATCAAATTCTTTTATCAAAACTCCCAAAGCGTTCATATTTGTTTGTTCCTTTTTTAGTTTTATAGTTTTTTTAGTTTCAAACTTTTTATCACTTTCTGAAAGATAAATTGCAAGATCTGCTTTATCTATAATCGGATTTTCTATTAGGCCTTTACCAAAAGTTATAAATGCCAAAATATCTCCGCCACGCACTGCGGAGTCGTATGTGAGTGTAAGTGCTACTTTTAAACCAAGCTCTACTAAGTAATTTCCAAAAGCTTGTCCTAAAAATTTTATGCCGTCTCCACCTGAACCAATTAAAATAATTTTGTTTTCTTTATTCATCCCGTACGAAATAGAGAATCAAAGATTCTCGTTTGTTATTCTAATAATTTGATAATTCATATTTTTCATTTTTTTTAC
Organism: uncultured Candidatus Saccharibacteria bacterium; assembly: GCA_964601305.1. Taxonomy (GTDB): domain Bacteria; phylum Patescibacteriota; class Minisyncoccia; order JAHISW01; family Tagabacteraceae; genus CAZRMW01. The sequence continues at coordinate 21,782 of CAZRMW010000005.1, forward strand.
ACACTAAGATTTATATTAAAAGTCTAAAATTTCGTACGGGATTCATTTTTAAATATACCAATTTTGTCTGAAAAATCTTCTTCAAGTTTTTTAAGAATTTCTGCATTGTTTTTAAAGCCAAGTCTTCTGGCGTAATTTGTGTGGCACATAGTAATAATTTCTACAAAAGAAAATCCTTCCCATTTTATAGCTTCTTTTACGCATTCTTTTATGTGTTCTACATGAAAAGCCGTTGTACGCGCATAAAAATATTTTTTGTTTAGCGTTAAAAGGCCTTGAATATTTAACGGATCACTCGTTGAGCCGTTTGGAGAGGTAAGAGTTTTTGCTCCTTTTTGGGCTGTTGGCGCTAATTGGCCACCCGTGAGACCATAAACCTCGTTCGTTACACAAATTACCGTGATGTTTGGGTTTCGTCTGCTTGAGTGCAAAAGATGATTGCCACCAATTCCCAAAAGATCTCCGTCTCCGCTAACGACAACAACGTTCATTTCTGGGTTAGCATGCTTAATTCCTTCGGCAACTGGAATTGGTCTGCCATGTGGAGTGTGTACGCTATCTAAATCAAAATATCCAGAAGATCTGCCAGTACAACCGATACCAGAAACAACAGTCGTTTTTTCTTTTTCCAAACCAAGTTCGCCAAACGCGCTTGCTGTTTGGTTTAAAACAACATTGAGTGAACATCCAGGGCACCACATAGTTGGGAATTTTTTTGTTGCTAAATAATCTTTTGCTTTCATATTCATAATTCTGAGTTCATAATTCTTAATTCACTCATAATTTCTTTTAAACTAATATCTCCGCCCAATATATTTATTTTCTTAATTTTTCTTTTTAGAAATGCCTCGAGTGCTGTGGCATACTGACCATCGTTCATTTCTATTGCAACTATTTTTTTATAATTTTTTGCTACATCTTTTAGTTCATCTAAAATAGGGAAGAGTCTGATTGGCCTGAAAATAGAATATTTTTCTTTCAAAGAGGAAATAACTCTTGAAGGTGTGCCAAAAGCGACAAGCAGAGTATCTGAATTTTTATTTTCTATAAATTCAAATAGATTATAATTCTTTGCGGCATTTTCCATTTTTTCTTTGTTCTTTTTAAACCACACTCTATAATAATCTGTATTTTTTGTTTGGGGGGTACCGTTTTTTGATAGCAAGCCAGTGAGATATCCAACACCTTTTCCTAGGGCTTTTTTGTTGCGAACATTTACTTTTATATCTATCAAATCTTTGTCTAGAGGTTCGTACATTTGGCTAAGAAATGCATCGAGCAAAATAGTAACAGGGCTTAGAGACTGTTCGGCTGCATTGAAAGCATGTATGGTAGTAGAAAAACATTCTTCAACAGAGTTTGGTGCAAATACAATTGGATTTACATCGCCATGTGTGCCATACCTGGACTGCATTATATCTCCTTGTGCAGGGAGTGTTGGCATGCCAGTGCTAGGGCCAACGCGCTGAGAGTTTACTATTACTATTGGAGTTTCTGTCATATGAGCGTAGCCAATAGATTCTTGCATTAGGCTGTAGCCTGGGCCAGAGGTGGCTGTAAGTGCTTTTTTGCCTGCCATTGAGGCGCCAATTATCATATTTATGCTAGAAATTTCGTCTTCACAGTGTACAAAGGGTATGTCTGTGCTAGCAAATTTGTGCATTATTTCTGATGCTGGGGTAATGGGGTAGCCAGCAAAAAAACCGACCCCTGCCTTTTGGGCCCCTAAAACTATTGCTTCATTTCCTGAAATTAATTTTTTACTCATAAAATTTTTTCTATCTTTGGTACAATATTATCCCAATTATATTTTTTGTAAACTAATTCTTTTGCATTTTTTACTATTATGTCTTTCAACTCTGGATTTTTGAGCAATGTTTCTATTTGTTTTGCTATGCTTTTTGGGTTTTTTACTTCACAGCGCATACCCGTTTTTTTATGTTCCAAAAAGTCAGGTATTCCCCCCACTGGAGTAGCAATTATTGGTAAACCTGTAGCCATTGCTTCAAGAAAAGATATACCCATTCCCTCTGAAAGTGAAGGTCTTATAAAGATATCTGAAATGTCTAAATATTTTGGAATTTCCTTCTGTTCTATATTGCCAAGCAGCAGAACTTCATTCTGCAATTTTAAATTTTTAATTTTAATTTTTAATTTTTTTTCTAACGGTCCACTACCGAGTACCAGCAATTTTATTTTATGATTCTTGTTTACTAAAATTTTTGCTGCATCAATTAAATCTTTAATCCCGTTTTTGGGCACTAATCTAGAGGTAGTAATTAATATTTTTTCGTCATTTTTTATTTTTAAATTTTTTCGTAATTCACTATTCTTAATTTCTGAATCATGGTTCGTAAATCTCTTTATATCTACTCCGTTTGGAATTAAATCTATTTTTCTTTTATATCCAAACTTTTTAGCTCTTTTGATTAAAAAATTACTAATCGCATAAATATAATCTGGCTTTGTGTAGATTTTTTTATAAAGTGGGTGCCAAAACCAAGTCCGAAGCCATATAAAAAGATCAGAGTCGCCACTTTGCATATTTAAAACATATTTTACTTTCGGGAATCTGTATTTAAAGAATATTGTGGCCAACCCTGCATAAAATGCCATGATAGCCAAAACAGTATCGTATTTTTTTTCTTTGTGAAGTTCTTTTGCTTTAAGATAACCAAGAAAAGGGAAAAGATATTTATCGAATTTATTTCCAAAGCCTACTCTATATATTTTAATGTTGTTTGTACTTGTTTTTTCTGAGATTTTTGGAAGTTTTTTGTCAAAACGCGCTGTAATCATATCAAAATCAAAATCAATCAAACGATTAGTTTTTTCTCTTACGGCAACTTCCGCACCTCCCATAAAAGGGAAATAAGTCGTAGAAAATATAAGAATTTTTTTATTTTTTTGCATAATATCTTTTGCGTCCCTACGAGGAGTCGAACCTCGGTCTCAGGTTCCGCAAACCTGTACTCTATCCATTGAGCTATAGGGACTAAAATCCTAATCTTTCTGCAATAGTTTCTATAAGTGATTCTTCGTATTCTTCTTCCTCTAAAATTTTAGAAAGAAAGTCTCTTATTTCATTTGGGTCTTGATTTCCAATGGGTATTTTAACATGAGGATGGAGTCTTTTATCAAGTTCCAAAATAAGTTCTTTTTTGTGTGGCGGATTGTAATTTATCCAGAAAGAGTCTATTTCTTTGTATTTATAAAAAGTTTTGCCAATTTTTATTCCTTTTGCATCTATTTTGAAATCAGTTTCCTGAGGAGTTTGTGTGTAAAGTGCAAAGATTACAAAAACAGCAACAATAGCAAAAACTGCAAAAAGAAAATTTTTAAGAAAGATAGAAACAATAACAACAATTAAGGCACCACTTCCAATATACCAAAACCAGTCGGTACTTTTTTTAGGGGTGTTGTGCTCAAATTCTTTCCATTCGAATTTTTGTGGATTTTCCATGTTTTATTGTATAATTATAAGTGTATATTATGAAAAAACTTAAATCAATCAAAGATTTTAATGCGGGCTTTACTTTGATAGAGCTTATCGTCGTAATGTTTATTTTGGTAACGTTAACCTCTATAACTTTAATTAATTACAGAAGTGGGGGCGCAAGCCATAGTTTAAGCAATACTTCTCAGAAGCTTATTTCGGATTTAAGAAAAGTGCAGAATTTGGCCATAAGCGGAGTAAATATAAAAGATGCTTATTGCGGATATGGTATTTTGGTGGATACAAGCAGTGATCCTTATTCGTATATTATCTATGCTGATGAGACAGCTGTGTGTTCGGCTAGCAACAATAAGTACGATGCCGGAACAGATGTTGTGTTAGAAACAATAACGCTTATCGATAATATAAAAATAGACTCAGCTTCTCCAGATCCAGTAGATGTATTTTTTAAGCCACCCAGCCCAACAACATACATAAATGGCATAGCCTCTTTGAGTAGTGTGGCCACGATTGATTTAATTGCCGAAGGTTTTTCTGGTATTTCGACAAAAATAATTACTGTTAACGGCTCAGGCCTTATACAATCAGAATAAAGTTAGTAATTAGCCACTAGGTACCAGGGACTAGAAAAAATGAATAATAAAATAAATAAAAAAATTAATAACTATACACTAAACACTAAGCACTATTCACTAAGCGAAGGTTTTTCTTTTGTTGGTGTTTTGGTAACTACCTTTATTGTTTCTATTGGTCTTATTTCTGTTTTTACTACTTCAAATAGCGCATTAAGATCTACAAGCAATGCTGGCGCAAGGCTGGTGGCTTCTGGTTTGGCGCAAGAAGGGATAGAAATAGTTAGAGATATAAGATCTGCAAACAGAAACTGGGAAGATTGGGAATGGTATTCTACTACAACCCCAATGACTCATCCGATAGGAACTTCAGAAGAGTATTGTGTACAATACGATTCTACGGCTTTTTCTTCTTGTGGTGCTACAGAAAGTCCGCTTAAATTGGATTCAGGCACTTTTCTTTATCAGTATTCTTCGGGGGATGACACTTCGTATTATAGAAAAATTACCCTAACGAGAGTTTCTAATTATGAAGTGAAGGTAGAGTCTCAAGTGAGATGGCAAATTAAGGGGAGTTCTCGATCTTTAACAGTTGAAGATAGATTATGGAAATGGCGTTAGGCTAGTAATTAGCCACTAGGTACCAGGGACTAGAAAAAATGAATAATAAAATAAATAAAAAAATTAATAACTATACACTAAACACTAAGCACTATTCACTAAGTGAAGGTTTTTCTTTTGTAGAGCTTTTGGTGGCTGTGGCTATTTTTTCTACCTTAATATTAGCTATGTCTAATATTATGCTTTCTATGGCAAGAACCCAAAGAATAATATTTTCTCTGCAAAATACTCAAGAAGCAGGAAGATTTATTTTAGAATCAATTACTAAAGAAATGAGAACAAGTACTTTCAATTCTCTTTCTGGCGACGGGACGACACTTAGTTTAACAAATGAAAAGGGAGACATAGAATATGTTTTTGATAACTCTAATAATCTTATAACCAGAGAAGGAGTAAGAATAAGTCCGACAAATGTTGAAATTACAGGTCGTTTTTATGCAAGGGAATATACAAATCCAGACCATGTTGTGGTTAATACAGTAATGAAGGTAGAAACTACCATGGGAAAAGAAGAGGAACAAAAAGAATTATACTTACAAAGTAGCGTAGCTTTAAGATAACGGGCTAGTGATTAGCCACTAGGGACTAGAAAAAATGAATAAAAAAATGAATAACTATACACTAAACACTAAGCACTATTCACTAAACAAAGGAGCTGTCTCAGTAATTATTGCTGTTTCTATTTTAAGTATAATGTTTACTATTGGTGTGGGTGTGTCTACTTTAATAATTCAGCAATTTAGAGCGTCTAGCCAAATGGGGGACTCTGTGATTGCTTTTTATGCAGCAGAGGCGGGTGCGGAGAGATGTTTGTATCAATTTTTTTGCGTTCAAGATGTAGCTCCTACTGCAGATTGTATTGCTGAAGTTGGCGCAGGACTTGACCAGGGGTGTGCTGTAAGTGGGCAAATTACAGAAGTTTTAAATCCTTCTTTGGGGATTAGCTATACAGCTCAGTATAATGGAGTAGACACCATTACTTCTTTTGGTGAATACAGAAGCACAAGCCGAGCTCTTCAGCTTGATTTTTAGGTTTTGCGGAGGCGAGAGGATTCGGTCACAAATCACTAAGTATATTTCTTCTCCACCAAAGGCGGATCGAAATCTACAAAGTGTTCGCGACCCCGCCTCCTTCGCTTTGCTCAGTCCGGCCTTCGAATCCTCTTGCTCTTATCTACAACAACATCACAAAAACACCCGTTAAGGGTGTTCTTGCGATGTTATGCGGAGGCGAGAGGATTCGAACCCCTGGTCGCCTTGCGGCGACTCCGGTTTTCAAGACCGGTGCATTCAACCGCTCTGCCACGCCTCCAATCTAAAAGACTACCCTTAAGGTAGCTTTTTAGAATTATTTATAGTTTAGTGTTATTTTTCCGTTTTTGCAATCTCTATGCTCTTTTTGCGCGCAATTACAAATATATAGAAAATTTCTAGAATAGCAAGTGTGTTTAATACAAGCATAGCGATAAACCACCATTTTTGCCCTAATCTAGATGCTTTCCACAAAGCCACTCCTTTCCATGGTAATACCCAGAGGGTAAGAAGAATTAAAACCCAGAAATTATCTTGAAGAAGTTGTTCCATATTTTTTATTTTTATTCGCCTTAGGCGAAAATTAATCCTAATATAAAATTATTATAACACAAAATGGTAAATTTTTTTACGCAGCCTTTTTGATAACAATAGGTCTAATTTCATTTAGATTTTTTAATTCTGCTTCCCTGGACAATTTATCATTGTAATCTCCTATTTCCTTGTATTTTGGATCTTTTGTAAAATTCATGAGTATCATTATTTTGCTCATAAGATCGTGTGCTGTGGGAAGTGTACCAGTATTTTCGTCTTTTCTTATATTTTGAACTTTCAGGATTTTTTTCAACAATCCTAATGGCATTTGGTGTAGGCGTGCATATTCTTCTGTTTCTTGCGGTGTCCAATTATTAACTAAGTTCTTAAGTGATGAACTTTTGATGATTTTTTTTAATTCTTTTATTGCTTTCTCTGTATCTATTTCTCCAGCGGTAATATTGTATTCTAGAATAACATCACCAATAGATTCTCCTTCTAAACATTTTTCAGGCGTTTTTAGTTGTGATACTTTTTCTGGGTTCATAATTTAAGTTTAATGGCGGAGAGGGAGGGATTCGAACCCTCGGTACCCCGGAGGGCACAACACCTTAGCAGGGTGCCCCTTTCAACCACTCAGGCACCTCTCCATACATATTACAATTTTATTCTCAAATCTTTTGGTAACGCAAAGTTTACCCTCAGCTAGCGCCTATTTTGTCTTCGGCAAGCTCAGACTCAATAACGGCGCTTGCCTCGCGCTTCGCTCGGCATCGCCTGAAAAGCAAATCAATTTGCTTTTCAGCTCAGGCACCTCTCCATATGGATAAAACTACCATTTTTACCTCGCTACTACAATCCCGATTACTTCTTTTGCTCCAGCTTTTTTGAGCACTTTTGCAGACTCAAAAAGCGTAGCTCCTGTAGTGGAAACATCGTCCACTAGAAATACAGTTTTGTTTTTTACTTGCCCCACTTGACGGGGTTTAATACTAAAAACTCCTTTTAAATTTTTTAATCTTTCACCTCTATCCTTGATATCTACTTGAGAGGCTGTCTCTTTGATTTTATAAAGGACATTTTTATACATATCAACACCAATTTTGTCCGATAGGTGCTTGGCAATAAGCTCGGCCTGATTAAACCCACGTTGCCTCAAGCGTTTTTTAGAAAGTGGAACGGGCACAACTATCGACATCGGATGTCGATAGTTGAGAAGGTTGGTTTTGTCTAAAAAAATGCGGGTGTGGATAAGGTCGGCAAATATTTTTGCAAGCCTTTTTACCTTCCTGTATTTTAGTTCTCTAATTGCTTTTTTGATCGTCTTTGAGCTGTAAGAAGTAGTAGGAAAAATTTTAATAGGATTTTCTACATATGTCGAAATAGGCATTGGCAAATTCTCTATGCATTTTTTACAAATCAAAAAACCTTTTTCACCACAGCCCAAACATTTTTCTGGAAATATTATATTTAAAAAAATATTTATAAATCTTATCCACATAAAATAGCTTATTTTTATGGTATAATAAAACCACAAAATGAGATGGAAAACAATTTTTTCAATAAGATTCTGTCTAAGATTAAAAAAGGAGGTTTCCTAGAAAAAAGCCAAAGTATAATTGGTGTGGATATTGGTAGTTCTTCCATTAAAGTTGTGCAACTTAAAAAAGAAAAAGAAAGAGCCATGCTTGAGACTTACGGCGAGCTTTCGATAGGCCCATATGCTAAAAAATCGGTAGGGCAAGTGGTACAAATTTCTGAAGAAATGGCTGTAGCCATGCTAAAAGATCTTTTTGCAGAAGCAGGAGTAAATTCAAAAGAGGTGGCTTTCGCTATTCCTGTAAAAAGTAGTTTTATCACGGTTATAAAAGTACCCATGATGGAAAGCAAAAGCATGGATGACATCATCAAGTTTGAAGCTAGAAAATATATTCCCGTACCAATTGGAGAAGTAGAGATGGATTGGTGGGTAATTGGAGAAGACCAAAAAAAGAATGAAACAGAGCAAATAGGTCAGGTGGCGAAAGAAAAACAGCAAATGGTAGATGTTTTATTAGTTGTTATCTACAAAGAAATTATTGAAAAGTATAAAAATATTTCTACCAAGCTTGGTTTAAACATAAAATTATTTGAAGTAGAAATATTTAGTGGATGGAGATCGCTTAGTTTCAGGCCTACAACTCCTGTGGCAGTTATAGACTTAGGTGCGCTTACAACAAAAATGAGCATAGTGGAAGCTGGAGTTTTAAAATCTTCACACACTACAAACAGAGGTTCACAAGCGATGACGGATTCGGTATCGAAGTCGTTGGGGATAAGTTTTGAAAGGGCAGAGGAGATGAAGCACCAGATAGGACTTTCTTTGGAGCCAGAACACAAGCAACTTGTTAATGTTTTGGAGACATCGTTAGATTTTATTTTTTCCGAAGCAAAACAATTTATACAGTCTTATGGTAGAAAGCATGGAAATCCGGTGGGGCAAGTAGTTTTATCGGGGGGAGGAGCGCTTTTAGGTGGAATTACAGGGGTGGCAGTAAAAAATCTTGGCGTAGAAGTAATACTAGCTGATCCATTTGTAAAAACAGATTATCCTCCATTTTTACAAAATGTTTTAAAAGAAATTGGTCCAAGTTTTTCCACAAGTGTGGGGTTAGCATTAAAGGGGTTGTAGAAATAATTTAAAAATATATGGCTGAAAAACTTTCTTTTGTACCAAAAACAACATATTCGCCAACTTCCAAGGTTTCGTATAAAAGCCCTGGATTGGGTTTGTTTACAAAAATCTCAGTTTTATTCTTTGTTTTATCTGTAATTTCTTTGGTAGGTTCTTATGTTTATAAAGAATACTTAAATAGACAATTAGAAGATCTCTCAGTTTCACTAGAAAGAGCGAAGGCGGCTTTTGATGTGGAGCTTATAGATGAAATAAACAACCTTAGTTTGGAGGTAGACGCAGTAAAAGAAATTTTTTCAGAGCATCGTTTATCTAGTCGAATTTTTAGCGAGATAGAAAAAATTGCCTTAGGAGATGTAAGATTTACTAGGTTTGATTATTTTTATGGTCCAGATAAAGACACTAAAAACAATGTTATTACAGCATCTTTAACGGCTGAAGCAAAAAGTTATGAGACTCTGGCTCAACAAGTGAAGTCTTTCGAAGATAGCAATAAGATAGAGAGTTTTTCTTTTTCCAATTTTTTGTTAACACAATCAGGTAATGTAGCCTTTGATCTTGTTATGGTTTTTAAGCCATCAATTTTTGAGTAAACAAAACAAATAATGAAAAATATTATAAATAGCATATTTTTAATTACAGCATTAGCAATGTTTTTTGTGTGGACTGTACCAATCTTTGATGATATTTCGAAAACACAAGCGGAGATAAATGATTTTAACGATATTTTAGACAGTTCTCGTGAGCTGGCAGATCTTAGAAACACAGTGCTTGCAAAGTATAATTCGATTACCAACGACGAATTTATAAAATTTTCAAATATTCTTCCGGAAGGACAAAGTGTAAATGATTATGTTGCTCAGCTGTCTAGTATTGCTAGTCAAAGAGGGGTGGTAATTAAAAAGTTAGATTTTGTAGAAGAAGCTCCAGACAGGCTGTTGTTTTCTAGTGAAGAAATAGACAACAGAAATTATAGAGTACTTACTTTTAGCTCCATTCTTATAGCTCCTTATAGAGGGTTTGTTTCTTTTTTATCAGATCTTGAAAAGAGTCTAAGGATAACCGATATAGACGAAATAGAATTTGCTACAAATCCAGAAAATTTTTATGAGTTTAAAGTAAAAGGTAAGATTTATTTCAAAAAATAAAAATGAATAACAAAAATAACATAATTTTTATTGTAATAGCTTTGATTGTCTTGGTCGCTGGGTATTTTGTTTATTCTGTTTACATAAGTTCTCAAACTGGTTTAGTTGATAGTGAAGAGCATGTGTTGACTAAAGAAAGACTAGCTGTTAGTAAAGATTTTGTTGCCGCTATAAACAAAATAAAAAAGGTGGAGGTAGATGTGGCTTTTTTTGACAGTAAAGATTTTAAATCTTTGGTAGATCTTACTCCAGAATTAGAAAAACCAGAAAAGGTTGGTAGAGAAAATCCGTTTTTGCCTTTAAGGTAAAGTGAATTTGCCCGCAGTTTAGAGCGAAGCGAATAAATTGCGGTAGCAAAACCTTTACCCCGCCCTCCGTGGAGGGCGGGGTGCAAAAAATTATAATCGCTTCGCTCATTAATTTTTTGCATGTCATTTAGTGAAATTTTAATTAAAAACAATGTTGTAAGTAATGACACGATTGTCAAAAGCAGAAAAATTGCTGAAGAGAAAAATATTTCTCTAGAAGAGGTATTGATAAGAAATGGTGTTCCCGAAGAAACAATAACCGAGGCTAAAAGCCGGGCTTTTAATATTCCTATTAAAAAAGTTACTTCTAAAACGAAGGTGCCTTTTGAGGTTCTAAAAAACATTCCCGAAGAATCAGTAAGGCATTACAAGTTTATACCACTAGCACTTGAAGACGGTGTTGTTCATATGGGCGTTGTAAACCCAGATGATATGGAGGCAAGAGAGGCTTTGCAGTTTTTGTCTTCAAAACTTAATTTGCCATTCAAAATATTTCTAATTTCTCCATCTGATTTTGACTCTGTCTTGGAAGACTATAAAAGTTTGGGAGGGGAGACTGTAAAAATTTTAGATGAATTAGAAGCAGCAATAGCTGAAAAACCACTTCCCAAAGAAGTAAAAGCAGAACAAAAAATAAAAGAAGACACACCAGTAACTAAAATGGTGACTGTTATTTTGAGGCACGCTATAGATGGAAAAGCTTCAGACATTCATATAGAACCAACACACAAAGACTTAAAAGTGAGGTTTAGGGTAGATGGGGTACTTCATACTAGTCTTACTTTGCCACTTAAAATTCAAGAAGCTGTTGTTGCTAGAATTAAAGTGCTTACCAACATGAAGCTAGATGAAAAAAGAAAGCCACAAGACGGAAGATTTGAAGTAAATGTGGATAAACAAAGAATAGATTTTCGTGTTTCTACATTTCCAACATTTTTTGGTGAGAAGGTTGTTATTAGAATTTTGGATCCTTCAAAATATCTAAATAAATTAGAGCAATTGGGGATAAGTGGTAGAAATTTGGAACTAATAAAAACAACCCTCAAGAGGCCTTATGGCTTGATCTTGCTTACTGGGCCAACTGGTTCTGGAAAAACGACTACACTTTATTCAATGCTTAATTTGTTAGATAAAGAAAGATTTAATGCTGTGAGTTTGGAAGATCCTGTAGAGTATAATTTAGATGGTATGAGCCAGTCTCAGGTTCGACCAGAATTAGGATACGATTTTGCCAATGGACTAAGATCTATATTAAGGCAAGATCCAGATATTATTATGGTGGGGGAAATAAGAGACAAAGAAACAGCTGGTTTGGCTGTGCAAGCTGCTCTTACTGGACATTTGGTTTTTTCTACTCTTCATACAAACAATGCCATGGGTGTTATTCCGAGACTAATCGATATGGGCGTGGATCCTTATTTAATACCATCAACACTTGTTTTGGCTATTGCACAAAGGCTGGTAAGAACTTTGTGTGAGGAATCCAGAAAACCTCTAGAGTCTAGTCAAGAAGCAATCAAAAAATCGTTAGAAGATGAGATGGTTGAAATTCCTGAAGCAATAAAACAAAAAATTAAAATTCCTAAGCAAATTTATCAATCACACCCTTCACCTGCTTGCCCAAAGGGTACAAGGGGTAGGGTTGCGGTTTACGAAATGCTTAAAATGACACCAGAATTAGAACAAATAATTTTAACAAACGGTACAGAAGTTGCTATAATGAAAGAAGTCAGGAGGCAAGGAATGCTTACAATGAGAGAAGACGGAGTTCTAAAAGTTTTGGAGGGCAAAGTGGGGTTAGAAGAATTAAAAGAAGTAATATAAAAATATGGAAAACGATAAAGAAGAAAAACAAAAAGTTTTTTTGATAGACGACGACGATCTTCTTTTAGATATGTATGCAACCAAATTTAAAAAAGAAGGTTTTGAAGTAGAAATTGCACGAGAGGGAGAAGAGGCTTTGAGCAAAATAAAAGCCGGGCTTCGCCCGAGCATTGTTTTACTAGATGTTTTAATGCAAAAAATGGACGGGTTTGAGTTTTTAGAGGCGTTAAAAAAAGAAAATTTGTTAGGAAACCTTAAAATTGTAATCTTAAGCAACAGAGGGTCTAAAGAAGATTTGGAAAGAGGGAAAAGGCTTGGAATTAAGGATTATGTTGTAAAGGCCGAGTTTACACCATCTCAAGTTGTTGAAAAAATTAAAACAATAATTTAAAAAATTTTATTATAATGGCAGATTACTTAAAAAAATTATCAGAATTGGTTCTTGTTGCAATAGAATCGAATGCTTCCGATATACATCTTTCGGTGGGCAAACATCCTGCAATAAGGGTTGCTGGTTCGCTTACTTTTCTTACAAAACAGCCAGTGCTTACTCCAAAAGATGTGGAGAGTTTTGTTTTTTCAATGATAAACGAATCTCAAAAAACAAAACTTCTCGAAAAAGGAGAGCTAGATTTTGCATATAATTCAGACGGTAAAGTTAGATTTAGATGCAATGCTTTTAGGCAAAAGGGATTTTTGGGGATTGCAATGAGGATAGTTCCTTCTCAAATAAAAAGTCTAGAAGAGTTGGGTTTGCCAGTGGATATGCTAAGGTCTTTTGCTTTAAAACAGCAAGGATTTTTCTTAATAGTTGGTCCAACTGGTCATGGAAAATCGACAACAATGGCAGCAATGGTAGACATTATAAACAAAGAAACAAACCAGCATATTGTTACCATAGAAGATCCGGTGGAACATCTTTTTGTACAAAACAAATCTATAATAGACCAAAGAGAAGTTCTTTATGATACTCAAACTTTTGCTAGTGGATTAAGGGCAATGTTTAGGCAAGATGTAGATGTAGCTATGATTGGAGAAATGAGAGACCCAGAAAGCATTGCAATTTCTGTTACTGCTGCAGAAACTGGGCATTTGGTTTTTTCTTCCCTTCATACCAACAATGCGAGCCAAACAGTAGACAGGATCATAGATTCTTTTCCCGCAAACAACCAAAATCAGATAAGATTACAATTGGCAGGGTCTCTTTTGGGAATTTTTTCTCAAAGACTTATTCCTAGAATTTCTGGTGGGCTAGTGCCGGCTTATGAGCTTTTGGTTGTAAATACTGCGGTTAGAAACTTAATTAGAGAGGCTAGAACTCACGAGATAGACATTGTTATAGAAACGGGCTCCGAAGATGGAATGGTTAGTTTAAATTCTTCACTTTTGAATTTGGTTAGGAGTGGAGAAATCACTATCGAAAATGCAATGGCTTATTCAATGAGCCCGAATGCACTAGTAGAATTATCAAAATAATGTCGTTATTTAAATACAAAACTACAACTAAAGAGGGAGGTACAAAGGAAGGTCAAATAGAGGCCGCAACTTTTGATATTGCAATCGATGCTTTACAAAAAAGAGGGCTTGTAGTTATTTCTTTAGATCCTATAAAGAAAAAGATAGGACTTTTTGAAAAAGAATTATTTTCTTTAGAAAAAATAAAAAAAGTTGATATAGTTATTTTTTCTAGACAAATTGCTACTCTTTTTGAAGCAAAAGTCCCTGCTCTTACTTCTTTTGAGCTTTTAGCCTCAGAAGCAGAAAAACCAGTTTTAAGAAACAAACTCCTTGAAATAGTGGAAGATGTGAAAGGGGGTCTAAAAATCTCTGATGCCTTCGCAAAACATCCTAGAATATTTTCCTCTTTTTATGTGAATATGGTGAAATCTGGGGAGGAATCCGGGAAATTAGAGGAAGTTTTTCAGTTTTTGGCGGATTATTTAGAGCGTTCTTATGATCTTTCTTCAAAAGCAAGAAGGGCTTTTATATACCCAGCCTTTGTCTTAACAGCTTTTCTTGTAATAGTTGTTCTTATGCTTGTTGTGGTTGTTCCGCAACTTATTGGAATTATTGAAGAAAGTGGGCAGGATGTGCCGTTTTATACAGATGTTGTTATTTTTTCTAGTAATTTTTTGAAGTCGTATGGTATTTTTGCTTTACTAATTTTAGTTGGTATTATTGCTTTTGGTTGGAGATACATAAAGACAAAAGCGGGAAAAATTTCTTTTTCTAGGGCTCAGATTAACTTTCCTTTTTTGGGGGAACTTTATAGGAAAATATATCTTTCAAGAATGGCAGATAATTTAGAGACTTTATTTAGTGGAGGTGTGGGAGTGCTTAGATCTTTGCAGATTACTTCAGATGTTATAGATAATCTTGTTTATAAAAATATTTTAGAAAAAACATCCGAAAAGGTTAAGGGGGGTGCTAGTATAGCCGAAAGCCTATCTCAATTTGAAGAAATCCCTGGATTTACTTCCCAGATGATAAGAATAGGCGAAGAAACTGGGAAATTAGATTTTATATTAAAAACTCTAGCTAGATTTTATAGAAAAGAGGTAGATCAGGCATTAGAAACGCTTGTTAGTATGTTGGAGCCGATAATGACTGTAGTTTTAGGTCTTTTTGTGGGGTTGCTTTTAGCTTCTGTTCTTATCCCCATATACAATATCGCAATGAGCGTTTAGTTTAGGGTATAATTAAAAGTAATAAAACATTATTGAAAGCCTGCCTGCCAGTAGGCAGGGTCGAATTAATTATAAATTGTTAACAAAAAATAAAAATGAGAAAAAACAAAGGTTTTACTTTAATCGAGCTTTTGGTTGTTATCGCTATTATTGGTGTATTAGCATCAGTAGTTTTAGCTTCTTTTAATAGTGCAAGGAAAAAGTCTCGTGATGCTAGAAGAGTTGCTGATGTTAAGCAACTTCAATTGGCTCTAGAGCTTTACTTTGATTCAAACAACGCTTATCCATCAGCATTGTCTGCTTTGTCAACTGATGGTCATATTGCTGCTGTACCTTACGACCCACTAGGAACTACTGTTAGCTACACATACGAGCTTTGTACAGGTAGTTTGGGGTATCATTTAGGTGCTTCCCTTGAAGAATCTACAAACCCAGCTCTAGCTAACGATAGTGACGCTACCCCTTCAAACTGTTCAGGAACGTGGTATTCAGATACAGCTAAGTGTAACTCTGGTCATTCAGGCTTATATTGTTACGACGTAGCTCCGTAAATTTAGCCATATACAGATTTTATGATAAAATAAGGGCATTATGATATGTGCCCTTATTTTTATTTTTGGTCTGATGGTAGGCAGTTTTTTAAATGTTGTTATTTTAAGATATAACAGTGGCGAATCTTTTATAAATAGCAGATCTCAATGTTTTTCCTGCCAAAAAGAACTTTCTTGGTACGAACTCATACCGATTTTTAGTTTTATTTTTCAAAAAGGAAAATGCAGAGATTGTGGTGGGAAAATTTCTTGGCAATACCCTGTAGTAGAAATAATAACGGGGTTATTATTTCTACTAATTTTCAATTTTCAATTTTCAATTTTCAATATTATTTTTTACTGGATTTTAGCTAGTTTGTTGATTGTTATTTCGGTATATGATTTGCGCCATCTTATAATCCCAAATAAGATAGTCTGGTTGTTTAATATTTTAGCACTCGTTTTTTTACTAGTTACTAGTTACTGGTTACCAGTTACTAATTTTTTAAATTATTTTTTCTCTGGTTTGTTGTTTTTTACATTTTTTGCGCTATTGTGGCTCGTGTCTAATGGTAAATGGATGGGATTTGGAGATGCAAAATTAGCGTTAGGTATTGGTTGGTTTTTAGGTCCAATAAAAGTATTTTCTGCCTTCCTTTTTTCTTTTTGGTTAGGTGCCATTTTTTCCATTTTTTTGATGATTTTTAGAGGCAATAAGTATTCTATAAAAAGCAAAATTCCATTTGGCCCTTTTTTAGCAATAGGAGCTTTAATAGCACTTTTTGTAGATATAAACTTTTTCAGCTTTTTGTTTTTGTAATTACGATGAATAAGAAACAGGCCCGCCTGCCGGCGAGGCAGGCGAAAGATAGGACCCGCCTCGACTCGCAGAGACTCGTCGATGCGAGGCGGGTAGAAAAGCTTAAAAAATTGATAAATCATCATAGTTATCTTTATCATGTTTTAGACAAACCAGAAATTTCCGATGCAGCTTGGGATATGCTCAAAAAAGAGTTGGCAGAGTTAGAAAAAAAATATCCAGAATTTGTTACGACAGATTCACCAACTCAACGCGTAAGTGGAAAACCTTTAGACAAATTTGAAAAGGTAAGGCACGACAGACCAATGCTTTCTCTACAAGATGCTTTTTCTTTTGAAGAAATAGAAAAATGGGAGGAGAGAATTAAAAAACTAACTACAGAAAAACTAAATTATTTCGTTGAATTAAAAATAGATGGTCTTTCAGCTTCTTTAAAATATAAAAAAGGGATTTTTGTGGAGGGTGCCACAAGAGGTGATGGTAAAACTGGTGAAAATATTACACAAAATTTAAAAACAGTAAATTCGATACCGTTAAAATTAAGAAAACCCGTAGACTGCGAGGTGCGAGGAGAAGTTTTTATTTCTAAAAAAAATTTTAAAAAGTTTTCAAAAGACTATGCTAATCCAAGAAACTTGGCGGCTGGTTCTTTAAGGCAACTTGATCCTAAAATTGCTGCAAAAAGAAATTTGAGTTTTATGGCGTGGCAGCTTTTAGGTAGAGACGAGCAAGACAGGGAGCATGAAGAGCTCGCAGAGCTTGGTTTTAAATCTGTGCCTGGTAAGTTTTGTAAAAATTTGGAAGAAGTTAAGGGTTTTTTTGAAGGAATAAAAAAAGATAAGTTAGAATACGAGATAGACGGGCTTGTAGTAGGAGTAAATAATAATAAAGTTTTTGATAGTTTGGGTGTGGCTGGAAAATCTCCCAGAGCTGCAATTGCTTGGAAGTTCCCAAGTGAAGAAGGAGTAAGTGTAGTAGAAGATATAAAAATACAGGTGGGGCGTACAGGGGTGCTTACACCTGTGGCTGTACTTAAACCTGTAAAAATACGAGGGGCTACTATAAGTAGAGCAAGTTTACACAACAAAGATGAGATTGAAAGATTAGAGCTTAAAATAGGCGACAGTGTGGTGGTGGCTAGAGCGGGCGATGTAATTCCAGATGTAGTAAAGGTTCTTAAAGAATTAAGAACAGGTGAAGAGAAAAATTTCAAAATGCCTTCAAAATGTCCAGTTTGTGGTGAAAAAGTCGTAGAAGACAAAAGAGGGATTCTTTTAAGGTGTGTAAATAAAAATTGTTTTTCTAAGAAAAAACGAGGGCTTCATTATTTCGTTTCCAAGGCTGCTTTTGATATAGAGGGGCTTGGACCAAAAGTAATAGATGCACTTTTCGATAATGGCTTAATTCAAGATGCCGCAGATATTTTTGAGCTTAAAGAGGGCGATCTTGTGCCCCTTGAAAGGTTTGCAGAAAAGTCTGCAGAGAATTTAGTAAAAGCAATAGACAAAGCCAGAAAAATTACTTTGCCAAGGCTAATAATTTCTTTAGGAATTATGAATGTAGGGGAGGAAACCGCCTATGTTTTGGCAAGTGTGTTTGGCAGTTTAAAAAATATTCAAAAAGCTAGCTTGGAAGATTTACAGCAAATTAGAGACATAGGACCCATAGTTGCAAACAGTATTTATGAATGGTTTTCAAATGATTACAACAAAAAGTTTTTAGAAAAATTGTTAAAATATGTAAGCGTACAAGACACAAGGTATAAGACACAAGACACAAAAAATAAAAAAATTTTTGGCAAGAAATTTGTTCTTACTGGCACACTGGCTTCTTTAAGCAGAGATGAGGCAAAAGAAAAAATAAGAGGCCTGGGCGGAGATGTAAGTAGCTCGGTTTCAAAAGAAACAAACTTTGTAGTTGCTGGAGAAAATCCTGGATCAAAATACGATAAGGCAAAAAAACTGGGAGTAAAAATTTTAGGCGAAGAGGAGTTTGTAAATCTATTAAAATAAAACTATGAAAATTTACAAAAAAGATTTTGATAAGTGGAATTTACAAAAAAAATTTATTGATGGCACAGAAAACAAAAAAACATTTCACGAGAGGGAGGTGTGGTTTATTAAAATTGGCGAGAATGTTGGATTTGAACAAAATGGGAAAGGTGAGGAATTTTTAAGACCTGTCGTTGTATATAAAAAATTTTCTAAAAATGTTTTTTTGGTATTCCTCTAACAAAATCCAACAAGAAAACAAAATTTTATAGTAGTTTTGAATTTCAAGGAAAAAGAAGCAATGCAATTTTGTCACAAGTGAGGCTTTTTGATTCAAAAAGGTTAAAATATAAAATTGGAAAAATGAGTACAGGCGATTATTGTAATATAAAAGAAAAACTCATCGAGTTGATTCAATGAGCCTTTCTTTATACTCCCCAAGGGGAGAGAGTCCTAAGTGGACATTTATATTGTCATACTACCCAATTATTTAAAAAAGTCAATAGTTATCCACAAAGAGTTTATAAAGCTACTAAAGTAGTATAATATAAAAACAATGGCGATTTCTAAAGAAGAAGTAAAAAAATTAGCGGAATTAAGCAGAATTTCCATAGAAGACAAGGAAGTGGATTTACTTTCTAAAGATATGGAAAGTATTTTAGGGTTTGTGTCTAAACTAAAAGAAGTTAAGACGGAAGATACAGAAAAGAAAGATATTATTTTCGGCAAACCAAGGGAAGATGAGAACCCTCACAAGAGTGGTTTGTATACAGAAGATTTAATTAGGCAAGCACCAGATAAGGAAAAGGGATATGTAAAAGTAAAAAAAGTGTTATGAAAATAGATCTATCTGAGCTTACAATCAAAAAAGCAAACGAACTTTTAAATTCTGGTGATATTTCAGCGGGAGAGCTATTAGAATTTTATTTAGAAAATATAAAAAAGCACGACAGTAATGTGAATGCTTTTTTGGAAGTCTTCGATGAGAGTGCATTTGAGCAAGCAGAGAACGTGGATAAAAAAATAAAAGATGGTGGGCAGGTGCCACTTCTGGCGGGAATTCCTTTTGCGATAAAAGACAATATTTTAATAAAAAACAAAAAATGTTCTTCTGCCTCAAAGATACTCGAAAATTTTGTGGCGCCTTATGATGCAACAGTGATAGAAAAACTAAAAAGACAGGGGGCAGTTTTTGTAGGAAGGACAAATATGGACGAATTTGCTATGGGAGCTTCTACAGAAAATTCAGCATATGGACCAACCAAAAATCCATACGATCAAGAAAGAGTACCTGGCGGATCTTCTGGTGGCTCTGCGGCAGCTGTAGCACAGCAAGAATGTATGGTCTCTCTTGGATCAGACACTGGTGGTTCAATAAGACAACCGGCCGCGTTTTGTGGGGTGGTTGGCTTGAAGCCTACATATGGATCGGTTTCTAGAAATGGCCTTATGTCTCTTGCTTCTTCCTTAGATCAGATTGGTCCAATAGCAAAAACAGTAGAAGATACAGAAATAATTTTTGATGCAATAAAAGGTCAAGATACTTTAGATTTTACAAGTATGGAATCTAACATTCAACATTCAACATTCAATATTCAAAATTCTGTTGTTGGTGTCCCCAAAGAGTCTTTCGATTTGCAGGGAGAAAACGAGGGGCTGTCTCCAGGTATAATAAAAAACACAAAGGAATCCATAAAAAAACTAGAAAGCTTAGGTTTTAAAATAAAGCAAACAGAAATAGATTCTTTAAAAAGAGTTGTAGAAGCATACTATACTATTATGCCAGCAGAAGCGGCCTCTAATTTGGCTAGATACGATGGTATTAGATACGGGTTTTCAGAAAATGGCGACACTCTTCTTGATGTATATAAAAACAGCAAGGGTAAGGGCTTTGGTAGTGAGACAAAAAGAAGAATACTTCTTGGAAACTATGTTTTGTCGTCTGGGTTTTACGATGCCTATTATGGTACAGCTCAAAAAGCCAGAGAGTTTATGAAATATGATTTAAAAAACAGAGTTTTTAGCGATGTAGATTTTATCCTGAGTCCAACTACACCAACTCCAGCATTTAAAATTGGAGAAAAAACCAGCGATCCGGTAGAAATGTATTTGGCAGATATTTTTACAGCGTATGCAAATCTTACGGGTATTCCTGCAATTTCATTGCCAAATGGTTTTGAGGAAAAATTGCCAACTGGCCTTCAACTTATGGCGCCGTGGTTTGAAGAAAAGAGATTGTTTGATATAGGTAAAAAATTGGAAAAATAAAATGGAAAAAGCACCTTATCTAAATTTAGAATATATTTATTATAAAGCTTACAATTTTTTTGTAGAAAGTTTTGGGTATTTTTTTAGTGGCGAAGCTCCGGCTTATGAAATAGTAGTATTTTGGGCTCAAATTGTTTCTATAATTTTGTCTGCGTTTCTTCTTTACGGAATAGTTTTAGGGTTTTTAAAATTATTTAAAGTACAAGAAAAACATTTGAAAGAATTTGCAAAAGTTATTATAGAAGAACAGCCAGAAGAAAGAGCAACAAGATGGGATAAAATAAAGAAGCTGATGAAATCTGAAAGTGAGTCGGATTGGCGAATGGCAATTTTGGAGGCGGATAGCTTGGTGGATGATATAATAAAAAAAATTGGCTACAAGGGAGAAACTTTTGCTGAGAGATTAAAACAAGTAAAGCCTGCGCAACTTGAACATTTAAGCGAACTTTGGTACAACCATAAAATGAGAAACAGAATTGCACACGAGGGTACAAAGTATAAACTTGAAAAAGACGAGGCAGACAAAATAATAGTCAACTACGAAAAAGTTTTAACAAGTTTGGAGTATTTATAGATGACCTGCCTGAGGCAGGCAAGCCTTGAAAAAAGCCCTAAACCTGTAGGTCGGGCAAGGAGGCCAAAATGGCACAAAAAATATTTCGTTTTCTTTTTTTGTTTTGTGTTTTGATTTTTAGTATTGATGTTGCTCAGGCAGAGAATGAAGGAGATTTTAATTTTTCCCTTGTTCACAACACTTCGGAAAAGAAACTTATAGCGAGAATTTATCAAATCGACCACACTCTCAGAATTATAGGTGAGTTTAACTTCATTACTGCTGAAATGCGCCCAGGCAAGATTAATAGAATAGATGAAAAATATTTTTACGGACTTTATCGCGCTGAATTCAAATATAACAATATTGTAATTGTTAACACTAATGGTTTTAAGGTAGAAAAAGGGATTGAGGAAGTTGTTGTGTATTCTGACGGAACAGTGGAAATGAAAAAGAGAAAATTAAAATAGAAAACCCTCCGACATGTCGGAGGGTTTTTAAAATTGGGAGCGGGGGAGGGATTTGAACCCCCGACACAGGGGATATGAGCCCCTTGCGCTAACCAGACTGCGCCACCCCGCAACAAATTAAGAAGAAGAAATTTTATTGAAAAGGTCGGCCACTTTTTGGAATACTTCTCTTGTTTCTTTTTCTGTTAGTGGTAAAAGATAAATGTTTACATTCTCGTCTGCGTATACAAAAAACATTTCTATAGCGTTTAATTCTTTTTCAGAAAGGAAGTTCATCGGATAAGGAAAACTTTTCTTTTCTGTTTTTTGTTGAACAGAGCGTTTTCCATGAACAACTTTTGTTAAACTCCAGACCTGAGATTTAGGGCTACGAGTATAAATATCTGCTGTTAGTCCATGTAGTCTATTTGTGGCTCTTGTTATGCCAATATCTCCGGTGTGAAGCCTAAAAAAAGGAAGCTCGGCGCCGTTTACCGTGCGATAACCACTAAGCGTCATTGTTACTTTTCCAATGATTGCAGAAATACTAGGCGGAGATACTGCATAAGAAAAACTTGTTGTTAAAACAAAAATAATCAATGTACAAAAAAACAGTCTTTTTGTCTTCATTTTTTTCTCCTTATTTTTAAAGAACTTTTTTATTCTTCTTCTTGTTCTCCTGAAGATACGAAGAAGCTTCCAGTTGCTCTGGCAGATCCTAGTTCTTTGCCTTTTTCTATTGTTGTAGCATAGATTTCATAAAAATAGCGAACTTTTGGTTGAAGCCCTTCGATATTGGCTCGATGACCTTTCGCTGTGGGGAAAATAGAATTAACTTCTTTTTTACCTACCATCTCATTGCTTGTGATTATCACTTTAGATTTTGTTAGTTTGTTTGTTTCCCATTTGATTGATGTTGGGTCTAAACCGGTTAGTATTTTTATTGATGATATAATTGGAATACTAGGATCACAAGCAGTTTCTTTTATTACTTCTTTATAAACTATTTTTTCCACGGGTACTTTTTTTATAACTACTTTTGTTTCGGGGTCTGTGGTGCAAGTTTCTTTTAGTTTTAATTCTTCTATTTCTGCTTCAAGATTTTCAATGATATTTTCGTACTTTAAGTTTTGGGTTTCCGTTTTGTCGCTTTCATTTTCTTCCATGGTTGCTAGCAAGATAGAGGCGGTTTGGACTTTAAGTTTGTTCCAACTGTTCCAATCAAAGTCTTTTAAATATTTAAATGGATTTATGAGTATCGTAAAAAACAGTAGTACAATAAAAACTTTTAAAATATTTATTATGTGCCCTTTTTTCATTCCTTTTATAGTACAACATTTTTATAAAAATGTAAATTTTTAAAAAATAAGTTGACTTTTTAAGGCCAAGTGATTAATATAAGAGAAATAAAGTTCTTAAACAACTAACAATACTAACAAACAAAGATAAACCGAAAGGAGAAAACGATGAAAAAAGAAACCCCGAAATTTAAACCGATGGTTTCTCCCTTTATGAACAAGGGAACGATGGGGGATGGAGCCGGTCTTTGGTTGGAAATTCTATGCATACTGGGCTATGGCGAAGGTGTTGTTATGGACGATGAGCTGGGTGATAAGTCTGTCGAAAACACCAAACGTATGCAAATCGAGTTGCTGGGCTTTGGTGGGAAAGATGCCGACGGTAACCCCGGCCCGAACACCAGAGAGGCTTTGAAGGAAAAAACCGGAATCGACATTATGGCTGTTCCTGCCAGGCCCAACGGGCAAACCGTCTGGTATGGTCCGGAAACTGACGACCCTCAAATCTGGTAAACTGGCCAACGGGTCAAAACAAAAACAAAAGGCGCTGAACTTTTCTCAGCGCCTTTAACCATTTGCTACCACAAAGCTACATTAATACAGCGAGGTTAACAAAATGAAAGTTATATCTGCAGTAAGTTTGATTCTTGGCATGTTGATATTGTTACTAATTTGGTTTTTGGGATCAGAGCCAACCATTTTATCAAAAGTAGTTTGTATAATTGGTAGTATTTTATCTCTCTTGGGGTTTGCTGGTTGCGTTCGTTGTCGCATTTTCAAATAAAAATTATTAAAAGAGTCCACTTCGTGTGGATTTTTTCATTTTAATTTCTGGAGTTCTTTTGCGGGGAATTGAAGTCTAGTTTGAGGAATACGGTAGACTTATTAGAAAGAGAAAAGCCCTTGCGGAAACACACAAGGGCTTTTGAGATGGCGTTGGTAAGAAATAACTAATTCTTTTTTTCTCCAATTTTGTGGCAAACAATACCATATATTCCAACGATGGCACCACATAGATAGCCACTCCACCCACTGATGCTTTCAATGGTGCTTATGTCTATCACAATACCGGAGAGAGCTCCTCCTATAATTACAAGTATAAACCTCATTGGAAACCTCCTTTTTAAGGGTGTGTTTGATTCCTTGATCTATGTGTAAGACTATCACAAAAATACCACTTTGTCAATGATATTTGCGGACTTGGATCTCAACTGGAACCAGTTAGCTCAAGATTTAATAAGAAATTTATAGTTTTTGGCAAAACAAAAACGCCAACCATGAAGATTGACGCTTTTGGAGAAAATATCTGTTGCGTTGTTTATACATGCACATACCGAGATTTGCCAGTATATCTTTGAGTGTTATTGCTATGGTCGTTTTCCACCTCATACTCAACATGATATCCGTAATGCACGATGCTTGTTGACTGCCACCAGTAAGTCTTCATCTTGTTTTCTCCTTTGAAATTTTTGTTTTCAAACCAAAACTACTCTGCATCAAAGATAGCACAAAATACCTTACTCGTCAAGTGTTGCGGGGGTGGGAATTGAACCCACTACCTGGAGGTTATGAGCCTCCCGTGCAACCGTTACACTTCCCCGCGCCGTGCCAGGTTATTCAACCTAGTGTAGTAATCATACTACTACAAAACAAAATATTTGGCTAGACTTTGAGTTTTCTTATGGTATTGTATTTTTAGCATCAAAAACAAGATCTTTAACAAAAATAAGGTATAAAAATGAAAAAACACTTCTATTTTTGGTGGGTTATCATATTTTTTTTGATTGGATGTTCATCAACTAGATCAATTTCTTTTTCTTTAGAAAGTAAAGAAAGAATAAAAGCTTCCGAAGTAGTAAAATTAGAAAGAAGAATTGAAGCAGAAAAATACTCTCTGAAAGAAAAATCGGAAATTATAGAGTCGCGGCTTAGTAATTTTCTTTATTTGCCACACTTTCTTATTTCTAGATTTACAACAGATAAAGGCAGGGGGCCAATACAGTTGGAGCATAGTTTGTTTTTGCTTTCTTATTTGGCTTCTAAATACGCAGTTACAAAAAACAAAATTGTTCAAACTCGAGCCAAAAGAATAATTAAATCAATTATAGAAATGGATCGAGCAAATGGATTAGATGGATTCTTGCCCCTAGAAGCTGTGATTGATAAAAGGGGCAATCTTTTTCCAACAAACGAAGATACGCACGCAAATGTTTATGTGCAATTGCTTTTTGCTTACACGCAAGCCTTCTATAGTTTTGATGATATAGAAATAAAAAAATTAATTAGTAAACATATTGCTATCGTAGCGAAACATTTTGTTGGCAATAATTATCAATTAGTAAATCAATATGGAGAGACGACAAAATATAGCAACATATCTATATCAAGATTCGAATTAAAAAGAAATCGTGCTTTAGCTGTAACTTTGTTGATTCATTCTGCGCTTAAATTTGTAGATAAAAACAAATACTCAGATTTGTATCAAAGGCTTATGGAAGATAAGGTGCTTTTAGAAAAATATGGGTATCCAAACAAAGGGCCAATTTTTTTCAAACTTGCAAATTTAGAATTTCCAACTCCTGGTAGCTCTCATCTTAATTTTTTATCTCTGTACACACTACACATTCTAACAGGAGATGATTATTACAAAAAAGTAATTAAGAAATTACATAGCAGATATGATCACTCTGCAAATGTGTTTTTCGATATCTTATACCTTAACACAAGTTTCTATTTTATTTCTAAAGAAAGAAGATTTAAAATTGAAGACAGAATAAAAGACTATCTGCAATCCTATCCCACAGTTCGTGATTCTTCAGAGATATTAAATAGTTATCGCAAAGATTTAGAAAAAAGAAAAATTTCGCGCTACATCAAATTTAGGAGCAAACCAGAATCTGTAGTCCCACTACCTATATACGACAGGCCAGGCACCACCTATGAATGGATAAGAAACCAACATCGTTTAGATGGTGGGTGGGTTGGAAACAGGCATTTGTATAATGAGGTAGATTATTTGCAGGCATATTGGCTGTTTAGAGAATATTTAAAGAAAATAGGTCAATAAGTACACAAAAAGCTTCGTCGTTTTGGCGGGGTTTTTTTATTCACAAGTGTGTTGACTTTTACTCAAAAATTTGCTATATATAGGTTATGTGAGTGTGTCTGCCTTTGGCAGGACACTTCTATGTCTGCATAAAGCCCCTGCGCAAGCGGGGTCTTTATGTTTTTGTGGAACTTCCTCTTTGTTTTATTTGTTGTATTTTGTATAATAAAAACAGAAAAGAACTTTTATTCCGCACCAACATTGTAGTGAGCAGAGAGTAGATGGCACTCACATAAAGACATAGTATGAGGATTTGCCTTCTCTGCTCATTAGAGTGTTGGTACGGGGCACATAAAAAAATTATTAATTAAATTTAACAAAATTTATGAAAAAATTTGTTTTATTATTTTTGCCAGTATTTTTATTAACAGCGGGTGTCGTTTTTGCCCAGGACGAGTCTATAGAGGCAGTAGCTATTACAGAAGAAGTAGAAGCGGAGATTACCGCAGAAGATTTGGGCGTAAAAGAGCCGACACTTCTTCCAGACAGCCCATTTTATTTTCTAAAAGAATGGAACAGAGGTATAGGCAATTTTTTTACCTTCAATCCTGTAAAGAAAGCAGAAAGAAGGCTGGCGCAGGCCAATGAAAGATTGGTAGAAGCACAGAAGCTAGCAGAAGAAGAGGGCAACGAAGAAATTGCAGTTTTGGCTATGGAGAAATACGAAAAAGCTATAGAAAAAACTAGTGAAAGAATAGAAATTTTAAGAGAGAAAGAAAAAGATAATGAAAAATTTCAAAACTTGGTAGACAAATTTGCACAAGATGGTTTGCTTCAAGACCGTTTTATAAACAAGATTCAAAAAAGATTAGAAAAAGCTCCGGAGGAAAAAAGAAAAAGAGTAGAAGCTGTGAGAGAAAAAGCTATTGCAAGATGGGGTAAAACTTTAAGCGATGTAGATAAAGAAAAAATAGGTGAGAGATTAGAAAAAGCAGAGCAAAAAATTGAAAAGAAAGGAATTAAAAATTTTAATAATTTGGAAGTTCTTAGAAGGGTAGAAGAAAAAGTACCAGAAGAGGCAAAACCTGCTCTTAGAAAAGCTCAGGAAAATACTTATAAGAGGATAGAAGCGAAGAGAATAGAAAGTAAAAAAATTGAAGGCAATGCAAACAGTGTGCGCAGTGTAAAAAAAATAAATACAAGAAATATAAAAGCTGAAGCAGCAAAAGCTAAACCAGTTTCAACGACAGCAACAAAAAAGGAGAATTAAAAATAAATGAGAATTGAGAGTAACGTTTTATTGACTCCCTATACTAATTTCAGAATTGGGGGGCCAGCCAAATATTTTGCTAAAGCAAAAAGCGTTGGCGATGTGCCAGCTCTTTGTAGGTGGGCGCAGAAAAAAAATCTACCCACCTTTGTTCTTGGAAGTGGTACAAATCTGCTTGTTTCAGACAGTGGTTTTAATGGTTTAGTAATAAAGCCAGTTTTTAGCGAACTTAAAATTTCCGGACAGCGTGCCTGTTCTGGTGCGGGTCTTTTGCTCTCAAAGTTGATTAATAGAGTTTCTAATGAAGGGTTATCTGGCTTGGAGTGGGCTTCGGGCATTCCAGGTACTGTTGGTGGAGCTGTTTGCGGAAATGCGGGTGCTTTTGGAAGTAGTTTGTCAGATTATATAAGAAGCGTTAAGGTCTTTGATTTAAAAGATTTTTCCGTTTATGACCTAGATAGAAATGATTGCGACTTTTCTTATAGAAACTCTGTTTTTTCTAATTCTAATTTAATTATTCTTGGCGTTAATTTTATTTTTAAAAAAAGAAATACAGATTCTATAAAAAAAGAAATACAAAAAATTTTAGAAAAGAGATCTTATTTGTCCACTTTGGGTAAGCATAGCGCTGGTTGTTTTTTTAAAAATGTTTCTTGGAAAAGAAAAGACATAGACAAAGAAGCTTTGCTAAAAAATTTTCCAGAATTAAAACGGTTTGCAGATAAAGAAAAAATTTCCATAGGGTTTCTTATAGATAATTTAAGTTTGAAGGGTAAAAAAATTGGAGGTGCCTTTGTATCAGACAAGCACGCCAACTTTATTTTAAATAGTGGCAATGCAAAAGCAGAAGAGGTCTTAATGCTTTCTAGTTTTGTGAAGCACAAAATTTTTTCTCATTACGGATTTTCTCCAGAAGAAGAAGTTCGACTTATTGGGTTCTAGTTGTCCACAACTTTTTTTATTTTTTTATATTTTTTTTAGTGAAAAAATTTTATAATTATAAGTAGGGACGCAGTTGAAATTTTTATTTAAAAATTTTTTTAGCACCCTGCATCTCTGTTTTGTCTGCTTGCTAGCAGACAGGGTCGATAAATATATTTTTAAACTTGTCCGCCTCTGGCGGAAAATAAATTAAAATGATTCGACGCAAAAAGAAGGTAGTAAAAAAGAAAGTTGCAAAGAAACCTGCTAAGAGAAAAGTTGTAAAGAAAAAAGCAGCTCCTAAGAAAAAGAAAGTCGTAAAGAAGAAGAAAGCGGCTCCTAAGAAAAAGAAAGTAGCAAAGAAAAAGCCAGCAAAGAAAAGAGTTGTGAAAAAGAAAAAAGCAGCTCCTAAGAAAAAGAAAGTCGTAAAAAAGAAGAAAGTCGCGAAGAAAAAGCCAGCAAAGAAGAGAGTTGTGAAAAAGAAAAAAGCAGCTCCTAAGAAAAAGAAAACAGTGCGAAGAAAAAAGAAAAAATAATTTATTTTTTCTTGTCAGCCTCTGGCTGAAACCAACCCCTCTTACGAGGGGTTGGTTTTTTTGTTATACTGGCGTCATGTCAATATTAACTAAAATTTTCGGCGACCCTAGTAAAAAATTTTTTAGTGATCTTTCTAAAATTGCAGAGAGCATAGACAGCCTAGAAGAAGACATAAAAAAGCTTTCAGACGATGAGTTAAAAAATAAAACATTAGAATTTAAACAAGAATTATCTCAAGGAAAAAACCTAGATGATATATTACTAGAGTCTTTCGCTGTGGTTAGAGAAGCCGCAAAAAGAACCTTAAATCAACGACATTTTAATTCTCAGCTTTTGGGTGGGCTTATTTTGCATCAGGGTAAAATTGCAGAAATGAAAACTGGAGAAGGAAAAACTCTTACATCTACTCTCCCTATATATTTAAATGCTTTGTCAGGGAAAGGTGTGCATGTAGTTACTGTAAACGATTATCTAAGCAGAAGAGATGTGGTTTGGATGGGGCAGATTTATAATTTTCTTGGTCTTAGTGTTGGCTGTATAAACCACGATACTAGTTTTCTTTACGATCCCCACCACACAAATTTAGATGAAGAGAGAGACGAATTGGGCTCTTTTCGTGTGGTTCATGAGTTTTTAAAACCTTGCACAAGAAGAGAGGCTTACGAAGCAGATATTACTTATGGTACAAACAATGAGTTTGGTTTTGATTATTTAAGAGACGGAATGGCCTACGGTGAAGAGCAAGTGGTGCAGGCTAAAGGTTTTAACTATGCAATTGTAGACGAGATAGATTCTATTTTAATAGACGAGGCTAGAACCCCGCTCATTATCTCTGCGCCAGATGAAGAGTCGGCAGATTTGTATAAAATATTTGCAAGTATTGTTCCTAAACTTAAAGAGGAGGAAGATTATGAGGTAGACGAAAAACAAAAAGCAATTTCTGTAACAGATGAAGGAATAGAAAAGGTAGAAAAAATTTTAGGCGTAGAAAATATTTATACAGAAAAAGGAATAAAATATGTACACCATCTCAATCAGGCTTTGAGGGCGCGCGCAATTTTTAGTAAAGATAAAGATTATGTAGTGAGGAAGGGCGAAATAGTAATAGTAGATGAATTTACAGGAAGATTAACTCCAGGAAGAAGATGGTCGGAAGGACTACACCAAGCTATAGAGGCGAAGGAAAATGTAGAAATACAAAAAGAGTCTAAAACTTTGGCAAGTATTACTTTTCAAAATTATTTTAGAATGTATGAGAAACTTTCTGGAATGACAGGTACAGCATATACATCAGCAGAAGAATTTCACAAAGTTTATAAACTAGATGTTTATGAAGTACCGACTAACAAACCACTAGTAAGAAAAGACGAGCAGGATTTGGTTTATGCTACTGAAGAAGGGAAGCTCAAGGCGGTGGCAAGAGAAATAAAAGAGAGAAACAAGGTTGGTCAGCCTGTTTTGGTGGGCACGGTCTCTATAAGCAAAAACGAATATCTTTCGGCGCTACTTAAAAAAGAAGGTATAAAGCACCATGTGCTAAACGCAAAACAACATGAAGACGAAGGAGAAATAATTGCACAGGCTGGAAAGAAGGGGAGAGTTACTGTTGCTACAAACATGGCGGGGCGTGGTGTGGATGTAAGTCTTGGGGGTAATCCTTCAACGCAGGAAGAAAAAATTTTTGTAAAATACAAATTTGTTACTGGGAATTAATTATGGACAACCTTTCTTTGGTTTATGTTAAAAAATCTCAACAAAAAAAATATTAAAATATTTGATAATATTAATTTTTTTTTTGTTAAGAGATTCATAACG
>CAZRMW010000006.1:0-46499 GCA_964601305.1 uncultured Candidatus Saccharibacteria bacterium
GCGGGTATAGTTTAGTGGTAAAATCTCTGCCTTCCAAGCAGATGACGGGAGTTCGATTCCCCCTACCCGCACCCCGTAAAACAAAAGACCCATAATCAATACTGATTATGGGTCTTTTGTCACGGGGTAGGCTCGTGGTAAAATTATGAGAATAATTTTATTTTACGAGCCACATATGTATTACGTTTATATATTACAAAGCAAAAAAGACAATAAATTATATATAGGATACTCTGAAAATTTAAAAAAACGTTTCGAAGTCCACCAAAAAGGTAAAGTAAAATCGACAAAAAACAGATTACCTCTTGTTTTAATCTACTATGAAGCTTATATTACAAAACTTGATGCAAAAAAGAGAGAAGTTTTTCTAAAATCAGGGTCTGGACATAGATTCATCAAAAAACAATTGGATAATTACTTTAAATCTCAGTAACTTGTGACCAATTCCCCCAAATTTGTTTCATATGAAACCATTTATCTAAGAATAGCGAAGTGTTTTTGGTACGAAAAGCACCATAGAGTTGAAGCTATAGCTATAACTCTATGGTGCTTTTTAACCACTTTAAGTTTTAATTACAAACAAAAAACTCCGGGTTTTTACACCTGAAGCTTGTTTTTTGTTCTATAAAATGCTAAAAAAATAAAAAAGATTCTTTAATAAACAAAGGGGGGGAAATGACAATTTCAATTTTTGGTTCTTTTTTACTGTTATTGCTTGGTTTTTGTTTCATAATTTCCGGAATAATTTCATTGTCAACAATAGTTACACAAATCGCAGCCATCAACATAAACAAAATTTTTGCTTTAAATGTGAAAATACCCTTCATCCCCATTAAATCACAGATTTTGTCTTCATTGTCTTTATCAACAAAGTTTACCATCGGTATTTTGATAATTAAAGCAGGTTTACAATTGTGGTAAATAAGACAAAGACAAGCCCCGGACACGAAGTCCGGGGTTTTAAATTACTTAACTCTTGATGCAAATTGTAAATGACCAGAAAAAAGATATGGCAAATGAAGAGAAAAACCCTAAAGGGTAAAAATTTCGTCAACGCGAACTATTGGAGAAGACCTCTCCGCTCGCCACATCTTTTATTAAACTTGTAATCTAGTTATTATTATATCGGACAAAAAAATATCTGCAAACACAAACCTGTGGATAACTGTCCAATAGAAAACTATTGAT
Source organism: uncultured Candidatus Saccharibacteria bacterium (assembly GCA_964601305.1). GTDB lineage: Bacteria > Patescibacteriota > Minisyncoccia > JAHISW01 > Tagabacteraceae > CAZRMW01. The sequence goes on from CAZRMW010000006.1 coordinate 1,189, forward strand.
ATTTTGCGGATATTTCTAAACGAGTACCGCAATAAGCACAATATCTTTTAAGTTCTCTTTCTCCAAATTTTTGTCTATATTTTTTACGACATTTTGGACATTGCCACACGGGCATTAAACTCTTCATGCAACACCTCCTTTAATTTTCAAACAGCTATTTATTAAAACTTATACTTTTTTATAAAAATAAACAATAACTAAACTCTCTTTTCTGCTTTTTGATAAGCCACAGATCTGTGACCAATATAGAAAATTTTTATTATTCTTTTTTCGATACGAAAAATAACACGATAATTACCAACCCTTAATTTTCTATAACCTCTCAAAGATCTTCTTAGGGGTTTGCCAAATATTTCTGGAGAATTGGTAAGTTTTTCCTTAATAGCACTTTTTATTCTTTCCTTATTTTTACTAGAAAGTTTAGATATATCTTCTTTCACAACAAGATAGTGATAAACTATTTCAAAATCTAAACCCATGCTTTTTTATGAGAAACAAATTTAGCATCTGAAACATCTCTTTTTGAAGCAATACTGTCCCATACTCGATCTTCTTCTATCTCCACAGCAACTCTAAGGAGCTCAGCTGCTTTGGTAGCCTGCGGAACCTGGTCACGAACAGAAAGCCTATCAAGTGCTTCTTCTAAAGATGCTGAAAGACTTATGTTTACTCTTTTTTTTGTTGTAGCCATATGTAAAGTGTATCAAAAGTGTATCACTTTTGTCAAACATTATACAAGAACCTATATGGATTTTTATATAATTAAACTTTTTTTTGACAGATATTGACTTTTATTGTTTTATTTGTTAGACTTCACTTAGACTAATTGAAGACGAATAACAATTAAAGCCACGCCGCAAACTTTGTATGCAGGCGGGCAGGGAGGTGTATTTTGAAAACAGGGATAGTTGTATTTGCGTTTGGTACGCCAGCGGAGATACCACCGAACAAAGCTCTTGCTATATCGGCAAGCAACGAAGCAAGAAGGTACGGCTTGGAAATTTTTACACAGGTAGATATTAAACCCTGGGAAGGAATTCTCTGTACCTACATCACCGAAAAAGAGGGGGAGCCACCGCCCACATGGCGCATCGCCAAATGGGCAGTAGAGCAAGCCATCAAGAAAGGGCTCAACAAGCTGTGGGTCTTCGCCGCAGCTCCTCACCGCTGGCGCTGTGTAAGGGACCTAAAAATGGCGATCAAGGAAGCCGGTATGGAAGAAAGAATTTCTATCAAAGTTTGGGAGCCTGACAAAAAACGGTCTCCCAACAAATACTGGTTTTCAGACAAATCCACCCAGCCACGCACCCAATCGTGGCTGAAGTGGTGGATTCCACGGGAATTTCTTTTGAAATACTCACCACTGCGCATTTTTTTCCTTTACAAAATGATCCCGGGAAACAACTAGTTTTGCCTTGGTACAACAAAACCCCCCTAATCGAGCTTGGCTCGACGGGGGGTTTCGCATTTCGCCTTTCCGGAAAGACGAACGTTTATTGAGGTTTTACAGCCTCTTTTAGAGCCTTTGCTGCTCTAAACTTAGGAACTATAGTTGCCGCAACTTGGATAGGCTCTCCAGTTCTTGGGTTTCTTGCAGTTCTAGCAGCTCTGTCTTTTACAGAGAAAATACCAAAACCTGCAATAGAAACTTCGCCTCCTCCTTTTAGCTCGTCAACAATTCCTCCGAAAATTCCTTCAACAACTCTTTCAGCGTCAGCTTTACTGCCGCCAGTTATTTCAGCAACTTTCTCAACCATTGATGCTTTGTTCATATTGAATTAAGTCTTTAGTTTATTACTAATCTCGACACTGCCTACCGGCAGGCAGGCTTTTAAATAATAATTATATTATATCAGATTTAAAATAGTCAACAATAGCAACACTTACCGGGTGCACCCGGTAGTATTACCGGGCATATTCTACAACCCTAGATTCTCTAATAACATTTACTTTAATTTCTCCGGGGAATTTTATCTCTTCTTCTATCTTTTTGGCTATATCTCTAGCTAATTTTTTAGCTTCATAGTCTGTAACCTTCTCTGGATTAACAAAAACCCTTATTTCTCGCCCTGCCTGTATAGCATATGTCCTTTCTACACCATCAAAAGAGTTAGAAATACCCTCAAGTTCCTCAAGCCTTCTTAAATAATTTTCTAATGTATCTCTTCTTGCACCGGTTCTTGAGGCAGAAACAGCATCTGCGGTTTGAATTATTACAGATTCTAGGCTTGTATACGGATATTCTTCATGATGAGCTTCCATAGCTCTAATAATTTCTTCTTCTGCTCCAAATTTTTGTAAAATTCTCCTTCCTATTTCTACATGGGTACCTTGAATTTCATGATCTACTGCCTTACCAATATCGTGAAGGAGCCCTGCTTTTTTAGCTATAGCCACATTGCAGCCTACTTCTGAGGCTATCATTCCAGCAAAATGCGCTGTTTCCACAGAATGCCTTAAGACATTTTGCCCATAACTAACTCTAAAATACAATCTACCCAAAAGCATAAGTATTCTTGGGTCTAAATCAAATATACCTACTTCGTACGCGGCCTCCTCTCCTTTTGCTTTTATTATTTTTTCTACCTCTTTCTTGGCTTTTTGAGTCATTTCCTCAATTCTAGCGGGTTGAATACGCCCATCTAAGATGAGGTTTTCTAAGGCTATCTTTGCAATTTGTCTACGGACAGGATCAAAGCTAGAAATAACCACAGAGCCTGGAGTGTCGTCTACAATAATTTCAACTCCTGCAGCTCTTTCAAGCGCACGTATGTTTCTACCTTCTTTACCGATAATTTTCCCTTTCAAATCGTCTGAAGAAATAGTAACTGACGAGGTAGTAACTTCCGAGGCAGTGGAAGAGGCCATCCTTTGAATTGAAGAAACTAAAATCTCTTGGGCCTTGCTTCCTATTTGTTCCCCGCCTGCTGTTTCTAGTTTTTTCATTCTCAAAAGTAAGTCTTCTTGGTATTTATCTTCCAATTCTTTGAGAAGTTCGTCTTTTGCTTGATTTTCTGACAATTTTGCTACTCTTTGAAGTTCCTCGCGCTTCTTTTCTCCTACAACCTTGAGTTTTTCTTGGACTTTTTTTATTTCTTCAATCTTTTTCTTGTTGTTTTTTACATCGTTTTCTACCTCTTGGCGTCTTTTTTCAAGCATTTCTTCTTTTCTAGAAATACCTTCTTCTCTTTTTCTGACCTGAGAGACAACAGATCTTTCTTCTTTTTTGGCAGCCTCAACAATAGCCTCTGCTTTTTTAGAGGCTTCTTCTGATATGGTCTGGGCTTTTGCTTTAGTGTCGACTAGGAGTTGTTTTATTTTTAGCTCGATTGAGCTTTTCCTTTGTAAAACTATTAAATGACGAAGAAAATAACCTAAAACCCCTCCAAACACCACAGAAACCACAGCCACTCCTAAAAGTGTTTGTAAATTCATATTCGTTTTTTGTTTTTATTCCAATGGTATTGATCATACCGCTAATAACTTAATATAGCTTAACCATATCAGATTTTGGGTTTGTTGTAAAGTTCTCGACAAAAAAAGGCTAATATGCTATACATAATTTAAACCTTAATAATAATGGAGGGGAGATGAGAAAAGATCCGTTTTTAAAACTAGGCATTTTGGGAGGACTCGTAACATGGATTATTGTGGGAATGCTAGAAGTATCAAAATTTTCTGATACCTTTGGAATAGGAATAGGTTTAATGATAATGATTGCAGGAGCAGCTGCAGAGACCGTAAAAGCGATAGACAGAAACACAGAGGCACAAAACAAACTTCTAGAAAATTGGTTAAAAGAATTCGGAGAAGAATAATCAACTTATTCTAAAAAACACTGAATTTACAAATCCGCGCAAGCGGGTTTTTTTATTTATGGTATAATGTGACCATGACAAAGCCTCTGGCATTAATTATCTTAGATGGATTTGGATACGACAAAAGAGCCACGGAGTCTCCGTGGCAACTTGCCAAGCATCCAAACTTTTCTGAAATAGAAAAGTGGTATCCATTTACTACTCTTCAAGCATCCGGACTTGCAGTGGGCCTGCCATGGGGAGAAGAAGGCAATAGCGAGGTGGGCCACCTTACTATGGGCTCTGGAAAAATCATCTACAACCACCTGCCACGCATAATAATGTCTATAAACGAAGGTACTTTCGACAAAAATGAAGCCTTTGTTGAAGCGGCCGAGCATATCGGAAAAACTGGTGGAAATTTGCACATTATGGGGCTTTTTTCCTCTGGATCTGTGCATGCCTACATAGACCACCTCTATGCACTCCTAGATTTTTCTAAAATAAACAAACTAAAAACGTATTTACATCTTTTTACAGATGGTCGAGACGCCCCGCAAAATGAGGCAGGTAATTTTACAAAACAACTAGAAGAAAGGCTCGAAAAATATCATCCGAACATAAAAATTTCTTCAGTAGTAGGACGCCGTTTTGCTATGGACAGAGATGAAAAATGGGATTTTACAGAGAAAACTTACAAATTGTTGACAGAAAAAAGGGGAGAAGAATACGAACTCGCCTCTATTTATATTGAAAAGAATTATAAAAACGGAAAAACTGACGAATTTATAGAGCCTGGATTTTCTAAAGAAGGGGAGTCTATAAAAAATGGAGATGCTGTAATATTTTTCAACTACAGAGAAGACAGTGCTAGGCAAATAACCTCTGCTTTTGTAAAAGATGGATTTGATAAATTTGAAAGAAAAAAAATTGCCAATCTTAAGTTCGTTTCTATGACACAGTACGACGAAAAACTTCCCACAACAATTGCTTTTCCTCCTATTACCGTAAAAAATCCACTCTCAAAAATTATATCTTCAACCAGCCTTAGACAACTACACATTGCTGAAACAGAAAAATATGCACATATTACCTACTTTTTTAATGGTGGGACAGAAAAACCATTTGAAAACGAGGAAAGGGCGCTGATACCATCTCACCAAACTCCACACTACGACGAAACGCCAGAAATGTCCGCCCAAAAAATAACAAACAAAGTATTAGAGAGCCTGGGTAGCTATGATTTTTTTGTAATAAATTTTGCCAACGCCGATATGGTAGGGCACACAGGTAATTTTGAAGCTTGTATAAAAGCAATAGAAACTTTAGACAAACAGATAGGTCAAATCGTTCCTAAAATTTTAGAAGTTGGAGGGTCTGCCATCATTACATCCGACCATGGCAATGTAGAAGAAAAAATGTACAAACTAACCGGCGAAAAAATGACGAAGCACACCACCAACCCTGTGCCTTTCTATCTTATTGGTAAAGATTGGCAGAAAAACACCGCCGCAAACATAGAAGAAATTGCAAATTCCTACAAAGAAGTAAATGGCACGCTTACAGATGTAGCACCAACCATCTTAGAAATTTTGGGCACACAAAAACCAGAAGAAATGAGCGGAAAGAGCTTAATTTCTAAGTTGAAAACATAAAACGCGGTAAAAACTATATAGGTTTTACCGCGTTTGTCAAATTTTAAACGTTTTTTAGATTTTGTGCAACTCTAGAGATTTATCGCCCAATTCTTTATTGGCGCTTTCAAGCAGTGGCTGCCCAGAGATAACAGCCGTCGACATTTTCATACCAAGCTTGAAATATCTCCTTGCCACTTTCAAAATAACATCTTTATTGATCTCGAGAACCCTGTCTTTAAACATTTTCCTTTGTTTGTAGCTCATTCCCGACAGCCTTCTGAAAAAATCTTTTCTGGCAGCAAAGCTTGGAGTCTCCGCTTCGTCAATCTCTGCGCACACCGACAAAATTGCTTCTTTCACGTCTTCTTCTGTAAAATTGCCGGAATTTATAAAATCCAACGCTGAATTGTATTTTTCAAGAGTACGAACTATATGAGGATCTCTGTACGACCCAAAAGCAAAGTTTCCACTTTCTATACTATAAAGAGAAAAGCCGCCATATGCTTTGCCTTTTTCTCTGATTTCTTTATGAAGATACTTAGATCGCATTAATCTAGCCAAAACAGCAAGAACAGGTGCATCTGGATGCCCAAATTTTACCGCCCTAAACACTGAAGCAACAAAAGAAACACCCGAAGATGTGCTCCAGCCCTCACGGACTTTACAGTTTTCCGGAATCTTGTGTTTGTAAACAAAATTTGATTTTCCGGCAGTCATTTTTTTAAAAACTATATTTAGGCATTGCTTTGCCACTTCAGCCTTTCTAATATCTCCAATTAAAGCAACTTTCATATTATTTTTTTTAAAAATTAAAGATGCTATTTCATCTAGATCCATCGAAAGATGTTCTATACCATTTTCTTTTATGTCCAGTACGAGTTTTTTAGCAAACTTTAACTGCGATATACCATTCCAAAGCTCGTTAACAAACGAAGTCTTAGAGGTGTTTCGAGCTGCCAAGCTAATAGCAAACCTATGACCATTTTGTAGTACTCTCGATTCCAGCAATGCGACATATTCAAGAAGAAGATTTTTCAATCTATCATGATCAAAAAAATCATGATAAATCAAAAGCTCTTCCACCAATTTCATCATTTCTTTAGTATTTTTTTCCAAGCATTTTGCATTTAACGAAACAAAAGTCAGAGTTTTGCCATTTTTGTGATTATTTCCAGCCATTGAAGAAAAATTTATGCCACCCGTATATGTATTTATCTGTCGGACAACATCTTCATAACCCCTTTTTTCTGTACCAACCTTATTTAAAATGTGACAAAAGAATGGAATAAGAGGCAAGAGATCTTTTTTAAGTTCACCAAGACCAATGGCTCCAGTAAAATAAAAAATACCGGAAGTTGGCTGATCGTACACCAAGACCTTGTTTCCTTCTATTGTTGTATCTATATCGGGAGCTTCTATCTTTTTCGGAGGTTTTACTTCAGAAAGAGAAAGTGTGGGCAAACAAGAAAGATCTTCTTCGGAGTCTTGAAGTTTTTTAAGTTCACTGGCTACTTTTTTTATGCTCTCGATTTCTTCAGCAGTCATGCCTTTTTTGATTTCTTCAAGCTCCAAACGAACCCTTTCCTGCTCTTTTTCGGCCATTTCATGGCCGGGAGACAATACAAACCGAACATGATGAGAATTGTTTAAAAAATACTCTTTAATTTTCTTCTCAAAAAAACGGCCTTTTTGTATTCCTTCCTGTATTACAGAAAGATTTTCACCAAAATCCAATCTCTCCGCCAAGTCCCCACCATGAATGTAGCTCTCTAAAAATCTCAATAAGACTTTTATACCATAAGGATATGGAGAGTTTGTTACTTCTTTTGTTTTAAATTCCAATTGATGCAGAGCAGAATCAATAAGTTTTTGATCAATACCATTTTTTACAAGATTCTCTAGTGTTTCAAAAATAAGATTCTGCACTTTTGAAGCATCCTCTTTTTTTATATCTTTAAGACCAACGGAAAACATTGTGTCTTTCAAGTCTGTCTCTAGGCCACTAGAATCGCTTAATGTAGACCCTATTTTTGAGTCAATCAAAGCTTTTCTCAAAGGAGAAGCTGAATCACCCAAAAGAATAATATTCAGCAAATCTAGAGTAAGAACTTCTAAACTATCGCGCACATCTGCGACAAGCCAAGCAACACAAGCTTGGTATTTTTTTGTGGGATCTTCATTTTTGGCCAGTGGGTATTTATACTCTACGCTCTTGGGCTTATCCCAGTGAGGCTGAGATAAAACTTCAGTATCTGGGTCTATTTTTGAAAAATCTTTCAGCACACCTTGCAACAAAGCCAGGGTCTTTTCTACTGGAAAATTACCGTAAGAATAAGAAAAAGCATTACTCGGATGATAATGGCGTTCATGAAATACCACAAGATCTGCATGAGAAAGATTTACTATTTCTCTTGGGTCTCCGCCAGAATTAAAGCTATAAGTAGTATCTGGATAAAGAGCATTCATTAAAGATCTTTCCATAATTTGATTTGGAGAAGACATCGCGCCCTTCATTTCGTTGTATACCACACCCCCGTAAGCCAAATTTTCTTCCTTTGTTTCCTTGTTTTTTTCTACCTCAAGGCACCAACCTTCTTGGAGAAAACTTAGTTTGTCTATCTTTGGAAAAAAGACAGCGTCGGCATAAACGCTCATAAGATTATAATAATCTTTTTCGTTTTCCGTAGAAAATGGATACATCGTCCAGTCTGGAGCTGTAAAAGCATTCATAAAAGTATTCAAGCTTCTTGTAAGCATAGAAAAGAAAGGATCTTTTACAGGAAAATTTTTAGAGCCTGCCAGAGCAATATGCTCCAAAATATGAGCAATACCAGTCGAATCTTGAGGTACTGTTTTTAGTCTAATTCCAAAAGTATTTTCGGGATCGTTGTTTGCTATATGTATGTGCGTATCTCCCGAGGGATGAACAAATTCAAATATTTCCGAGCCACCACGAATATCTGGCAGATCTTCTCTTCTAACAAGCTTAAAATCATAATACGTTTTACCTACTTGCATAGTGTCCTCCTTCTTGCCCCGCCCGGCGGGGGTGAGTTTGTTGCGTTTGGTTTGTTTTTTGGTTGACCTGGTTAACATGTTTATTATATTATCAATTTGCACCTAAAAAAAGAATAGCACAAACTATTTTATATACAATAATATAAGAGAATCAAGATTTTGCGGTCCCACGGGGAATCGAACCCCGATTTTCAGCTTGAAAAGCTGACGTCCTGACCGTTAGACGATGGGACCCGCCTAAATTAAAGATATTGCAAATTATAAAACAATATTAGACACTTTTCAATGGTATCAACTCAAAATTAATTATTTTAACTATAGTATCTTTGTTTACTTTGTCGCCATAATAGCGCCTAAAACTTTCATACATTTTTTCTTCACTCTTATATTTTTTGTGTCCCACAAAATCTTCATCAGTTATTTTACTAAACTTCTTTTCTCTTACATTTATTAATTCAGCTTTTGCAAATACTTCCCCTGTATTCCAATTTACAAGCTCCACCTTATCGCCAACTTGTAAATCTTTGTCGTCAAAAAGTCGCCAAGTGGTGGTCTTTTCACCAGATAGCACAAGTGGCACAAGGTGTTTTCTAAATTTAAGTGTTTTATCCATATTTTTTATTAATATGGTGAGATTTAGTACTGATTTTCACCATATTCACCACAAAAAGGGATTTTTCTCTGGTATTTTGCCATTCTAGCAGTTATTGTAAGAATATGAAAATATTAGCCATAGAAACATCTTGCGACGAGACGGCAATAGCAGTTTTGAAGGTGAAAAGCACGAAGGCGCCGGTTTTTTCGATTTTATCTAATATCGTTTCTTCTCAAGTGAAGCTCCACGCAAAGTGGGGTGGTGTCGTTCCAGGTTTAGCCAAGCGCGAACACACCAAAAATCTACCAAAAGTTTTAGATAAGGCACTAAAACAAGCAAAGATAAAAACCCCTGAAAAAGAAATAGATTATGTCGCCGTTACTATTGGCCCTGGACTAGAGTCAGCACTTTGGACAGGAATAAACTTTGGGAGAAATTTAGTAGAAGAGTGGAATAAGCCAATAATTCCTGTAAACCATATGGAAGGACATTTGTTTTCTCCGTTTTTGAAAAGTGAAAATTTCAAGATTCCTAAAATTAACTTTCCAGCGATTGCACTGCTAGTAAGTGGCGGACACACGCAACTTGTGCTAATTAAAAATCTTGGAAAATACAAAATTTTAGGAGAAACTCGCGACGACGCCGCAGGAGAAGTTTTCGACAAAGTAGCCAGAATGCTAAACCTCGGCTACCCCGGCGGCCCCGCCATTTCTAAACTAACATCTAACCCCACCTCATCTGTTGGAGGTCCGACTTCCAACAGATACGATGTCAAGTTGCCGAGGCCAATGATAAGTGATAATTCTCCAGACGGCGAATTTGATTTTTCTTTTTCTGGTTTGAAAACCGCAGTGCTTTATAAAATAAAGGAGTTGAAAAGTTTACCCCGCTCGGCGGGGCTTACACCAAGCATCAAAAAAGAAATCTGCCACGAATTTCAGCAATCCGTAATAGATGTTTTAATTTCTAAAGCTTTGAAGGCCACAGAAAAATACAAAGCAAAGACTGTCATACTTGGCGGGGGAGTAGTAGTAAACAAAGAGCTTAAAAAACAATTTAAAGAAAATCTGAAAGATAAAAATATAGACTTGTTAATTCCAAATATTAAATTTTCTGGAGACAATGCAGCTATGATAGCTTTGGCTTCGTATTTCCAAAAGAAAAAGCCTGTCCGTTCGACAGGCTCCCTCCAAAAAGGCGGGCAGGCAGGACAAGCTTTGAAAGCAAATGGGAATTTGAGGATTGGTTAATTTATCTTTATTTCCTCTTCAAAAAACTTTATTCTTCCAGAACCAGCTTCGCATATTCCTACTTTTGTAATATCTTCAATTTCTTCCGAACACAAATTTAGATCTAAAACAATTCCATCTAAAAAACAAATAGTTCCTTTTCCTAAAATATCTGTTCCTTTCTTATTTATGGTACCAATTAGATACCCCTCCTTTTTAAAATTAATAAAAACGGTCCATTCGTTTTCAAGAGCTTTTTTAAATTTTTTTATTATTTCTTCATTTTCTTGTACAGGAAGTGAAGTTAACATTTTAAAATTCTCCTTTTTTATTTATTTCAATATCCTCTCTGTAGTTTTAATCTAGCTAAAGTCTAAGTCAAAAACATTTTTGTATCAAGACAAAAAAGTACAAAGTACCACGACCGCTTAGTTTTGTACTTTTTTTATTTTATCAAAACTAGCTACTCCACTAAAGCTAAGATTTTTTCTTGAGTTTCTAAAAGAGCCTCGTCTTTTATTTTGGTAATATATTTTACTTTTCTTGCTTGCCAATCTAAGGTTCTAAGTTGATCTGCAAGCACAAAACCTTTTATTTTTTTGTTTTCTACAGAAACCTCAAATGGGTATCCTTTTTCGTGAGAAGTAATAGGACACATTAAAGCCAGACCTGTTTTGTTGTTGTACATTTTTGGAGAAATTACCAAAGCGGGTCTTTTTCCTTTTTGTTCACGCCCACTTTGTGGATTAAAATTTATCCAAACTAAATCTCCTCTGTCTGGAACATAGTTTTTCTTTACCATATTTCTTTGCCTTGTGGATTATCATCAAAAACAAGTGTTTGTTTATTCTCATTAGTAATTTGAGAGACTAAATCTTTTATACTAGTTCTACTTTTTTTTACTGGGCGAACTAACACAGCTTTATCTTTTACAGAAAGAACTACAGAGCTACCAGACTTAAAGTTTAGTTTTTTAGAAATCTCTCGAGGAATACGAACAGCCAGACTGTTTCCCCACATTTTTATTTTTGTAGTCATATATACATTGTATATACATAATAATAAAAAGTCAAACAAAAAGCCTCGTCGAGATAAACTCGGCAAGACCTTTAAAGCAAATGGGAATTTAAGTATTTAATTCATCCATCACAGAATCTACTAAACTCTCTTGCTTCTCTTTAAAATCTTTTTCCAATTCTTCTGTTGTCCCACTTTCTTTTCGAACTTCTTCGTAGGTCGCAATGATTGCTTCAACATAGTTCATATGTTGCATTGGAACAAACTCTTTTTCGTATAATAAAAATTTTACTTTTTTAATAATTTCTTTTTTTATTTTCAATGTCCCTCCTTCCCTAAATTTTCTGCTATTTTCAAAAATTCTCCAAAATGCTCAACAACCTCAAATATTTCAGGCTCCACATCTACTTCCTCTCTTTCTATTATTTCCTCCGCTAAGTCAAAAAGGGATTGTATTTCTTTTATCTCTTCTTCAATTACCTTCCTCATCACTTCCGCCACAACCCTCAAATCTTTAATTTCAAGAGCTACAGCTTTTGAGCTAACATGCTCACAATTTTTACTTCCATCCCAAATCCTTTTCTTTACTTCCAACAAAAATTGTTCGTCGTGTTCCATTTTTCCCAATCTCCTTTTAGAGTACTATAAAATATGCAATAATAGGTTTATATCTGGTTCAAAGACTAAAATAAAAATACTTTTATGTCAAACAAAATTGAGGGCACCTACGACCCGCAAAAAACTGAAGAAAAAATATACCAAACCTGGAAAAACTCAGGTTTATTTAATCCAGACAACTTAAAAAATACTAAAAAAGAAACTTTTACTATTGTGCTTCCTCCACCAAATGTGACAGGCGCACTACATATGGGCCATGCCTTAAACGCAACTATTCAAGATATTTTGATAAGAAAAAAAAGAATGGAAGGCTACAAAGCCCTCTGGCTTCCGGGCACAGACCATGCCGGTATTGCCACACAAAACGTTGTAGAAAAAAACCTTATCAAGCAAGAAGGCAAAAGAAGACACGAGTTAAGTAAAGAAAAATTTATAGAGCGCGTTTGGGAGTGGAAAGAAGAGTATGGAAACAAAATTTTGGGTCAACTCAAAAAAATTGGCGCTTCTTGCGATTGGTCTCGCACAAGATTTACCATGGATGAAGACTATCAAAAAGAAGTTAAAGACGCCTTTATGCATTATTACAACAAAGGCTGGATGTATAAAGCAGAGAGAGTTATAAACTGGTGCACAAAATGCCAAACGAGTCTTTCAGACCTCGAACTTGAGCACGAAGAGCAACACGACAAACTTTATTTTATAAAATACGGTCCAATTACGGTTTCTACGACACGACCTGAAACAATGTTAGGAGATACTGCAATTGCTGTTAATCCAAAAGATGAAAAATACAAAGATTTAATTGGCAAAAAAGTGATTTTGCCAATTGTAAACAAAGAAATACCTGTTATAGAAGATAGAGTTATAGATCCAGAGTTTGGTACAGGAGCTGTAAAAGTTACACCTGCGCACAGTATAATTGATGCAGAAATAGGGGAACGACACAATCTAGAAGCTCCAAAGGTTATAGATCAATTTGGAAAAATGACTTGGGGAAAATATGAAGGAATGAAAATAAACGAAGCACGAGAAGAAATTGTAAAAGATTTAGAAAAAGAAAACTTGGTGGAAAAAATCGAAGATTACACACATAACGTATCCACTTGTTATCGATGTAATAGAATAATTGAAAACCTGCCAAGCGAACAATGGTTTTTGAAGATGGATGAGCTTGCAAAAAAAGCTATGGAGGCTGTTGAAAATGGTAAAGTAAAATTTCATCCAAAAAAATGGGAAAAAACTTATTTAGATTGGCACAAAAACATTCGCGATTGGTGTGTTTCTAGACAAATTTGGTGGGGACACCAAATTCCAGTAGAAAATTCTGAAGACGTTTTGGACACATGGTTTTCTTCCGCGCTTTGGGCGCATGCAACACTCAAAGGAAAAGATCGAGATGAATTTTATCCGACAAATGTGCTTTCAACCGCTAGGGATATCATAAATCTTTGGGTGGCAAGGATGGTTTTTTCTGGCTTGGAGTTTGAGAGTAAAGAGCCTTTTGAAGATGTGATAATTCACCCGACAATTTTAAATAAGAAAGGCCAACGAATGTCTAAGTCTTTAGGCACTGGAGTAGACCCAATGGATTATATAGAAAAGTTTGGAGCAGATGCTACTCGCTTTGGGTTAATTTGGCAGACCATGGGCAACCAAGATATTCATTGGGCTGAAGAGCATGTGCTTGCTGGCAAAAAGTTTTGCAATAAGCTTTGGAATATAGCTCGTTTTGTGTTAGCACAAAACGAGAATTTTCAATTTTCAATTTTAAATTTTAAATCAATTTCTAATGATAAATTTTCAAACGACGACAAAGAAATTTTAGAAAAATTTGAAAAAATTACCAAAAACACCGATAAAAATATTGAAGAATACAAGTTTGGACAAGCGCTTCACGAGCTGTACGATTTTGTATGGCACAGTTTTGCAGATAAATATATAGAATATTCAAAAAATAATGAATCCGAAGAAACAAAGCAAGTTTTAGCTTATCTTTTAGTTAACTCTTTAAAGCTCCTTCACCCCTTCATACCTTTTATCACAGAAAGTATTTGGGAAAAATTTCCTTTAGAAAACAAAAAACTTCTTATCGTAGAAAACTGGCCAGAAATAAAGTAAACTAAAGTTATGAGCTACGAAACATTTCTTTTTGCTTTACTCGGCGGTGTTTTACCCGCTTTGCTTTGGCTTTGGTTTTGGCTTAAAGAAGACAAACTTCATCCAGAACCAAGACGCCTTATAATTCTCACATTTCTTGGGGGAATGCTAGTTGTTGCTTTAGCGCTTCCTGCGGAAAGGGGAGTAGACTTTATTTTTAAATCAATTGGCCTTTCCACCTATATCGGCGGTTTTTTTATTCTTTTTGTGTGGGCAGCCATTGAAGAAATTTTTAAATTTTTAGCAGCAAAAAACATTGCGCTAAACAAAAAGGAGTTTGACGAACCCATAGATGCACTCATATATCTTATAACTGCTGCTGTAGGTTTTGCAGCCATGGAAAATATTTTATTTTTAGTAAATGTGGTAGATAATTATGGACTCGAGGCTGGCATTCTTACAGGTAATTTAAGATTTGCTGGTGCAACTCTACTACACGTTTTAAGTTCTTCTATTGTCGGTGCAGGAATTGCTTTTTCTTTTTTTCACAAAGAATGCTACAAAAGAAATCTTTTTTGGGGACTACTGTTTGCAACTCTGTTGCACACAGCTTTTAATTTTTTTATAATTAGAAGTAGTGGAGAAGATATTTTTCGGGTGTTTCTTCCGCTATGGTCTCTTATTATTGTTCTCTTAATACTTTTTGAGAAAGTTAAAAAAATAAAAAAATAATTTTATGTCAAAACATTCGGGTTCATTTTTTGAAAGGCTAACTGGAAACATAAACATTCACGACGAAACCGACGATGAAGATTTTGGTGCAATAATCGAAAATGTGGACGAAGAAGAAACAGAAGAAATCATTCCAGAAAAAAAAGAGAGAAAATCAAAAAAGAAAGAAGAAAAAAGCTGGATAGAGGAAGCTAGTGAAGAAGGACAGCTTTCAGTAGATATGTTTCAAAATCCAACAGAAATTATCATAAAAGCAATGCTTGCTGGAGTAAAAGCAGAAGATCTAGATGTTTCCATAGACCAAGATGCTATAACACTACGAGGTAGTAGAAAGAGTGAAAGAGAAGTAGAAGAAGATAATTATTATTACAAAGAGCTTTATTGGGGAGATTTCTCTCGTACAATTCTTTTGCCACAAGAAGTAGATCCAGAAAATGCAGAAGCTTCTATGAAAAACGGACTCCTCGTAATAAAACTTCCAAAACTCAAAAAAGACAGAAGTCAAAAACTGAAGATAAAGGTAGAGTAGGAGCCTTGCTTTTCTGTTATTTTGTTGTTAAATTGTACTAAATTAAAATTTTACCTTAAAAAATTGGAGAAAGGGGTTTAATTATGAATCCAGAAAGTGGTTTTTCTTTTCTTTCAGGTAAAACTGATTTTAGTTTTAATAGTAGAGTAGGAAGCTACAGAACTCCGCCTCATAAACCACCTAATGAATTTCAAAAGTTAAGAAATATTGCCAAAGAGATTGACAATGTAGAAATTTCGATTAAAACAGAGGATATTATAGCAATTTCAAAAAGAGTAAAAACTTTGTTAAAAGAAACTGATTCAACAACGATTAAACATCGCTTCGAAAGAGTAAAAAAATCCTCCAAAAATCTTTTAAGAGCCTTCCTGAAATTAAGCTTAAGAAATCGTAAAAACAGAAAAGTAAAAATGCTCGAAGATCTTTCATATGTAGAAAAAGAAATAACATCTTGTGAAAATTTGTTAGCCGATATAAAACGTACAAATGAATTGCATCAGTTTGATGTGGAGTCAAGATTTGTAAGAGCGGTAATGTTTCCTGCACAACAAACATAAAGAATGGTAGCCCCCAAGCATTGTGAATCTTTGCTTGGGGATTTTTTTATGGTAAATTATCAAATTTTGCTAGACCACGAATCCATCCCTTCAATTTATTAACATCCTTCACTCCATTTATAGATATACGGCATGTACCAAACGGTAATGTCTTTTTTCTTCTTTTTCCTTTACTTGCAGAACTAACCTGATAAAGAGTTTTTTCAAATATATCTTCGGGAATCGATGTAATTTTCGACCAATATTTTCTAGCCTCTTTTTCTTTTATATTAGGATGAATTTGTATACCAATTTTTATTCTATCTTCTTTAATTTTCATAATATCTCTAAAGAATTTCATCATTAAGATAATCATTAGGGGGTCAGAATTTACAAAAAATATTTTCCATCTATCAACCTTAGACCCTTCTGCCCAATGAAGTGCCGAGCCCACTAACAAAAGTTCTCTATCAGAAAGTTTTCCTATGTCCTTCATGGCATTTTCTTTTTCTTCTTCGGTTTGCTTTGCAATATGCTTTGCTCTCTTTTTATTATATTTTGTTATGTTTTTTGACCAAATTCTTTTATTTTTTGAGCATATATCCTTCAGAAAATCAGTGGGCCATTTTTCTCTTCTAAACCAAGAGGAAAGGGTGCTTTTTGGAACACCAAGTTTAGTAGAAATTTCGTTATAACTTTTACCAGAAAGTCTTAAAGAAATAGCTTTTTTCTTATCTTTTCGCATGTTTATATTGTACTAATGACGTTGGTTATAATTTTATAATACCATCAATACAAGACAAAAACAACGACCTAATTAGACCGTTATTTTTGCACACAAGTGCGGAATAGTAGAAAACGTTAGAACCTGTTTCTAAGGCAAAATAAAAAAATTATATTTTACCCATAAATTTTTTTAAAACAAATTGTTCAAAGTTCTCTGTTTTGTCCGAACGAATTAAATATTCTTGATAAAGCTCGAAAATTATATCGCGCAACTGATTTTTTTCAAATTTTTCAAAATATTCTCGGGGCCTATCTTTAAAATCTCCAAGAGTTGTTATACCCAATCCTTCACACCTTACTCTCAATCTTTCGCTTTCCAATAAGTACTGTTGAAATTCTGCTTCACTTAACTCGGCAGTTTTTTGCTCAAAATCTTCGAATGTTTGAGGTTTTTCGCCCTTTTTAACAACATCGTTGAATGTTCTTACGAATTCCTCACACAATAAACTAAAATGTCCTTCGCCATAGTCTTGCTTGAGCTTGTTGCTCGCTAATTGAGATATTTTCTCTCTCTGCTCATCAGTTAAACGCCGTGAAAGTTTTTCAACGATTGGATTAACAATACCGTGCAGAAATTCATGATCCTGGTTATCTATATTCTCAATATGAGATATTATCACTTGCTCGTCTCCAAGAGAAAAACTTCTACCAGAATTCTTTTTATATAACGGATCGGTTGGTACAAAATTGACCTTTCTTACTAGAGTTGTAGCTGAGTCCGGTTTAAAAAAGTCTATTAACATCTCGATTCTTTTTCGAGTTTCTTTTAAATTCTCTAATCTATTATCTTTATCTTGCTCTGTCCATTCGCGGAATTTATCTTCCAAAAGAGATGAAGAAAATGACTGGTCAAACGATTTTAGGACATCAAGAATTGTTTGAAGGGCTTCGCGTGGGTTTTTAACATGAGGTTTATATTTTTCTGCCATCTTTAAAATCTTTTCTATTCTCTCTGGGTGTTCATAAACAAGCGCGGCATTATATAGAGTTTCTTCATCAACGCCGTTTTCTTGTAGTTTCTGTAGTGATTCTTTAATATCAGAACTAAGTGGATTTTCTTTAAAATATTCATCAGTTTCCTTTGCCAGTGGATGTTCGGTCTCTCCCCATTCTGGATTTTGAGCTTTTAATATTAAAGAAAAAAGTTGTGCCCCATGTTCTTCTTCTACAACAATATCGGGGGTTTTCATGGATTCGAAATTTGGTTCTTTTTCTGAATTTTCTGATACCTCGATTTTTTCACCAGTAAATAAATATTTTTCGGGATTTTTCATAATCTAATTTTACAACAAAATCACTATAATGCATATTTGGTTAGAACCTGTATCAAAAACTCAAAAAGTGTTTGTTTACAACACGAAACCTCTTTTCTCTACACATGACTTCCACTCTCCTCTCATCACACCAGCCATCGTTAGAACCTGCTCGCTTTGTTGGCACTCCAACGCTTGAGAGGTGCTTTTCAGTCGCATTTCTACTATTGTGCCGCGGAGTGGAATCGAACCACCGACCTTCTCTTTTTCAGAGAGACGCTGCTACCACTGAGCTACCACGGCTCACTTGGACTAAATTAGCTTTAGTTCTCAAAAAATGTTTGAAGTTTATCTAGCACACTAGGAGGTAAGTCTCCTACACCACTGCCAGTTTGCCTTAAAACAGAAAAATCTTCTCTTATTTGCCCTGCTGCTTCAAAGAAGGTCTCCATAAGTGGCTGTATATAATAGTAAGCACCTAGTGCCAAGGCTATTATTATTACCCACTTAAAGACCATAAAAAATCGACTTATCTTCTGATTCCTTCTAATCTTCTTTAAGATAGTAGAAGATTCTTGAGAAATTTCAAGGTTTTGCTTTAATAATTTTTTTATTTCTTTAAAATCATCCATACACGTATTATCTCAAATTTTTTACCAATTTACCACAACAAAACATCCATTAAGGATGTTCCATTGTTTCGATGTGGGCGATGAGGGACTCGAACCCCCGACTTCTTCGGTGTAAACGAAGCGCTCTAGCCAACTGAGCTAATCGCCCCCACACACAAATATATTATATTAAATTCTCAAAACTCTCTAGTCTCCCCGGAGGGAATCGAACCCCCATTTAGGGCTTAGAAGGCCCTCGTTCTATCCGTTGAACTACAGGGAGGGGTCTTTTATTACAACTCCTTTAAGCAATAATTCATCAAAAAGATTTTCTTTTTCATTTATTCTAAATGTTGTTTTTTCATACAAATCTTTTTCAAGCACAACTGCTTCAAAATCAATACTTGCATTTATAGCATCTAGGTCTTTCTTTATCAAACCCAAAGAAACAACATTTAAAACCAATATTACTACAAAAACCACAAAGAAAGCAACTACTAAAAAATTCCAAGCAAAAATATTATTAAATTTTATTTTTTTAAAATTCATCCCGTACGAAATAGAGAATCAAAGATTCTCGTTTATTAATCTAATAATTTGATTGAACATAATTTTATTTGTTTAATTTTTAGATTATATATTAAAAAGCTAGAATTTCGTACGGGATTAATCATTTGTTGTAAAGCTCAAAAATTTTAATTCTAAACTTGCTTCCCATCCGTTAATACCCCTATCTCCTTGAAGATAGACTTTATTGAAGCTAAATTGATAAATGTCGTTTTCCAACATAGAAATCATTTTATAAATATTTCCAAAAGACCCAGTGACTAATAAATCAAACACGGGGCTTTGCCCTAATTGGTTTGTAATATTTATTCTGTTTATTTTTATATCCACATCAGCCTGACTGGCAAGCCACTCAACTCTTTTTATTAAATCTATTATGTTTTCTTCGTTTAAAAATATCTTCTTTATCTTTTTTCTATTTTCTTCAGTCTTCAGTCTTTCTTTGTTTGTTTTCCTTATATTTTCTATTTTGTTTTCATAAAAAGCAAGATCTTTTTTGATTGAATCAAATATAGTTTTTTGAGAACTAAATTTTTTAAAAGAAAAATACACGCCAAAAATTAATGCCAAGTTTATAAGAACTACCGCCACAACACTTACTATAAATTTTGTTTTTTCGTTGCTTATTTTCATATTAAAACTCAATGGTAATTGAAAAATCTAAATTTCTTTCTTTAAGAAGATTTGAGACTGGAGATTCTATCGATTCAAAATATTCTTTTTTCCTTAATTTGTCGAGAAAAGAAACAAAAACATCTCTCGTCTGAGCCGTGCCTATTATCAACATTCTAGCTGAATCGTTTTTGTTTGGTCCATCAAAAAGCATCTTTTTGACTTTGATAGAGCTTGGTACATTTACTAAAACATTGTTAATTTTTTCTGAAGCTAAAACCAACTTTTTCTCATTTTTATTGAATTCTTTTAATAAATTATTCAGCCCCTTTGTTTCTTTCTCAAAAAAAACTAGGCCCTTTTTTTCTGCGAGCTTTTTTGTAGAAAAAAGCTGATCGTCAATATTCTCTACAGATGAATTTATAAAAAAATAAGAAACAAACGAAAAAATTATTTGAACGCACAGTAAAAAAGAAATAGCTATGCCAAAGACAACAAAAAACCTCCTAAAAAACTCCTTTTTTGTCTTTTTTTGTCTTTCTCTTGGGATCAAATTTGCCATAAAAGATTATTTAAAATTTCTTAATGCTAAGCCTATTGCAGTAGGGAAAGATAAAGATTCTCTGTGTTTTATTTCTGGAATATATTTATCAAACGAAAAAATATTTGTCCAAACATTTGCAATCTCAATTGGAGTATTTAAACCATAAGACAAATATTCCACCAAACCTCTCATATTAGAATCTCCTCCACAAAGAATAATTTTTTTTATTTTTTTATTTTTAAAACCCTGTTCATTAGAATAGCTCTCCCAATAATCCATTACTTGTTTTATTTCATCTTTTATAACAGATATCACTGGGAAAATAGCATTTAAAACTGCGTCTCCTTCCGTCTTTTGTAAAACTGTTTGATACTTTATTTTTTCTGCTTCAAAAACACTTATATTTAGATTTTTAGAAATTGCATTATCTATATGTCCGCCTGCCACGTTTACTGTAGAGCCAAATTTTACCACTCCGTCTTCTCCTGCCAAAAAACTTGTACGTGTTTTACCAAAATCCACCACCACAACTGCATCTTTTTGTTTTTCATTAACTACAGATCTAAAAATCGAATGATTTTCAAGTTCAAAAACAACAGGAAAAAATCCTGCTTTCTCAAAAATTTCTAAATAGCTTTCAGTAATTTTTTTGGGAAAAGCGCTTAAAACAACTTCTAAAAATTCTCCATTACTTGCCCCGCTCGGCGGGGTTGAATTTACGACTTCAAAATCGTAAACGACATCTTCTGGAGAAAAAGGTATTAATTCTTCTAGTTGCAATTCTATACTGCTTCTAACTTTGGATAAATCCATTAAAGGAAGTTTAACAACTTTTATAAAAGCCTTTTCCTCTGGTAAAGAAGCTGCTATGTATTTATTTCCAGTTTCTTCTAAAATTATTTTTAGACTCTTAATAAGAGTTTCTTTGTCTCTTATCTCTCCTTTTTCTATAGCGCTTTTTTCTATTTTTTTGCTTCCAAAATTTTTAAGCCTTGTTCCCCATGGACTGTTTTCTAATTCAATATATTTTATGCTTTTACCAGAAACATCCACTCCAAGAAGTGGGAGTCTTAAATAATCCGGCATAGGAAACAATTTAGAAAAACTTTTCATACTATTATTATACAACAATAATGACCACCCTTGAATAAAAAACACTCTTTGTTATATTTAATAATATGCTAAGTATTTTCCCAGAACTTTTATCTTACAGCCAAGTGGCGCCATTTATATTTAGGGTGGTTTTAGCTCTTATTTTTATCGGTACTGGCTACTCAAAACTTTTCAAAGACTTCCAGCAAACTTCTTCTTTTTTTGAATCATTAAAAATAAAGCCAGGAAAATTTTGGGCAGTTTTTGTTGGAATAGCTGAGTTTGTTTCTGGAGTGCTTCTTCTTGTTGGTTTTCTTACGCAAATTGCCGCACTTTTAATTGCTATAATTATGTTTGTGGCTATTATAACAGCCAAGAGAGATGAAGGATTTGTGGGTGGGTATGATTTTGATCTTTTAATTTTAGTAGTAGCATTGTCTTTGTTGGTACTAGGCCCGGGAATATTTTCCATAGACTTACCTTTGTAAAAAAAGCCTTCATAGCTCAATTGCCCCGCCGAGCGGGGTAAAGTAGAGCAGCTTGCCCCGCTCGGCGGGGCGACCTCTTAAGCAAAATGTATTACACATATATAATAAAAAGCATCGAACACAAATCTTTTTATGTAGGGATAACAAATAATCCAGAAAAAAGACTGAGAGAACACAATTCTGGCAAGGTTGAGAGTACCAGAACAAAGAAACCTTGGATATTATGGCACATTAGAAAATCAAAAAATTCAAAAGAAGCGAGAAAAGAAGAAATTTATTTAAAAAAGAAAGACAAAGAGTTCAAAGAAAAATTAAAAAATATTTAAACATGCCTCCATAGCTCAATTGGTAGAGCAGCTCCCTCTTAAGGAGTTGGTTCCAGGTTCGAGTCCTGGTGGGGGTACAAAACAGTTTGGCCCCGATGCGTGGCATTGGGGTTTTACTGTTTTGCAGTTTCAACAGGACGAGAACCGAGGGCTGGCGAAGCGAGCTCCGATGTTACATCGGAGCGACAGCCCGAGTGGGGGTCGAGGGAGTGAGATATTTTTGGAATGTAATGAACAAAAATATCCACGAGAGTGACCGAGTCCTGGTGGGGGGTACACTTCAAATTTTAGCTTGTCAAAACACTTGACCTGCTTTTTTGTATATGTTAAAAATACCTAGACTAGAAACTTAACCCGTTCGCCTTAGGCGAACAGAACCTTGAAAAGGAGACTGTTGTTATGAATGAATGGTGGATTACCTTAACACAAATTCAAAAAATGTTTTGGGGAATAGCTATTTTTTCCTCAATATTTTTTACAATTCAAATGATTCTTACTTTTGTTGGCCTTGATGGCCACGGTGATACTGATTTTGGACATGGTTTTGAAACAGACGGACATACCGGAGATACCCACAGTGATTCAGGTGATGAACATGGACACGATGATGGAAACAGATCTTTTACTTTTATGGGTTATTTTACCGTAAGAAATCTGGTTGCTTTTTTCCTTGGTTTTTCTTGGGGTGGACTTACTTATATAGACAATGGATTATCAAATGCATGGTCAATTATTTTGGCCGTGCTTACAGGACTGTTGTTTTCTATTATTATCATGGCCTTATTGAAGGTTTTGTCTACGCTTAAAAATGATGGAACGATGTCACTAAAAAATGCCATTGGTAAAGAAGGAATTGTCTCAATTCGTATTCCTGCCAACATGGATAAGGCCGGAAAGATCAGTATTTCTTTTCAGAACAGACTGACCGAACTTGACTCCGTCACGAAAGGAGAGGAAATAAGAAGGGGTCAAAAAATCAAAGTTATAGGAATTTCTGGAACACGACTTCTCGTAGATAAAATTTAGTCCTACAAAACAATCACAACAAACCACAACAAAGGAGTTAAACCATGACAACAATAATCATAATCTCCGTCCTAGCAGTACTTGTTTTTGGAACCCTTATCGCGGCGATGTCCCGCTACAAAAGGTGTCCCGCCGACAAAATCCTGGTCATTTTCGGGAAAGTCGGTAAAGGGCTAACCTCAAAATGTGTTCATGGAGGAGCGGCCTTCATCTGGCCGTTGATTCAAAACTTCAAGTTTCTTGAATTGACACCCATGACTATCGACATTGACCTTCAAAACGCGCTTTCCAAGCAGAATATCCGGGTTAATGTGCCGTCTCGTTTTACCATTGGTATTTCTACCGAACCTGACATTATGGCAACAGCAGCCGAAAGACTGTTGAGCATGTCTACCGATCAAATCGAAGAAAATGCAAGAGACATCATCTTCGGCCAACTCCGAGCGACGATTGCGACGATGGACATCGAGGAAATCAATGCCGATCGAGAACGCTTCGAGGAGCAGGTGATGAACAATGTTGAGACTGAGCTCAAGAAAATCGGCCTCAAACTCATCAATGTAAACATCACCGACATCACCGACGAATCCGGCTACATCGAAGCTCTGGGTAAAAAAGCTGCTGCTGAGGCCATCAACCAGGCCAAAATCGAAGTGGCTCAGCAAGACAAAATCGGAGCAGTCGGATCAGCTGAAGCCGACAAGGAACAGCGCATCAAAGTCGCAGACGCTGATGCCAAAGCAGTCAGTGGTGAAAACACGGCTAAAGTGGAGATTGCCAACTCCAATGCTTCGAGGCGTGAGGCAGAAGCGGAAGCCAGCAAAAAAGCCGTTTCCGCTGAAAAGACAAAAGAAGCGGAAGCTCTCAAAGATGCCTATGTCGCTGAGCAAAGGGCAGAGGAACAACGCAAAAAACGTGATCAAATCACCCAAGAAATCAACGTGGTCGTGCCTGCCGATGTAGAACGGCAAAAGATCGAAAAAGAAGCCGATGCTGAGAAGGCCAAACGCACCAAAGAAGGTGAAGGTAAGGGTGCCGCCATCGAAAAAGAGATGGAAGGGCAGGCTGCCGGAAATCTTGCCATCCTGGCAAAAAAAGCTGAAGGCCTTAAACTGATCGTGGATGCCGCCGGTGGAAATCCCGACAAGGCAGCCATGTTGCTTATCGTAGAGCAACTCCCTGCAATCGTGACAGCCCAGGCCAAGGCCATCAGTGGAGTTCAGTTCGATAAGGTGGTGGTTATGGACACCGGATCTGATAACGGTGCGACAACCACGGCCAACTGGCTGTCTGGTTTAACCAAGGTTTTACCCGGCTTGCACGAAATGGCCAGTATGGCAGGGGTGCAGTTGCCATCGGCTCTCGGTGAATCCCTAGTCGACCCAATGAAAGACAAACCCAAACCCCCAAAAACCAATGCAGGAGAGGGTGAAGATAAAGGGGCAACCGAACCTCCGGAAGCCGAATAAAAACCTCTGGGCTTAACAACCCAACGAACCAAATGCCCGGTGCATCACGCGCCGGGCATTTTTCTTTTTATAATATACACTATGATGTACACTAAAAATTAATGAAAAAAGAAATATTTTTAATACTCCACAATATACGAAGCTTGCACAATGTAGGCTCTATTTTTAGAACTGCCGATGGGGCAGGGGTGAGTAAAATATATCTTACCGGATACACGCCAGCACCAATAGACATTTTTGGAAAAACCAGAAAAGAAATCGCCAAAACCGCGCTCGGCGCAGAAAACACAGTTCCTTGGGAAAAACACAGAAATTTAAGTCAATTAATCAAAAAACTTAAAAATGATCGAAGTCCAACTTCAATCATTGGAGTAGAGCAAGATGAAAAAGCAATAGATTATAGGGAATTTACTCGGTCATCCAGTCATTCGACCGGACGAAGTTCCGACCGGGCAGCAAGCTTCGCTTTTGTTTTAGGCAATGAAGTCCGTGGGCTTTCCAAACAGACACTCAAAAAGTGCGACAAAATAATAGAAATCCCTATGCACGGCAAAAAAGAATCTCTCAACGTCGCCGTCACAGCAGGAATAGTTTTATTTCATATTATCTAAATTTATTTTCTCTAACTTTTCACAAGGTACAAAAATATGCGGTTCCGCCCAAGGCGGACAAGCGCGTGTTTTGTACTTTTTATAGTTTTTTTATTTATTCCATACCCAAAAATAAAGTCAATATTGAGTAAATTTCTCAAAACTGCTCTACTAAAATAAATAAACTCGCCAAAGGCGAGTGAACTTTAACAAACAGCCTCGCCAAGCGGGGTAAAGAGGAGGCAAAATGATAAAATCATTTTTCTGGAGCAAAAAATGGGCTCTCTGGGCCTGGGGAGGAGCCATCTTCCTTTTAGTTTCTCTATATTTACAAGTGCAAATGACTGTAATGTTTAATGAATGGTATAAGGGTTTTTACGACATACTACAAGGATCAGACAATGGCAAGTATGTATTAAGTGATTTTTGGTCAGCAATAATTGCATGGTGCCATATAGCCTATAAATACATTCTTCTGTCAGCATTTACTGCATATTTCACTCGGCTTTATGCTTTTACTTGGCGAGAAGCAATGACCTTTAACTATCTTCCAAGATGGAGATATGTGGAAGAACAAATAGAAGGTGCTGCCCAGCGTATTCAGCAAGACACCGAAAGATTTGCTAGAATTGTGGAAACTTTAGGTTTGCAAATAGTACGCGCAACAATGACACTCATTGCTTTCCTGCCAATCTTATGGAACTACAGCAACAAAGTGGAGGCAGATTATATTACTCATGTTCCTGAAATTCCTATATGGATACTCGGTATCCTTTGCTTGTTTTTTCTTTTTGTTTTAAGCAAAACAAGTAAAAATCTACCTCAACATTTAAAAGATCTTAAAACTACTCTTATTATTCTGCTAAAATCCCCTGTCACTCAAATACTGCTATTTATATTTATGCTCATTTGGATAGGACTCAATGCTGGTTCTTTTGTTGAAGGGTCTTTGGTTTGGGTGTCACTAATAGTTAGTGTCGGGGGTATGTATCTTTCGTGGATTATTGGATACTATCTACCCAAATTAGAGTACAATAATCAGGTTGTGGAAGCTGCTTATCGACAGAATTTAGAACTCGTTTCTACAAACAAAGCTCCTTACATTTTTTCAAAGTTTGTTGAATTATTTACTGGAGTCAGAATTAATTATCGCAGACTTTATTTGCATTATGGATATTTTGACTTATGGGTATACAGCTATGATGTAGGAATGAGCCTTGTGCCTTTCCTGGTAATGGCTCCAGGATTATTTACCGGAATGATTTCTCTAGGAATGCTGATGCAAATATCGAATGCTTTCAATAAAGTCCATGCTGGCTTTTCATTGTTCATCCACAGATGGACCACCATCACTGAACTAAGAAGTATCTGGAAACGACTTCACGAATTTGAAGCAAATTTGGATAAATACCAACCAAAAGAAGAGTCAACTCAAAAATAAAAATATAAAAACCCCTCGACATCCAGTCATCCGACCGGACAAGCCTCGGGGGGTTTCTTTTTGGTTTAGAAAAATTTAATAATTTATACTATCTACCACTTTTCCTGCGCCGTCTCGAAGAATTATTGTATCGTGGTCTGGATGCCACAAATGATTGCTTCTGTTTAGAAAAACTCTCCACTCATTTTTGAAAAAATTGTTGTCATTTTTATGCGCCTCTACACAACCGTTGTAGTTTAAAAATTTATTTATATATAAAATACAATTTCCTCCAAAAGGCGGCAGGGAAGTAGGTATATTGCACCTAGAAAGTGTTTTCACATAATCTGAACAATTATGAGAAACTTCGTTCAGCCAACTTTCATCTTTCGGATTAGGACAATTTTTAGAAATACTAGGATAAAAAGTTTGAGTACTTGAAAAATATCCAGTACATTTATTTATCTTAAAACTTTTTCCTAGAGGACTTTTGCCAGTAGAAACTATGGCCTTATCTCCTGGATATAAAATTATATCTTTTTCTGTGTTTTCTTTACCGCTCTCAAAAATCTCCACACCCCTCGGAATTGGAATCGTTAAATTTTCTTTGCCAACCAAAGTCCAACTAGAAATATTTATAGGGTTTTTGTTTGAGCCAGAAGCTTTTATTTCTATATATTCTTCTTTGGCAACTGTTTTTCTTGCTTCTCTAATGTATAAAAATACTTTGTCTCCGTACTCTGAGGTTATTTCTATACCATCTTTTGTTTTTACACCTGTTCCGCTTGTACCTCCACCACTAACACTTCCTCCTTCAGATATTTCAAAAGAGCCTGTGGTTGTTTGCTCTACATTTAAAAGTGGACTCTGGGGAATTTTTTTGTAGCCACCCTGAGCATACCAAAGCACACCCAAAACTATAAAAAACAGTATTACAAAACCCAAATCTCGTTCTGGTTTTCTGCTAGATAAATCTACCATCATAATATTTTAATTATATACTACTTTTGATGGACAGGGCAAAAAAATGTAGAACGACCGTTTTTCATAATTCTTTTTATTTTTCCTCCATCTTTTTTGCCACATTTTTGCCCCTCTTTTTGATAAACTTTATGAAAATTTTGATACCCTCCTTTTTTACCAAAAGCGTCCCTATAATCTACTATAGAATCTCCACGAAGTTTCACTCCTTGTTTCAAAATTTTTTTAATAGCTTTAAAAATTTTTTCTAATTCTTTTTCGTTTAAATCTTGTAGTTTTTTAAAAGGGTAGACTCCTGCCTCCCACAAAATATCGTTTGAATAAATATTTCCTATACCAGAAATTAATTCTTGCTTCATTAAAACATTTTTTACTTCACCTTTGCGTCCCTTTAAAATTTCTTTAAATTTTTTAAAAGTAAAATTTTTTTCTAATGGATCTGGTCCAATATCTTTTATATCTTTTAATTCTCCTAGTTTGTCGGTCTCGCAAATTAACACTTTCGCAAATTTTCTAATGTCTGAAAGCGACAACTGCTTGCCATTTGATAAATAAAAAATTAAATGCAAAAATCTATTTTGCAGATCGTCTTTAAGCACTCCTTTTTGTGTAGCTACCCATGGATATTTTCCCTCACCAGTTTTCTCCCATTTACCATAAAGCATGTGTCCCGTCATTTTTTGATGTATTAAAATAGTTTTGTTTTTGTCTAAACTTATTAAAATATTTTTTCCTACTCTTTTTACACTTAAAATTTTTTTACTTACGATTTGTTTTTTAAAACTCGCCAGAGTTTTTGGGTTTTTAATAATATTTTTTACGCAGCCCGCCTTGACTCCCCATAGGCGAGGCAGGTCGCACCAAACATCCTGAATTTTTAATCCAGGCAAAACTTTATTTAGATCGCTAACTATAGTATGAACTTCTGGAAGCTCCGGCATGGTTAAATATTAGACTCTAATCTTCCCCAAATCAAGCCAATAAAAACATTCCAACATTCTATAGAATGTTGGAATGTTTAGTGTGCAATTTACATGCAAACAAAAAAGCCCCGGCTATTGCCGAAGGCTTTTAAAATTCAATCAACTTTTTCATCCCAAGAATAATAAACCTAGAACGTACAACAAACACTGGATAGGTCCACCGTAAACATACATTTTGCTCAGAGCACTTCTTTTTTCTTTTTTTGTGCTCTGCCTCTTTCTTCCACATTCCTCACATACATAGGTGCGCATATTATTCCCCTTTTTTTAAGATCCAAATTTAATAATATAAAAGCATTTTTATAATACTTCGTCAATGTGTTTCATTTGCAAACAAAAAAGCCCCGGCTATTGCCGAAGGCTTTTAAAATTCAACTATTTTTTTATTTCTATATTTTTAGGCCGCACACCAAGCTTCACTTTTAAATTTATTTTTTCACCATCTCTAAAGATAGTTAGTTCAACAATATCTCCTGGTTTGATATTATTCTTTTTAAAAACTTTTTTTAAGTTTGTTTCTGGTTTAAGGCCAAATTCATCCCAATCACTTCCAATAAAAATACCATAAATTATATCCCCTCGTTTCAAACCAGCCTTCTCAGCAGCAGATCCTTTTACGACACTCTTAACATAAGGCCTTGAACTATATTCAACCCCCAAAAAGGCTTTTGGAGAAGTTATTTCTTTTTCTGAAAAATAATAACGCGGAATACCGAAAATAACAAAAAATACTATAACTAAAAGTAAGCAAAACAAAATTATTTTTCCAGCAGAGGACATTCCTTCAAACTTTGTTGTCATTTTTTCCTCCAAGTTTAGTGTTTAGTTTTCAACTTGTCCCGCTCGGCGGGAATTTAATGTTATAAAAGCATTTTTGTGATACTTCGTCAAATTGTTTCATTTGTAAACAAAAAAGGCGACTTTTATGAAATCGCCCTTTCTCATTCTATGAATATTGATTCTTCAAATGTTTCACTGTTTCTGTTTTACACAAAAGCACCTGAAAAAATAATCATAGAAAAAATCATCAAAAGGATAAAGACCGTAAAAGATTTCGTGGAGATACCTATTTCCTGCTTACAATCTACCATCTTAAAATATTCGATCGACTTGTTTTTATACAGTCTATTGATATATCCACGAGCATAAACCTTTGATGCATAATTCACATACGCAAAACTAAACAAAATCCCTGAAATAAAAAGAAAACCAAAACTACGGGCCAAGAAAGTTTTCCCACCTAGCTCGAAATAAATAAAACCAGCTAAAACAACTATTAGACCTTTAATAAAAACGCAAAATAAAAAATATTTACTTATTTTGTAATTAATCTTCTTTTTTTCAATTATCAAATCTACTGTTTTTTTCAAACTCTCAGAAAATTCAACAACATTTGAATCTAAAATTGCAACATAAAACAAAGCCAGTAAACCAATGATAAAATACTCTAGCATTATTTCATCCCCCTTTTGTTTTCAAAGATTATTTTTTGTCTCTCAAAAGAATAAACTAGTTTTTAAATTTAGTCAATTCTTCGCGCGCTACCTCTCTGTCGTCCCATTCTTTTTTTGTTCCTTTTGGTCCCATTATATATGGGTCTGTACCTTTGCCGGTTATTAACACCGTGTCGCCGGTTTTTGCCATCTTAAGTGCTTCGGCAATTGCCTCACGCCTGTCTAACATTATCTTATATTTAAAGGGGGACTTTATGCCCTTAGAAATATCAGAAATGATAGCCTTCGGACTTTCGTCGTATGGATCTTCGTTTGTTAAAATTATCTCATCGCAATAAGCCGAAGCAATTTTGCCCATCTCAGCTCTTTTCCACTTATCTCTACCTCCACCCGCAGCTCCAAGCACACAGATCCTTTTAGAGTTTTGGAAAACCTGGTAAAGCTTTTCTAAAGAATCTGGGGTATGAGCATAGTCTACTACTACTTTAAAATCTTGCCCCTCGTCTATAAATTCCACTCTTCCAGAAATACCTGAAAATTTTTCTAGGGCCCTTTTTATATCTTCCCAACCCACAGCCTGAGATCTAGCAAAAGAAATTGCCGCCAAAATATTATACAAATTAAACTCTCCCAAAAGTCTAGAATAAAATTCTTTTCCTTCTACCACAAAGTCTGTGCCAAATTTACCAAACTTTTGGTTTACAGCCTGAAGATTATTTGTATGTTTAAAGTTTTTGTCAGAAAAATTTAATCCATAAATCCATTTTTCGTTTGCCTTAAAATTCAAAAACTCTTTTGCATTCTCATCGTCGCCGTTTACTACAATAACTTTTTTTCTTTTTATAGATTTTTCCAAAGTTTTAAAAAGTTGTTTTTTGGCTTCTTTGTAATTTTCAAAAGATCCATGCGATTCTATATGCTCTGGAGAAAGATTTGTAAAAATCATTGCATCTGGATGTACAAACTTGTGTCTATGCTGAAGCACTCCTTGCGAAGTCATTTCCATTAACGCATATTGGCATTTTTCTTTCACAGCTCGCTTTAAAAATCTCTGCAAGAAAAATCTTCCAGGCATCGTCATTTTTTCTTTGTTTCTTTTTGATTCTTTTCCAACTTTAAATCGCAGTGTAGAAGCTAGGGCAGTTTTGTATCCAGCTTCTTCTAGTATTGCGTTTATAATTTCAAGCACACTTGTTTTGCCTTTAGTACCAGTAACACCAATTACAAAAACTTTTTTTGATGGAAACCAGTAAAGTAGAGCAGAGAAAAAAGAAAGAGACCAGTGATAAACTGGCTG
Organism: uncultured Candidatus Saccharibacteria bacterium; assembly: GCA_964601305.1. Classification (GTDB taxonomy): domain Bacteria; phylum Patescibacteriota; class Minisyncoccia; order JAHISW01; family Tagabacteraceae; genus CAZRMW01. Next base: position 32,493 of record CAZRMW010000006.1, read on the forward strand.
AAAAAATTTAAAAATCTTTTTGGGAATAAATTGTTTTATAAAGTTTAAAATTCTGTCTATCATGTCTTAGTATCTAAAACAAAATCAAAACAATTTTTTACGTGCTTGTGAGGCTAAAGCCGAGCACTTTTCTAAATTCATAATTAAATTTAGAAAAAGTAAAAAATTGGTTTTGGTTTTGGTTTATCTTAATTCTTATTAATGTTTCTCAAAGCCTCTTTTACTATGTTTTCCGTTCCTTCTATATTTTCTGGTAAATTTTTTAAAGCCTCTCTCGCTTCTCTTAGAGAATATCCCAAAGACTGCAATGCCTCAAGCGCATCTGTTTCTTCTTTTAATCCCTCTCCCATAGATTCTACTCCAATTGCACCAAGCTTGTCTCTAAGCTCGAGCACAATTTTTTCTGCAATCTTTCTTCCAATTCCAGAAACTTTTGTTAAATAAGATGTATCTCCCGCAGCTATGGCTTTTTTAAGTACATCCAAGGGTGCCACCGAAAAGACTCCCAGGGCTCCCTTTGGCCCAATACCAGATATCGTTATAAGCTGTTCAAAAAATTCCAGCTCGGCATAATTTAAAAATCCATAAAGATCCATAATGTTTTCTCGCACATGCAAATGGGTCCACAAAGTAGCACACTCTTCATTTTTTAATTCTTTTAATGTTTCAGACGGCACAAAAACTCTGTAGCCAACGCCATTTACATCGAGCACCACAAACCTCTCTGTCTTAAATTTAATTATACCTGTAAGTTGTATTAACATATTTATTTTTATCTTACCTTTGTTTTGCCAAAATAAAAAGAAAAGCGCCCTCACAAGGACGCCCTTATACACTATTTTTTATTTTTGCAATTTTTTCTGTCTCTCAACAAGACGAATAAAAATTTCTCTTGCTTCCGCCACCACCTTATCAAACTGTTCTAAAGTAATATTTCTTCCAGAAAGTTTGTTAGCAATAAACGACGCCCAAATGCTCATTTTCTTCTTCAGTTCTTTTTCTTTCATCTTTTATTCCTCCCTTCTCTTTTCTTTTATCTTTAACTTAATATATAAATATCTTAGATAAAAATCAAGCATATTGCATTTTTTTTCAATTTTGGTAAAGTACTGGAAATACCCCAGCCCTAATTTTACAAGACAGGTGTTGGTGGTGCACTCCCCGAAGTATAAATGCTTCGCATTTAACTACGGGGCAGGCGCTTACGGGCAGAGTTTAGAAAGGACTACTTGCCACGTAGTCAAACTGAAAGTTTGTACTACTGTGGATCTGGCTCTGCACCGCGAGGCAAAGGCTTGATTAGTAATAAATTAAAGTCTAGTATAAAAATATTAGTAAAATTAGAGCGGGGCTGTGTTTTTCTAAACTCACTTCGTTCGTTAAGACAAAACAAGCGTGCCAATAACAAGTGCAGCAAAAAAGGCCTTAAGGCAAACGGAAAGAAAAACTGTTTTTAATCTGCGAAGAAAGCGTGCAATGAAGGGCCAAATAAAAGAAATTAGTAAACTTCTTAAAGAAAACAAACAAGAAGAGGCTTTTAAACTTGTACCAAAAGCCTATAAAGCAATAGATAAAGCCGCCAAGAGGGGAGTAATAAAGAAAAACACAGCGTCCCGCAAAAAATCTAGGCTTGTAAAAGCTATCCAAAATACAACCAAGAAATAAGGTTTTGAAAACAAGGAGATAAAAATGCCGATAGACTTAGCTGATGTGAAAGAAATAAGAGAAATGCGTAGTGGAACACACAGCGAACACACTATAAATGAAAAATTAGCATCAGGAATATGGAAAATTTTAGAAGCAAAGATCGTCAAAAAACAAGATTGGGTCGCATCAGAAAAAAATGATGGTTTCTTAAAAAAAGATTCTGAAATAATTTATATCCTCGGCAGAACAAAAGACGAGAAAATGAATCCTGATGGATATGTATAAAAATAGAAAAAAGAAAATAAGGTGGTTCCGCGTGAGCCACTTTTTTGTTTAAGTAGATTTAATAAATAGTTTTTGTTAGTATATTGCATATGAAATTAGAAAAAACAGATAATAATCTAGAAAAAATAAAAAAGAATGTTGAAAAAGAATATAAAAAAATAAAAAAAGTATTTTGCCCATATTTTAGTGAAAAAATTTCTTTCAACAGAAGGGGTTTAAAACATATTAAATTTAAAAAAGAAAAAGAAGCAAGAAACAGGCAGGACCAATACATTAGATTAAAAAATCTCTATCTAGCACCAAAAATCATTAGTAAGAGTCATACCCTTCAAGAAACCAGAACAGAAAAAGGGTTTGTTCAAGTAAAAACAAATTCCAGAAACGAAAAGATTTTAAAACAAATTAATTACTATGGTTTTATTGCAATACTTGAAGAGGGTAATTTTCAAAAAAGATTAAAAGTAATTGTTAGAGAGGTTGAAGGAGGTCAAAAACATTTTTGGAGCATTGTTCCTTTCTGGAAAAATAATAGAGAAATAAAATTATTTTCTGGAAACCCTAAAGAAGATTAAAACTAAAAAACGCCAACAGAGTTGGTGTATTTTAGTGTGTTTGGTTACGGTTTGGTGACCCTTGACCGTGACAGGGTAAAGACCCTCCAAACACACCTTTATAGTATCAGCAATAAAAAAAAAATCAAGTTTTTTTTGGATAATTATATCTTTTTATATCCTAAGTAAAAATTTTTCTAAGCCTATTTTGATGTCAGCGGCACCGCGGCGACTTTTGTGATATAAATCTATGAATTCACCTAAAAATTTCTCTAGCTCGCCATCCTTAAATAATTCCGTGTTTTTTTGTGTTTTTTTATAAACAAACGGATGTAAATTTTTTCCCCCGCCTTTTTTTACTAAAAGTAGATTTTTTATTTGCCACATTACCTTAAAAAACACTTCTTCTACATCTATACCTTTTAATACTTCTTCTTGAAAAAGAAGCCAAGCGTCGTTTTTCTTTCTTCCAGCCACCAAATCTGTAATTTTAAAATATATTGCCAATTCTTTTTTTCTTTCGGCTCTTTTGTCTACACTATATTCAAATATATTTTTAGCACATTTTTGTACCTCTTTTAGATCTGTTGGTTTAATTTTTTCCTCTAGAAAAACAAAAATATTTTCAGAATTATTCAGAGCCTCTAGGTTTTCTAATATGTATTCTTTAGCAATAGAATTATTAAAAACTCTTTTTAATAGAACTAAGCATTTTTGTCCAAAAAGCCCATCTGTTTTAAAAACATTTTTAAATTCGTCTAGTTCAAAAGTGTCATCATCAAATCTAAAAACAGAGAGATTACCCTCTTTAAAAGAATTAGCTATTTCCTTAAATTTATTTAAACTTTCTTCTGTTTTATTTCCGTAGACAAAATATATCATAATAATTTCTAATTGCTCTAATTGACCTAATTGCTCTAAAAATTTAAAAATTGGTGTTTGGGATTTATTTAGGTTAATTAGAAATTAGATTAATTAGGTTAATTTTCTAAGCGTGCCCCAATTTTTACCAACTAGCACATCTACCTCGGTAGTTACTTTTGGTAACACATCTTTTTCCATAGCACTTTCTATAATCGGCACCACTTTTTCTACTATATCATCTTTAATTTCAAAAATTAATTCATCATGTACCTGCAAAAGTAGTTTTGCATCACTTTCTAATTTTTTTTCTTTCAAAATCTTGTCTACATCTACCATCGCCACTTTTATAATATCTGCTGCAGTGCCTTGAATGGGAGCATTTATTGCCATCCTCTCCGCCTCTTTACGAATATACTCAATGGGGGAGCTGGCCTCCGGCAAATACCTTCTTCTTCCAAGAAGAGTTTCGCTATAACCCTTTTTCCTAACGCTACTCTTTGTGCTTTCCATATATTCTGTTATACCCGGAAAATCATGGAAATATTCATCGTAAAATTTTTGTGCTTCCTCTTTAGTGCACTCCAAGTTTTTCTTTAGACTATTTATTCCCATACCATAAGCTATGCCGAAGTTTATTATTTTTGCTCGGCGACGCATTTCTTTTGTTACATCTTCTGGTTTTACATTAAAAACTTCCGAAGCCACTTTTGCATGAATATCTGCTTTGTTTTTAAAAGCGCTTATCAATTTTTTATCTTGGCTTAAAGACGCCACTATACGAAGCTCTATTTGAGAATAATCAAAAGACACCAAACTCCAACCCCTTGGAGCCACAAAAGCCTTTCTTACTGCGCGCCCGAACTCTGTTCGAGTAGGAATATTTTGTAAATTTGGATCTGAAGAAGAAAGCCTACCAGTTGCAGTACCTGTTTGATTAAAAGTAGTGTGCAAACGCCCATCTTCGCCAACCATACCAGGCAGATTATCTACATATGTAGAAGTGAGCTTAGCAAGCTCACGGTAAGAAAATATTTCTTTTATTATTTCGTGCCTATCTTGTATTTTTTCGAGTTCTGAAAATCGAGTGGATATTGCACCTGTACCAGTTTTTCTCATTCCTTTGGGAGAAATTTCTAATTTTTTAAAAAGTACTTCTGATAATTGCTTTGGAGATCTTATGTTAAACTCGCCACCGGCTAATTTCCAAATTTTGTTTTGCAAACTGTCTAATTTTTTGTGATACTCTTTGCTTAAATTTTTTAGAAAATCTACATCTAGTAAAATCCCTTTATCTTGCATACCTTCTAAAATTTTTATTAAAGGAAGCTCTACATCTTCGTATAATTTATTTAATTTATCTTTTTTAAGTTTATCTAAAATTTTTTCTTTGGCTGTCTCTAAAGATTTTACTCTCATTTCAGACAAGATGTCATTTGTGGAAGGATTTGTTTTTCTAGAGTCTAGAAGCCAGAAAGCTAACTTTGTTTCATGTTCGACATTGGATGTCGAACAAATGCTAGTTTGGGATATTTTTACATCTCCCGCTGGAATTACTACTTTATTTATCAAACTTCTAAATCCATGCTCCATTAAAAAATCTTTTAACTTTTCACTAGAAAAATCTGCATTCCACCTGCTATCTTCTAAAGAAAAATCTACTGGAATATCTCTTTTGGAAAGTGCTAGTGCCTTACTAAAAAGAGCTTCTTTTTTGTTTTCTTTCAGTAAATTTATTATTCTTGGCTTTATACCAGCTTTTATAAATTCTTCTTCACCCTTGTCTAGTTTTTTATAAATATCTTCAAGTGATCCAAGTTTTGAAATTAAAGTTTTAGCTGTTTTTTCCCCAATACCCACCACACCAATTATATTATCTGAAGGATCTCCCATAAGCCCCTTGAAGTCGGGGACTAGTTCCGGACCAAACCCATATCTATCTATTACTGCTTTTTCATCATAGAAAACAGAATCTTTTATACCACGCTTCATTGTATAAATTCTCACACCTAGGCGAATAAGTTGAAGGGTGTCTAAATCTCCAGTAACTACTATTATTTCTAAATCTTCTTGCCCCGCTCGGCGGGGTTTTAATTTTTCTACAATAGTCGCCAAAACATCATCTGCTTCAAATCCTTCATGTTCATAGATTGGTACATCTAAAAGTTCAAGTGCCTCTTTGGCTCTTTCTATTTGTGAACTTAATTCATCGGCCATTTTAGGTCTTTTTGCTTTGTAGGCTTTATAAATTTCGTGCCTAAAAGTAGGTTTTGGTAAATCAAAACAAGCTGCGATATAGTCTGGCTTAAAATCGTTTATTGTTTTTAAAACTGTTACCAAAAATCCATATAGCGCGCCCGTGGGCTCTCCTTTTGGGGAAGTGAACCCTGGCATAGCATGAAAAGCGCGGTGCAAAACCGCATGAGAATCTAGTAAAACCAATCTTTTTTTCTTTTTTTCTGCCATTAATTTTAGTATACACCATAGTGTATACTACTAAAAATTAAATCCTATTCTTGCTATTTGGCACGATCGTTGATTTTTGCAAGAATAGGAAAATGGGGTAAGTTACTAAAACAAAAAAGCAGGCCATTTCTGGACTGCTTTTTGAAGTTCGACTATTTTATACTTTATACTTTTTCAATAATCAAGAGATTAACATGTGGAGAGGGAAGTTTTTTCCCACTCCCACTTACAACATCTCTTTTTTCTGCTCTGACAAACACCTCTTGTCCATCTTCTTTAATCCCCAATGTGTCTTCAACAAAAGCAGTGTCTTGAATATTTTCCAAAACAATTTTTAGTCTAGCTCTTTCAATTTCAATCTTCATATCCTTCTCCTTTTTAAGATTCATTTAAATCAAAGATATCTTTACTTAAAACAAATGTCAACAACACGCTCCTTTTCGGATTTATGTCCAAACTTTATCCAAATTGTGTTTTTGGGAAGAGTCTTTTTTACTTTTTCTGGCCATTCTATTAAAATTATATTTTTTGGATCTTCTATTAATTCTTTCCAGCCCAATTCTAATAAATCTTTTTCGCCCTCAAGTCGATAACTATCGATATGTGCCATCAATTTGTAATTTGTAGTTTGTGGTTTGTAGTTCTTCATAATAGTGAAAGTAGGGCTTGTGATTTTTTCTTTAATTCCTAGTGCTTTTGCAAAACCTTGGGTAAAAGTAGTTTTACCTGCGCCTAAATCTCCTTGCAACGCTACCACAACTGCATTAACCGACATACGATGTCGGTTCTCTTGGTTCTTTAAAATTTTTTTTGCCAAACCTTCTGCTAATTTATGAGTTTGGCTAATTGACTTTGAAATAGTTCTCATTTCTAAATCTAACCACAACTTTCATACCCAATCAATATTGATAGATAATTTTCAAAATGCTAACAAGAAGATAATATGTCATCAGCAATAGACAAAATTAAATCTCTAATAGAAGATTCTCAAAGTTTTGCCATACTTTCTGACAAAAATCCCGAAAACTTTGAATTCCTAGCAAAAGAAGCTCTAAAAACAACCATAAACAAAAAAAATATTCCTATTATTGAACTACCTCAAACACATGAGGATTTAAAAAACGAGTGGTCTGATATTATTTCTAAAGAGACATTAACAAAATTTCCTAAAAAGACCGTTGTAAAATTACCCAAAGAAAAATATAAAGTAAAAGAAGTTTCTTACAAAGACGATCCGGAAAATGTTTCTTTTTTAATAACTTCCGAAAACAATACTATAGAGAAAGAGGATGTTTCTTTAGAAGAAATGCTTCCTTGTCCAGATGTTGTTTTTTGTTTTTTTGAAAACAAAAATAAAATAGAAAATTTTAAAAATTCTTTAGAGTTACTAAATCGAGAAAAAATAGTTTTTATAACACAAGAGGGAAGAACAACTACCGAAAAAATTTTTGATATTTTAAAAATTATAAACTCAAATATTTTAGATGAAAAAAATGTTGTAAATTTACTACTAGCATCTTTAATTACCGAAACAAATAATTTTTCAAACAAAAAGACAAAAGAAACTTTGTCTCTGGGAAGTACCCTTTTAGAAAACGGGGGTAATCAAGAAAACATCTTAAAAATAATAGAAAAAAAAGAAAAAGGACTATTTTTTACTCAAATTTTAGGCAGAGCTTTGGCTAGAACTTACGTAGATGACGAACTAAAAACTTCGTGGAGTTTTTTAAATAGTCGCGATTTACAAAAAACAAACAATAGCAATATTTCTATAAAAAATTTATACAAACTTACAAAAAAAATAGGTCAATCTATAAAAAAACAAAATTTAAACATACTTTGCTGGCAAACCGAAGAGGGAATAAAATCTATAATCTCTGCTGGACTAGGAAAAGGAGAAAACTATTTATTACCACTAGCTCACCAAATGAATGCAAAAATTGAAAGCAGGTTTTTTGTAATAGGACCTTTTAAAAATTTTTCAGAGTCAGAAATATATCTAAAAAACACCTTAAAAGATATTAGTTTGTAGTGTTGTTGTGGTATAATTAAAGAAAAACATGACATTAAGAAAAAACATTCCCGCCGAGCGGGACAAGCAAGAAGAAAAAATACAAATCCTTAAAAGAAAGGAAGAGGAAGATGTTACCCAAATTTTGTCTCAAAAATACGGTATTTCTTATGTAGATCTAAGAAAAATGTCTGTAGATTTAGATTATTTAAAACTGATACCAGAAAATAAAGCACGAGAAGGTAAAATTGTAGTGTTTCAAGGTGTAGGCAAAAAAGCACAAATTGCGGTACAAAATCCAGAACTAGAATCAACAAAAAATATTATAAAAGAACTTTCTCAAGAGGAATACATTCCCCAATTATTTTTATCTTCTCTTTCTGGTCTCTCAGAGGTTTGGGAAAAATACAAAGAAGTACCTAAATTTGTTGAACTTTCAAAAGGTACTGTAGAAATTTCTTCGGAAAAAATATCAGAGCTTTTGGAACAAGATTTTACTGTAGAACACTTGAAAACAATGTTTTTAGAAAACATACAAAGTAAAAAAGAAAGAAGTGTTTCAGATCTTATAGAAATAATTCTTGGGGGAGCTCTTAAAATGAAGGCTTCAGATGTTCATATTGAACCATTTGAAGATAATGTAAAATTAAGGTTCCGTTTTGATGGAGTGCTTCATGATATTTTGGATTTTAAGCTTAAATCTTATAAACTTTTAATTTCTAGGATCAAATTAGTTTCAGAAATGAAATTGAATATAAAACAAAAAGCTCAAGATGGAAGATTTTCTATAAAAATAAACGACACTGAAATAGAGGTGAGGTCTTCTATTTTACCTGGGCCATATGGAGAATCAGTGGTTTTAAGAATTCTAAATCCAGAAACAATAGATGTAAAATTTGAAAATCTTGGACTGCAAAAAAATCTAGAAGAAATACTTGAAAAAGAAATTAAAAAACCAAACGGTATGATTTTAACAACAGGGCCTACTGGATCTGGAAAAACAACCACACTATATACTTTTCTAAAAAAAATAAATAACCCAGAAATAAAAATAATAACAATTGAAGAACCTATAGAATATCATCTTGAAGGAATTACCCAAACACAAACCAAACCAGAAAAGAATTATACTTTTTCTACTGGTCTTCGAGCAATTGTAAGACAAGACCCAGATGTAATAATGATAGGTGAAATAAGAGACAAAGAAACTGCTGACACATCCTTAAACGCTGCTCTTACTGGACACCTTGTGTTGTCTACTCTTCATACAAATGATGCTGCCGGCACAATCCCACGCTTAATAGAATTAGGTGCTAAAACAGCCGTTATTGCTCCTTCTATAAATATTACCTTAGCACAAAGACTTATAAGAAAGCTTTGTAGTAATTGTAAAGTAGCTTATTCACCAACACCAGAGGAAAAAGAAATTTTGGAAAAATTTATAAACACTCTTCCTGAAAGTATAGAAAAACCAAATTTAAAAAACATTAAATTATATAAAGCAAACCAGTGCGAAAAATGTAGAAACACAGGGTATAACGGAAGAATAGGTATATTTGAGGCTATTATAGTAGACGAAGAAATGGAAAAACTTATCCTAAATAACCCATCAACTGTTGAAATAAAAGAAACTGCAAAATCCCAAGGTATTATAGATATACAGCAAGATGCAATTTTAAAAATAATTGAAGGAATTACTTCTATCGACGAAGTAAAAAGAGTTATTGAAATATAAAAAGCCGAAGAGTCACAAGAAGACCCCTAAAGTCTCCAAGCAATTGCTTTTAGTGTGGGCACCAAAAGCTTAAGATTTTTTAAAGGATAACTTTCGCTTGTTAGTAAAACTAACAAACCAAAATGTCCTTAGGTGGTCCAATTAAAATTGGTCCAAAAATCCCAAAAAATAATAAAATTATTTGCTTGGAGACTTTAGGGGTCTTATATAAACTATATTTTAAGTTTCAATCATTCTAACAATAAATACAATACTTGTCAAGTATGGAAAAGGAAACAAAAAAACAATTTGTAGAAGACAGTTCTTTAGACATTACCTTAAGGCCTAAAAAATGGGACGATTATATAGGGCAAAATAATGTAAAAAGAAACCTCAATATATTAATAAAAGCTGCCAAACAAAGGGAGGAGCCTATTGAACATGTACTTTTTTACGGATCTGCTGGATTAGGAAAAACAACCTTAGCTCACATAATCTCAAGAGAAACAAGTAGTCAAATAAAAATTACTTCTGGACCATCTATAGAAAAAGTGGGAGATTTAGCTTCTGTTCTTACAAACTTAGAAAAAAACGATATTTTATTTATCGATGAAATTCATAGATTAAACAAAACCATAGAAGAAATTCTTTATCCAGCAATGGAGTCTAGGTCTCTAAATATAATAATAGGGAAGGGGCCTTCAGCGCGAACCATACAGCTTGAACTACCACCTTTTACTTTGGTGGCTGCTACAACCAAAATAGCATCTCTGTCTACACCATTACGTTCTAGGTTTTCTGGCGGAATTTTTAAACTAGAAAATTATAGTCAAGAAGAAATAGAAGAAATAATAAAGAGGTCTGCTAAAATATTGAATGTAGATATAGAAAACCCGGCAACGAAAAAAATAGCAAAAAGAAGCCGCTTTACACCAAGAACTTCAAACAGACTTCTAAAAAGGTGCAGGGATTTATCTCAAATAAACGAAGAGAAAGTTTTAACAGAAAGTACTGTAAAAAAAGCTTTTGAAATGATGAACATAGACAATAAAGGCCTGGATAACAATGATAAAGAAATTTTACTAACCATTATAAATAAATTTCAAGGTGGGCCTGTGGGTCTTAAAACACTTTCTGCTGCCACATCAGAAGACTCCTCTACAATAGAAGATGTATACGAACCATATTTAATACAATTAGGTTTTATAAAAAGAACAAAAAGTGGTAGAGTAGCCACTATAAACGCATACAATCATTTAGAAATAGATTGTCCGGAGCAAAACAAACTAATATGAGTGGGCATTCAAAATGGTCAACAATTAAACACAAAAAAGCAGCTACAGACGCTAAAAGAGGTCAAGTATTTTCTAAATTATCTAAACTTATTACTATAGCTGCCAAAAAAGGGAGAGACCCTAGTATGAATTTCGAGCTCAAATATGCAATAGATCAAGCAAAGTCTGCCAATATGCCCGCAGACAAAATAGACCGAGCTGTTAAAAAGGGTATTGGAGAGCTAAAGGGAGAAAATTTAGAAGAAATACTTTTTGAAGCCTTTGGTCCTGGAGGTAGCGCTATAATAATTACAGGAATTACAGATAATACCAACAGAACCTCAAATGAATTAAAACACTTACTTAAGGAAAACGATGCAAAACTTGGCGGGCCAGGTTCCGCAATATGGGCTTTTAACAAAAAAGAAAGTGGAGAATATGAACCACAAACACCATTAGAAATTTCTGAAGAAGATTCAGAAAAACTCAGAGATCTTGTCGAAAAAATAAACGAACATGAAGATGTTCAAAAAACATTCATAAATGTTGTTTAAAAATTTAAAATTTAAAATTTAAAATTATGGTGGTTTTAGGAATAGACCCAGGCTATGGTAGGCTTGGATATGCAATTTTAGAAAAGAAGAAAGACAATCTTCTAGATTGCGGATGTGTAGAAACAAATTCTAAAGAAAAATATACAAATAGAATTAAAAAAATTGCTACAAAAATAGAAAGTCTTATAGAAAAATATAAGCCAAATGTTTTAGTGATAGAAAAACTATTTTTTACAAGCAATCAAAAAACAGCCCTCCAAGTATCTGAAGTAAAAGGTATTATTTTATATCTTGCTATAAAAAATGGCTTAAAAATATTAGAGCTTACACCTCTTCAGGTAAAGTCTCATCTGTGTGGAGATGGTAGAGCAGACAAAAAACAAATTCAAAAAATGGTAGATATGGTATTAAAACTAGATAAAAAACCAAAATACGACGATACATACGATGCTATAGCTCTCTGTTTGTCTTGCCCCACAAAAATAGATTATATATAATAAAGGTATTAGAAATTAATCGAAAAATTATTATGAGTGAACCAATTGGAGGTAAAATAAAATCAGGAATTTAAATTCAAAAAATAAAATTAATATTAATTATAAATAATATCATGAGTAAACCAATTGGCGGTTTCAAAAAACCAGTTTGTAGGGGACCGAAAGGAGGTGGTAATTTTAAACCAAGCTGTAAAGGACCAGAGGTTCTACTTTAATATTATTAATAATTAATTTAAATATTATGGCAAAACTAACAACAGAAAAAGGACCATTGGGTAGTCCACCAAAACCATTTCCATCCATTTCAGAACCTGATGATGATGCTGGTAAAGAAAAAACAATATAGTATTATAAACCCCCTTGGCGCATTTACGCCAGGGGGTTTTGATTATTTTTTATATACTAATAGATTATTTACAGATTCTTTTCTTCTCGCGTTCAACCGCCTCTTTAATATATCCCTCCTCGTCAGTATGTGACCACGTACCTCTTTTCTTAATAGCTTTATAATACCTCTCCTCTAACCAAGCTATAAATTCTTTACTTAGTTTTTGTGGTGAATTCCTGCACCGCTCCTCCATTTTTCTCATCATCCACCTTTTATTTCCTTTTTTATCATTATCCAACATCTTTTATCCTTTTTATTTCTCTTTTTAACTCAATTATTTTTATATTTATTATACTTTTCTCTGTTATTTTAATTATTTTTTCTACTTTTGTTTTATGTCCGTATACTTTACAAAATATTTCCGGCTCTCTTCTTAGCTTTTTTAGTATCTTTTCTAAATATTGAGACTCAAAATAACTCCTATGAATGTTATGTAACATAGTATTTTTTCCTTTCTCATTAAATTTTCGAAGTCTACCTAAAGACTAATTTAATTATTATTTGTAGTCAAATATAAAACCTACTCTAACTGGGGTGATAGCACTAGTTAGAGTAGGTTTTGAATATATTATAATAATTTTAGTTTCTCTAAATATGGAAGAACTGAAAATATTTTTAAGTCTACTTTTGTTTTATCCCGTTTCGATAAATAACCAAACAATTGGTCTAAAGGAACTTTAATCACTTCAATATCTTCAGCCCCTTCTAATTTTGGTTTTTGGGATAAATATGCGCCTGTACCAAGATATATAGATATTTCATCATCTCTTAATCCCGCAGTAAATGGCCCCTTTAATAATTTCTTAACATCTTTTACTTTATAACCGGTTTCCTCTAATAACTCTCGTTGTATCATTTCTTCTTCCGATTCACCTTTTATATCCATAAGCCCAGCTGGCAATTCTAAAACATAATCGTTTAGAGGAACTCTAAAAATTTTTTCTAAAATTATTTCATTGTCTTTGGTAATAGCTACTATACCCACAATATTTCCATAAGTTTTACGTTTTATAACTTCCCAAACACCTTTATTTCCTTCGCAATCTATAAAATTTCTAGCAACAACTTGAATAAACTTACCATTATAAACCAACTCATCGTTTAAAATTTTTATTCTTCTTAATTTATTCATTTCTATATTAAACAAATTAAATAAATAAAAAGTATCGCAAAAATGAACATTAAAAAACCCCAGCGAATTTCTCGCCAGGGGGTTTTTGGTTAGTTTTTATTCTTTAAAAATTTTTACCAAGAATATAATCTTGACCAGTTATTTCGAAACCAGAATTAAGAAAAAAATTTTTACTCAGAATATTATCATTAGAAACCAAGACATTGACTCTTTCTGCCCCTTCATCTTTTAATCTCTCTTCTATTTCTTTAAACAAAAGACCGCCTATTCCTTTCTTCCTTAAATCTGGGAGAACTCCCAGATGAAATACAAAAGCTATCCAACCATCATACAAAGCCATTACAAATCCCACAATTTTTTCATTTTGCATAGCCACGAGCATCAATTTCTTGTCTTTAATTAATTTTTTTGAAAAATTTTCTTTCGTGTCAACATTCGGGTAGTAAATATTACAAGTCTTTAGTAACTCTAAAACATTAGATATATCTTTTTCTTGCATCTCTCTAATTGTAATCCCGGAAGATATTTTCATGGCTTTTGTTTCTCCTTTTCTCTTTTTTGAAACTTTCAAAATCTACCTAAAGACTAGTTTAATTATTATTTGTAGTCAAATATAAAACCTACTCT
>CAZRMW010000007.1:0-44535 GCA_964601305.1 uncultured Candidatus Saccharibacteria bacterium
CGAACTCCCGTCATCTGCTTGGAAGGCAGAGATTTTACCACTAAACTATACCCGCGTGTGGATAAATGTGGATAGAATGTGTATAAAAATATACCTCTCTACCCTAACTTACCCAAATACCTTTATTTTTCAACGTTGTCTGATACTTTTGTCCTATAAAAAGTTATTCACACGTGTCGGGATGGCCGGACTCGAACCGGCAACCGCTCGGTCCCAAACCGAGTGCCCTAGCCAATTGGGCCACATCCCGTGTCATAAAATTACATCTTCTAGTACTCTCATTTTACTCTTTTTTGTAAAAGGGTCAAAGAAAACGGCAATTACATCAACCTGAAAGTCTGGAACAGTTTCATATGAAACAAGATAAGTCTCTATTATTCGCGCTAATTTTTTTCTTTTTGAAAAAGTTACGTTCTCTTCAGGTAAATAATCATCAAAATGAGTTTCATATGAAACAGATTTTACTTCAACAAAGTGTAAAATCCCATCTTTTTCTGCAATTATATCAATTTCTCCCCATTTTTCTCTGTAGTTTTTCTCTAAAATACGAAACTTTTGTTTCACAAGATGTTTCACAGCAATATCTTCACCAATTTTTCCAATTTCGTTGTGTCTAGCCATATATTTAGGTCTATTCTTTCGATTCTATGCCAGTTCCTGTTACTTTGCCTTCCTCAGTAGCTTTTGCAACAGATTCACCAGACCTAGATCGAATATCTAGCTTCCAGCCAGTTAGTTTAGCTGCAAGACGAACATTTTGCCCTCTTTTTCCAATAGCTAGCGAAACCTGATCTTCATCAACAGTTACAAGAGCTTCTTTGCCCTTCTCTTTTATTTCCACTTCTATTACTTTGGCAGGGGATAGAGCGTTGGTTATAAATACCTCTGGATCTTCAGACCATTCAACGATATCTATTTTTTCACCTCCTAATTCAGAGATAATTGTACTAACACGCACTCCTTTCTGACCAACACAAGATCCAACAGGGTCTATCTCGTCTTTTGTTGAAAATACGGCTATTTTAGATCTAGAACCAGCTTCTCTGGCTACATTTTTTATCTCTACAACACCGGTACTTATTTCTGGCACCTCTATCTCGAAGAGTTTTGTGAGAAATCTAGGGTGGGATCTTGATAAATATATGTTTATTCCTCTTGGATTTTGCTCAATTAAGAAAATAATTGCTTTAATCCTATCTCCCATGCGATATCTTTCACCCCAGACTTGTTCTTCTCTTGGTAAAACAGCTGTTGCGCGCCCCAAATCCAAGAAAATATTACCTCTTTCCATCCTTTGAATGAGCCCACTCACTACTTCACCTTCTTTGTCTTTAAATTCACCATAAATTGACTCTCTTTCTGCTTCTCTAATTCTTTGGATTATTACTTGTTTTCCTGTTTGTGCAGCAATTCGGCCGTAATCTCCTTTGGATTCAAGAGGAAAAACCAACTCTTCTTCTGGTTTTACGTCTTTTTTGATCTTTTTTGCCTCATCTAGTATTATGTGTCTTTCTGGATTAAATCTTATTTTTTTGTCTTCCTCTAATATTTCAGTATCGGACATTTCTTCTTTGTCTGATATCTCGTCTTCGTTAATTTCAGGCTTTATCATTGTTTCATCTACCACTATTTTTACTTGAGAAAATTTTACTTTTCCTGTTTTCATGTCGAAATTAGCCTTTATTATTTGGCCTCTTTTCCCATAATCTTTTTTGTAGGCAGCAGCTATGGCGTCTTCAATTGTTTCTATAATTCTTTCTTTAGAAATACCTCGCTCTGCTTCTAGTTGTTCTAATGTAGATTCTAATACTTTTAAATCCATCATAATTCTCATATAACATGAAACCTTAAACATGTAACAAAAAACACGAAAAAGACTTCAATATTAATTTTAATTAACTTCAATTTAATAATAAAGTCCGCTTGGGAGCGGACCGAAATTTCTACTTTTAGTATAAACTATCTAAAAAACTTGTCAAATTTTTATTCTTATTCATTTGCGTCGACACCCGATGTCGATGTTTTTTAAAAACTTGTCAAATAGTGTGTTTTGTTGTAGCTTGTGATTAGAAAACAAAGAAAAGAAAGGAGTTTTACATGGAAAAAGAAAAAGGCTTTATTGTAGGTTTTAATGTTGATTGTCCGAGTTGTAAATCTTCTGGTGTCGAGCTTGAAGAAGTTTCTAAAAAAGAGGGGTGTTTGGTTTTGCGTTGCCTAGATTGTAGTAAAATTTGGAAAACAAAATTAATATTAGTAATGGGAGATAAAGAAAAAACAAAGAGGGTAGCGAAGATAAAAGGTCTCATCGAAGAAGTAAGAAGATTTCATCATTCAGACATCAAAGCGCTTTTGGAGAAACCTTTATTAGATCTTTTGCCAAAAGAAGAAACAGTTGTCGGCAACACAACGATTTCTGGGATGGCTTCACTTATTTCTGATTTTATTTTTTGGAGAGGGTTAGGTATTGATTTGAAAAAAATTACTCCAAATAAATTTTATGAAATCACCTGTTTGTAGAAGAGAAAGTAAGATGCAAAAACGACGCATAGCGTCGTTTTTCCTTTTGTATTGTTTTTTATTTTGATATAATAAAAGCAATGAGCAATGTTTCAAACTTTTTTGAATCTTTTAATTTCAAAAAATATTGCAAAGACAATAAGATAAAATTGTGGGAATGTCCGCCATTCATTTTTTTAATGATGGGTATTGTTATTGTTTTGTTTATTTTGGCTGCTTATTTTGTTGGAAGAATATATGTAGAGCCACTGTTTGTAGTTCTTATTATTTTTATAGCTACTGTTATTCTTTTTATTCTTAGTTATATAATTGTCCGGTCTTTTGAAAGAATGGCTTTTGTTTCTAGAGAAAAATCAGAGTTTATAAGTATTATGTCTCATCAGCTTAGAACACCTCTTTCTGCAATAAAATGGCAATTGGATTTGCTTTTAAGAAGTTCAGCGAGTTTAACAAGCGAAAAAGCAAGGGAGGCTATCCTTGCCGCTGAAGAACAAAACAACAGAATGATAAAGCTCGCAAACGATATGCTGGAAGTAAATAGACTAGAAAACAACGAGTGTGTATTTGAAAAAGAAACAGTTTCTTTAAACAGTTTAGTAAAAGAGGCTGTAGATAAAAACAAAAAACAGGCTTCTCTTTTGGGTTCTAAAATAGTTTTTTCAGAGTCTGAAAAAGATATAAAAGTAAGGGCAGACAAAAACAGACTTGAAACGGTGGTCTCGCACTTATTAGATAATTCTATAAAGTATGGAGATGGGGGAAGAATAAACATATTTCTTGAAGCTATTGGTAACAAAGCAAGATTTTCTATAAGCGACGAGGGCGTAGGTATACCAAAAGAAGATTTTAATAATATTTTTAAAAAATTTTTTAGAGGAAGTATTTCTCGAAAATACAAAAGCGATGGTTTGGGGATAGGTCTTTATATTGCAAAATCGATAATAGATTCTTTTGGTGGGGAAATAAGTTTTTCTAGTATAGAAGGAAAAGGGACAACTTTTTGGTTCACAATTCCTATTAGTAAAAAATGATGAGTGAAAAAAAACACATTTTATTTATTGAAGACGAAAAAAGACTCCAAGAGTCGATGGTTTCGGCTTTAAACGAAGAAGGTTTTGACGCTGTTGGTGCCGACGATGGAGAGATGGGAATAAAAATTCTTGACAAAAAAAAAATAGATCTTGTTCTTTTGGACTTAATACTCCCTCAAAAAGATGGATTTCA
Source organism: uncultured Candidatus Saccharibacteria bacterium (assembly GCA_964601305.1). Classification (GTDB taxonomy): domain Bacteria; phylum Patescibacteriota; class Minisyncoccia; order JAHISW01; family Tagabacteraceae; genus CAZRMW01. The sequence continues at coordinate 3,742 of CAZRMW010000007.1, forward strand.
GGTTTTAGAGTATATGAAATCTAAAAAGGAGCTGGAAAATATTCCGGTAGTAGTTTTATCTAATTTGGAAGAAAAATTTGATATAGATAAAGCTTTGTCGTTTGGAGTGCACTCATATCTTGTAAAAGCTAATTATAGTCTTGGCGAAATTATCAAAAAAATAAAAGAAATTTTAAATGAAGGTACGGCCTGAACAACTGAAAGAATTTTTATTGGATTCTGGCTTGGTCTCTGAAGATATTATTGAAAAGTTTGAAAAAAGAGCAGTAGAAGAAAAGGTAGAGCTTAGCGACTTGCTTGTAAAGGAAGGAAAACTTTCCGAAGATGATTTAGGGCGTTTACAGGCCTATGTTTTAGGTATTCCTTTTGTAAATTTAGAAAAAGAAAAAATAGATTTTAAGGTTTTATCTTATATTCCAGAACCTATAGCAAGATCTTATAATGTTGTCGCTTTTGGTAAGTCTGGCGATCAGCTTGAAGTAGCAATGTTGGATCCACAAAACCTGGAGGCTATAGATTTTGTAAAAAAGAAGTCTAATTTAAAAATTTTACCTAGGCTTACAAACAAAGAGTCTATAACGGCAGTTTTAAAACAATACCACAAAAGCCTTGAAGTGGAGTTTGGTGACATTATAAAAAAAGAATCAGCCGAAATAAAAGTTTTAAGTGAAAAAGATGAAAAGGGCAAGCCTGGCAATCTTAAAAAAATAGCCGAAGAATTGCCGGTTGTGAGGATTGTAGACACTTTGCTCAGGCATGCCATTATTCAAAGAGCAAGTGATATACACATAGAACCTGTTGAGAAGCAATTGATAGTTCGTTATAGAATAGATGGAATTTTGCACGATGCTATGAATTTGCCTATAGATATTGCAGATGCGGTGGTAGCTAGGGTAAAAATTCTTTCAAAATTAAAATTAGACGAAAAAAGATTACCACAAGATGGTAGATTTAAAACAGAAACAGATGGTGAAAAAGTTTCTTTTCGTGTTTCTGTTTTGCCAGTTTATGGTGGAGAAAAAATTGTAATGAGGCTTCTTCGAGAAAATTCCAAGGGGTTTTCTTTGGAGACGCTTGGTTTTCATGGGGAACAGCTCGAAGCAGTGCACAAAGCTATAAAGCGACCACATGGCATGATATTGGCCACAGGGCCAACTGGTTGTGGTAAAACAACGACTCTTTACACTGTTTTAGATATTTTAAATACACCAGGGGTAAATATTTCTACTATCGAAGACCCTGTGGAGTATCAAATTCCGAGAATAAATCAAACACAAGTAAAGCCAGACATCGGGTTTACTTTTGCCAGCGGACTTCGATCGTTGGTGAGGCAAGATCCGGATATAATAATGGTAGGGGAGATACGAGACAGTGAGACTGCGAGCTTGGCGGTAAACGCAGCGCTTACAGGGCATTTAGTACTTTCTACTCTTCATACTAATTCTGCGGCAGGGGCGCTTCCAAGGCTTTTGGATATGGGTGTTGAGCCTTTTCTTTTGGCTTCTACACTAAACACTGTTATTGCGCAGAGATTGGTTAGGCAGCTTTATACAAACAAAGAAGCTTACAAGCTTAGCAAAGAAGATTTGGCAAAACTTGCCGAAGAAATAGACCTAGAGAGACTTTTAGATATTTTGAAAAAACTAAAAGCAGTGAAGACTGATGCTACATGGGAAAACATAAATTTTTACAAGCCAGTACCAAGTAATGAAAATCCAGATGGATATAAGAGTAGGGTAGGTATTCATGAGGTGCTAACTATTTCAGAAACTATAAAAGAATTAATTGTAAAAAATGCTACTGCTGATGTTGTAGAAGAGCAGGCTAAAAAAGAAGGGATGCTTACAATGTTTGAAGATGGCATATTAAAATGCATTCAAGGGCTTACAAGCCTCGAAGAAATCTTTAGAGTAACCAGGGAGTAAACTTTATAAAGTTATAAATAATTGACAAACTTTATAAAGTTTTGTAAACTTGAGATATGAATATATCAGAAAAACTTCGATTAATACAAAAAATATCTGGGTTGTCTCAAGAAAAACTAGCGCGAAAACTAGAGGTTTCTTTTAATACCCTAAATAGCTGGATAAATGAAAAATCGATTCCTCGCAAAAATAAAAATGAAAAAATTGACCAATTATACAAAGAACATACCGGATTAAAAATTATATCTAAGGATAAATTAGAAGCGAAGAAAGAAATTATTAAAAATAAGCAAAAAAAATATAAGAATGTTTTGAAAAAAATTCTATCTAATCCTGATATATACGATCAATTCAGTCTTTCCCTAACATATAATAGCAACAGTATTGAGGGCAGTACTCTAACTAAAAACGAGACGGCCGCAGTGTTGTTTCAAGATACTTCTTTGCCAAACAAAAGTTTAATAGAGCACTTGGAAACCAAAAATCATCAAACAGCCTTAGAGTATTTATTTCAACACCTTGCCGACAAGAAAAAAATTAATGAAGATTTAATTTTAAAATTACATGGTATTTTAATGAATAGCATAAGAAGCGATGCTGGCGGGTACCGTAGTCATGCTGTGCGTATTGTTGGTGCAAATATTGCTACAGCTAATTTTTTAAAAGTTCCAGATTTAATTAAAAATTTAGTAAAAAAAATAAGTTTTTCAAAAGATACCATAAAGAATATTGCTGAAATTCACAGTAAGTTTGAGCAGATCCACCCATTTTCAGATGGTAATGGTAGGATAGGAAGGCTTTTGATTGTGGCTATGCTTTTAGAAAATAATATTGCGCCAGCGATTATAAAACAAGAAAAAAGACAGGCCTACATATCTTTTTTGGGAAAATCTCAGCGAACTGGAGATGTTAGTCTTTTGGAGGATTTTGTTTGCGATGCAATTTTGGAAGGTTATAAATTAATTGAGCGCTAAGGAGAACTTTAGAGTAAAGAGGGAGTAAAACTACCATAGAGTTATAGCTATCGCCTCAATTCTATGGTGGTTTTTTTAACGGCTCATTTGAGTGAGCCGTTAGATTTGTTTGACAAGGTGGCAAAACAATGGTATCTTGTTTTTAGTTTGAAAATTTTAATATATAGGCAAACAGGAAGGAGGAAAAATGAATGGCGGACTAGAAAAGACGAAAAACAGGCTAAAGGCGACTATTGTTATTAACAAAGCTGAGATTAGTGCGAGGGGGCCAGGAGCTTCAGAGAAAAATTGTATGGCCCTGTTAGCTTCTTTATGGGAAGCTGCAGGTATTTTAGGAAAAGAGAATACCGTTTTAGAGAGAAGTATTTTTGATAAGCATTGGTATGGTAATTCGCCGTTTGTGCGATGCGCTAAAGTAATGGAGGCTTCAGGTATTATTGAAATTGTTAAAATCAATGATCGAGGCAATCCGGTTTCTGAAATTCGGCTTCTCAAAAAAGAAATCCCTTTTTCTGAAGGGATGAAAGCTAAAAAATACAAGCCAAAACCAAAAGTTGCCAAAGAAAAGATTGTCAAAGGAAAAAGGATCGTTGATTTTGCACCAAAAAAGGAGGTAGAAAAAAAGGCCCGGTTGGAAGCAGCTAAAACTCGAGTTTTTGCAACAGAAAAGATGCCTAAGGAGCACATTTTTACTTTTGTAGATTTGCCAAATTTGTGGGCATCACACATTAGAAACTCAGAGGGTCGTCCGATTGTTGACTTGAATCTAATTGAATGGGAGTGGTTTTTTGATTTTATTAGGGAAAGATGTCATTTTGGCAACCATGAATTTCTTAGAAATTTTCTCTGGATGGGCGTTTACCATCTTTGCACTGGAGACAAGCTGAAAAGGTTTGGCTCTGTGGAGCAGATACCTCTATACAGAGAGATTAAAAAGGCTGGCTTTGACAATATCTACTTTCGGAAAAACAAAAGAGACATCGATGCTCCCCTGGCCTCTGATATGTCTTTTGAGATTATGAAAGGTTTTTCTGAAGGAAAAATTAAAAAAGACAATATTGTTACAGTTGTTTTAGTCTCTGGAGATGGTGGATATAGCACAGGCATCAAAAAACTTAAAAGTTTTTTGCTTGAACAAGGTATTTTAATGCAGGCGATACTTTTAAGTTGGAATCATGAACGAATGGGTACCGCAGCGGAGATCAAGAAAGTTGCGGATAAATGGATTAAAGTGGAAGATATTTTAGAAAGGCTTTGTCCTTCTGCGTACCTAGCTTTTAGGGATTTAGTCGAACCGAAAACAACAATTTCAAAAAAGGAGGTGGTTTATATATAAAATTTAGCACACCATACTATACATGAAGCCCCCGACGTATGTCGGGGGCTGGATTTTTGTCTTTTTAAATATTTTTCAGAAGTTTTTCCGCTTCATTTATTATGCAAGTAGCATCTAGTCTGTGTACTGGGGGTATAGATGTCCTAAAGAAAAGATTTTTAAAAGTTTTTTGGGGAAAATAAGAGCTATTAACATAAAAATGTTTTTTCCGATTTTTTACTTTCCAAGAAATTATATATTTCTTTTTGTTTTTATCAATCCACAAAAACAAAACAATTTTGTTGTTTATCATAAAAACCCATTTATTATTTTTACGATGAACTATATCTATTTGTGTTGTTTTTATCACGGCAGACTCCTTTTTGTTTTTTCAATCTTGTCTGCCTCTGGCAGATTCTGTGGACAGATTAACATTTTTAAAGCTGAAACTCAACTTTATTTAAGGTATAATTAACATATGCCAACTTATAAATTTACTGCAAAAAAAGTAAGTGGAGAAAAATTAGAAAATACTCGCGAAGCAGAAAATCAATTTACTTTAGCCAAAGACCTGAGAAAAGAAGGTTATATACTCGTTGATTTTAAACAGGAGGGGAAAAAGAAAAGGATAGACTTAAACAATCTTTCCTTTGGTGGAGTTCCACTCTCTGAAAAAGTTATTTTTGCTCACAATCTTGCGGTTATGGTCGGCGCTGGCTTGCCTTTGGCAAGAGCGCTTAAAATTTTAATAGATCAAACTAAAAATGTAAAACTTAAAAATACTCTTACAGCTGTTTCGATAAGTATTACAAAAGGGAAAAGTCTTAGTGAAAGCTTGGCGGAGCATGGCAAAATTTTTTCGAAACTCTTTGTTTCTATGGTTAAATCTGGAGAAAAGGGCGGAAAACTAAAAGAATCTCTAAATTTAATTGCCGACCAAATGGAAAAAGAGGCAAAGCTCAAGAAAAAAGTTTTAGGTGCTATGATTTATCCCTCAATAGTTCTTATGGCTATGGTAGGCATCTCCATATTAATGCTTGTTTATGTGGTTCCTGCATTAACTTCTACTTTTGAGGAGCTTGGTGTAGATTTACCACTTAGTACACAGATAATAGTTTGGCTTAGCGAGTCACTAGTGAAAAATGCTTTAATAGTTTTATTACTGGTAGTGATGCTGGGTGTTGGAGGTTTTTTTCTTTTTAAAAAACCTATAGTAAAAAAGGGATTTAGTTTTATTTTATTAAGAACTCCTATTATTTCGAAGCTCATCCAGAAAATAAATTCAGCAAGAACCGCGCGAACACTTTCTTCGCTTATTGATTCAGGGGTAGAAATATTGGAAGCAATAGATATGACATCTGATGTCGTTCAAAATATTTATTACAAAAATGTACTTAAAGACGCTAAGGCTTTTATTCAAAAAGGTGACTCTATTTCTTCTTCATTTAAAAAAGCAAAAAATATTTATCCACCACTTTTTGGAGAAATGGTTGCAGTGGGTGAAGAAACAGGGAAACTTTCTGAAATGCTTTTACAGATAGCAGACTTTTATGAAGAAGAGGTGGACGAAGCTACGAAAAATTTGACGACTGTGGTGGAGCCTTTTCTCATGCTTTTTATAGGAGTTTTTGTTGGTTTTTTTGCTGTTTCAATGATGAAGCCAATGTATAGTATGATGGGAGGACTATAAAAATTAAAAATTTTTATGAATTTTCAATTTTCAATTTTCAATTTTCAAAAAAACCGAGGACTGTCTCTTGTGGAATTGCTTGTTGGGATAGCGATTATGCTTATTTTTTTTGTTTCTCTGGTTAGTTTTTTAAATGTAAGTTTGAAGGTAGTAGGTACCTCTAGTGCAAAGGTTGGGGCAGTAGCACTTGCCAATGAACAAATGGAGATCGTAAGAAATTTGCCTTACGATAGTGTTGGTACAGAGGGTGGTATTCCTCCTGGAAATATATTACAGCAATCTACATCTACCATAAATAATATTGAATACACGACAAGAACCCTTATCCAGTATGTAGATGATCCAGCAGATGGAGAAGGAGCAAATGATGAAAATGGCATTACAGCTGATTATAAAAAAGTAAAAGTTGAAGTATCTTGGGTTGGTGAAAGTTTTACATCTCCTGTTGTTTTAATAACGGATATTGTTCCTAAGGGCATAGAAACTATAGAAGGAGGGGGTACTTTAAAAATAAATGTTTTCGATGCAAGTGTTTCTCCTGTTGTTTCGGCTAATGTACATATAGAAAACACAGATACTGTTCCATCTGTTTTTATCGATGTTTTTTCAAATTCTGACGGGAAAGTGGTTTTTCCTGGCGCGCCTTCTTCTGGTAGTTACGAAATTACAGTTTCTAAAAGTGGATACAGTACAACAAAAACTTACAGTGTTTCTGCAGAAAATTCAGATCCTCAACCCCCGCATATGACAATTTTGGAGGGAGAAACTACTCAGACCAGTTTTGCTATAGATGTTTTATCTACAAAAACAGTGAATACTTACGAGCCAGAGGGAGAACATAGTTTTCAAGATTTATTTAACAACGAAGAAAATATTTCTGCTACTAGTAGTGTTTTTGTAAACGGTGGAGAAGTAAAACTAGAGGAAGATCCGACAGAGGGCTACAACTTGTCTGGATATATTATTTCTTCAACTACTACTCCAGAGTATCTGAAGAGCTGGAATGAATTTTCTTGGAATGACAGTGAGCCTGTGGATACAGAAATAAAATATTATTTGCTTTATGCGAGCAGTACTGGGCAGGCAGAGCTTATTCCAGATACAGACTTAACAGGAAATTCTACAGGTTTCGGTGTTTCTCCGGTTGATTTATCTTCCCTAAACATAGCTACCTATCCAGAGGTTATTTTAAAGGCAAATCTTACCACCACAAGTACAACAAGTACTCCTGTTTTGTACGATTGGGAGGTTTCCTGGCAAGCAAATCGTATTCCCTTGCCACAAATTCCATTTTCTATGAGAGGGGAAAAGATAATTGGATATGATTATGGTGTGCCAGCCAATCCAATTTATAAATACAACGAGAGTTTAACAACAGATAATAGTGGGCACTTAACGATAAGCAATTTAGAATGGGATAATTATTTAATAACTGTCGACGGCTCTAGTAGCGGATACAATATTTCTGAAGTGTGTTCTTTTCAGCCTGCAAGCATTTCTCCCGATACAAATGTACAAACAGATATTCTTTTAGTACCCCATCAAACAAACACTCTTTTAGTATATGTAGAAAACACAGGGGGGCAATTTATTCCAGATGCTTCTGTAAGGCTTTATAAAACAGGTTACGATGAAACAATAAGTTCATCCACTACTTGTGGGCAGTCGTTTTTTTCACCTCTTTCGGCTTCTAACGGCTATACTTTAGAGGTATCTAGGGATGGTTATGGAAATTTCAGTCAGCCTAATTTAGATGTCGATGGACAAACATCAATAAAAGTAATTTTATCGCCATAGTATGATAAGAAACAATAAACAAAAAGGCTTTACTCTAGTAGAAATGCTTGTTTATATAGCAATTTTTACTATTTTAATTGGTGCAGTTTCTGGTTTTGTAATTTATTTTTACAGAAGTAATGCTTATGTTATCCAGCAAGCTTATGCAGTAAATAGCGCAAGAAAAGGAGTAGAACTACTAACAAGAGAAATAAAAGAAGCTACTTATTCTGATACAGGCGCATACCCAATTATAGATGCGCAAAGCCAAAGCTTTAGTTTTTATAGCGACATAGACAGGGATTTAAATATAGAAAAAGTGAAATACTATTTGGAGGGGATAAATTTAAAAAAATCAGAGATGGAAGCGGTAGGTGATCCTCCAAGCTATTCTGGTGGAAACGAAAAGATATCTATTGTTTCAGATAATGTAAGAAACGGAGAGCAAATTATTTTTACTTACTACAATGCATCTAGTACAGAAGTTGCAGATTTAGACCAAATAGCAGATATAAAATTAGTAAAAATTAATTTGATAGTTAATGTTAATCCAAACAGAGCCCCTGGTGAATTTACTTTAAGGTCAAACGCCCAAATAAGAAATTTATTCGATGAATAATTTTAATAAAAATAAAAGACCTGTCTCGCCCAAAGGCGGATACTTGGTTCTTCTAGTACTTGTTTTTGGATCTGTACTAACCATTTTAGTTGGAGGCACTTTTGGTTTTGTTTTTACACAACATGGTTTTCAGGGGGTAAAAAAAGAAAGAGAAGTTGCTGTACAAATTGCAGAAGCGGGGGCGAATTATTATAGGTGGTTTTTGTCTCATTATCCCGATGATTTAACAGATGGCACAGGTGGAGAGGGTCCTTACGAGCATGAGTACTTTGATCCAGAGGGGGGTGCTATAGGAAAATTTAGCTTAGAAATTAGTGGCGTAGAACATTGTGGTGTTTATAGTGCTATAGATATTATTTCAACAGGCTGGACCTATAGAGAACCAGATTTTAAAAGAGAAATAAAAGTTAGATACGCAAGACCATCAGTAGCAGAGTATGCATATATAATAAACGACAATGTGTGGGCAGGAGGGGATAGAGAAATAAAAGGAAAATATCATTCAAATGGTGGTATACGAATGGATGGAGAAAACGATTCTTTGGTAACAAGCGCAAAAGATACTTGGCAGTGCACCCCATCTTTTGGGTGCAGTAGCCCGTATGAAGAAAAAGCCGGGGTTTTTGGAGACGGTGAAGGGGGCGAGTCTGGTTTGTGGAAATATCCGTCAGAGCAAGTTGATTTTGCAGGGCTATCTCTAGATTTGTCTCAAATGAAAACCTTAGCGGAGAGTGATGGGCTTTATTTTGCGCCGAGTAGTAGAGGATACCACATAATTTTTAACAACGATAGCTCTTTTGATTTGTATCAAGTAAATTCTGTGGGCGCTGTTTATGGTTATAGCCAAGAAGAAGGGTATCATTGGGATTATCATGTTATAAATAGTGAATCTTTTTTAGGAAACTACAATGTGCCTAGTAGTTGTGGCTTAGTATTTATAGAAGACGATCTTTGGGTAGAAGGAGAAATCAATGGGAAAATAACAGTTGTGGCAGCAGATCTTATAAATCCAAATGCAGACCCAGATGTAATTTTAGAAGGAAATATTACCTATTCAACACAGGATGGATCTGATGGACTTTTGGTTGTAGCCGAAAATGATATGTTGATACCGCTATATTCTCCGGATGAAATGGAGCTTAGAGGAATTTTTATAGCACAAAAAGGGCACTTTGGCAGAAACTACTATTCTTCTTGGTGGTATGGCTCTTGGGCAAAGAGAGAAAAGCTAGAAATGAATGGATCTGTTGTAAGTAGCGGGCGTGTTGGTACAAAATGGACTTCTGGAGGGACTTTTGTTTCTGGATATGAAAATAGAGAAAATACTTACGATAGAAAATTAATGACAGATCCGCCACCCCTAACACCTTATTCAGACGATGAATTTAAGTTTATAAAATGGGAAGAAATCCAATAGTTTGGATTTCTTCCCGATCCTGCTCGGAGGCAGGAATCGCCGTTGTTGAGCGAAGCGAAACAGGCGATAGGTGGGCAGGAAACCGGAACTCCTTGATGTTATTGTTGTCCTAGAACAAAAGAATGGAAAACGGACAAACAGAAATCCAATAGTTTGGATTTCTTACAATAATCTCAAAATACTTTTTATTTGTATTTCCGCCATTCTAAAAATTCCCATAGAATTTAGTTTGTTTTTAAAATCTCCTTTTCTTATTGCCTCAAAAATTGCTTGGGGTGTTTTTTCTTTTGCTTCAATTAACACATATCCTCGATCGACATCTTTTAGTTGATGAACATCTGAAGTTGCTATAAATGGTTTATTATATTTTTCAGCAATCACCCCTGCTTTTTTGTTAAAATTAAAGATTTTGTTTGAAAAAATAGTTTTTTCTATTGCATCGAATGATTCAATATTTTTTATTAATTTTTTGCTTAAACTTACTCTTGGTACATAAGGTACAAATGGGTGAGGGGCGATTATAAAAATTTCTGGATTTTCTTTTTTGTATTTTGCCAGGTCTTCAAAGTTTTTTATTTGTTCTACTTCTTTGCAACCTGCCCGACTGTAAGGCGGGTTTAAAATCAATATATCTTTTTTTTCTATAGATGCCTCTATGCCAGGGATTAGTAAAATATCTTTCTTTTTTGCGTAATCTTCGTATTCTTTTTTGTATACAAATTTTCTGTGGCAGGTTAAAGCTAGACAACCATAATTTTTTTCTTTTGCTTTGTCTATTGCATCAAAAATAGAATAAGAAATTTTATCTCTTGGATCGTCAGAAGTGTGCAAATGAAAATTAGTTTTTATTAGCATAATTAGTATTTTAATTGACATATTACTAATGTCAATGTACTTTGTAATGAGACCTTAAAAAATATGAGATATACAGAGAAAGGAGCAAGACTATGATTACGGAAAAAGCGGACAGAGAAAGAGAAAAGGCTTTTATAAAACACCTTCCTCGTGTGAAGAGGATTGTTGAGCGTATCGTTATTTATCTGCCCCCGAATGTTGATAAGGATGATTTGATGCAAGCAGGCGCTGTTGGCTTGATTGAGGCTATAGATCGTTTCGATCCTGACAGAGGTAATAAGTTTATGACTTATGCTAGTTATCGTATCAAGGGAGCTGTACTCACCGAGTTGCGTTCTAGGGATTTTTTATCTAGAAGGGTCAGAGAACAGGGGAAAAGAATAGAAAAAATATACAATAAACTTAACGGTATTTGGGGGGATATAGCAACAGATGAGGATGTTGCCAATGAAATGGGCATCAGTCTTGAAAAATTCTATAAAATCAGGGCTATGGCCCACATCTACTTTGTTAAGTTTGATAAAATAGAATTATTCTCGCAAATATCTAAGTTACCTACCTTATTTAAAACAAGTTTTTCTGGGGCTTTTGGTAAGAGCCGGATTAAATGTGGGTCTAGGGACGTTTTGAGTTTGATAGATTTTATAGAAAATGAGGGCACCAATATAAGTTTTGGAATAATACAAAAAGAAATTTTTTCTGCACTTTCAACTGCTATTGATCAGTTGCCAGAAAATGAAAAGCTGGTCATATCTCTTTACTATCAAGATGGGCTTACTATGAAAGAGGTTGGTAAAGCGATGGAAGTTACTGAATCAAGGGTATCGCAAATTCATTCAAAAGCCATTCTGCGTTTGCGGAAAAAATTAAGAATGAAAAATCTCATAGATTAAAGAAAAAGCGCCTTGCTATTAGAGGGCGCTTTTATGATATAATATGTTTAATATGTGCCTAGCTATACCACTAAAAATTTTAGAAAAAAGGGGAGACAAGGTAATTGTTGGCGACGAAAACCATAATCACAAAGCAAATTTGTCTTTAGTTAAAGACGTAAAAGTTGGAGACTATGTTTTGGTGCATGGTGATATGGTTTTAAATAAGGTTGAAAAATCTGAGGCACTTCGTATAATAAAAATGGTTGAAAATTTAAATGGATAGTATTTTGAAAGGGGAAAATATGAAAGGATTAGAGCTCTTGCTTCTTTTTGCGTATGGTGGAATGAAAAACGGTGTATGTGCAGATACTAATTTTATGGAAAGAGTAAACTTGTTTTTGACAGGATATGTGGATTTATATAGTCAATTAGCAGAAGAAACCCAGAGTCAGCTTAAAAGTGCTTGGCCTAATTTGGTTATAATAGGAGAGGGGAAAGGTTTACAGCCACTGTCTCTAGAGGTTGTAGAGGAATATGTTTTTAAGACTCACAACAAATTTGTTATAGATACTTGCAAAGTAAAGAATGGGATTGTTGTTGAAGTAGATAAAGAAAAAGGTGTTTGTGTGGTAGAAAATAAAGAATACGGGAAAGCTAAAGTAAGTTTTTTACCTCCTTTTGTTGGAAAAATAAAAAAAAGAAACAAAATATACTATCATCACAGCTGGTTTGTAAAAAGAGAGAAATAATACTACACTAGTATTAGGTATTAGATTTTTGATAATTTTTGATCCAAGCCAACCCAAAACAAGCTTAAGGAGACAAAAATGAAAACTTTTTTAACCCTCGTACTTTTTGTTATGGCGCTGATTTTTTTTACCACTTCCGCTGTTGCTAATACGGCAACGATCCCCGGCGTGGTTCTGGCTAACACCATTAACTGGTCCGTGTTGGGCGATAACGATTCGACCCTGATTAACAAATTCAGTACTAATACCTACATTCCTGTTTCTGTCGGTACAATAAAGGCGTTGGATCGAAAACATCGCTGGAAGAGTGCCCAGGAAGTCGTTCGAGCTTTACGCAAGGATACACCCAACATCGCTGCTTTCGTGGTGACAGCAGGAGGTGATCGTGCCGGCGGGTTTAATCGTTATCGTAACGACCACGAGATTGTGGTATTTGTGACAGGCGAAAATCCTCGGGGGGGATGGATATTGGCTTACTTTGATCCGGCCAATCAGTTTTTTAGTTTTCAGTCTTTTTTTGAACGCGTACTGGAAATGGCACAACTGGTCGGCCCTGGAGCCAAATTCGTAATGTGATCTTTTCGACATGGGTTACACAAAAAACAAAACAGCCACTACATTATGTAGTGGCTGTAAAACTTTTTGGTTAATGTACAGAGCAGGTAATACACGGGTCATAAGCTCTAACGAGCATCTCTAGGAGGTGCTTTTTTTGTTTTTTAGGCACTTTTTTGTGTTGTTTTAGTAGTGCTTCAGCACTTTTTTCTATAGATGTAAGGTTTTGCACTGTTGGAGTAATAATATTTGCGTGTTTTATAATCCCATTTTTGTCAAAATGAATCTCGTGGTAAAGTCCGCCACGCGGAGCTTCTATGGTACCGATGCCCTTTTTGTTGCCACTAAAACCGACATACGATGTCGGTGATTCACCGACATCGTATGTCGGTTTTTTTAATAGTTGAACCAAAATATTTTCAGCTTCTTGGTGGTAATGCAAAAGCTCTATAGCTTGAGCAAGGTTATTATGAAATGGGTTTTTAAAATCTAAAAGCTCCCTCTCTTTAAATACTTTAAAATAGAGTCGGGCTAAGGCGCCAACAAGCATTTCACGCTTTTTGCCTGTGGCGGGTGAATATTTACCAAACTTAGCTGTTGAGTATCTTCTGACTTCTTCAGTAATTACTTTTTTGTAATTTTTTACGCTAGTTTTTCCATTACTGCTTGAAACTATTTCTTCGTCTATTTGTGCCACCAGCTCTAAATCTACTTCTAATTCTGGAAAGATTATGTTTTTGGTGAGATTTAACGCTTTTTGTGCAGAGTTTCTCGTTTTTTTAACATTTTCTAGAAGTTTTTCCAGGTCTTCTTTTTTTGGTATTTTATGAAAACCTCCAATAGTAGTTGTAGTTGGGTGTACATTTCTTCCTGCTACAACTGTAGCGATTTCGTCGGAAACTTTTTTTATATCGAGAGCTGCTTTAAAACTTTTTGGGTCTTTTTTGAAAAGCTCTGTGCCTCTGTCTATACCCAAGTAATCAGGCAAGGATAAAAAGAAAAGGTGCAGCATGTGGCTCTGCATCATTTGTGCGCAGACCATAAGTTCTCGAAGAAGGCGAGAAGTTTTGTCTATTTTTATGCCAAGTCCGTCTTCGCACGCATTTAGCGAGGCAAGATTGTGGGCAATAGGGCAGACCCCACAAATTCTAGGAGTAATCCAATGAGATTCTTCTATGGTTCTGCCTACAAGCATGCCTTCAAAGAGTCTTTCTCCTTCGTGAATGTGGAGTTTTACCTTTCTTGCCCCGCTCGGCGGGGTCCAGTCAACTTCTAGGCTTCCATGCCCCTCAATTTTTGTAATATATTTGTCGGTTATCATGTTTTGTTTATATTTTATCAGCTTTTTTATAAAAAATTCTAGAGCTCTTCCGTTTTTTAAGCGTTTGTGGTACAACTTGATTAATCAAATGTTTTTTAACAACTCAAAAAACGGGGGGATAATAATATGAAAGTCGATACCTTTCTTTTTGGATTGTTTTTATTCGGTTTGTTGTTGACTGTCTCTTGTGTAGTTGCAGGAGGGATGAATCCGGGTCTGGTTGTATTTGGAGTTGGTGTTTATAATATTTCTCTCTCTTTTCTTTTTGTGTCTATTGTTGTCTTTCTTGTTCTTGTACTAAGGGTGTCTGATTTTTTGTCTTCGGTGCAAAGTGGTTGCTGAAAGTTGCCAGTATTGACAACTTCGAACCGTCGCTTTTGTGTGGCGGTTTTTTTATTTTATTTTGTTTAAAAACATTGAAAAATATCTCTGGACAGTTTTTTTATCTGAAATTTTTTCTAAAATTTTTATTAAACCTTCTTTGTTAGCATCTTCACGCAAACCAAAACACCCATAGCATGGCGAGCCTCCAGAAATACACACAGCACCACATCCTCCTTGTGTAATTGGCCCAAGGCATGGTTGTTTATTTATAATCCTACATTCATTTCCAGCTTGCTTACACTCAAAGCAAACGGAATATGGTCTGTAGCTTGGCGTTTTTCCAGATAAAAGCTCTTCTAAAATTCTTACAAGCTCGTTTTGGTCTATTGGGCACCCATGAATAGAAAAATCTACTTTTTGGTAAGATGCTAAAGGCAGGGAGTCGATTCCTTTTGGCTTATACTTTTCTCCATAAATCTTTTTGTAAAATCTTTTTCTATCTTTTTTGTTTACAATTCCAGGAATGCCAGCAATGGAAGCACATGCCCCAAGAGCAATAATATAAGTAGAATTTTCGCGTAAATATTTTAATGTATCTATTTCAGCTTGGGTTATTGGAGTACCTTCTATAATAGTTGCTAGAAATGGACCAGGTTCTTTTCTTTCTTGCCCAAGTCTCCAGTCGACTATGTCTACTCTTTTTTCCAAATCCAAAATTTTCTCACGAAGTGATACTATTTGCACTTCGCATCCTTCGCAGTCTGTAAAATCGTATATTGCTATTTTAGGTAATTTATTCATATTAATCCCAGTTTTTATCTATTTCATCAAAATTAAATATTGGTCCATCTTTACAAATATATTTGTCTCCAGTGGTGCAATGTTGGCATTTCCCAACTCCACATTGCATTTTTCTTTCAGCGCTAACAAAAATTCTTTTATCTGAAATTCCGAGAGGTCGTAAAACTTTTTCGAGGGCATCCATCATTGGGCCGGGGCCACACATTGTAGCTACTGTGTTTTCTGGGTTTATGTCTACATCGTCTGCTAGTTCGGTTACAAAGCCTACACACCCTTTCCATCCGGGTGCAGGCTTGTCTATCGTGAGCACAACTTCAATTTTGTCTTTCCATTTTTTTATTTTATCTTTCATTAAAATATCTGTTGGGGTTTTTGCTCCATAAAGCAAGTAAACTTTTCCAAATTTTTTCCTATTTTTTATAATGTGCTCTATTAAAGAGGCGATAGGGGGTATGCCACATCCACCGGTAGCCATAACAATGTCTTTGTCTTTAAAAAACTCTAAAGGAAACCCGTTTCCAAAAGGTCCACGCAAAGTTAGTTGATCACCCTTTTTTAAATTGTGTAATGCTTGAGTTGTAAGGCCACCAGTATTTCTTACGACTATTTCTATATAAGATTTTTTGTAAGGGGATGAGGCAACCCCAAAAGGCGCTTCTCCATACCCCCAAACACCAGCTAAAACAAACTGCCCTGGAATAAAGCGCATAAACTTTTTAAGACGAAAGAGCTTTACATCGGATGAAAGTTTTCTAACATCTAAAATTTTTATTTGTTGTGGTAGATAAATATTTTCCATAATTACTTATTACTCTTTTTGAAATTCTTTATAATTTCAAGAAGGACATTTTCTATATCTATACTTGCTGGGCAGTGTTTTTTGCAACCTCCGCACGCCACACATTGAGATCTTCCAAACTCTTCGTACGCGCGTACAAATTTATGATAAAACCAGTTGTAGTAGCGTTCTTTAATGGATTGGTGAAATTTGTGGCCACCTGTGATTTTAGAAAATTCAGGGAGTGTACACGCCGTCCATTTTCTTGTCTTAGTGCATGTTCGGCCATCTAGTTTGCAAGCATCTTCTACAGAAAAACAGTGGCAAATAGGGCAGACATAGGTACAAATTCCACATCCTAGACACTCTTTGCCAAGTTTTTCCCATATTTTTTTATGGTTCCTCCATGACCACTTTACAGCATCTTTTAAAAATTCAGGATCTTTTAGTAGTTTTCTTAATTTTGGCATAGTGTCTGATTTTTTATTACTAGCTCTTTTGCTTGTGGTATCGCTTTTAAAAAATTTGTTTCTAGAAATTAGGCTCCCTTTGCTTGTTAGCGAATGAGCTTTGTATTTTTTGGCGCCAATTTTTTCTAAAATTAAATCTATCCCTGTATGTGGTATGTGTCCCTTCTCTTCTATTATAGAAATTATTGTGGAAACATTTCTTTTTTGGAAATAATAGTAATCGGGCTTAGGCGTATTCATTATTTCGTCTAATTGAATTAGCGATTCTGTTTTTCTTAAATTTAGCCCAAAAAGAATAAAGGGTTTTGGTTTTTGTGGGGTAGAAATTTTGCCAGTTTTTTTGTTAAAAACAAAAGTCGTTTCTTCTGGAGGGAAGAAATATTTTTTAGGAGGCAAAACATCTTTGCGCACATCTATTGTTATGTACTTTTTCTTTAAATTTTCTAGAAATTTTTCTATGTCTTTTTCTTCTATGACTAACATTATATATATTATATCTCTTTCGCATTTAAAAATAAAATGCTATAAGCAAGTAAGATACAAATTTCTTTGACACTAAACTTTTAAAGTCGTGTGAAGAGGTGAAAATAATGTTGTGGCTAAAAACTTTTGTTGTTGCTTCTGGATTTTCTTTTGCAGGTGTATTTTTTACTTTAATAATGTTTTGGTTTTTAGATAATAAGACATCAAAAGTAATTAGTTTATTTGGTTATTCTTGGCAGTTTTCTTCTTTATCTTCTTTTGCTGTTGGAATGACTCTTGTGTGCTCGCCAGGGATTTTATTATGCAATTACTTTGTTTTTATTTTGTATACAAATGGCTACGAATGGCTAGGGGATGGTGCAAAAGTTTGGCCTGTCCAACTAGTTATGCGTGCCGCAGCTGTTTTTACATTTTTCATAACCACATGGTTGTATAGAGGAGAGTTACCTCAAAATGGATCTTGGGTAGGTCTTGCGTTGGCTGTCTTGATAATCATAGCTTCTGTCACTTGGAAATAAAAACAAAAATTAAAATAGGAGACAAGCTTATGTCAGACACAAATGATTTACACACTGCCAGATGTCAGGCTATTTTTACTAAAGCAGAGGTCGCCAAGATTATGAGAGAAAAGTTTTCTAATCTTTTTGATCATGGGGGACATTGTTTCAAAATTTTAGAAAAACTTGCTTCCGGAGAAGAAGATATCGAATACGTTGTCACTGAAATACAAAATAAAATACAAAAAATAGGATTTGAACAATAAAAAAAGTTAAAGCGTTGTGTTTCAAACGACACGGCGTTTTTTTGTTTTCATCCCTCTTTTTATGTATGTTATATCGTTATATTTATGTAATTATCCAATTCTACGCGACCGCTTTATTTTGGATAGTTTTTGTGGTACGGTAAAAGTACAATTAGAAATGAAAAAAGACACAAAAATACTTGTTGGTAAAATTATATTGGCGACTATTGCAACTGCTGGTGTTTTGACTGTGGCAGTAGCAGCTCCAAATGCTGTTCAGTGCATAAAAATGTTTTATCCAGATCAAAAAAGAAAATATAAAGTAAACCACCAAGTAAACAGAACGATAAAGAGATTAAAACAACAAGGATTGATAAAATTCGAAAAAAGAAACGATCAGAGCTTTGTAAGACTTACAGAAAAAGGAAAAGAGAGATTGTTAAAATATCAAATGCAAGAACTAGAAATAAAGAAACCGAAGAAGTGGGACAAAAAATGGAGAGTAGTAATATTTGATATCAAAGAAAAAAGAAAACATATCAGAGAAGGATTAAGAAAGGAGTTAATAAGACTAAACTTTGTAAAACTACAAAATAGTGTTTGGGTACACCCCTACAAATGCGATGAAATCATAGCAATGTTCAAAGCGCACTTCAAAATCGGCAAAGATGTCCTCTATATGACGGTTGATACCATAGAGAATGATAAGTGGTTAAAAGAGGAGTTTAGATTGAGATAATTTACCTAGTATTTAGTTTAGGAAAGTGTAGTAGTTGAGGTATTTTCTCACTATCCATTTTTGTGCGGTCGCGGTTTTCTGGATAGTATTTTATCTAATTTAATCTTAAATTGATTAAATTGAATTGATTTGAAGTTGTTCAAAATTACTGGTGTAAGTGTGAGTTTGGCCAAAATTTGAATACTACTAATTAAACATCAACCACTCTGGTTTGAAGAGAAGGAGGAGACCAACAATAGTTATAAGTACTCCACCAACAAGAGCAGAGAATTGTGAATATTTTTTAGTAAACGCAAGAGTCCGCAAGGTAAACATGGCTACAAAAAATACTATTAAGTCGTCTAGCATAAAGATAAGTATATAAAGCAGTAGGTATGAGTAGTGTTGCAAACCAGAAAGATCGCTCAAACTAAGTACATTTGTATAAACAGCTGGAAGTCCAGCAGAGCAGATGAGCTCTACAAGGTTTACTGCAAAAGCTAAGAGAATTATTCCCCCTAAGGCTAACCAAAACTGTTTTTGCTGAGAAATATCTTTTAATTTGTCAAAAATTTTCTTCTGTCTTGGACTTTCAGATACTTCGCATACATCAGCTTTGTCTGTGAAATATTTTTTTAAGTAAAGTGTCCCGCTAAAAATGGCAACAAGACCAATAACAACTCGCACCCAAAATACAAAACCTAAAAATAAAAATAGGTTTAGCCATGCGGATAAAAACAAAAAGTATACAAATGCAGAGGCTACAATGAAGGCAGTTCCCAAAATCCACATTCTTTTTTTATCTTTCATCCCCAAAAGTAGGCTAATAAGAAATATTAGTACCCACATAGCGCAGGGATTAAAGCCATCTATTCCAGCTATAACAACTGTAAGAAGAGGAAGGGAAATATTTTTGGTGTCTATTTCTCCAATAAAAGGAAGCGTCATTTTTTCAGGTATGTTTTGAGAAATTTTGTTTGGATCTTCCTGGGGAATTTCTTTTACAATAAGTGGTGCTATAGGATCTGTATAGCTGGTTTTAGAAAAATGGTCTACAAGCTCTCGTATTCTTTGGCCGGTTGTTTCATCGGAGTGATAGCCAATAAAATATTCATTGCCGATCATAGTAAAAGGGATTCCAGAAATATTTATTCCTAGTGTTTGGGCAATTTGCTTGATGAGCTTTATGTTTTCGGGATTTTTAGAAATTTCAAACTCTTTTATCTCTATTTGGCTGCCCATTTCTTGCTTTAATTTTTCTAGGAAAACTTTTTCTTTAGCACAATGTGGACAAGTTTCAGATTCAAAAATATAAATTACCACTGGCTCGTTTGCCAAGGCAAGAGTGGGAATAAAAAACAAGGAAAATAAAATTGTAGATAAAAACACTTTTTTCATATTGGTTGACTATTTATATAAAATTATATTAGTATAATAAGTATATTAATATATTAAGATAAAAACAACTATGGAAATGTTTAAAGATGGTTTTGAATCTGGTCCAGAAGAGGAAAATATGGATAAAATTAAATCTCCAGAGAGGGTTGTTTTGATGAGTGAGGAGATTTTAGAGAAAGAAGAGGCGGAAATAGAAAAAAATAAAAAATTAAAAAATATTCTGGAAAAGGTTGGTTTTGCAGGAGCTAGTTTGGGGTCTCTTGTTATGGTTGTTTCTGTTTTAAAAATATTAGAATTTCCTGGTTTACCAGAAGTGGCTGGTAACATTGAATTTATGGCATCAGGGATGGGCATTGCTATGATGGGTAGATGGGCTATACAAGAAGGAGATAGTTTAAGAAAAAAAATAGAAGAAAAGTTAAAAAATTTAACGAGAGGTGATTCTCATAAAGCAACAGATAAAGCAACAGAAGCAGATTTATTGTAAAATAATTTATAATACAAAAACATGAATAAAGAAATAAACTTAAAAGAAGATTTAGATAAAATTCTTTCTGAAATTGGTCTTTCTGAAGACCAAAAAAGGAAAACATTTAAATCTCTAGAAAAAGCAATAGTTTTAAATTGGATAAATTCGTTAACTAGTCAGTTATCAGAAGAAAATACGAAAGATTTCGAAGAAAAAGAAATAGAAACAATTGAAGAGGCAATGAAAATATTGACAGAATACTTTCCAAAGGAAAAAGTCGTAGAAGAACTAGGCAATTCTACAGAGAAAATAATAGGAAAATTTGTAGATAAAATATAATAACTATTCTAACTCAAAAGTTTTGTTATTGAAACACTTTATTATATAAGAATCCATATGGGTTTTTATATAATAATAAGTCAAACTCTTGCAAAATATAGATTTTTATGGCATTGTTGAGGATAGAAAATAAACAATTAAATTTAGGGAGGTCTAAAATGGCTGATAAATTGAAAAACGAAGCAGAGGTGGAAAGATTTAACAAAAAGAAGTTTGATGGTTTGGAAGGTTTTAAAAAAATTGGTTATTTGATGAGGATTTTGAAAATTGATGTTATTGATGTTGCTAAAATTTTGTTGGTTGATGGAATTATTGTTAAAAAGGTGTGCGAAAGCGGAAATGTTTTTAGTGGTTTAAATCTACAAGACCACAGAGCGGTTTTTACCAGATTTTGTGCTTTTCTAAGTCTTTTGGAGTATCTTTTGAAAATTTCCCGGTATCATCACTTTGTTTTTTTGGGCCTGTTTTTGGAAGGTGTTATGACGGATAGATTTTTTGAACAGGTGAGTATAAAACCGCCTTGGTTTGGTCAAAGTGTCTTTAATTTTTTGACGGAAAAACAAACCGAAGGTCTTGAGATGTGTATAGACTGGATAAAGCAAAATCAGGAAAACAGTTAAAACAAGAGCAATCCAAATGAAACCCTGGCTGAAAAAAGCCGGGGTTTTCTTTTGTCAAAAAAATATTTAATGTATAATTAGTAGTATTATGAACAATCAAAACAATATTACATTAGTACTGGTTGTGGTACTTATTTTCACAGCTATCATTATTGGCGGTTATTTATTTTATAAAAACATGCAAGAACCAGAAAAAATAGATGAAGAAAATTTAAACTTAGGACAAGACTCTGAATCGGATAAACAAGTTTATGCAATTATGAAAACTAATTTGGGCGATATTAAATTAGAATTATTTAAAGAAGATGCACCAAATACGGTAGAAAATTTTGTCAGTCTTGCGAAAGCAGATTTTTACAATGGTGTGAAATTTCACAGAGTTATTAAAAGTTTTATGATTCAGGGAGGAGATCCACTTTCTAAAGACGATTCTATGATAAACAGATGGGGTACAGGTGGTCCAGGCTACACTTTTGCTGACGAAATTCATTCAAACAATAAAAATGATAAAGGTACAATTTCTATGGCAAACGCAGGTCCAAACACAAATGGCAGTCAGTTTTTTATAAATACAAACAATAACAATTTTTTGGACACTAAGCATACTGTTTTTGGTAACGTTGTGGAGGGAATGGATGTGGTTTCAAAAATTGAAAATGTAGAAACAAGTACAGCGGACAGGCCAGTAGAGAGTGTCGTTATAAACAGTATAGAAATAATTAAATAAATTTATGCAAAAAATAAAAGAATATTTAAAAAAGCATTACATAGTTTCTAGCGTAATTGGACTAGCAGTGTTCTTTTTCTTGATTTATCTAATTTTTGGAGGAAAAGAAGAATTTCCGTACGACACAGTGGTAGTAGAAAAAGGAGATGTAGTGCAAGAAGTTAGTGTTACAGGGAGTATAAAGCCGGCTCAGGACGTAAATTTGGCTTTCGAAAAAGGAGGAAAAATTTCTCGAGTTTATGTTGAGGTTAGTGATAGGGTTTATTCAGGAAAAACCTTGGTTCAGTTAGACAATGGAGATATATGGGCTCAACTTCAGGGTGCGAAAGCAGATTTAAAATCTCAACAAGCTAAGTTAGACGAACTTAAAAGGGGAACTCGTGAAGAAGAAATAGGAATACAAGAAACAAAAGTTGTTAGCGCAGAAGTGGCAGTAGAAGATGCAAAACAAAATCTTTTAGATAAATTAAACGATGCTTATACAAAATCTGATGATGCAATAAGAAACAAGACAGATCAATTTTTTAGTAATCCTCGTGGGGCTTCGCCTTCTTTAATTTTTTCAAATTCACCTTCTGGTATAGATTATCAAGTTGAAAGCGACAGAATTTTGGTAGAGGAAATTTTAACAAATTGGCAAACAGATGATTTTATATTGTCTTTGGAAAGTGATTTGTTAAGTTTCACATCTGAAGCAAAAACTAATCTAGATACAACTAAAGCTTTTCTAGAAAAAACAGCTCTTGTTATAAACAGTTTAACTTCTAGCTCTGCTCTTTCTCAAACTACAATAGATGGGTGGAAATCAGCAGTTTCTACAGCAAGAACAAATGTTAACACAGCGATAGTTAATTTGTCCGCAGCTGAAGAAGAATTAAAAACAGACAATTCTGCTTTAGTTTTGGCAGAGCAAGAACTAGAACTTAAAAAAGCAGGCACTGTGGCAGAGCAGGTTTTGGCGCAAGAAGCCAAAGTTGAGTCTGCACAAGCTGCTGTAAGAAACTACGAAGCACAGTTGTCTAAAACAATTATTCGTTCTCCGATAAAAGGTATCGTTACCAAACAAGAAGCCAAGGTGGGAGAAATTGTGCCAGCCAATCAACTTATGGTGGCTGTAATTTCTGATGCTAATTTTGAAATAGAAGCAGATATTCCAGAGGTAGATGTGGCCAAGTTAGAATTAGAAGATGTTGCAAGGGTTACTTTAGATGCCTATGGAGATGATATTGTTTTTGAGGTTGTGGTGGTTGCAATAGATCCAGCAGAAACTCTTATAGAAGGGGTGCCAAGCTACAAAACAACTTTTCAATTTAAAGAAAAGGATGAAAGAATTCGTTCTGGAATGACGGCTAATTTAGACATATTGACTGACAAAAAAGAAGGAGTAATTGCTGTTCCGCAAAGGGCTGTAATTACGAAGGGTGGTATAAAATTTGTCCGCATAGTTAAAGGGGGAAATATAGAAGAGGTAGAGGTAAAAACTGGACTTAAGGGTAGTTTTGGGGAGATAGAAATTCTTGAAGGAATAAATGAAGGCGACGAAGTGGTTACCTTTATGAGATAAATTTTTTGTTTGGCTAGTTTTTTGAGGTCGTTCCTCCAAAACTACCAAAAAGTACCATAGAGTTATAGCTATCGCTTCAACTGTATGGTGTTTTTATTTTTTTGTTTTATGCGCCCTGGTTTGACTTTTTGAATAATAGGTGTACACTTAAGGTACACAAGATTATTTTTTAATATATAAAATTATGAATACTAAATTTGTTGGAGTAAAAGAATTGCGTCAAAATATGGCGAAAATTACCCAAAATGCTCAAAAGAAGAAAGAAAGAGTGATTGTTTTGCGTAAAAACCAACCGATTTTTGAATTAAAGCCTCTTTCTGGAGAAGAAGCTCTTGTAGAAAGTTTTTGGAGAGACATCGAAGAAGCCAGAGAAGATGTTAGAAAGGGCAGAGTTTATAGTCAAGAGTATATTGAAAAAATGGTTGGCTTATGAAAACAGAGATAGTTTACACAGATAGAGTTAAAAAACAACTAAATAAGTTTGATAATTCCCTGTCTCAAAAAATAGTTAAAAAAATTAAGTTTTATTCAAAAGCCAGCAATCTATTTACTTATGCCAAAAAACTTAAGCCATTAAATAAAAATTTATATAGATTTAGAATTGGAGATTATCGTATAATTTTTGAAGTAGACAAAAAGGGGAATTTAATTATTTTAATAATACTCACAATCAAACACCGTAAAGATGTTTATAGTTAAATAATTTTGCTATAATTTATTTATGTCATTAATAAAAGTAGAAAATTTAGAAAAAGTTTATGGAGAAGGAGATGCGATTACTCGCGCTCTTGGGGGTGTTTCTTTTTCCATAGAAAAAGGAGAATTTGTTACTATTATGGGGCCGTCTGGTTCCGGGAAATCCACTTTAATGCATATTTTGGGCTTACTTGATAGGCCCACTGGTGGTGAGTACCTTTTTGATGGCACAAACATAGAAAAGTTAGACGATAAAGAGCTTGCAGAAATGAGAAGTAATAAAATAGGTTTTGTATTTCAGGCTTTTAATTTGCTTCCGCGAACTACAGTACTAGAAAATGTGAAGCTTCCATTAGTTTATAGCAAAAAAAAGATAAATCATGAGAAAAGGGGAAAAGACGTGTTAACCAGCGTGGGGCTTGGACATAGACTATATCATTTTACTAATCAAATTTCTGGTGGAGAAAAACAAAGAGTGGCTATTTCGAGAGCCTTGGTAAACAAGCCCTCTATAATATTGGCCGATGAGCCAACTGGTAATCTAGACACAAAAAGCGGTGATCAAATAATGGGGCTTTTGAGAGATTTAAATAAAGAAGGAAATACAATCATCGTAGTTACTCACGAATCTGAAGTAGCAGAATTTGCCAAAAGAATAATTTATCTAAGAGACGGAGAGATGGTAAGCGACAGAGAAGTAAAAAACAGGAGGACAAAATTAATGAACAAATAAACTGTGCTAGAAATTTTAACTCAACATATTAGAAATGCTGTTAAGGCTCTTCTGTCCAACAAGGGCAGAAGTTTTTTAACAATGCTAGGGATTGTTATCGGTGTTTCTGCGGTGATAATTATTGTTTCTGTTGGAGCTGGTGCACAAAGCTTAATTTTAAATGAAGTAAAAACTTTAGGTACAAACTTGATTGCCGTAATACCGGGGCATACAGAAGAGGGTAGCGGTTTTGGAGCAATGCTTGGCTATACAGTTACCACTCTAAAATACGAAGACGCACTCGCACTTAGAGACAAAAAAAATGTTCCAAATATTGTAGATGTGGTGGCATATAGCAAGGGTGCTGGAGTAGTAGTCTACGGAGCGAATTCTTACGATACACAAATAAGTGGAGCCACGGCGGGGTACTTGCTCGTAGAAGGTGGAGTAGTTGCGAAAGGAAGATTTTTTTCACAAGAGGAGGAGAAAAATTTATCTAGAATAGTAGTTTTGGGCCACACTGTAAAAAAAGAATTGTTTGGAGAGTCCGATGCTGTGGGTAGAAAAATTAGGATAAAAAAACAAAGTTTTGAGGTGATAGGTATAATGGAAGAAAAAGGAATGGTAGCCATGCAAGATTACGATGATCAAGTTCTTATGCCTATAAAAACTGCTCAAAAACTTCATGGAGTAAATCATATAGGGTTAATTAGGGCAAAAATAGACGAAGAAGAAAATATTCCTTGGGCGATAAGCGATGTAAAACTAACAATGAGAGAAAGGCATGATATAGAAGATACAAGTGGAAGAAACGACGACTTTACTGTAAGGAGTGCAGCTCAGGCTCTGGAAGTTATCACATCTATTACAGATGCTCTTAGATATTTTTTGGCAGCTATGGCAGCACTTTCGCTCGTGGTGGGTGGCATAGGTATTATGAATATTATGCTTATATCAGTAACAGAAAGAACTAGAGAAATTGGCTTAAGAAAAGCGGTTGGCGCAAACAACACAAACATTTTAGGCCAGTTTTTGGTAGAATCTGTAACAATTACTTTAATTGGTGGTATTGTTGGAATTGTTTTGGGGTTTATAGCCTCTTATCTTATTGCAATTACTATACAATTTCTTGGATATGATTGGGATTTTGTAGTTTCCTTTTTCTCTATATTTTTAGCTGTGTTAGTTTCGTCTGTAATAGGCTTAATTTTTGGCATTTATCCAGCTAAAAAGGCGAGCGAGCTAAAACCAATAGAATCTTTAAGATATGAATAGTGTGTATTGACAGTGTAATTACAGATATTATAATGAAAATATTAAAAGAAAACATAAAATTTATATACTATGAATACAACACTGCAAATAAGAATAGATAAATCTACTAAAAATAAAGCACAAAAGATTTTTAAAAAAATGGGCGTTGATATGACTTCTGGTGTGAAGCTTTTTTTAAATCAAGTTGTAAACACTGAATCCATTCCTTTTTCTCCAAGAACCAAAAATGGTTTTACTCCAGAATACGAAGATAAGCTTTTAAAAGAAGTTGAATGGACGGAAAAATACGGAAAATCTTACAACACCATAGAAGAAGCCCATGCAGATATATTGAAGTAGTTTTATGTACAAGATATTTTTATCTAATAGTTACAACAAGTCTTTAAAAAAGATAAAAAAATCTGAAAAATATTTTGATATAGTCAAAAAAATAGAGCATGTAATCGGAATGATTGCTTCTGGAGAAGGATTGCCAAAAAAATATAAAGATCATAAGTTGCATGGAAAGTTTTCAGATTTTCGAGAGTGTCATATTAAGTCAGACTTGCTTTTGATTTATAAAAAAGATAAGGAAAAATTAATTTTAGTTGTCGTAAATATTGGCAATCACGGCGACCTATTTAAATAATAATTAAATTGTTATCAAAATCATTAAAAATTGCGTTTAAAGCATTAAATGCGCACAAAGTAAGAACTGCTTTGGCCTTGTTGGGTATTACAATAGGTATTGCTACTGTGATAATTGTTTTTTCTGCAGGAGAAGGAATAAAGAGTTTGGTTTTAGGGCAAATAGAATCTTACGGAGCGGATTCTATACAAACAGAAATAAAAGTACCGAGCAGTAAAAAGGGGCAAGCGAGCGAGAGGCAAAGCGCCACAAGTATAATGATGGGAGTACAGGTAACGACAATGACCCTGGAAGATATGGAAGATATAAGCAAGTTGGAAAATATAAAAACTGGGTACGGTGCAATAATGATGCAAGAACCAGTAAAAAGCGAAGACGATATGAGGCGCACCTTGGTGTTTGGAGTGAGTTCTTCTTTTATAGATATAGATAAAAGCGAGGTGGAATACGGTAGATTTTTTACAGACGCAGAAGACAGGGGTCTTGCACAAGTGGCTGTTTTGGGCTTGAAGATGAAAGAAAAGCTTTTTGGAGAGAGCGATGTTTTGGGAAGATCTATAAAAATAAGAAATGCTAGGTTTAAAGTAATTGGTGTAATGAAAGAAGCTGGCGCAGTGATGGGGTTAGATTTTGATGATTTTATATATATACCAGTTCGTTCAATGCAAAAAAGAGTGGCAGGAATAAATTATATTCATTATATGCTCCACCAAACTCATGATGTAACCCAAGCAGACAAAACTGCCGAGCAAATAAGAGTACTTCTTAGAGAAAATCATGAGATAGCACCACCTCAAGAAGCTAGAGAAGGGTGGGCAGACACAGGTAAAGATGACTTTCGAGTAGTAACAATGGAAGAAATGATGGATACACTCGGTACTGTAACAGACGCTCTTACATATTTGCTTTTAGCCATTGTAGCCATCTCTCTTATTGTTGGTGGGGTAGGAGTAATAAATGTTATGTACGTAATAGTAAATGAACGAACATCAGAAATTGGTTTACGAAAAGCTGTTGGAGCTACCTATAAAAACATTATGCTTCAATTTTTAATGGAGTCTGTTTTGATTACGCTTCTCGGAGGGGTGATAGGTATTGTTATAGGCATAGCAATGTCTTATCTAATTTTCTTTGGGGCAGCACACGCCGGATTTGAATGGAATTTTGTTTTGCCTATTCGAGGCTTTGTGGTGGCTCTCTTGTTTTCCCTAATTTCTGGGGTTTTGTTTGGAGTTTTTCCAGCAAGAAAAGCCGCCCGCATGGATCCAATAGATGCCCTCAGGCATGAGTAAAAGGTCAAAAAAAGGGGTATTGTAGTCAAATCAGTAGTTGATTTTCTTTATTACTGATAGTGATTATTAATATCAATAATTTCTATAGCTGATTTTCTGCAATAAACAAAAATTGCTCTGTATTTTTTGGTAACACGAAAACTATAGATTTTTAGGTGTTTTGGTTCAAGAGTTTTTGTATGAAGACTTGGGTGAAAAGGATCAATCTCAAGAAATGTTTTTTGTTTCTTAAAAGCTTTTTCTATATTGTGTTCTCTAACATAAGCAGTTAATCTTTTGGGCAGGGAAAAAACTTTCATAAGAACTAACTAGATTTAGAAAAATATCGAGACTCTTTCAATCCTTTTTCTAAGCTTTTGATAAAATCTTCGTTGTAAAGGTTTGTTTTACGAAATTCGCGAAGTACTTTTGCAGAACTTTTTGTACTGGGTTCTTCCATGGTTTGTAATTCAAAAAACTTACGCAAAAGATCGTAACGCTTCTTTATTTGTTTTAGATACTTATACTCTATTTGTGGCAAAGTTATTGTTTGTTTCATACTTCTATCCTATCAAACAACATCAAAAAATCAACATAAAACCCAGCGAAGCCTAGCTTCGCTGGGTGTTGTTAGTTTTTTATAACACCGAAATTTTCTTTTGGTATTTCGTATTTTTTGATGATTTCTTCGTTTGTGGTGTTTCTCTTTAGAAATATTATGGAGTAGCTGTCTGCAAAAACAGGTGCCCAGTTTTCATCTTGAATTTTTTCAACTAAAAACTGTTGTCCCCACGGGGTGGCATCTCGGTGTGAGAAAAAGATAGTATTGAATCCATATTCTTTGTTCTTTTCTTTCCAAATTTCAGTATTTTGCTGCATAGGTATGTACTCTTCTGTAAAAAATTCTTCTGGATATGCTTCTGGTCTATTGTCTACATAAACCCTTTCTTTATCAAAAAGATGAAAAATTAGAAACCCTCCAATATCATAATTATTAAAAATTGGGCCGCTAATTTTTTCTTGTTTAAAAAATTCTATAGATTTATTTACTTCTGGCATTAGCCCCACCCCTAGTCTTGGGCCAGCGTTTTTAATTTTTTGGTATGTTTGAAAAATTCCAGAAACAGAAACTATAAGAATAAGCAAAGCAAAAAAAATATCAAAAAAGGTAGAAAAAGCCTTCGTTTTTTTGGGCGTGAAGTTCCTTATGTTGTAGGAAATGGTGGGTAGTGCAAAAAAGGCAAAGATAGAAAAATTTCTAATAGCTAGCCAAGCCATTATGCTAAAAATTACAGAAAGGCTAAAAAGAGTTATAGAAAATTTTTTCTTGTTAAAAACAAAAGATATTACAAAACTTAAAATAAGAAGAATAAAAGAAATTTTAAATAAATTGAAGTTCAAGTTGCTGGTGGTGCCAAGATTTTCTAAAAACCACACAGACTGGTTTTCTATAATTTTGTATCCATAGTTTTTGAAAATATTTAAAGGGTAGAGAATTATATTAAAACCAATAGGGTTAAACATAAAGGCTGTAATAGTAAAAATGGATGTAGCTATTAGCTCTTTTATCTTTTCAAATTTATCTTCTCTGGCGCTAAAAAATTGTTTGAAAAGAAAAAGGAAAACAATAAAAGGAGCAAAGAAAAAATAAATATGAACATTTACCCAAATGAGACCAACAAAAGGTAGTGCAATAAGCCATTTTGATGACGCGGTGTCTTCCTTGTGGTTCCAAAGTATCCATAAAAAGATTGCTAAAAAGAAATATGAGAAAACTTCTGGGCGGACTTCGCCACGATTTGCCATAAGAGGAATTAAGAGCAGAGAAACAAGAGTGGCTGTTGTGGTATTGCTAGCTTTTTGTGCAACATCGAAAAATATAAAAAATGTTAAAGCGCTTAGAAGTATATAAAAAAAAGAAAGTCCGCCAAATCCAGCAAGTTGAAATATAAGATAAAAAACAACTCCACTACCCCAATGGTGGTTTATAAATGGATAATCTGCATGGGTGTAAGAGTAATAATTAGTTTTTAATATTTCGGTGCTAAAATTTTCCAAGATTATTTCTCCATTTTTTATGTGCCTACCTAAATCCGCGGTGGTGAGATTTATTTTTTCCATCAAGAAAAAACTAAACCATAGTACCAACAAGGCAATAACGGTGATTTTTATAATTTTTGGTATCTTTTTATTGAAGTCCATCGACTTAATTATACCAAATTTCCTGGTTTTTGATAAAATAAAGTTGTATGGGAAAAATAAAAGTAGGAATTTTAAGGGGTGGCCCTTCAAGTGAGTACGATGTTTCTCTAAAAACTGGAGGAGAAGTTTTAAAGCACTTGCCCAAATCCTTTCATGGGGTGGACGTGCTTTTAGATAAAAATGAAAGATGGTTTTTGAACGGATATCCAGCAAGCCCTTCAGATGTTTTTAAAGAGTCAGACCTGGTTTTTAATGCTCTTCATGGAGAGTTTGGCGAGGATGGTGGCGCGCAACAAATTTTTGAATCTTTCAATTCTCGGTACACAGGGTCGCAGATAGTACCATCACTAATGGCAATGAAAAAAAACTTGGCCAGAAATATTTTTTCTAACTTTGGATTAAAAATTCCCAAAGCTTTATTTTTTAAGCAAGATCGTTTGTTTGAATCTGATTTTGAAGATTGGGCTGGACAGGTATTTAATTTTATGGCTCCGCCCTGGGTGGTAAAACCTGTTTCTCTTGGTTCATCGGTTGGGATAAGTGTGTGTAGGAGCTACCCAGAACTTGTTTCTGGTTTAGAAAATGCCTTGAAATTTAAGCAAGATGTTTTGGTGGAAGAATTTATAAAGGGCAAAGAAGCTACTTGCGGGGTTATAGAGGATTTTAGGGGCGAGGGATACTACCCACTTCCTGTTGTAGAGATACTACCCCCAGAAGGAAAGTTTTTTGATTATGATGTTAAGTACAATGGATCAACAAAAGAAATTTGTCCGGCCGTTGGATTTGATAATTCTACAAAAATTATGATAGAAGAGATGGCAAAAATGGCGCATAGAGCTTTGGGGTGTAGACACTACTCTAGAGCGGATTTTATTGTCTCAGATAAGGGAGTTTATCTACTAGAAGTAAATACTTTGCCAGGGCTTACAAGCCAGTCGCTTTACCCTAAGGCTGCAGTTGCTGCGGGGTTGGAATTTCCGCGCCTACTTGACCATTTAATAAAATTGGCGTTGACAAAAGGTTAACTTTTGTTAAACTTTTAATATATGGAGAAATTAGTTGGTTTAAAAGAACTGCGTCAGAATATGGCGAGCTATGCCCAAAAAGTACAAAAGGGTCAATCTTTTGTGGTGCTTAAACAGTCTAAGCCACTTTTTAGAATTGTTCCTGTAGATATGTGGGGAGATGAAGGCGAATGGGAAACTCTTATTGATTTTACAGAAATTAGAAAAGGTGGAATACCAGCAGAAGAACTGCTTAAAATAATGAATGATTTTAAAAAAAAGAAAAAATAGAATTTTTGCATGGACAAAATAAGTAAATTTTTAAAAAGTCTTTCATCGAGCAAAGAAAAAAAGATAAACAGATTAGTTGATGACATTATAAAAAACAACCTAGATAATCTTGATTGCAAAAAATTGAGAGGTATGATAAATATTTATAGAGTTCGCAGTGGAAATATTAGAGTACTATTTCAAAAAACAAAAAGTGAAGAAAACGTAATTATTTCTATTGAAAATAAAAAAGAAAGTACATATAAAAATTTATAAGGGCCCGTAGCTCATCTGGTAGAGCACCGCATTTGCAATGCGAAGGTGGCAGGTTCAAGTCCTGTCGGGTCCACCAAAAAAAAGGAGGAGAAAAATGTTCTTTGAAGACGAAATAGTTGTTTTTTCTGACGAGGAAATAGTTGAAGGCGAAGAAGACGATCTTCTGCTTGATTTTGGAGGAGGGTTTGTAATAAGTATTAAAAAGACAGATTATGAGAGAACAGAAGAAGGTATAAAAGTTCCCCGAAAAAAAGTTGAAAATACAATACCAATAAAATGGTTTTTACCAAACTGTGAAATTTACGGAGAATCATAAAAACCCCGAGCGCAAATGCGTCGGGGGTTTTGTTTTTATTTCTTGTGCCTGGACAGAAAAAGATCATAATCGTCTTTACCTGGATCTTCGTAGGTAAATTTAAAGAGCGGTTTTTTAATATCCAAGACTGTAATTTTACCAATAGGCCAAACTATAATTTTACTTCCCTTTTTTGTGGCTCCATGTTTTTTACAAATTTTTACGAGAGCTTCTACGATTGCTCTATGTATTTTAGGAGAATCTTTTTGTTTACAACTCGTACAATTAATTATTTCTTGAAGGATACTTTCTTTTGGTATTTCTTTACATGAAAGATCTTTTGTTTCGAACTCAAAAACTCCGTTTTTTTCTATGGCTATCTCAAGATATAAATTAACTATACCGCCCAAGATTTCTTTTACGGCTTCTATAATTGGATCTATTATTTCTTGGTTTGGTCGGGGGTGGAAAAAACAGGGAACTTCTTCAAAATCTCTCCACTCTGAGTTTACATGCTCTTTTGTGATAATTTTTTGGTTTTTTCTTGGATCATGCCAGTTTAAAAAAAATATTTTTTCTTCCCCTTTAAAATTTTTTCCAATTTCAAAAATAGTTTTAGTAAATCTATCTATGTCTATTTCAATTTTTTTATTATTTTTTCCGAGCTGACGCCAGCAAAGTAAAAAAATAATTAAAGAAATTAAAATAAATACAACAACCAATTCAGAAGTTATTTTCATTTGAGTGGACACTATGGGAAGCCAATTGACCAAAGAATAAAGAAGTACAGGAATTAAACTTGCAAAAAATCTTTTCCACTTATTTTTAATGTACATTACCCACCTCCGTTTTTATTTACCCAAATCTTGCCATAAAAACCTAAAAATGTAAACCCCCGAGCGTGAATGCGCCCGGGGTTGTATATTTTTTAATAGTCAAATTCTCCACTGTCGTTGTAGATTATTCTCGAACTTCTATTTTTTTTGTGTGCAACAACTGTTTTGGGTTCTGTGTTTATTAAATCCCAATGTTGTGCAGAGTCGTTAAAACCGAGTTCAGCTTTTTGTTTTTTGGTTAATCTGTCCTGATCTCCGTCGTATGAATCCAAATAGGCAGATCCAACAGCAATATGACAGTTTCCAAACTCTCCACCGACATTTTCATCAAATAATGTGCTTGCCATGAATTTTGTGATAGGAGAGAAACGTTTGTCTGTAAGAGAAAACTCACCAACTTGTTTTGCTCCTTTATCCATACCAATTTGTTTTAAAAGGCATTTTTCTCCTTTTTTTGCGCTGGCTTCTACTACACTCCCTTTTTTAAATACAAGGCGAACTCCTTGTACAACGTTTCCTGATTTTAAAGACATTTCATTGGCATAGAATGTTCCTTCCACAGTTCTCCAGTCGGGAGATATAAAAAGTTCAAAACTTGGGATATTATGTCCGGAAACTCCGAGCCATCGTCGTTTTTTCCCTGGTCCAACTTTTAAATCAATATTTTTAGATCGAATATGAAAGTATTCAGTTTCCGACGTAATTTTGTCAAGAAAATTTTTATAATCTTCGGCACGTTTTGCAAGGTCTTCCCAAACTTCTCTGGCATTGTGTTCGTTTAACCAACAAGCTTTTGCGACTTCTTTAGCGTATTCTTTTAAAGACATTTTTGCTTGTTTTGCCAGGGCAGACGTTGGGTAGTATCCGAGAGTCCAACCTAAAAGACCTTTTGCTTCTCTTCCAAAAAGAATATCTTTAAAAGGCTTGAGAGACTTCTGTCTCAGAGCTATTCTGTTTTGGTCACAATTTCTTAAATGAGTTAAGCTTGTGGGTGCATGGATTCCTATAGATCCATTCATATTGTTCAAGAATAATTTTCGCCACTCGGGGAAAAGTTCTATTTGGTTGTTGTCAGCAAAGTTAAAAAAAGTTTTTTCCATTTTGGGCGTCATTCCCCAATCGATATTTACATGAAAACCTTTTATGATAAGTTCTTCGTAAAGTATTTCAAGTAAGTCTGTGGCGCCTGAATCAAAAGCAATTCGTATTACATCCCCTTTTGAAAATTCTCCTCCAGATCCTCTGCGGGCTTGCTCTAAGCCCCAAATCAAAGCTCTTGCATAGTTGGTCAACTGTTTTTCGGTAAAAACTTGCATAGTGTTTCCTCCCTGGGTTATTTGTTTTTCAATGAGCTTTCGGTTTTCATCTACCCCAAAGCTTGCCATAAAGAGGAAAATATGTAAATACTATAGTATAATATATGGTATGTTAGATTATACAGACTTAAAACCAGGCACTAAGTTTTTGTTAGATGGCGACCCCTTCGTTGTTTTAGAATACACTTTTAAGAAAAAACAGAGACAAAAGCCAACAGTTCAAACTAAAATAAAAAACATCATCACAGGAAGTGTTGTTGAAAAAGCATTTACACAAAACGATTCTATAAAAGAAGCAGAGGTGGAAATAGAAGAAGTGAAATTTTTGTATGAGAACCGCGGGGAATTTTGGTTTTGTAAGCCAAACAATCCCGGAGATAGATTTAAATTAGAAAGCGACCTTATAGGAACTGGTGCAAAATTTTTAAAACAAAATTCAATAGTAAAAGCTCAAAAATTTAATGATGAAATAATTGGCATAGATTTGCCAATCAAACTAGAATTGAAAGTAGTAGAGGCGCCGCCTGCTGTGAGGGGAAATACTGCTCAAGGAGCTAATAAACAAGTAGTACTAGAAACCGGCGCTACAATCAATACACCTATATTTATAAGCGAAGGAGACATAATTAGAGTAAACACCGAAAAAGAGGAGTATGTAGAAAGGGTTACCAAGGCATAAATATATTTGTTATATATAAAAGTAGTTAAGCAAAATGAAAAATAAGTTATATCTACAATTAGAAGACGAAATAATTAACGAGGAAAATATGGATTTTGAAGACGAAGAGCTTGTCTTAAAATCTTTAAACAATCCTCGGCTATTTGAGTTGTTTGTAGAAAAATATCAAGATACTTTTTTTAGAACAGCAAATAGGATTTTAAAAGATAAAGAAGAAACAGAGGATGTTGTACAAGATGCTTTTGTAAAAATTTATTACAATGTAAAAAAATTTCAAAAAAGACCTGGAATAAAATTCAAGAGTTGGGCTTTTAAGATTCTTATAAACTGTGTTTTTACAAGATATAAGAAGGCAAAAAAAAGAAAAGGGCAAGCAGAATTTTTAGACGAAGTTTTATATTTTGAAGGTGGAAATTTTGATAGTGGCTTTGAAATGAAAGAAAAAAGAGACGAGATAGAAAGTATACTTGCTAGAATGCCAGAAGATTTTGGTGAGCTAATAAAGAAACATTATTTAGAAGACAGACCATATGCAGAGATTGCTTCGGAAAGAGGAATGAGTATTCCTGCTTTAAAAATGAAACTTTTTAGGGCTAGAAAGAAGTTTAAAGGAGTAAGAGAAGATATTAATTAAAATTATAATATGGGCGCAGACAATAATTTAAAAAAGAGAATAATGAAAAGGGTGTATGCAATTTGGTTTGTGAAAAAAATTGCACCAGCCATTTTTATATATACTCCATTTTTGGGCTTCATTGCTCTTAGAGAAACAGCCAACGAATTTTTTATAACTAAAATTGTAGAAAATTTTGTTCTGGCACTAAACAGTGGTTTTGCGGCAACTATGAGCTACATGGCTTCTGCTGTTGCAAATATTCCGGCAATGCCAAGTTTAATAATTCTGCTTTCAACAGGAGCACTGGTGTTTGTACTGAAAGGGCTTTTTATCAGCCTAAAAAGAATGAGTTTAGTAAAAACAGCGGCATAATCCTAATAATTTCGACATTTTTAAACGCCTCAGTCGACTGAGGCGTTTAGTTTTTTAAGGTGTTTTTCAAAATTAAGAATTTATGCTTATAATGAATATATTATGAACCAATATAATTTCAAAAAAGTAGAAAAAAAATGGGCGGAGAAGTGGGTGGAGGATAAGACTTTTACTCCAGATTTGGATAAGGCAAAAAATCCGTATTATGCCCTCTTTATGTTTCCGTACCCAAGTGCGGAAGGTCTTCATATTGGAAATTTTTATGCTTTTACTTGCACAGATGTAATGGCCAAGTATAAAAAATTGCGCGGATTTGATGTATTTGAGCCGATTGGTTTTGATGCTTTTGGAATTCATAGTGAAAACTATGCTCTAAAGATTGGAGAAACGCCTCAAAAAATGCTTGATAGGACGAAAAAAAATTTTAGAAGGCAATTAAGTGCCGCCGGATTGGGGTGCGACTGGACTAGAGAAGTAGATACCACTACTCCAGAGTACTACAAATGGACGCAATGGATTTTTACTAAACTTTTTGAGCGTGGACTTGCAGTGCAAAAAGAAGCTCTTCTTCATTGGTGTCCGAGTTGCAAAACTGTGCTTGCAGATGAGCAAATAGAGGGTGGTGAGTGTGAGAGGTGTGGCGCAGTGCCAGAAAAGAAAAAACTTAGGCAGTGGTTTTTCAAAATTACAGATTTTTCTGAAAGACTTCTTGGTGGTCTTGAAGATATGGATTGGAGCGAGATTACAAAAGCTGCGCAAAAAAACTGGATCGGCAAAAGCGAAGGCGCTAAGATTTTCTTTAAAATTGAAGTAGAGAAATCTTCGCAGAAAGACGCAGAACAGACGCAGAACAACGCAGAAATTCCGCGACTCTCTGCGTTAAGTCAGCGCGATTCCGCGACCTCGGTAGAGGTATTTACAACTCGTCCCGATACTCTTTTTGGTGCTACTTACTTTGTGCTGTCTCCGGAGCATCCACTAGTAAAAAAAATTACCACAGAAGAGCAAAAAAGCAGTGTTGAAAAATACATAAAAGAGGCTGTAGCGAAATCTGATTTAGACAGAACAGAAGCAAAAGAAAAAACAGGAGTATTTACCGGGGCTTATGCCACAAATCCGGTCAATGGAGAAAAGATTCCAGTTTGGGTAGCAGATTATGTGCTTATGGGATATGGCACAGGGGCTATTATGGCTGTGCCTGCACACGATGAGAGAGATTGGGATTTTGCTAAAAAATATGACCTGCCGATTGTAGGGGTTCTTAAGGGTGACGACATAGAAAAAGAAGCTTTTGTTGGCGATGGGTCTTATGTAAATTCAGGATTTTTGGATGGTTTAAAAACAAAAGAAGAGGGTGTCAAAAAAATGATAGAGTGGCTTGAAGAAAAAGATTTGGGAGAAAAGACCACAAATTACAAACTTAGAGATTGGTGTATAAGTAGGCAAAGATATTGGGGTCCACCTATTCCAATAATTTATTGTGATAAATGTGGCGAGGTGCCCGTACCAGAAAAAGATTTGCCTGTGTTGCTTCCAAACCTTAAAGAAGACTGGGAGCCCGGCTCGGCTTCAGACGGCCCTACAGGGGATGGCAAAGGCCCACTGGCTGGTGTAGAAGAATTTGTAAATACAAAATGTCCAAAATGTGAAGGCGAAGCGGAAAGGGAAACAGATGTAATGGATAATTTTTTGGACTCTGCTTGGTATTACTGCAGATATATAAGTCCAGAAAACAAAGAAAGAATTTTTGATGCAGATTTAGGGGAGAAATGGTTGCCCGTAGATTTTTATGTGGGAGGAAATGAGCATGCGGTGCTTCATCTTATGTATACTCGATTTATCACTATGGCGCTTCATGATTTGGGGCTTGTAGATTTTGACAACCCTTTCAAAAAATTTAGAGCAAACGGAATGATACTTAAAGACGGAGCAAAGATGAGCAAGTCTAAAGACAATGTAGTAATTCCGGAAGAATATGGAGAAAAGATTGGTTACGATGCGCTAAAAACATATTTGCTTTTTTTGGGTCCACTTAGTGAAGACAGGTCTTTTTCGGACGAGGGAGTAATGGGTGCAAAAAGGTGGGTGGAAAAAATTGCCAGACTAGAAGAGAGAGTGAGCGAGGGTGTTCAAGATGAAAAAAGTGCGATTAAAAAATTGCATCAAACAATAAAACAGGTAGAAGAAGATTTTAATGATGAAAAATATAACACGGCTATTTCTAAGCTGATGGAACTCACAAATATTTTGCATAGCCAAGAAAAAATATCCAAAGGTGTTTGGCAAAAATTTTTGGCAATTATTGCTCCCTTTACTCCAGCTCTTGCAGAGGAAATGTGGTCTAAACTTGGAAATGACAAATCAATCTTTGTCGAAGAAAACTGGCCCAAATATGATCCTAAAAAAATAGAAGAAGACGCTTTTGAACTCATTGTACAAATAAATGGGAAATTTCGAGGTGGAATTTCTGTTCAAAAAGATATAGACCAGAAGGAGGCAGAAGAGCTGATTTTAAAAAACGATAAGTTTAAAAAATATCTCCAGCTAGGGGCGGATGGGAAAGATGTTAAACCTAAAAAAATAATTTTTGTAAAAAACAAATTAATAAACTTTGTTTTTCCTCCCGCTCAGCAGGGTTGACTTCATTTTAGCTATATGTTATCTTGCCATTATAAGACATAGACACATTAAATTACTAAAATTTAATTGTTTATAAAAAAATGGAAAAGATGACATTTAATCCAATATCTATTACAAAAAAATTGTTAAATTCTTTGGAAGAAAGACCAAGAGTTGTTTTAGTTGAAAGGTTTGGTTTGGGTAATTCAAATCCTAGAACCCTAGAATCTATTGGTAAGGAGTACGGTATTACAAGAGAAAGGGTTAGGCAGATAGAAGCATTTGCTTTAAATAAAGTCAGAAAGTCAGATGATTTTTCAAAACTTGATCAAGTTTTTGAAGAGTTAAAAAACATAATGAATGCTCATGGTGGAATAGTACACGAAGACGAATTTCTTTCTTCAAAAGCAAAAGATGGCGGACAAAAGAGACACCTTTTGTTTCTTTTAGTTGTTGGGGAGCCATTTGGTAAATTAAAAGAAAATAAACATTTTGCTCACTCTTGGTCTACTAATTTTGAAAGAGCAGAGAAAGTTAGAAATGCTATAAAAAATCTACATGGCGAAATGAACAGAGAAACAGTTTTTTCAGAAGACGAAATTTTAGAAAACTTTAGAAGTCATTTAGAGAGCGAGCTTGAAGAAAAATTAGCAGAAGAAAAAATATTGCGTTCTTTGCTTAATATTTCAAAACTTGTGGCTCCAAACGCGTTGGGCGAGTGGGGTCTTGTTTCTTCTCCATACATAAAGCCAAGAGGAATGAGAGATTATGCATTTTTGGTAATGAGAAGACACGGTTCTCCTATGCACTTTACAGAAGCAGCAAAGGCTATTACAGATCTTTTTGGCAGACCTGCTCATATACAAACTGTTCACAATGAAATGATAAAAGACGACAAATTTGTACTAGTGGGTCGCGGACTTTATGCACTTAAAGACTGGGGGTACAAAGAAGGTGTGGTAAGAAATGTTATTGAAAAAATATTGTCAGATACTGGTGCGCTTACAAAAGACGAAATTATAAAAAGTGTACTGAAAGAAAGATATATTAAAGAAAATACTATTTTGGTAAATCTTCAAAACAAGAATCATTTCAGAAAAGATAGTAGAGGAAGGTATAGCTTAGTCTAATAATAAAAAATTTCTAAACAGAGTTTCATCCGGGGGGAACTTTCACCCGGATGTTTTGTTTTTTGTAAGAATTAAAATATAATTAATATATAGTATGAATCTAGATTTATTTTTAAATATTTTAAAACACCCCATTATTGAAACAATTTTTCATTGGATTGGTTATTTTTGGTTTTTGTGGATACCAGCAGTTCTTCTGATTATTTTTTACGATGTATGGGTAAAACAAAAAAGGCTTAATTTTTTAGCCAACATAGAGTGGATCCTTTTAGAAATAAAAGTGCCGAGAGATATTTTCAAAAGCCCAAAAGCTATGGAGACTATATTAACATCACTTTACAGTGCTTCATCTGAAGGTTCTTGGTGGAAAAATTTAAAGAAAGGCACTTTGTCTAGCTGGTATAGTTTAGAAATAACCAGCAGGAATGGGAACATACATTTTTATACAAGAATACCTAAGGGGCAAAGAAACTTTGTTGAGTCTCAGTTTTATGCTCAATATCCAGGAGCTGAGATAAAAGATGTCGATGATTATACTTATGCAGCTAATTTTGAAGATTTAGACAATTGGAATATTTGGGGGGAAGAATTAGCTTTAGTAAAAGAAGATGTGTACCCTCTGAAAACATACGTAGACTTCGATCTTCATATGGCAGCTACAAAAGAGGAGCACAAGATAAATCCGTTGGTGTCTTTTATAGAATTTCTAGGTTCTTTAGGTGACGGGGAGCAGATTTGGTTTCAGGTAATGATAAAAGGCGTTAGTAAAGATAAAATAAAAGAAGTGGCGAAGACTGCGAAAAAAGAAATAGACAAACTTTTAGGTAGAGATAAAAAGCCTGAAGAAAAAAAAGAAATTTCAAAAGGAGAAAAGGATGCAGTAAGTGCAATAGAAAAAAGTATTGCTAAAAACAGCTTCGATACAGGCATAAGGGTAATGTATTTGGCGAGGAAGGATATTTTTAATAAAGTAAACTCAGCATCGCTTTTAGGATTGATGAATCAATATGGTACTCAAAATTTGAATGGCTTTAAGCCGGCAGGTATTTTGAAAATTAAGCCGTTCAAATTTTTATTTAAAAATAAAAGAGAG
>CAZRMW010000007.1:44635-45735 GCA_964601305.1 uncultured Candidatus Saccharibacteria bacterium
AAAACTGGTACGGGTAAAACCACATTGCAGGAGAATATGGCTATTCAGGATATTCGAGCTGGGGAAGGTTTGGCTGTGATAGACCCTCACGGCTCTTTTGTTGAAAAGATGCTTGATTATATTCCAGAAGAGAGAATAAAAGATGTGGTTTATTTTGATCCTTCAGATTTAGATAATCCAATTGCATTAAACATCATGGAAGATGTAGATGGAGACCAATTGCATCTTGTGGCATCTGGGCTTATGGGAGTGTTTAAAAAAATGTGGCCGGATGTTTGGTCTGCAAGAATGGAATATATTTTAAACAACACCCTCCTTGCACTTCTAGAGTATCCAAATGCAACACTTCTTGGTGTAAATAGAATGTTTTCAGATAAAGATTATAGAAAAGCAGTGGTAGACAATGTAAAAGATCCAATTGTAAAAGATTTTTGGGTTAAAGAGTATGCTGGATACACAGAAAGGTTTGCAGCAGAAGCCACACCAGCTATTCAAAACAAAATTGGGCAATTTACCTCAAATCCATTAGTGCGAAATATTATAGGCCAGCCAAAATCTAGTTTTAGTTTTAGGCGTGCCATGGATGAAAAGAAGATTGTTTTAATAAACCTTTCCAAAGGGCGTATTGGAGAATTAAACTCTAGTTTGCTTGGAGCACTGTTAGTAACAAAAATTTATTTAGCTTCTATGAGTAGGGCTAAAGAGCCACACAAAACTTTTCCAGATTTTTACTTCTATGTAGATGAGTTTCAAAACTTTGCAGCAGAATCTTTTGAAAATATTTTGTCTGAATCTAGAAAATACGGACTTGCCCTTGTGCTTGCGCATCAGTATATTGCGCAAATGCCAGAAGGTGTAAGAGATGCAGTATTTGGAAATGTTGGAACGCAGATTGTTTTTAGAGTGGGGCCAGCAGATGCTATGGTGCTTGAAACAGAGTTTACTCCAGAATTTTTGGCAGACGATATTGTAAATCTTGGTTTTACAAATATTTATCTAAAATTACTAATAGACGGAGAGCCATCTAGACCTTTTTCTGCTTCTACATTGCCTCCGCTTGAAAAAAACGAAGTTTCTTTTAAAGAAGAAATAATAAAAAA
>CAZRMW010000008.1:0-34899 GCA_964601305.1 uncultured Candidatus Saccharibacteria bacterium
TTCCTGCAGGAAACACGATTAACGGTATTGAAGTAAAGTTTGAAGCATCTTCGTGGAATGCTAGTGGCGATACTATAGCAGTAGAACTTTCTTGGGATGGAGGTACTTCTACTACAACTTCTGGGAATGTAACCACCGAGCTGGCTTATCTTACAGACACAGTGTATCGTGTTGGCGGACCGAGTGATAATTGGGGCAAAGCAGATTGGGCAGTCTCGCATTTTAGCGATGCTAACTTTAGAGTGAGGGTGGTTGGCTCTGATGGCGTTGCGCCATTACAAATAGATGCTATGCAAGTGAAAGTTTATCACCAGGCTACAGGTGGTGGTGGAGGTGGTGGTGGCGAAGCTTCCTTGCCGTTAGATGTTTTGTATGCAAATCTAAATAGTGCGTTTGAAGGATTAAAAACTTTGCTTCTAAAATTGTTTTAAATAAAGTTAGATTTAGATAAAGTTTGTAGCTCATACTTATTTTGTAACTTATACTTTATAAATATAAAAGTAACCTAACTACTGCTATCGCTGGAGTTATGTAACCAAATATATTTTTCAAAAATCTCTTTCTTAGTGCAGATTAAAATACTTTCTTAGGCGAGAATCATCTTCTACTTTTTTTACAACAAAATAATTCACAAATTTTCCTATTTTAAAATATTCACAAATAAAATCTAATTTATCTTTACACTCAAAAGGAATAATAAAGACACTTTTTTGAAGGGCATAAAATCCCATCTCCTGTAATTTAAAAGTCATACCATCTCTAGCTTGTTTATGAACTTCTGGTATGTCAAAAATAACGAGTCTCCATAGCTTGTCCCATTTTTTGGGTTTATCAATCTTTAAATCCTGATAATCGTATTTTAAAATTCTTTTCTTTCCATTTTCTGTAATTTTTATTATTTGATTTCCTTTTTTGTCGTAAGAAATCTTAACTAACTTTTGCTTGTTCAGGTTATTAAGTGCTCGCCTAATTTTTCTTTTATCTTTATCTTTCCTGGCATCAAATAATTTTAAAACCTGTGCCATATTTGGTGCTACAAAACACACCGCAATAAACCCTCCCAAAGCTAAACCTTTTAAAATTTTTTTAGTTAGTTCGCCTCTTGAATATGTTTCTTCCATTTTTATAAAATATAATACTAAATATGTAATACTCAACAATATTACCATATTGTTACTAGGTTAATATTATCACACCCAAAAATAAAAAGTAACCTAACTACTGCTATCGCTGGAGTTATGTTACCTTTTATATTAATAGAATTTAAGAGTTAGGAGAGTTAGAAAATTTTAGGAGAGTTAGAAATTTTAATTGATTTTGCTAGTTGAAGTCGTGAAAATTTATTATAATTAAAAACAGGAGTGTATTTATGAATTATGAATTACGTATTATGAATATTTTAAAACTACGAAATTTTATTTTCGGCTTCTTAGTTCTTAATTCCTTAATCTTAATTCTACTGCTTACACCAAGGGTGCAAGCTGATACTTTTACAA
Organism: uncultured Candidatus Saccharibacteria bacterium; assembly: GCA_964601305.1. GTDB lineage: Bacteria > Patescibacteriota > Minisyncoccia > JAHISW01 > Tagabacteraceae > CAZRMW01. The sequence continues at coordinate 1,497 of CAZRMW010000008.1, forward strand.
GTAGTAGTTTTCAAGTTCTTGATCCTGTAATAGATATTGGTGGCGGATATGCTACATCTACTAGTTTTAGTTTAAAACAAGTGTTTGGGCAGTTTATATTAGGTACTTCCACAGCAAGTAGCTTTCAGATAGAAAGTGGCTTCTTGGCTTATCCAGAAGCAACTTCTCCAGCGGTTTCTGCTACCCCGGGAGCTGCAAAAGTAGATCTTTCATGGACTGCGTCGCAGGCGTTTGTGGGTTGGACGGTAACAGCTTACGAATTAGGAACTGCTACATCTTCTGGAGGTCCGTATACTTTTGAAGATGTTGGGAGTGTTTTGAGTTTTTCAAAAACCGGGTTGTCTGCGGGGACTATGTATTATTTTGTGGTAAGAACAGAAGATGCATTTGGAAACTATATTGCTACAAGTACAGAAGTTAGCGCTACCCCTACAGAGGTTGTGGAAGAGGAGGAAGCAGTTGTTTCTCGTGGTGGAGGTGGGCCAATAATTCAACCGCCAAATACAAGTATTTGGATAAAAGGAAAAGGATATCCTCTAAATCCAGTATTACTATTAAAAGATGGAAGAATAATGTCTACAGCTTTTGCAAATGTTTTTGGAGATTTTAAAATTAATTTAAGAGGGCTTGTTCCAGGAGAATATAATTTTTCTGTGTATGGCAAAGACTACGATGGAAGAAAATCTAAAACGACAAGTATTGTTAGTATTATAGAGGCAGACAAGCCTGTAGAAGTTGATGGAGTGTTTATTTCACCAACAATAAACACAGACAAGAGTAAGGTAAAACTTGGCGAGTTGGTCACTTTTTTTGGTCAGTCATTGCCAAACACTGACGTTATTATTTCCATAAACTACGGAGAATTTTTTGCAAAAGTTAAAACAAACAAGGAAGGGAAGTATTCTTTCAAATTTGATTCTTCTAAATTAGATATTGGTTTTTATAGCGCTAAGGCTATGTTTAGAATCCCTGAAGAAAATTTAACTAGTGAATTTGGGTATTCCGTTAATTTTGAAGTGGGAACAAAAAATATTTTAAGAGAAGAAGATGTGGAATGCCCTTTGTATGGAGATTTAAATTCGGAGTGTAGGGTAGACCTCGTTGATTTTTCTATACTTCTTTATTGGTTTAACAAAACTGACTTTCCCAAAAGAATAGATATAAACAAAGATGGAATAATAAATATGTACGATTTTAGTATAATGGCTTATTATTGGACCGGGTAAAAACGTAAAACGTAAAATGAAAAAAGCAAAACAAAAACTTAAAATTAAAAACATTATTTTGTGTCTTTTTATTTTTAGCTTTTCGCTTTTAATTTTTACTTTGAGCGAAGCGAATGCGGCGGAGCTATATCTTGAGTTTCCAGAAAAAGAATATGGAGTCGGAGATATTGTGCCTGTAGATATAAAAATTGATACTGAAATGGAACTAGTTAATGCAGTTAGTGCCTCTTTGTTTTTAGACAACACCTTTTTTTTTGAAGGTTTTTCAAACGGTGGGTCTCTTATAAATTTTTGGGTAGAAGAACCAAATGTAGATAGTAAAAATAATATTTCTTTTTCTGGGCTAGTACCTGGGGGAATTTTAAGTGAAGACGGACTTTTAACCACTGTTTTTTTGAAGGCTCAAAAAGAAGGAACAAGAATGATATCTTTTGGTGAGAACTCAAAAGTGTTGTTGGCAGATGGGAAGGGAACTGAAGCAAATTTAAGATTAAAGAATTACAAATTAAGAATAATGGACGAGATTCAAAATTCAAAATTCATTATTCCTGATTCGTTTGAAGATGATAATTATCCTCCAGAGCCTTTTATACCACAAATGGGGAGAGACAAATCTATGTTTAGTAATAAATGGTTTTTGGTTTTTGCTACTCAAGACAAAGATTCTGGCATAGACTACTATGAAGTTTTGGAGTCTAAAGTTGAAATAAAAAAAGATTTTGAAGGATGGGCGAGGGCAAAAAGTCCATATATTTTAAAGGATCAGAGTAGAAAAAGTTATGTTTATGTGAGAGCTATCGATAAAGCAGGAAACGAAAGAGTAGAAATGGTTAAACCAAAGAAATCCACAAGTTGGAGCGAGTTTTGGTGGATTTATGTTATAATTATAACTACGATTACTTTTTTACTTTTGCGCAAGAAAGTAAGAGCATAGAATGCAGAATACAGAATGTAGAATAAAAAAGACGGTTTTATGTATAAAGCCACAAAACTTTTTGTTGTGGGGTGGTTTTTTGTTTCTTGTTTCTTGTTTCTTGCGCCGAAGGCGCAAGCAGCTTCTCTTTCTGTAAGCCCAACAAACGGAACTTTTACAGTTGGAAGTACTTTCGATGTATCTGTTTTTTTGGATACTGAGAACGAATCGGTTAACACTATTTCTATTTTTCTAAAATTTTCTCCCGATAAACTGCAATTAGTTTCTCCTTCAACTGGACACTCTATTATAGACACATGGTTGACGCCCCCTAGATTTAATAATATGTCTGGGCTTGTTGAATTGAAGGGTGGCATCCCTGGCGGTGTAAACGTAGACAAAGGTTTAATTACCAAATTAACTTTCCGTGTAAAAGGTGTTGGGCAGGGTATTTTGAGATTTTTGGATGATTCAAAAGTTCTTTTAAACGACGGCTTGGGCACAGAGGCACTTAGAAATACACAAAATGCTGTTTATAGTCTTGAGCTTCCTCCTCCTGCTGGGCCCATCGTAGTTTCCTCTACGCATTCACTTCAATCAACTTGGTATTCTAATCCAAACACAGCATTGAGCTGGTCTTACGACAAGGGGGTTGTAGGCTATAGCCATGTTTTAAATAAAGAAATAACCGATATTCCCGATGAAATTTCTGAGGGCACAAAAAATACTGCTACTTATAAAAATCTTGCTGATGGCAGGCATTATTTTCATGTAAAGTCTTTAAGAGATGGTGTGTGGGGAGGCACTACACATTTTGTTGTAAATGTAGATACAACTCCTCCAGCTGACTTTCCAATAGAGATTTTGCCAGGAAAAAGAACTGTAAAAAATAGTCCAATAGTAAAATTCAGTACCACAGATAATTTGTCTGGGATTGATCATTATGAATTAAAAATAGTACCTCTTGGAATACCAGAGACAGAGGAAGATGGTGTGGGAATGGGTGCGCAATCTTTTTTTATCGATGTTGAAAGCCCTTATATAACACCAGAGCTGGAGCTCGGTGATTACGATATTATTGTTCGTGCTTACGACAAAGCCGGCAATTACAGAGAAGTGATTCAAAGACTTGAGGTGGTGAGTCCAGTTTTTAAACTTATAGCTACTGAAGGTATAGAAATAAAAGGTAGGGTTATTGTGTCGTGGTTGTGGTTTTGGGTTTTTGCGGTAATAGTGCTTGCTGGGCTTGGTTATGTGGCTTGGCATCTAAAAACTTGGCACTTAGATATTGATAAACAAAAGACAAAGAAAAAACTTCCAAGGGATGTTCAGAGCAAGCTTAAAGAGCTAAAGAAATATCACAAAAAATATGGAAGCAGTTTAGCGGTAGTTTTACTTATGGGTTCTTTCTTTATTGCAAGCCTACTTGCTCCAGTGTCTACAATTGCGAACAGCATAGAAGTTGGCCCACCCCTTATTTCTACGATATCTAAAAATATTTCTAATAACGAAATATTCTATACCGGAGGAAAAACAGAAGCCTCCAACACAGATGTGATTATATATATACAAAGTGTCCAGACAGGAGAGACAATAAGTAGAAAAGTTGTTTCAGACAAGAGAGGAGATTGGTTTTATAGACACGATACATTTTTACTCAGTGGTAACTATATTTTATGGACCCAGAGCCAGCTGGGCGAAGAGTTAAGCCCGCCGAGCCCACAGATAAATATTGCTGTTCGAGCTACTGCCATTCAGTTTGGAAGTTCACGGATTAGTTTTGAAACATTTTACTTGGGAGCTGTAATCGTATTACTCTTGGTTCTTATTGGACTCGTTTCTTATATCGTTTTCCATTCTTTCCATTTTCAAAAGAAGCGCAAGCACTTTATAAAAGAAATCAATGAAGCGGAAGAAGCAATCCGTCGTGGGTTTGCTGTTCTTCGGAGAGATATTCAGCAAGAGCTTTCTGTGGTTAAAAAAGCAAAAGTAGATAGTGCGCTGTCTAGCGAACTAAAAGCGAAAGAAGAACAACTGTTAAGAGATCTTGAGGAGGTTGAAAGAAATATTGGCAAAGAAGTGTTCGATATAGAAAAGACAGAATATTTGGAGCCTTAGTTGCTTTTAGCTAAAAATTTTCTTATTATATAGATTAAATTATAAGATTTAACAAACTTTTATTATGATAACAGGATTTATTATTGGGTCTTCTTTCTTGGCTATTTTGTTTTCTTTGTGGGCCATTTCTAGTGTATTAAAAGAACCACAGGGAAATACAAAAATGATTGAGATAGCCAGGGCCATTCAAGAAGGAGCAAAGGCATATTTGGACAGGCAGTATAAAACAGTTGCTTTTGTTGCAATACTATTATTTTTAATAATTTGGATTTTTCTTGGTTTGGCGACAGGGTTGGCATTTCTTTTAGGCGCATTTTTATCTGCTTTTACTGGGTATATTGGTATGAATGTTTCTGTAAGGGCAAATATAAGAACGGCAGAAGCTGCGCGTAGTGGTCTTGAAAAAGCTTTGGGAGTGGCCGTGAAAGGGGGAGCAGTAACAGGAATGCTTGTGGTTGGCTTGGCGCTTCTTGGGGTGTCTGGGTTTTATTTTCTAACAGAGGATGTTCGCGCTCTTATCGGATTAGCTTTTGGAGGATCTTTGATTTCTATTTTTGCTAGGCTTGGAGGAGGTATTTTTACAAAAGCAGCAGATGTTGGTGCAGACTTGGTGGGCAAGGTTGAGGCTGGGATTCCAGAAGACGACCCAAGAAATCCTGCAGTAATTGCAGACAATGTGGGAGACAATGTGGGAGATTGTGCTGGTATGGCAGCAGATCTTTTTGAAACTTATGCAGTAACAGCTATTGCAGCAATGCTTTTGGGCTCTTTGCTTTTTGTTGGTTTTCCAAATGCAGTAATATTTCCTCTTGTCTTGGGGGCGGCTTCTATAGTGGCTTCACTTGTAGGAACATTTTTTATTCGCCTTGGCTCTAGTAAAAATATTATGGGAGCTTTGTATAAAGGATTGATAGTTTCTGGTGTCTTGGCTGCTATAGCTTTTTATCCGATTACAGATAAGTTGATGGGTGGAAATGGGGAATACAATACATGGGATTTGTATCTTTCCGCTCTTGTTGGATTGGCGGTAACAGGCTTCATGGTTTTTATAACCGAATACTATACTTCTACTAAGTTTAAGCCTGTAAGGGATATTGCCAAATCTTCAGAAACTGGACATGGTACAAATATTATTACAGGGCTTGCTGTGTCTATGAAATCTACAGCTTGGCCAGTGCTTTTTATGGTAGCTTCTATTTTAGTGGCTTTTAACTTGGCTGGTCTTTATGGTGTAGCGATTGCTGCTATGGCTATGCTTTCTATGGCGGGAATAATTGTAACGATAGATTCTTATGGCCCTATTACAGACAATGCAGGTGGCATAGCAGAAATGTCAGAGATGGGAGAGGGTGTAAGAAATATTACAGATCCATTAGACGCGGTTGGAAACACAACAAAGGCGGTTACCAAGGGGTATGCAATAGGTTCGGCGGCTCTTGCAGCGCTTGTGCTTTTTGCTGATTTTACTCACAGTATTGGTGGAGATATTTTATTTTTAATAAACGATCCAAAAGTTTTGGCAGGATTATTTATTGGGGGGCTACTGCCTTACTTCTTTGGAGCTCTTTCTATGCAGGCTGTAGGAAAGGCTGCGGGGTCTGTGGTTGAAGAAGTACGAAAGCAGTTTAGAGAAAAGCCTGGAATAATGGAGGGCACAGAAAAACCAGACTACGGAAAGACTGTAGACTTGGTAACTAAATCAGCTATTAAAGAAATGGTGTTTCCGGCACTTATACCCGTGGTTGTTCCTATTTTAATTGGTTTTATTTTGGGTGTAGAGGCACTTGGAGGGCTTTTAGTAGGATCTATAGTCACCGGTATCTTCGTGGCAATTTCTATGACGTCTGGAGGTGGTGCTTGGGATAATGCTAAAAAATATATTGAAGACGGAAATCATGGAGGCAAAGGTTCTTTTGCTCACAAAGCTGCTGTAACAGGAGACACAGTGGGTGATCCATACAAGGACACGGCTGGACCAGCCATAAACCCAATGATTAAGGTAGCAAATATTGTAGCTCTTCTCATTGTAGCTTTACTAATTTAGGCTTTTTAATCCCAACACAAAAACAAAACTAATTTTTCCCGCCTGCTATGCTTATGCGTAGCATTGCGGGCAGGTACTTTTTCTAAATTTAATTATGAATTTAGAAAAGTGCTCGGCCCTGCCTGCCGGCAGGCAGGCTTAGCCTCACAAGCACGTAAAAAACTGTTTTGTTTTTATGTTGAAAAATATTTTTAATATGTTATTGTTTTAAACAATGTCTTTAGAGATAAAACAATTACCAAAATCTGAGATAGAAATTACTGGGGAAATTCCTGCTAGTGATTTTTCTTTGTTTTGGCAAAAAGCTATAAAAGAACTTTCAAAAGGTGTGTCTTTGCCCGGTTTTAGACCTGGGAAAATTCCTGAGAAAGTTTTAATAGAAAAAATTGGTGAAGGGTCTGTTTTAGAAAAATCTGCAGAGATGGCTCTTCAAGAAGAGTATCCAAAAATTTTAAAAGAAAAAAAGATAGAAGCTGTGGGTTTTCCAAAGACATCTATAACAAAAATTGCAAAAGGAGAGGCGCTTGGTTTTAAATTTCAAACAGCGGTTTTACCAGAAATGAAATTACCGGAGGATTATAAAGAAATTTCATCTAAGGTCGCAAAAAAGAAGGAAGAAGTAAAAGTAGAGGACAAAGAAGTGGATGCGTCTATTGAGTATTTAAGAAAGATGAAAGCAAAGCAGAATTCTTCTGAAGATTCTGAAGAAGCTGTACTTCCAGAACTAAACGATGAGTTTGCAAAAAGTTTTGGAGGGGAGTTCAATACGATGGATGATTTAAAGAAATCTATAAAAGAAAATATGATACTTGAAAAAGAAGGTAAACTAAAAGAGAAAAAAAGACTCGAAATACTAGATGCGATTTTAAAAAAGACGGAGCTTGAGTTGCCAGATGTTTTGATAGAAGGAGAAAAAAATAAAATGCTTCAAGAGTTAAAAGCGAACATTACAAGTATGGGTATGAAGTGGGAAGACTATCTAACTCAAGTTAAAAAAACCGAAAAAGAGCTTCTTGAAGGGTGGGGTGAAGATGCGGTTCGCAGAGTAAAATATGGTCTAATATTAAGGTATTTTGGTAAGGAACTAGATATAAAAATTACAGGGGAGGAGATAAGTCAAAAAGCAAAAGAAATGGGTTTTGATGTGGAGGATGAAGGGTCTTTAAAAGCAAGGGGAATTGACAAACAGAGAATTATGGACTATGCTGAGGGCATTATTAGAAATGAAAAAGTTTTTACTTATTTAGAAAAATGTTAATTCCCACAGTTGTTGAAAAATCTCAATTTGGTGAACGTGCCTATGATATTTATTCACGCCTTTTGAAAGAAAGGATAGTTTTTGTTGGCGGACAAATAAACGATGCTATGGCAAATACTGTTATAGCTCAACTCCTTTTCTTGGATTCTGAAGATTCTAAAAAAGATATTCATCTTTACATAAATTCTCCTGGAGGTTCTGTTACTGCTACTTTGGCTATTTACGATACAATGAATTATATAAAAGCAGATGTATCTACGATTTGTATTGGTATGGCTGCTTCTGGTGGCGCAGTGCTTTTGGCAGGTGGCAAGAAGGGCAAAAGATTTTCTTTACCAAACTCAGACGTAATGATTCACCAAGTTTTGGGTGGCACAGAAGGTCAGGCTTCTGATATTGAAATAGAAGCCAAATATATTTTAAGATTAAAAGCAAAAATAAATGAAATTTTGTCTAAACACACAAGCAAGCCACTAAAACAAGTCGAAATGGATACTGATAGAAATTTCTTTATGACAGCGCAGGAGGCCAAAAAGTATGGCCTTATAGATAAGATAGTCGAGAAATAAAAATTACAATAAACATCTAAAACTAAATTTCTACTAAAACACTCCCAAGTCTTAAAATTATAGTCGACTCATAACGAAAAACTCAAAACTCGCTATACTCAAACAGTTGAGTTTTTCTATTCGTCTCCTTAATTTTTAAAGACTTTCCCGTTAAGTCGTAGAAATTTGTTTTAGAGTTAATTTTTTTGAGAAGGAAGAGACTACTCGTCGTCTTTTTTGGATCTTCTTAGAAAGGCTGGGATTGCTTCCCAGTCTTTCTTTTCTTCTGATTCTTGGTGTCCATTTTTACCATTTTGGCCAGCGCTATTTTTTGTGGCTGTTTGAAGACTAGGGTTTTGTATGATATTTTTCTTTTTTCCTAAATTTATTTCTTCTGGGAAACCAGAGGCAACAACTGTTATTTTGATTTCGTTTTTCTTTAATCTTTCGTCGTAAAATGCTCCAAATATTATTTTTGCATACTCATCTACAGACTCCGTAATTATCTTTGCAGCTTCTTGTATTTCTGTCATCGCCATATCTTGTCCACCTGCGATGGCAAATAGTATTCCCTTAGCACCGTCTATAGAAACATCGAGAAGAGGTGAGTTTATGGCAAACTTAGCGGCTTCTTCAGCTCTCTTTTCTCCTTGAGCGGTTCCAATACCCATAAGAGCAGAGCCCGCTCCTCGCATAATTGCTTTAACATCTGCAAAGTCTACATTTATGATACCCGGAAGTGTGATTAAGTCAGAAATTCCTTCAACAGCTTGTTTTAATATTTCGTCGCACATTGCAAACGCAGACATAAAACTAGTGTCTTTTTGTATGATAGATAAAATTTTGTCGTTTGGTATTACAATCATTGCGTCTACTGCTTCTTTCAGCTCTGCTAACCCCTCTTCCGCTATTTTAGATCGTTGAGCGCCCTCAAAAACAAATGGCTTGGTAACTACTGCGACAGTTAGTATACCCTGTTCTTTTGCTGTTTTTGCAATTACTGGCAAGGCTCCTGTGCCTGTGCCACCGCCAAACCCACTGGTTACAAAAACCATATCTGCTCCCTTGAGTGCTTCTTGAATATCTTCTTTTGTTTCTTCGGCAGCTTGCTTTCCAACTTCTGGATTCATACCTGCTCCAAGCCCCTTTGTTAAATTCTTGCCTATGTGTATTTTTTTTGATGCTAGGCTGTGGTGAAGATCTTGGGCATCGGTGTTTGCGCAAATAAAGTCTACTCCTTTTACTTTTGAGCGAACCATGTGGCTTACGCTATTGCAACCAGAGCCACCAACACCAATAACCTTGATGCGTGCAAAGGCTTCTATTTCTGGGTTAATTCTTGTCATTAACTATAAATTAAAAAAAAAGAGCTCCGTTGTCAATCCCATTAGAAACACCACAGAACTTTCAAAATAAAGTCAAATTTTTTCTAAAAAAATAAAAAAATACTAAAATTTAGAGTTTTGGTTAACAAATTACGGCAAAAAGTTTCTAAAGCACTTGTTTAAGATGTTTTTTGTTTTACTGCCTATTTGGTTTGAGAAAGAATCTCCATCTTTTTTAAGTCCCATGTAGCATAATCCCAATGCTACAGACCATGTTGGATCGTTTAGTATATTTTTAGAATTTCCAGAAAAATATGGTTGGCTCATTTGAACGGGTAATTTAAGAGAACTTTTTGCTACCTCGTCTATTCCAAGAAGATTTGCACCACCGCCTGTAAGGATTACTCCAGCTGGAAGAAGTTGTGTTCTTTTTATCTTATGTAGGTGTTTTTCAACTAATTCAAAAATATCGGTTAGTCGAGGAACTATAATTGTGTTTAATTTTCTTTTTGTTGTAGAGTCTTCTCCAAAATTTATTTTTAGTTCATCGGCTTCGTCGAGGAGTACTTGAAAACCTTGGGCTATGTCGTATGTAATATGGTTTGAACCGATAGGAAATATTTCTAGAGAAACTGGACCGCCTTCTTCAAAAACTACTATGGAAGAAGTATCTCCACCAATGTTTACCAGAAGACAGCCAACCTCTTTTTCTTTGTTGTTTAGAATGGAGTGGCTCGTTGCTATGGAATCTACGACAATATCTTCAGTATTTATTCCTGCAAGATCCACGCTTTTGAGTAGGTTGTTTACGTGTTGAGAAAGCCCAGTAATAAACAGAGTATCTACTTCTAGTTTTTCACCTTTCATTCCAATAGGGCTACCAATAATAGTTTCTCCATCGATTCTATAAGAGAGAGGGAAGTGGTGAAGAATATTTCTATTTAAAATTTGTGTAGAAAGGTTTCTTTTTAGCTCTGTCTCGCTTTGGTTTATAACTCTTGCTAGGTCGTTTTTGCTAATTTCTTTGTCGGCTCTTGATACAGCAATGGCTCCTGTAGATCTAATTCCGTCTATTCCAGTGCCACCCATAGAAATAAATGCATGCTTAATATCTACTCCAGAATTTTTCAGTGCCTGCTTTACAGAACTTCTAATCGAGTCGGCTACTTCTTGATTGTTGATAACAACACCTCTTCGTAGGCCGTGGCTGGGGCTTACCCCAGAACCTAAAATATATGGTAGAGTGTCTCCATTCTTTTTTTCGGCAACTATTGTTTTTACGGAAGATGTGCCAACATCAATTCCCATTACGATTTCTCGAGCCATATATTTGATTATAATACAACTCTTCTTCTTTTTCCATCTTTTTGCCGTGTTTCAGGCCTTTTAGATGAAGTAGAGAGTGGATAAATAGAAAATGAATTTCCTTCAGTGTGTTATTTGCGTTTATAAAAATTTCACCCTCTTTCTTAGAATAAGGAAAAGACAGCGTGTCGGCTACTTTGTCTTTTTTTCTCCATTTTTTGTTGAGAGTTTGCATTCTTTTGTCTCCTGCAAAAACAACACTCAAAGAATAATCCTTGCCAAGAATTTTTTCCTTCATTTTTTTTAGAGAATTTTTGGGGAGCCTCTTTTTTGTTTGGTTGCTTATACAAAGAATTTAATTAATATGGTCCCCCCTCCTTTGGAGGTCGGACCTTGATAGTTGAATATTAGTTAAGATAAATATTTTCTAACAAATTCGCTTATCTTTTTACCGTCTGCCTGCCCTTTAGTTTTAGTCATAACCTCTTTCATAACTTTTCCAAAATCTTCTTGAGAACTAGCACCCGTTTCTGCTACTACACTCTTTACAATATTTTCTATTTCTTCATCTGGCATTTCTTCTGGTAGATATTTTTTAAGGATGTCTAGCTCTTCCTGTTCTTTTTTTGCCAAATCTTCTCTATTAGCTTTTTGGTATGAGTCTATAGAATCTTTTCTTTTTTTAGCCTCTGACTTTACAACTTTTTCTGTATCTTCTTCAGAAATACCTTCTTCTTTCTTCTTCTGTTTTATTTCCTCATTGTTTATAGAAGAAACAAGCATCTTAAGAACAGAAACGGTAAGTTCGCTTTTTTCTTTGAGGGCATTTGTTAAATCTTCTTTTATAGTTTCTTTGAGAGCCATTTTAAAGTTTATTGAGCTCTGTAATCAACTTTCCCAAGCTTATACAAATGATTTATTTTCTCTCTTTTTTTAATTTTAGACAATGCTTCTCTTTTTTTGGCTAAATCTGATTTCTTTCTTGTTTCAAACTTCATTTTTTTGAAACGCAAAAGATTTCCAGATTGTCTGGTTTTTTTAGAAAACCTCTTCAACAGGCTTAAATTTGATTCTTTTTTCTTTTTTACTACTTGTATCATATTTGCTTATTTAACACTATTTTATCTTCTTTTTCAAGTGGTCTATTAGCTTTTCTATTTTTATTGTTTCTTGAGATGTTGTTTTCATGTTTCTTACTATAATACTGTCTTCTAGTGCTTCTTTTTGGCCCAAAATTAATGTGTACGGGATTTTTAACTTAGAAGCTAATTTTAATTGGCCTTTCAGGCTACTTTTGCTGAGAGAGTGTTTTGTCGGTATTTTTGATTTTCTAAGTTTCTCGAGAACTGCTAGGCTTTTGTATCTTGCGCCTACACCAAGTTGAATAAAAAATACTTTTGCTGGTTTACCACGCTTGGTCGTGGTTTTTACTGATTGCTTCTTTTTATTTTTTTCCAAAACTCTGTCTATGCCGATAGCTGCTCCAACACCAGATACTTCTTTTCCGCTAAGGATTTTTGAGAGTGGGTCGTAGCGTCCACCGCCACAAACTACAAGTCCAGTGTCTTCATCAATAAATTCGAAAGCTGTTCGAGAATAGTAGTCTAGCCCGCGCACAAGAGTGTGATCTAGGTAGTAAGAAACTTCAGAAGCGTCGAGAGTCTCCAAAACATCTTTAAAGTGATTGGAGCATCCGGTGCATAAAAAATTCATAATTTGAGGTGCATTTTCTTTTATTTCTTGGCACCCTTCTTCTTTACAGTCTAGAAGTCTCATTGGATTTGTCTTGAGTCTTCTTACACAATTTTTACAAAGTTTTGTAGAATTTTTTTTGTAATAATTGATTAGTTCTCTTTGGTATGTTTCTCGACATTCTTTGTCGCCAACAGAGTTTATTTTTAGTGTAAGATTTTTAATTTTTCCAGCTTCTTCTAAAATAGCTTGAGTGGTTTTTATAATAACAGCGTCTGCTATCGCATCTGTTTCTCCTAAAATTTCCAAGCCAAATTGTTGAAATTCTCTTGTTCTCCCTTTTTGACTTCTTTCGTATCTAAAAAATGGACCGTGATAATGTAGCATTACGGGCTGTGGCAAAGATTGCATACCATTTTCTATGTATGCTCTTACTACAGCGGCTGTTCCTTCGGGTCTTAAAACCAATTGTTCTCTGCCTTTTGTTTTTAAGTTATACATTTCTTTTTCTATAATATCGGTAGTTTCTCCTATGGAAGTTGTAAAAAGCTCTACTTTTTCTAGTATGGGTGTTTGAATTGGTTGAAACTCATAAAAACTAGCAATTTTTTTTGCTTTTTCTATAAAATTTTCTTTCAGTAAATATTCGTCTGCAAGAATGTCGTGCATGCCTTTGGCCTTTCTAAAAGATTCTTTTCTTGCCCCGCGCGGCGGAGTTGTTGTTTTTGGCATTTTTGTTTTTATTTAAAATGATATTGATAGTTTGTCGAAAGGCCATAACCTTACCCAAGCTCGGCCAATTATTAAGTCTTCTGGGAGTGCTCCCCATACTCTGGAATCGGAGCTCATTGGTCTATTGTCTCCAAGCACAAAATATTCTCCCTCTTTTAATTCTATAGATAAATTGTCTCGCAGTGTTTTTGTGCTTATATAATGTTCTTCTATGTCTACTCCTTCTTTAAATTCGTTATTATAAATTTTTATTTCTCCGTTTATAATTTCAACTTTTTCTCCAGGAAGACCAAGAACTCTTTTTATAAAAAACTTAGAAGTGTCTTGAGGGTACCGAAAAATAATCACCTCTCCTCTTTCGGGGGTTCGAAAATGATAAGAAAATTCGTCGATAATAAGGTATTCGCCGTTTTCAAAACTAGGCACCATAGAAGAGCCACTTACTATAAATGGTTGGGCAACCCAGAGCCTGATTGGCACCACGATGGCCGCGGCTATTACAGCAAATTTTATAAATTCCCAAACAGATTGCTTGAAAGTAGGAGTTTCCTGTTCTTTTTCGCTCATTGCACCCCATTATATTACAAAAATTACTTAAAAACAAGTTTACCTGCCGGCAGGCATGGTTGACGATTTTAAGCCCTAGATTGTCTATTTACATAAGAATCCATATAGGTTTTTATATAATAGATGGCATTTTAAGTGTTTTTTAAATATAATTAGATTAGTTATTTTTAAGTTTATAATTTAAACATGTTTACAGTAGTAGGGCTAGGGAATCCTGGCGAAGAATATGAAAATACTAGGCACAACACTGGCAGGATGGCGGTGGAGGCTTTTTGCGGGGCTTTTGGTTTGCCAGATTTTGAAAAAGACAAAAAAGCTAATTCACTAAAGATCGATGGTAAGATAGGAAAGAATAAAGTAATGTGTTTGCTCCCAGAAACTTTTATGAATAAATCCGGGAACGCTATTAAAAAAATTATCACTAGCAAAAAGAAGGCAGAAAAATTAGTAGTAGTTCATGACGATATAGACATAGCACTTGGAAAATTTAAAATGTCTTTTGGGAAAGGACACGGGGGGCACAATGGAGTGAAGTCTATAATGCGTGCAGTGGGCACAAAAGAATTTTTTAGAATTCGTGTAGGAATATGTCCGACGACTCCCGGGGGCAAGTTGAAAAAACCTAAAGGGGGGGAGAAAGTCTTAGATTTTTTAATGGGCAAATTTAAACCAGCAGAAATAAAAATCCTTAAAAAAGTATTTAAAGAAGCCAATCAAGAAATAGAAGATATAGTCTCTGGAAATATTTGTGTGGAGTAGCTAGTGAGGTCGTTCCTCTGTTGGGAGGTGTGACCTCGTTAATTGAATGAAAAAGCCCGGCTTCCAATGGAAGCCGGGCTTTGCTTGTCTGCCTCCGCCAAGGGCGGATAAATTTGGCGGGTTAGTTGGTTAAGATTGATGTTTGCGATAAAAATCTCTCGCTTTCCTCAGGTCCCAGCCCGTAATCCTTCTGATCATTTTTATGGTGGCTATTAGATCGAACCTTGAACACCCGACCATTTCGAGCAATGGATTAGTGTTTCCATCCTTGAATTCGCGGGTGGCCATCTCTTCCATTTTCTGTGTTGCGTTGGCAGCACTGCTGCCAATAATGAGGTGCTTCGTGTTGTTTAGCACAAAGCCTGTCGCAAATCCCTCTCGGCGCATTCCCCAGGGAGCAGGAACAAAGAGTTGCATGGTCTGTTCGCACTCCGTACATTTTGTGGAGACGGCATAACCCCTCGTTGCACAGTCCGCACAACGAACAATTCCACACTCTCCACAAATCGTGTGGAAAGTTTCCTCTGATTTTGTTCCCAAAACATTCTTACCGCACTCTGAACAATTCATAATACACTCCTTTCTCAGTAAGTTTTATGAAAAAAATAAAGATAAATATTGCGTATTCCTTGTCAAAATTGTCTAAGCGCATTCTATAATAAAATAATGATTTTGTCAACCCAAAACCCCCATCACAAAAACTAATCAAGTCGTAGAAATTTGTTTTTGTAGCAGGTTTTTTTTATCTTTTTCTAATTGAGTTTTTTATTTATTAATTAGGATCATAGACTATCCAAAAATCAGCGACCGCAGAAATTGGATAATTTTTTGTTTAATTTGCATTTTAAAATTATCTATAAATCTTCAAACTGCCTTTTTAATTCGGCTATAGCAAGATTAAGTAGGCAGTTTTTTGGATTTAAATGGAGTCTAGTTTGGGTTGAAAAATCCTTTACAAAAATCAATTTTTGTGAGAAGTTATTTATAGAATTGAAAAAAGAAAAACCAAAAAAGGAGATTGCTGTGGATACGACCAAAAAAGAAAAAAGAACAATTTGGAAAACAATAGATAAGATTATTAATGAAGGTCTTGCAATAGGTTTTGCTTTTGTTTTCGTTTTGACAGTCGTTTTTATAGTAGAATTTTTTGTTTTGGGAGCCTTGTCTTTATTTGAAATTATCCGTTATTTGTTTTTTGGCGTAGCTATGTATAGCATTTTCAGCAAGATGACGATTGCATATTATTTGGCATGCATCGCTTCTCTTGTAGCTGTTTTATGTATCGTTTTTTATTGTTATGTTGATATAGCAGAATACTGCAACACAAGATTTTCTAAGTTTATTTTAAAAATTAAAAAATTCGTTTTCGAAAGAATTTATTCAGAGGAGAGAATTCTTGACACAAGATTGGCAGAGAAGATCTATACAAAAAAAGAGCTTATAGAAAAAGGCTGGTGGTAGTCGGAAGAACGTTTGTAGTTCTGCAACTAAAATCAAAAAAGGGAGTAAAAATGTCTACACCTAAAAAAGAAGGAAGTGGAATTGATAAAGAAAACTGGCAGAGTTCTTATGACAAATGGATTGAGATTATTGAAAAGACGAAGGTAAGAGAGACTTTTCTTAACCAGGATGGGTTTAGAGATTTGGAGGTAGTAAGAGAGTGTGGGTATTGTGAATATGATTCAGAAAAAGGGGATAATTCTTGTTCAGAATGTCTTTTGTTTTCACAGGAGCTTTGCAGTATGAGTGGGAATATTTATCCAGAGTATACTTTTTGGAAATATGTAGTTACTATGAAAAAAGGGGAAAAAGTAGATTTTGCCAAAGCTTCACTATATGCTAAAAAAATATTAAGTGCTATCAAAGAAGACGGTAGAAATATGGGTTATATAGAATAATAAATAAAAGGAGCGCAAATGCGCTCCTTTCGTGTTTTATGGTTTAGTCTATTTCTTTTCAGCTAAAGTTAAAATTAGTCGTTGCTTTTCTGGCTCAAAGAGTGAAATTTTGAAGTCGTAAGATTTTCCAAGCTCTAGTTTTTCTTTCATATTTATTTCTGATTCAAACTCCGAGATATGAATTAGCCCAGCTACACCTTCTTCTATGCTAATTAGCGTGCCATGCTGATTGTATTTTAGCACAACACCTTTTACAGCTTGGTCTACTTTGTATTTTTCTTTTGCAGTTTCCCAAGGATTAAACTTAAGAGCTTTTACAGATAGAGAAATTTTGCCATCTTTTATTGCAATTATTTGAGCTGGCACTTTTTGGCCTACTTCAAAAAGCTCGGCTGGATCTTCTACCAAACCCCAATCTAACTCAGAAATGTGTGCAAGCCCCTCGAGCTTGTCTTCTACTTTTATAAAAACTCCAAAATCTACTATTCCAGTAATTTCTCCATCTACAACATCACCGATTTTGTATTTAGAAAGAACATCTTTCATTTCTTCTGCCTCGGTTGTTTTTTCTGAAAAAATTAGTTTCTCTTCTTTTTGGTCTACATCTATAATAGTAACAGCTAATTTTTCTCCAGTGAGTTTTTTAAGTTCGTCTAGTATCACATCTTTGTCGCCACCATCTACTCTAGGATAGTGCTCTGTTTTTAATTGAGACGCAGGCAAAAAACCCTGAAGACCTTTCCAGTCGAAAATAAGGCCACCCTTGTTTGCATTTGTTACAGCTAGGTCAAAAACTTCTTGCTTTTCTTTGGCTTCTCTTGCTTCGCACCAGATTATTTCTTGGCCAGCCTCTTTTAGGGAAACTTCTATATAACCATCTTTGTTTTCAGTTTCTACAACTTTTGTTGTAACTTCGTCGCCAGGCTTTAGAGATTTAATAAGTTCTCGTGCATTGTTAAATTCCCTCCCATAAATAATACCTGTTCCGAAAGGTTGTACGTCTATATATAAAGCAGCCTTGTCTTGTTTTATTACTTCACCTTCAACAAGATCTCCTTTTTTTGGGGGATTTTTTTGCATAATTTTAAACAAAAAATCCATTGAATTTGCCTGTTGTTTTGTTTTTGTTGCTAACATAATTATTGAAAGTATAGTAGGAGTGCCACATTTTTGCAATACCTCGTCATTGTTGTTTTTATAAAAAACCACTTGCGTCGACACCCGATGTCGATGTAGAATAGAAAATATGAAAAGAAAGGAAAAATTTGTTCCTGGAGAATACTATCATATTTATAATAGAACAATATTAAATATTCCAGAGTTTGAAGATTACGACAATGCAAAAAAACTTGCACAATGTTTTTTGCTTGCAAATTCCACGGAGTCTGGCCCCGCTTTTAATTATTTAAGAAATGACAAAAACGCAAGTTTTAGAAAAGCAGTGGAAATTGCATGGAGAGGAGACAAGCTTGTTGATATTGTTGCTTATGCAATTATGCCGAACCATTATCATCTTTTAGTAAAAGAATTAAAAGAAAATGGTGTGAGTAATTTTGTTCGTAAAAATAATGTATCTATTGCAAAGTATATAAATATTAAAAAAGATAGAAAAGGCACTCTTTTTGATGGTCCTTTTGAGTCAAAACATGTAAATTCAAACAAATATCTTTTACATCTTTCTTTGTATATTCATCTTAATCCACTGGATTTTATTGATGGAAAAAATTGGAGAAAAGGTAATCTAAAAAACTGGCAGCAAAAGAAAAAAGAACTTTTAAAATACCCATGGTCTAGCTTGAAGAGTTTTTTGTACGAAGACTACGAGGACTGGGTTTTGTCCGGAACGGACATAGTTATGGGTCAATTTAAAGACAAAAAAGAGTATGAAAAGTTTTTAAGGGAATGGTCTGTTGCAGATTTGGTAAAAATAGGGAGTATTATTTAATAAATATATTCACGTCGA
The DNA here is from genome assembly GCA_964601305.1 of uncultured Candidatus Saccharibacteria bacterium. GTDB lineage: Bacteria > Patescibacteriota > Minisyncoccia > JAHISW01 > Tagabacteraceae > CAZRMW01. Next base: position 19,845 of record CAZRMW010000008.1, read on the forward strand.
CACCCGATGTCGATGCGTGATGCGTTAGATTTTTGCAAGAGTTTGGGTGTGGGGTTGCTATGTTTTGTTTTCCGTGCTAATAAAACACTAGAGTAAATTTGGCAAGAATTTTGAAAACCTAAAAAAGGAGAGAAAATGCCAAAGGAAAATGGAGAGAAAAAAAATTACGACAACTCTGTTAGGATGGAGTATGTTGTTCTCGCACTACTTCTTTCTTGTGTGGCTATTTTGGTTATTCTTTACCCTGTCTTAAATATAAAAACAGGGGTTTACCCAGAAGCAGGAAAAGATGTTGCTGGTCTTGAGGTGGATTCTCTCGGAAATTTATCAGTTGAAGACAAAGCTTGGGAGAAACTTTTTTTAGAGATTGAAAAACTTATTGTTTCTAATGACAAAAGTTTAAATATAGAATTTCCTGACAAGGACAAGATTTCTTTTCAGAAAACAGGAACAGAAGAAGTTGCTGCGTATCGGCTGTATATAGAGATTAATTATAAACTAAACGACTATGACATCTTGGTTCCGTTTTATCGTTCGACAGTTTTACATAGACAAGAGCCTGAACCAGTGGCGGAAAAAGAATTTTTAAAAGGCCACTCGCTTTACACCAAAATAAACACTCTTTATAGGGGACTTTTAAGTGAGCGAGAAAATAAAGATCTTGAAGAATCTTTAAAACATATAAACAAAGCTTTTCGATAAAAAAAGGAGGAAAGATGAAAAAGACAATTTTTGTTTTAGTTGCATTATGTTTTTTGATGACACTGGCGAGTCCAGTTTTTGCAGGTAAACTAGAAAAAGAACCACCGAGTGTGCATGAGTTAAGAAAAACAGAGAAAGAGTTAACAGAGGAAGAAAGAATTTGGCTAAGAATTATTGATAAGGTAGAAAATCTTTTTGATTCAAGGGATAAAACTTTAAGTGTAAAAATTTATGGAGATAAAATTGAGTTTGTAAAAAATACACCTCGTGAAGGAAATAATTCTCAATATAAAGTATTTAGTTTTCAAATAGAAACAGAGAAGATTTTTTATAATCAAAAGGTATATATTTTGATATGGGAAACAGGAGATGATTCTGTTTGGAAGAAGTTTTTTCATGAAAAAAGTCGGGTGTCTAAAAAAATATCTTCTTTTGGTTATAAAGTTAGGATATTTTCTTTATCTGAATCAGTTGATAAAATTTTAGATTAGAAAGGATACCTGAAGAAATTCAGAAATAAAACATAAACCAAAAAAATTAAAGCCCCGTGCTGCATTTGCAGTACGGGGCTTTTTTGTTTGGGCTCATGGGAGCCGGCTGGCTAGTCGATTTTTTCCAAGGTTCCACCAAAAGAAGCTCTGCCGTTGTCACGGTCGAGTATATACCACAGTGTGTCTTCGCCTTTCTCTCCTGAACATTCACTACAGCTACAGAAAGAAGGGGCTACTCCCACAACAATGCCTTGTTTATAGCATTCTACTTTTATTTTGTCGCTGTGTTTGACGGTTTTGCCGTTGACATCCGGAAATTTTGCACAGGCCTCATCTGAGATATTAACCTCAAATGTTTCTCCTGACTTTGCTATATACTCCTTCATTTTTTTGCCCATTTTCTCTCTCCTTTTCTCTTTAGTTTTTAAGTTCGTGATTTACTCTCCACATTTTATACCACAAACTATTTTCTAATACAGTAGGAACCTATCTGTGGCGATAGCCTGCCTGCCGGTAGGCAGGCAGTGGATAGGTTCCATTTTAACTATCGTAATTATCGTAATTGAATTAAGATTGTCAATAGAGCCACCTAAATCCAGGGCTAGATTTAGGTGGTTTGGCTATAATATGCCTGCCCGCTCCCCTACGGGGCTTAAAATGGTCTTGGTGAGGCTCTTCCATTTTGAGCCATATTTTGATAGTATTAAGGTATGATAGTTACTTATCACGGAGCTTCCTGCTTTAAATTACAGGCAGGAGACAAGGTTTTAGCGTTTGATCCGCCTTCAAAGAAGTCGGATTTTAAAAGTCCGCGCTTTAAGGCGGATGTAGTTTTTATAAGCACAGACCACAAAGATCATAACGGATTTGAAAATATCTCTGGCAAAGAAGAAGACAGAGAACCCCTCCATGGCGGGCAAGCCTTCTTAATAAACGGCCCAGGCGAATACGAAATTGGAGGTATGGCGGTTTATGGCGTAGGCTCATCCACCTCAAACACTATATTTTCCCTAAATTTTGATGGAATAAATATTTGCTATTTGGGTGCTTTTGAAGGAAAAGAAATGAATTCAGAAACAAGAGAAGCTTTAGGTGAGGTGGACATTCTTTTTATGCCAACACAAAAAGGGTTAGAAAAAATTATAAATAAACTTTCTCCCAAAATAGTTATTCCTATGGGATATGACAAAAAGCAATTGACTGACTTTTTAAAAGAAATGGGCAGCGAAACCAAGCCAGTTGAAAAATTAACTATAAAGAAAAAAGATTTGGTAGATAAAAAAGGAGAAGTGGTTGTGTTGAAATTTTAGTTTAATTATATTTCAAGTCGTATGAGCTTTCTTGATTTAATTGAAAAAACAAGAGAAAAGCCAGAAGCGGCAAAAAAAACGATAGCCATATTTTGGACAGTTTTTGTAACAGGTATAATTGCAATAATTTGGCTTGGTATTTTTACATTATCTACTGGGAACACAAAGAAAAATGTGGAAAAATACGAAAATCCATTTGGAGTAATAAAAGAATCTGTGAAATCGTTTAAATTTTAAAAATGGAGGAAGAAAAAGAACAAAAAAAGGAGAATAAGGTTATCGGACAAAACATATCGGACGAAATGCGTACGTCGTATTTGGCTTATGCAATGTCCGTTATAGTTTCGCGTGCCTTGCCAGATGTGCGCGATGGATTAAAGCCTGTGCAAAGGCGTATTTTAACAGTGATGCACGAAGATGGGCTTAGTCACAGCGCGCGATTTAAAAAATCTGCAACTGTTGTTGGAGACACAATGAGTAAATACCATCCGCACGGAGATATGGCTATTTACGATACTATGGCAAGAATGGCGCAAGATTTTTCTTTAAGATACCCGCTTGTAGACGGTCAAGGAAACTGGGGTTCTATCGATGGAGATAAACCGGCGGCTCATAGGTATACAGAAGCAAGAATGACCAAGATTTCTAGCGAAATGCTTAAAGATATTCAAAAGGATACGGTAGATTTTAGGCCAAACTACGACGGTAGACTAAAAGAACCAAGTGTTTTGCCAGCTGCGGTACCACAGCTTTTGTTGAACGGCACAATCGGTATTGCAGTGGGTATGGCGACGAGTATTCCTCCACACAATCTCGGCGAGGTTGTAGATGCTACTGTAGCCCTAATAGACAAGCCAGACTCTACGGTGAAAGATCTCATGGCGTATGTGAAGGGGCCGGATTTCCCTATTGGTGGAATAATTTTTAATAAAAAAGACATAGAAACTGCCTATGCCACAGGGCGTGGTGGTGTCGTAGCGCGTGGCGAAGCAGAAATTGTAGAAAATAAAACTGGCAAATTTCAAATAATAATTTCGTCTGTTCCTTATGCTGTAAACAAAGCTGACCTCATTACAAAAATGGCAGATTTGGTAAATAGTAAAAGAGTTGAAGGTATAAGAGATATACGGGATGAATCAGACAAAGACGGTTTTACTATAGCAATAGATTTAAAAAACAATGCCAATCCACAAAAAGTGCTAAATATGCTTTATAAGCATACAGATTTAGAAAAAGTTTATCATTTCAATATGTTGGCGTTGGTGGATAGGGGAATGCAGCCAGAGGTGTTGTCGCTAAAGGCAATTTTAGAAAATTTTATAGAGCATCGTCGTGAAATCATAGAGAGAAGAGCAAAATTCGATTTAAATGTGGCTTTAAATAGGGCGCATATCTTGGAGGGGCTTAAAAAAGCGCTAGATCACATAAACAAAGTTATAGAAACTATCAAAAAATCTAAAGACAAGGAAGTGGCGCACGCCAACTTAATGAAAAAGTTTAAGCTCTCAGAGAGACAGGCTTCTGCAATTTTGGAAATGAGGCTTCAAACTTTAGCAGGGCTAGAAAGGCAAAAAATAGAAGACGAGCTAAAAGAAAAGTTAAAACTTATTAAAGATTTGCGAGCCCTTCTTAAAGATCCAAAGAAAATAATGGCTGTTGTAAAAAATGGTCTTTTAGAAATAAAAGAAAAATATGGCGATGAAAGGCGAACAAAGGTAATGGTAGGAGCTGTAAAGAGCATTTCAGACGAAGATCTTATTCCGGAAGAGTCTGCCACGCTTGTTTTAACAAAAGGTGGCTATATTAAGCGCTCTAAGCCTGAAGCATATAGAGTTCAAAGGCGTGGAGGAAAGGGTGTAATAGACTTATCCACAAAGGAAGAAGATTCGGTTTATATACTTATTCAAGCTAATACACACGATGATTTATTGTTTTTTACGGATAAAGGCAAGGCTTTTAAACTAAAAATGTACGAAGTGCCGGAAGGAAAAAGAGCTACAAAAGGCAAATCTATAGTTAATTTCTTGCAACTTTCAGCAGACGAGAGGGTTACTTCTATACTGGCTATTCCTAAGAAAAAAGCTGGGCAGGAGGGCGAGAAGAAGTTTTTAGCAATGATTACCAAAAAAGGAGTGGTGAAAAAAGTTACAGCTGAGAGTTTCGAGGGCGTAAGACGGGGAGGAATAATAGCGATTAAGCTTTCTGGAGACGATGAGCTTGGGTGGGCGCGCCTAGTCTCGGAGACTGATCATTTGGTGTTGGTAAGTAGTGCAGGGCAAGCAATAAGGTTTAAAGAGTCCGACGCGCGTGCCATGGGGAGGACGGCGGCCGGAGTGCGTGGTATGCGGCTCAAAGCAAATGACTTTTTGGTGGGCGCGGACGTGGTGCCTGGTACAAAAGAAGGAGAGAAGAAGGTGGATCTTTCCCTTTTAACAATAAGTGAAAAAGGATTTGGAAAAAGCACTAAAACAAAGGAATATAGAGTACAAAAAAGAGGAGGATCTGGTATAAAAACTGCGAAAGTGGTTGGTAAAACTGGAAAACTTATCGCTGCCAAAGTAATAAATCCAGACTTTGAAGAACTCATTGCAATTTCTAAAAAAGGACAAATTCTCAAAATAAAACTAAAAGAAGTCTCTAAATCTGGGCGCCAAACCCAAGGAGTAAAAATAATGGCTCTAAAACCTGGCGACACCGTCGCCTCTATTACTTGCGTTTAAAATTATTGACACTTCGTATTTATTGTGCTATCATTCAAAGTAGAATTTTGAATAAAATACTTTGATGGAAGGAGGTGTTTTTATGTCATCCCAATTAGAGCAGATAAGGAAACACTTTGCGGCAGAAAGAAAGGCAGAATGGGCAGAAAAGTCTGCCGAGAGTTTTGAAAGTACTCTGTTTGCGGAGTTGAAGCGAGGAGACGAGTTCATTATGTTGCCCAAGCCGGGCTCTAACAACCCAGGTGACTTCAGGGGAATTCATGATGTTTTTAAAAAAATCGAGCAGGTGCAGATAGCGGATACGGGAATTTGTATAAATGCTATTAGTCTTGCTAGCGGACGTACTGTTTCTTCTTCTCCGGAATTTGCTGTTATTAAATTAAATCGATAACATTCGCCCAACGGAAATCGTCTCCGTTCGGGCGATTTCTTTTTTCTAATTTTAAAATAGCGAGGTTCAACCTCACTATTTTTATTTAAAACTTCTCTAAAGCTACATCGCCAATTTTTCCAAAGATATCTTTAGTGTCTTTCCATGCTTCCAACCACCCTTCCATTTCTTTCTTGTATTTTTCTTGGCCACCCCAATAATCAAGCAAAAAATCCCTCTGAGTGATAGAAGGCATATTTTTCTTGCCAATATAATCAGCAAAACTACTCCACTTATAATCCCCCAAAAACTTCATCTGCTCAACTAGTGAGGTTGAACCTCGATAGTTGGCTAATTTTAGGGGATTTGAGTGTATATAAAAAGGGAGATGCAAGAAATGGGCGTGTTCAATAATATCAATAGCTTTAAATCTTCCCTGGAATAAACTACCAACTCTGTCATATTTCTGATTGAAATACATCGTGTAGCCAGTTCCAAGTTTTTGCATGAATTTTACTATTCCATCTTCCTTCTTTTGTTTGAGGAGTAGGTGGAAGTGGTTTGGCATTAGTGTAAATATCATTATTTCTACTAATAATTCTCTTGGTTCTCTGTCGTTTTTTAAATAGTGAGGTTCAACCTCACTAGTACTTTTATTGAGGTAATAAAACATATTTTTTGCTGTTTTTGTGTCGTTAAATTCAAACAAGCAGTGGATAAAACGTAAATAATCTTGTTTATCCATAAAAACATCTCTTTTTTCTACACCGCGGTTATAGATGTGGTATATTTTGTCGTTTATAAATACTGGTTTTTGCATATTGCTGATAGTGTACAACTATCGAGGTTGAACCTCAATAGTTAATGCTACTGAATTAATTCAGTATTTAATTCAGTAGAAAAACCCGCGGGTGCGGGTTTTTTGTGTTTTGTGGATTTATAAGTAGTTTGATTAATCTGTGGGGTCAAGCATTTCTTCAATTTCTTCAATTGTGTAGACTTTTCCATCGTTGCTACCTTTATCATCGCTATCAAGGACTTCCATGAGTTTGTCCATTGGGATTGTTTTTCCGTCTTTGACGTCTTGGTAAGACTTTAGCACTTCTTCTCTTAACTCGGGATTATCTTCGAGTATGGTAGATTCTGGAAATTTTTTATCGTCTGTTTTCTCTGCAATAGTAATCTCTACGTTTCTTTTTTTCCCGTCAATCAGTTGGTTGGGCAACAGTATTATTTTTTCATTTGTGCCGTTTTTAATAACCTCTAAGATCGACAGATAGAGTCTAATAGATTCGGACAGCATATGTGTTTTATTTGTGGTTCCTCGTATTTCCGCACACTTTTTTGTGACTTCTACAGTCTCAGTCAAAAAATTCATTGCAACCCTAATCATTTTCATCGACTCCTTCTTTTTTGGTGTTTTTTTAAGTTTCTTTCTAAATATCTATCCTAAAAACTAATATAAACAGGCAAAACTGTCAAGCTTTATTAATTAACGGAGTTGAACTCCGTTAATTGAGATATCAACAGTGGGAATATTAGGTGAATATAAGAGAACGGGTGTATAATATTTGTATATGGCGTTTATTAATCCTGCGAAAGTTGTGGATCAATTTGATGTGTTGCCAGCGATGAAAGTAGCGGATTTTGGTAGTGGCTCTGGTTATTTTTCGATGGAATTAGCAAAAAGAGTTGGAGGTAGTGGCGTTGTCTACGCGTTTGATGTCCAAAAGGAAGCTTTGAGTGGCCTAAAGAGCATGGCTACAAGTAGGCACATTTCTAATATAGAGACTGCTCTTGTAGATTTAGAAAGCGCAAATGGCACAAGCCTTGATAGTAGTATTTTAGATTTTGTTTTAATTTCAAACATGCTTTTCCAAGCTGAAGACAAAAAATCGGTAGTAGAGGAAGCTTTCAGGGTTTTGAAAAAGGATGGTAAAATATGTTTTATAGATTATGATGTCGAGTCTACTTTAGGTCCACCAAAAGAAAAAAGAATAAGCAAAAGTGAAGCTACAAACATATTTACAAGCGCGGGGTTTATTTATAGTAAAGAAATAAATGTTGGTGAAAACCATTATGGGTTAATTTTTTCTAAAAAAGGATGAGTCCCGTACGAAATTCTATTTTTTTAATATATAATCTAAAAATAAAATAAATAAAATTTATGTTTAGTCAAATTATTAGAATAAAAACGAGAATCTTTGATTCTCTATTTCGTACGGGATGAGTAAATTTCAAATAATTTTTATAGCAATAATTTTGATAGCGGTTGTTATTACTACCCTTATATTGGCGGGGGTTTTGCCAGGTCTTCCAGGTGTGCAAAGGGGGCCGGTAGCAGAGCTTACAGTTTGGGGGTTTTTGCCAAAAGAAAGTTTTAACGAAGCAATAGACACTATAAATGAAAAAAATGAGAAAGTTTTTCGTCTAAAATATGTAGAAAAAAGCGGGGCAACTTATGAAGAGGATTTGGTAAACGCGTTAGCTAGCGGAAAAGGGCCAGATATATTTATTCTAACGCAAAACATGGTGCTTAAGCACAAATCTAAAGTTTTCAAGGTGCCTTTTACTGTTTTTTCAGAAAGATCTTTTAAGGATACTTTTATAGATTCTTCGGATTTGTTTATTTTGAGAGGGGAAACAAAGGAAGATGAAGATGGTTTTCTGGCTTTGCCATTTTTGGTAGACCCTGTGGTTTTGTTTTACAACAAAGACATATTTAATAGAGCTGGTTTAGCCAAGACTCCTAAATACTGGGAAGATTTTTTGAGCGATTGCCAAGAAATGACAAAAAAAGACAATGAAGGTAATGTTTTTGAAAGTGGCTGTGCATTGGGAGAATTTGCAAATATAAGAAATGCGAAAGATATTATTTCTATGCTTGTTTTGCAAGGAGGAAATGAGATAGTAGATAAAACTGATTATGATGTTGTTTTTGGTAGTGCTGGAGATGCTGTAGTAGATCCTGCGTCTAGCGCCGTCAATTTTTATACTACTTTTTCAAACCCCTCAAAAGTTTCTTATTCTTGGAATAGGGCGCTTCCGAGGTCTGACACTATGTTTTCTTCTGGAAAATTAGCCATGTATTTTGGTTTTTCTAGTGAATATGCGGAAATGGAGCAAAGAAATCCCCATTTAAACTTCGACGTGGCGCTTGTGCCTCAAATAAAAAATGCGCCTTTTAGCGCTACCTTTGGCACAATTTATGGTTTGTCTATTTCTAAAAATTCTCCAAATGTAAATATGGGAATTAAAGCGATTTTTGGTTTTATAGAAGACGATGTGTTAGCTGAGCTTGAAAGGGGCACGGGCTTGGCGCCAGTAAAAAGATCTCTTTTGGCAAAAAATGACACAGATCCACTGTTTTCTGTTTTTTACAAATCTGCGCTTCAGGCGCGCGCATGGCTAGAGCCAGACTCGAGAAAGGTGAGTGATATTTTTAAGAGGATGATAGACTCAGTAAACACAGGACAAAAAAGTGTTTCGGGCTCTGTAGGTGATGCAAAGACACTGTTAAGAGCGGAAATAGCTAAAATTAAATAAATTAATTTTAGAATTTAAAATTAAAAACGAAAAATGCAAAACAAAATACGAAAAAATAAAAAATTAATATTACTAGTTACTAGTTACTGTTTACTAGTTACTTGTTTAGTTTTTCCACAATTTGTTTTTGCGAAAGGGTTGGTGCCTTGTGGTGGTCAAGGTGAACCAATGTGTACACTGTGTGATTTCGCAACTTTGGCAAACAACATAATAGAATTTATGCTTTTTAAGCTTATTTTGCCGATTGGCACACTTGTTCTTATGTATGCTGGCATTATGTTTATGGCGAACGCGTCAAACCCTGGAAATATAGAAAAAGCGAAAAAGATTTTTTCTACTACGATTATTGGTATAGTTATAGCTCTTTCTGCATGGCTTGTTATAAATACTATTATGGTGCAATTAATAAGACCGGGCCACCCAATATCAGAAGGTTGGACGCAATTTCCTAATTGTGAGCGTGGGATTTTTTAGCCTTAATTTATTAATTTTTATCCACATTAAATAAAATGATAAAAAAGTATTTGTATTTTATAATGTTGTTAGGGATGATCGTTGGACCAGCATCTGCGCTAGCAATTGAATCAGGTCTCAGAAATCCCATAAAAGCAGAAAATTTTGGACAGCTTGTAGATATAATAGCTGATATAGTTTTGCAAATTGGAGGAGTTGTGGCAGTGATTTTTATAATATGGTCTGGATTTTTGTTTGTAACAGCTGGAGGGAGTGATGAGAAAATAACAAAAGCCAAAAATACATTTATGTGGACGATTGTTGGGGTTGCTGTGCTTCTTGGAGCAAAAGTAATTGCCAGTGCTGTGGTAGGGTTTATAGAAACATTAAAATAATTTATTAAAATTAAATCGGTCGAAAAATTAAAATTTAAAAATAAAAAAATTATGAAAAAAGCTTATCGTTTAATGCCAGTGCTTGCAATGGCTACTCCTATGGTTGCTTTTGCAGCAACTCTTATGGATATATTAAATACCGTAAGGGGGCTTATCAATGCAATAGTGCCTCTTCTTATGGTGCTTGCTGTAGCAGTATTTTTGTGGGGCATTGTAAAATACATTACTGCTGGAGGTAATTCAGAGAAAGAAAAAGAGGCTAGAGGATATGTAATCTATGGTTTAATAGGAATATTTGTACTAGTTTCTTTTTGGGGAATTATCCAAATTTTTGCTACTACTCTAGGAGTTCAAACAGGGGGCACTTTGCCAACAGTTGATGTTTCTGGCTTAACAAACTAACTAAATGCCAAGTCTGCTGGACAAAATTTTTTCAGGATTGATTAGCCCTTTTCTGTCTTTTCTTTTTATACTTGCAATAGCCTATTTTATTTATGGTATTGTGGTGTTTATTGCTGGTGCAAGCAACGAAGAAGCAAGAAACAAAGGCAAAAAACATATTTCTTGGGGGCTCGTTGGATTATTAGTAATGACTTCTGCTTATGCAATTATTAAAGTTGTCAAAAACTTTATTGATTCTTTTTAGTTTAAATGTTTGTTTGGTTGCAAATGCGGCGACTATAAAAGGAATATTTGAAAGGGGAACAGACCTTGTGGTTTTGTTTATAGAAATTTTGTTTGTTTTGGCTATAGCAGTTTTTTTGTGGGGGATAGTGAAGTTTATATCTTCTGCGGGCAATCCTGAAAAAAGAAAAGAATCTAAGAATTTAATTATTTATGGTCTCATAGGGCTTTTTGTCTTATTTTCTTTCTTGGGAATTATAGAAATTTTAAAAAATACTGTTTTTGGAAGTTCTTCTTATCAGAGTGATTGGGGGGCAATAAACAAAGAAATAGGACTTTAGTTTTTTATAAAACAATGAAAAAACGGCCTCGCTGAGCTTTGCGCTCGGCGGGGCCGTTTTGGTTTGTGTCGAAACTTTTTTTGGGTCAACTAGAATTGGGTTTTACCGTGAAGTCGATGACTCGTGGGTCATTTTCACGATCCGCGGGCCAGTCTTCTCCGTAAATAAATCGTCCCTTGATCAACCCAGGAGACACACTTGTTGTCTCCCAAACTCCCCATCCGTCGGGGCATTTCCATGTACCCTCAAAATAGCCGGACATATTATTGGTAGTTTCAAAAACTCCAGTCCTGTTGTTGTAGTAATAAGTGAAATTCAGGGAGATATTCGTTTTTTCAACCTCTGCGGGGTAAGCGCCCCGGTTTTGAGAGGTCATCCCAGTATGACCTAGTCGTTTTTTCCATTGGAAGGTGTGCCACATGGAAGTGGTAGACGAGACTTTCCCGGTGTAAATTTTTTGTTTTGGGGTGGGTTTGTTTTCTTTTGTGATTAAAAAAACGAATATCAGGACAGCCAAAATAATACCAAGGATTTTAATAGCAGAGAAAACTTTTTGGCTTTCATCTACTATTTTTTCGTCTTTTGCTCTACTCATTTTTTCTTACCTCCTCCAGATTTAGCATTAGCCATTGCCATCAAAAGTCCCGCAAGCGCCTTACCACCTTCGCCCTCAACTTCTTGGACATGTTTTTTTACATCTCCGTTGATGATTAGAGCAAGGTTTTTTGCGTCTTTGTAGCTAATATCTCCTTCTTTAAGATTTGATGCAATGTCTTTAATTTTCTCGGCGACAGCTTCAGAGGTTTTAACTTTTTGATAGTTATCTTCGTAGTCAACGATAGCAAGAGAGACCTCTATCAGGTTTACACCATACAGATCCTCGATGTTTCTTGCCAACTCGCGATCGTCAATAAATCTATCATCTTCAAAACTGGCTTGAAGTTTTTCTTCGAGCTCTTTTACATTTGCCTTGTTTTCTTCTGCAGATCGATTTATTAGCTGGGAACCAAAAAATGAGCTGCCAATATGCACAAAACCGTCGTTTATGGTTGATTCGTCTACAGCAATATAGCGCACAAGACCTTCAAGTGTTGGTCTGTATTGAAAAGACCACTTAACTTTAAGGACTGGGCCATTTGCTGTAGGGTAATCTTCTTCAACAGTTTTGGTTATTAATCGCATGTTGATGAAGTTACCTTTTTTCACCTGTTCCCAGGGGTACCTAAAATGAACCCCAGTACCATATGCTCGTAACTCCGAATTTTTTAGATTTATGGTCAAAAGACCACAAACTTCTGGCACTGAAACCATAAAGTAGGGAATACAATAAGAAACAAGAGCTATCCCGATTGGAAATCCAATCCAATTTACCTGAAAGCACACCTTGCAGAAAACAACAGGAAACCAAAAAATGAAGCCAAGGCTAATTAGTGTGAAGACTATTCTTCCTCCATTTCCATTAATTTCTGGGTTTTCGTTTTTCTTTTTAGTCTTCTTTTTGGGTGGCGGTTGTGACGGTGGTGGAGATGGTGAGGGAGACAGAGTAGGGTCAATCGGAACTTCCTGCGCCTTCAACTCCTCCATATCAAGATTCATGGAAAAGCCTCCTGGGTTAGTAGGTTTTTTCTCTTTCATTTTCAACTCCTTTCGTATAAATAAAAAGTTTCAATATATATAAATATAAAATTTTCAAAAAACGGCTTAAATTACTATTTTCACTATACCAGAATTGGTGTTTTTGTCAACCCCGCACCTTTTTCTTATTCTTTATAAATAGGGATATTTTTCAATTTTTAAAAGGTGCGGGGTTTAAATTTAATGAATTTGTGTTATTGTAAGAAAATGGCAGAAAAATCAAAAAATGAAAATTTGGAAACACGCCCTCCTATAGTAGTAGTAATGGGGCATATTGATCATGGAAAAACCACACTTCTAGACTATATTAGAAAATCCAAGGTGGCTGAAGGGGAGGCTGGTGGTATTACTCAGCATACTGCGGCTTACGAAATAGAAGCAGGTGGTAACAAAATCACTTTCATAGACACCCCTGGCCACGAGGCTTTTACAAATATTCGGCACAGGGGAGCAAAAATTGCAGATATTGCTATTCTTGTTGTTGCTGCAGACGACAAAGTGAACGAGCAAACGGTAGAATCTATAGAAGCCATCAAAAAAGCAGAGATGCCTTTCGTGGTAGCAATAAACAAAATAGACAAGGAATCGGCTAATACAGAAAAAATAAAAAAAGAACTTTCTGAAAAAGAAGTTTTTATAGAAGAGTGGGGTGGCAAAACTCCATGTATAGAAATTTCTGCAAAAACAGGCAAAGGAATAGAAGAGCTGTTGGAAATGATAAATCTTATAGCAGAAATGGAAGAGCTAAAAACAAATCCAAAGGAGAATGCTACAGGCTATGTACTTGAATCTCACAAAGACCCGAAGAGAGGAATTTCGGCAACATTGCTTTTAGAAAATGGATTTTTAAAAAGAGGAATGTTTGTTGTTTCTGGCGAAGCAATGGCTCCGGTAAGAATTTTTGAAAATTTTGCTAGCAAAAGCATAAACGAAGCTGGTGCCTCAATGCCTGTAAAAATTATTGGGTTTAATATTTCCCCAGAAGCTGGCGTGGAATTTAAAACTTTTGAAAAGAAAAAAGAGGTGGAGGTAGCCATTCAAGAAAACCGACATACGATGTCGGTTAATGACGAACAACCGACATCGTATGTCGGTTTAGAAAAAACAGAAGCAGAGCAGGTGGCGATACCTGTAGTTATAAAAACAGATGTGCTTGGCTCTAAAGAAGCGCTAGAAAAACAAATTAAAAAAATACCAGAAAAAGCGGGTATAGAAAAAGATAAATTATTTTTTAATGTTTTGCGTAGTGATGTAGGAGAAATAAATGAAGACGATATAAAACTTGCTTCTAGTGCCGAAGATTCTTTGCTTGTTGGTTTTAATGTAAAGTGTTCACCAAACATGATTTTGCTTGCAGAAAATCTTGGAGTAAATGTAAAATTGTTTAATATAATATACGAGGCGGAAGATTTTCTAAAAGAGGAGGCTTTAAAAAGAAAGCCAATTGAAGAGAGAGAAGAAATTGTAGGAAAAGCAAAAATACTTAAAATTTTTAGAGACGAAAAGAATAAAAAAATAATTGGAGGGGAAGTTCTTTCTGGTAAGGTAGTTTTAGGAAGAAATGTTAAGATATATAGAAGAGACTTTTTGCTTGGAGAAGGAAAAATTGTAGAACTCAAACGTGTTCAAGATAAAGTAAATGAAATTGGAGAAGGGGAGCAGTTTGGTGCGCTCATACAAACTAAGGCTAGTATAGAGTCAAAAGATAAAATAGAAGTCATTGAAAAAATTAGAGAATAATTTAGGCCTGGTCGCCAAGAAGTAAGGCAAGAGTCTGCAAAACTCTTATACGTGGGTGCAATTCCCGCCCAGGCCTCACTGAAACTGCTCGGGTGGTGGAACTGGTATACACGCACGACTTAAAATCGTGTCCTTCACAGGATGCGGGTTCAAATCCCGCCCCGAGCACAAAAACAATCTGACCCCGCGCTTTAGTAAGCACAGGGCCTTAGGTTTTTGGTCTTTTCATTACAAATCCTCTTCTTTTTGGGGTTAACCTTTCCTAGCGTCTCTGCAGGCGGTGCAGACTGCCAGGTTTCCCTTGATGCGAAGCATTCCTCCCTCAAAGTAAGCTTCCTGTTTAGCTTCGGGATCTGGTTTTAAATAATATCCCTCGACTTTACAGACGCTCTTGGTAGGGGAACACAGAACTTTTTCGCAACAAGAACAAACTGTTTTTGACTCTGCTGTGCATGTATCAAAATCTGCACATTTCTCCACTGCTATCACCCCCTCTTTAATTTATTTAAACTCTATTTTTATACAAGCATATTTTTTATGGCGTGTCAATTTTTTGTGCGGGTAGGGGTAATCGAAACCCCGACTCATCCTTGGCAAGGATGTATTATGCCACTTAACTATACCCGCTATTTTAAAATTTTAAATGTGCCCTCGAGAGGACTCGAACCTCTAAGCCTTGCGGCACGTGTTCCTAAGACACGCGTGTATACCAATTCCACCACGAGGGC
>CAZRMW010000009.1:0-9741 GCA_964601305.1 uncultured Candidatus Saccharibacteria bacterium
AAATAAATCAAACTGGTGGAGATTTTTATGCTTCGCTTGAAAGTATAAAAGAAAGACTGAGAAAAGAAGCATATCCTATACAACTTCCGATTGGTTTTGAGAAAGATATAATTGGCGTGGTAGACCTTATTACCATGAAGGCCTATACTTACGAAGATTTTAAAGACAAGGAGTTGAAAGTTGGCGACATTCCAGAGGATATGCTGGAGGATGCAAAAAAATATAGAGAAGAGCTTATAGAAAAGGCCGTAGAGGCAGATGAAGCTATAATGGAAAAATATTTAGAGGGCGGAGAGCTTACAGAAAGTGAAATAAAAACAGCAATTAGAAAAAGTGTATTAACAGGTAATTTCTTTCCGGTTTTGGGAGGAGATGGAAGGGGTGTAATTGTTGAAAAGGTTTTGGACGCAGTTGTTGATTATTTACCTTCTCCGATAGAGATGCCTGCGGTTATGGGTAAAAAACCGAGAACGGACGAGGAAGTAGAAAGAAAAGCAGACGATGGCGAACCTTTTGCTTCTTTGGCGTTTAAGCTTCAAAACGATCCATTTGTAGGTCAACTTACCTTCTTCAGGGTTTACTCAGGAACATTGGCCGCAGGGTCTTATATCTACAATCCACGAACAGAAAAAAAAGAAAGAGTTGGGCGTATTTTGATGATGCACGCAAACGATAGGGAGGAAGTGAAAGAAGTAAGTGCTGGAGATATTGCAGCTATAGTAGGATTGAAAAATGTACGAACAGGGGACACTCTTTGTGCTGAAAACGACCCTGTAATTTTAGAAGGTATCGATCCTCCAGAAGTTGTGGTATCTATGAGAATTGAGCCAAAAACTAAGCAAGACCAAGAAAAAATGAGTTTGGCTTTGCACAGGCTTTCTGAAGAAGATCCGACATTTAAAATTAAAACAGATGAAGAAACATTAGAGACTATTATTTCTGGAATGGGAGAGCTTCACTTAGAAGTTTTGGTAGAAAGGATGAAAAGAGAATTTAAGGTAGAAGCTAATGTTGGAAGACCACAAGTTGCATACAAAGAAACTATTACCGCAGAGGCAGAAAGGGAGGGTAAATATGTTCGCCAATCTGGTGGGCGAGGGCAGTATGGGCACGTGTGGCTTAGAGTTAAGCCGAGAGAGCGTGGCGAAGACTATGAATTTATTAATTCTATAAAAGGTGGAATTATTCCCCAAGAATATATCCCGGCTGTTGGTAAGGGTGTAAAAGAGGCGATGGACAAAGGTGTTGTGGCCGGCTTTCCGTTGGTAGATATGTCTGTGGAATTATACGACGGATCTTTTCACGATGTGGACTCTTCAGAATCTGCTTTCAAGATAGCTGCTTCTATGGCGCTTCAGGAATGTGTAAAAAGTGCTAAGCCGATTATTCTTGAGCCTATTATGAATGTTGAGGTTGTAACTCCAGAACAGTTTTTGGGAGATGTAACTGGTAGTTTAAACTCAAAACGTGGCCAAATTGAAAGTATGGAAGATAGAACTAATTTGAAGGTGATTAGCGCTAAAGTGCCACTTGGAGAACTTTTTGGATATGTAACTAGCTTGAGATCTCTTTCTCAAGGAAGGGCAAGTTTTAATATGGAATTTGATCATTACGAAAAAGTCCCAAGAAATGTAGAAGAGGAGATTAAAGAAGGAAAAAAATAAAACTATTATAAAACCCCTGCGCATTGCGCAGGGGTTTTGTCTTGCGAATTTTTAACCACAAAAACATTTTCTACAAAGGGCTTCATATTTTTCTTTTCCACCAATAACAACTATTTCTCCTTCGGGGTCTATTTTTATGTTTGAGTGGTTAGCCATATTTCCACACTGAGTACAAACTGCGTGAACTTTATCTATAAATTCTGCGATGGCCGCTAGCCGCATTGTTATTGAAAAAGGTTCCCCCATATAATTCATGTCTAATCCTGTAACGATAACTCTTTTGCCTCTGTTAGCTAATTTTTGACAAACTTCTATTATTTCTCTATCAAAAAATTGTATTTCATCTATTCCTACAATATTACAAATATGGGCGTGAGTTAAAATTTCTCTCGGGTCTTTAATATTTATCGCTTCTACAGTTTCTCCAGAGTGCATTGTTACCAGACTCTTTTTGCTAGCCCGGGTATCTATTGAGGGTTTGTATATGGTCACTATTTTTCTAGCTCTTTGGGCTTTTTCTATTCTTGCAAGCATTTCTGTAGTTTTACCACTAAACATTCCTCCCCAAATTAATTCTATCCAACCAGTGTTTCTTAAGACAATTGGCTCCATGTGTATTTCCTTTATTTTATTAAGGTTTTCTTTTTTAAAAGTTTACTATAATATATATTCGTAATCAAATTCAATTTTATGGAAGAAGAAAAAAATAACAACAAAGAGTTTTATAATGAAGGAAGTCCAACTTCAATCATTGAAGACGACAAGCTTTTTTCTGATGTTGCGCTGGAGGATACTTTGGATTTAGAAGAAGATACAAATCTAGAAGAGTTGCCAATTTAATAAATGCCTGTCCGACTTCAGGCGGGGCTCTGTTGAGCCTCATTTTTTTCTATTGTAGTAAAATCACCCTGATTTAGGGGTAATTAGAGTTTAAAAATAAAAAATGTAAAAATCAATAAAATAAGCCGGGCCTTTATTGACAACTTTTTTTATTTCTGTACTATAAACATATTGCTTTTTATAAGCAATTATTTTATTATCTATATAAATTATTAAATAAAAATTCTCGCCTGAGGCGAGTAAAAAAAATAAAAATATGGCGGAAAAATTTGAAAGAAGTAAACCACACGTAAATGTGGGAACAATTGGTCACGTTGACCACGGTAAAACTACTCTTACAGCTGCTATTTTACACTCGCTTCATTTGGCAGGTAAAAATGTAAAGCTAGAGAAAGTAGATCAAATCGACAAGGCACCAGAAGAGAGAGAAAGAGGTATTACTATTGCCCTTCATCACTCTGAATACGAAACAGATACTAGACACTATGCGCACATCGATGCACCTGGTCACGCGGACTACAATAAAAACATGATTACAGGAGCTGCTCAAATGGATGGTGCTGTACTTGTTGTGTCAGCTGCAGATGGTGCTATGCCACAAACAAAAGAACACATTCTTTTGGCTTACCAAGTGGGTGTACCAAAAATTATTGTTTTCTTAAACAAAGTAGACCAAGTAGACGACCCAGAATTGGTAGAGTTGGTGGAAGCAGAAATAAGAGAACTTCTAACGAAATATAAGTACGATGGAGACAATGCTCCTATTATAAAAGGATCAGCTCTTAAAGCCTTGGATGCTACTAGTGCAGAAGACGAAGCTGCTAAGCCTATTATGGAATTGGCAGATGCATTAGACTCATACATTCCAGAACCAGAAAGAGATGTAGACAAGCCGTTTCTTATGCCAGTTGAAGACATTTTCTCAATTGAAGGAAGGGGAACAGTAGTAACAGGGAGAATTGAGAGAGGAAAAGTGAAAGTAGGTGAAGAGATTGAAATAGTTGGTCTTAAAGACACTGCAAAATCTACTGTTACTGGTATTGAAATGTTCAACAAGCAATTAGACGAAGGTCTTTGTGGAGACAATGCTGGTATTCTACTCCGAGGTCTTAAGAAAGAAGATATCGAAAGAGGACAGGTTTTGGTGAAAACTGGGTCTGTAACTCCTCACACAGAGTTTGAATCTGAAGTATATATTCTTACAAAAGAAGAAGGAGGACGACACACTCCATTCTTCTCTGGATACAAGCCACAGTTTTATATTCGAACTACAGACGTTACTGGTGAAGTAACACTTCCAGAAGGCACAGAAATGGTAATGCCTGGAGACACTATTACTTTCAAGATTAAACTTATTTCTCCAATTGCTCTTGAAGAACAGCAAAGATTTGCTATTCGTGAAGGAGGTAAGACAGTAGGTGCTGGAGTTGTAACAAAGATTACTAAGTAAGGGTTTGCGCAAACCAATGGCAACAAAAACCTTAAAAAAGAAAAAAAACGAAACGGCAGTTGCACAGAAACTAAGAATTAGAGTAAGGGCGTACGATCACAAAGTTTTAGACAACAGTGTAAAACAAATAGTGGAGATTCTTACAAGATCTGCTGTTGATTTTGTAGGTCCTATTCCGCTTCCAACAGCAATTAAGAAATATACTGTTAACAGAGCTAGTTTTGTTTATAAAGATGCTAGAGAGCAATTTGAGTTCAGGGTTCATAAAAGGATATTAGATATTCTAAACCCAACTCCTAAAATTGTGGATTCTCTTACGGGTTTGAGTTTGCCAGCTGGAGTAGATATTGAGGTAAAGTCAGCTTAAATTCTTAAATTGAACAAAATCCCGCTCAGCTATTGCCCAGTAATGCTACCGGGCTTGCGCAGAGGCGGGATTTTGTTTATACTGGGCAGAGTTATTTATGAATCCCGTTAGAAGCCGCGATCGCACATGATGGGATTAATAAAACAGAAATATAACAAAAAAGAAATTATAAAATAATTAGAAGAAGCTATGATTTGATCGCGATCTGCTTCTAACGGGATGAAATTCTTATTGGGACAAAAAGTAAAAATGACACAGTATTTCGACGATGAGGGGGTTGTCCATCCTGCTACTTTAGTCGTGGCAGAGCCAAATACTGTAAGCCAAATAAAAACTGAAGAAAAAGATGGTTATAAGGCCGTACAAGTTTCTTTGGGGAAAAAGAAAAGAGAAGTTCATAAAGAAGATTTGGGGGAAATAAAAATTGGTGACAAAATAGATGTTTCAATTTTCGAAGATGGAGAAAAAATAACAGTAAGTGGCACATCGAAAGGAAAAGGTTTTCAAGGTGTTGTGAAAAGGCATGGATTTCATGGGGGGCCAAGAAGTCATGGGCAAAAACACTCAGAAAGAGAACCGGGGTCTATTGGTGCAACAGCGCCAGCAAGGGTTTTTAAAGGAACTAAAATGGCGGGTAGGATGGGTAGTGATAGGGTTACTGTAAAAAATTTAAAAGTTTTAAAGACAAACAAGGAAGCAAATGAAATTCTTATTTCAGGAGCAATTCCAGGCAAAAGAGGGACATTAATTGAAATTCGTAGTATATAAATATGGAACTTAAAGTATACAACCAAGAAGGAAAAGAATCTGGAAGCGTAAAATTAAACGATAGTGTTTTTGGTTTACAGTGGAATGATGATTTGATGCATCAGGTTGTAGTATCTATGCAATCTAATTTAAGAGTGCCAGTAGCGCATGCAAAAGACAGGTCTGAAGTGCGCGGTGGTGGTAGAAAACCATGGAGGCAGAAAGGCACAGGGCGCGCAAGGCATGGCTCCAGAAGGTCTCCTATTTGGATTGGTGGTGGTGCAACACATGGGCCGACAAAAGAAAGAAGTTTTGAAAAGAAAATAAACAAAAAAATGATGAAGAAAGCTTTATTTACAGCGCTTTCTTCAAAAGTGAAAGATGGAGAGATATTGATTTTGGACAGTTTAAAAATCGATAACGGAAAAACAAAAAATGCAAACACTATTCTGTCCAAGCTTTCTAAAATAAAAGGCTTTGAAAAGCTTTCACAAAAAAGAAATAACAGAGCAGGGATTTTGGTAGAGAAAAAAGACGATAGTTTGTCTCTGGCTTTTAGGAATTTGCCAGGTGTTTCTGTAGGAGAGTCTAGAAGCATAAATACTCTAGAAGCCCTAACATTTAAATATCTAATTTTTACAAAAGACGCCCTAAAATTCTTTGAGAAATAATCTTGTACGATATTTTAGAATTTAAAAACCTCCATAGAGTTATAGCTATCGCCTCAACTCTACGGCGATTTTTAAAAAACTCTTTGCAGGGGTATTTTTTTGTGTTAGGCTGTGAGTAGAAAAAATCAGATAAACAAAGAGAGGTGATAGATGAAACTACCAAGTGGTTTTGGGTTTTGTAGATCTAGGGAAAGTGAAAAAATTGGTATTGTTCATATTGTTAAATTAAGCGAGAAAGGAATCCTTTGTTCTCCGGAAAGTAAAGTAGAGAAAGTTTTTGGAACAGCTACTTTAGCTAAAGTGTGTCAAAATTGCGAAGATGAATTATTAAGAAGAATGTCAAGTTTTCATAAAAAATAATTAAAAACATTAACCCCCCGACGTACGTCGGGGGGATTTTATTTCTCCAAAGTTTTTTTAAAGAGCGCAAATGCTTCTTTTTCTACCATACTTCTTGCTGGGCTAAGAAGCTTGGGATAAGTGTTGGCAACAGTAGCTAAGGCATTTACCATTTTTTTTCTTTCAATTGTTTTTATTTTAAGAGATCTTTTTTTAGCGATTCTTGCGCCAGCTTCTTTCAGTATCCGATTACGACACTCTCTTTTCATAATGGGGCAGGAGTAATCGCACTTATTTTCTGCCTGAGTAAAAATATCTCGAAATTTAGCCAAGCTAACATTCATTGCTATACCATAATTTTTAATCTCTATCTTAGGAGTATTGTCACTATTGTTATATTTGCCAGAATTTTGAGATATCTGAAGAGCAATTTTTTGGTTTTCGTATTCAAGCCAACTCCACCATTTATAGCCGGAAGCTGCATTAAATGTTCCCAAAGCAAACCATAGTGTCAAAAAATAAATAGTTTTTCTTTTCCATTTTAGTGTTTTGAATTTTGTTGGCCAGAAATGGTAAGAAATTACTATCAAAAACATTGTACTCCATAAACCAACTTGGTATGTCATACAATGGTTGCAACCAAAGAGTTCATTTAGTTTTGAAAAAGCAATTTTTTTAAAACCTTCGTTTTCGATAATTCCATGCGCAAAATAATCTCTCATTGGCTCAAAAATACTTCCCTCGATTAAGGTATAGCTGATATGTTTATTTACAAAACCAACAAAAATAAAAAGAAAAAGAATAATAGCAAATGCTTTTAAAATTGAATCCCACCATATTTTTTCAAGAATTTTTTTAATTAAATCCGCCTCCTTTGTTTTCAAATACTTCAATAATTTATAGCAATATTTAAAGTACTTGTCAAATTTTTCCTACCGTGCTATCTTTTTGAAAGATTCACAAACCTTAATAGCAAAAAGAGAAAAGGAGGATGAAATGAAAAAATCCAATGTTGTTATGGCGCTGCTTGGGGTATTTGGTTTGGTAATTATCGTCGGTGTATGGACCTTTCCTTCTTTGTTTGGTCTGGAAGAACTTGCCCAAGAGGAAAAGATTTTTGTCGTAAATCTTGGCGAGGTAGAGACTGTGGCCGCAGAATCAACGGTGCCCCTTGGGCCCGCTATTACTCCCCAGGAATTTATGAACTGGCCGAGTACAAAGGGAGAGGTGCATATTGGCGGTTGTTCCTGTGCTGGAATCTCTCACACTCATTTTATGTACGAAAAAGATGGTGTCGAGGTGGATGCCCGCTTTATCATAAATGGAAGAACACAGGAGATTCTTACGGAAAAATACCACCAAGGTATTTACCGGTACGAATATTTTGACGACATAGCCGAAAAAACTAGGGTCTTTGATTTTAATCCAGGAGCTGGGTTCGTGGAACGGTAGGTTTAAACATGAATCTGAAGGCCTGTTTGGAGAAATCTTCCAGACAGGCTTTTTTATTTGACAAAAAAGGCGCTAATTGTTAGTATCTTAGACATGCGTATTTTAAAGAAATACAACATTTTTTATGGCATTTCTTGATATTTTTAAAGGTAAAAAAAGTAAGGCAGACGAAAAATTAAAGCGTCCCTCAAAGGGCGTTTTAAAACGACCTGATTCTTCAAAGAAGAAACCGGTCGTTGCGGCTACCAAGCCAGTAAAAACTGCCCGCCTTGGCTCGGCAAAGTCGAGACAGGCTTCAAAAGCAAAGTTTGCTGGTATAAAAGGAGGGAGTGAAGTTTCTTCTCTCTTTATTGGTGCGCCACATATTACCGAAAAAGCGTCTTTCCTTTCTGAGAAGGGCGTTTATGTTTTTAAAGTACCCAAGAGAGCAAACAAAATTTTAGTAAAGCGCGCTGTAAAAGATCTTTATGGTTTTGAGCCGAAGAAAGTTGGCATAGTAAATATTCCTTCAAAAACTAGATTTTCTAGAGGCAGAAGAGGTGTAAGTTCTGGGTATAAAAAAGCTTTAGTTTATTTAAAAGAAGGAGATAAAATAGAAATCGCATAATATGAATCCCGTACGAAATATATATAATATTATCTGCGGGCTTTAAATTAAAAATAATAATTAATAATAAAAATTTCGTACGGGATGAAGAAATACAAACCAACAACTCCATCAAGAAGAGGAATGACAGGAATTTTATACAGGAAAGTTTTGAGTACCACAAAAAGTGAACCTTTGAAAAGTTTGACTAAGGGCTTAAAGCGCGCAAAGGGAAGAAATGCAGATGGTAGAATTACTACAAGGCACAAAGGAGGTGGTTCCAGAAGGCTTTTTAGGGACATAGATTTTAAATATAACAAGTATGATATTTCGGCAACTGTGAAGACTGTGGAGTACGATCCAAATAGATCTGGTTTTATTGCCCTTATTTGCTATACAGACGGAGAAAAAAGGTATATATTAGCTCCACAGGGTCTGAGAGTTGGAGATAAAGTATTAGTTTCAGAAAAAGCCGAAGTAAAAGCTGGAAACAGAATGCCACTTAAAAACATTCCAACAGGAACGCATATTTACAATATAGAAATTCAGCCTGGGGCTGGTGCAAAACTTGTCCGTTCTGCTGGAAATTTTGCAGAGCTTTTGGCAAACGATGCTGGCTACGCTCAAATAAAGATGCCTTCAAAAGAAATTAGAAAAGTTTTGAATAGCTCCTGGGCAAGTATTGGTGCGGTATCTAACGAAGAGCATGGGCTTGTGGTTTTAGGAAAAGCAGGAAGATCTAGGTGGATGGGTATTAGGCCAACGGTTCGTGGTTCTGCAATGAACGCTGTTGATCACCCTCTTGGTGGTGGTGAAGGCAAAGCTCCGGCTGGTTTAAAGAAAGGCCCTAAAAACAAATGGGGTAAGGGCAAAAGAGGTGTAAAAACAAGAAATCCAAACAAATATTCAAATGGAATGATTATTAAAAGGCGTGTTAAGAAAAAACGTAAGTAGTAAAACATTATGACAAGAAGTTTGAAAAAAGGTCCAAATGTAGACCCAAAATTATTGAAAAAGATAAGTAATATAAAACCAGAAGATGGAAAGGTTATTAAGACTTGGTCACGAAGCTCTCATATTTCTCCAGAAATGATTGGATATACTTTTGGTGTTCACAATGGAAGAGATTTTATAGAAGTAAAAGTTGTAGAAGATATGGTGGGGCACAGGCTCGGAGAATTTAGTCCAACAAGGAAATTTGTAAGACACGGAGGTAAAATGCAAAAAGAAATAGAGGCTAAGAAAAAAGCTGAAGGTAAATAATCCCGTAAAAGAATCTAAAAATTCTCACGGGACAAGAATAAATAAATTAACAATATGGTAGATGTAAAAGCAAAATTAAAATATGCGAGAATAGCACCAAGAAAGATGCGCCTTTTGGCTGATTTAATTCGCGGGTTACCCTTAAGCGAGGCAAAAACTAGAGTAGGTTTTAGTATTAAAAAATCTGCTAAGCCGTTTTTAAAACTTTTAAAATCAGCAGAGAGTAATGCAAAACACAACTACAAACTAGATTCTGAAGGTCTTTTTGTAAAAGAAGTAAAGGTTGACGATGGACCAATTTTAAAAAGGTATAAACCTAGAATGGGTGGAAGGGCCACAACAATTAGAAGAAGAACAAGCCA
>CAZRMW010000009.1:9841-26661 GCA_964601305.1 uncultured Candidatus Saccharibacteria bacterium
TATGACACATGTAGTACATCCATATTCATTTCGTTTGGGAGGGCTTAGAAATTGGAAGTCCCGCTGGTTTAATTTGAAAAAATACCAAAAGTTTTTAAAAGGAGATGTTTTAATTAGAGAATATTTAGAAAAAAGACTTCGAGGAATGTATATAGATTCTATAGATATTGAGAGGTCGCACGATGTTTTTTCCATAATTGTAAAAACTTCGAGACCGGGGTTGGTAATTGGTAGAAAAGGGGAGGGTGCAGAAAAAATTAAGAAAGAGGTGGCTAAACTATTTAAAAAACACGATTTAGAACCTGTTAGAAAAATAGATTTAAATATTGAAGAGGTAAGAAGTCCAGAATCAAGAGCTACTATTGTTTCTCAAATGATAGCTGAGAGCCTAGAAAAAAGATTCCCGTTTAGGAGAGTAATGAAGCAAAACATAGAAAAAGTTATGGCAAGTAAAAATGTGAAGGGAGTAAAAATTGCTTTATCTGGCAGATTGGGTGGTGCTGAAATGAGTAGGAAAGAATGGTTATCCGATGGCAGAATGCCACTTCAAACCTTTAGGGCAGATATAGATTTTGCAAAAGAAAAGGCGCATTTGCCGTATGGCGATATTGGAATAAAAGTTTGGATATTTAGAGAAGAAAATAAAAAATAATTATGTTATTACCAAAGAAAGTAAAATTTAGAAAGTGGCAGAGAATGAGAATAAACCCAAATAAGAAGTTGGTGGCGACTAAGGGTACGAATGTTTCGTTTGGGAGTTATGGTATGAAGACAGATCAGTTTGGGGAAATTACCTCAAATCAAATAGAGGCGGCAAGGAGGGCTCTTACTAGGTATATTCAAAAAACAGGAAAAGTTTGGATAAGAATTTTCCCGCACAAGCCTCTTACAAAGAAAGCAGCAGAAGTTGGTATGGGTAAGGGTAAGGGAGAGCCAGATATCTACGTGGCACAGGTAAAACCGGGAAGAGTGCTTTTTGAGCTTGGCGGTGTTTCAGAAGAAATAGCAAGGGAAGCTTTTAGAAGAGCTGCGTCAAAATTACCAGTAAAGATAAAGTTTGTTTCAAGATAAGTTTAAATTTATGAAAAAAGAAATTTTCAAAAACAAATCAAAAAATGAATTAAGAAAATTGCTGGTAGAAAAAAGAGCGGGTCTTCAGGAGTTTCGTTTTCAGGTAGCAAAAGGAAAGGCAAAGAATGTAAAAAGCGGAAGTTCTATTAAAAAAGATATTGCGAGAATATTAACAGAAATAAACAAGGAACAGGTAACAAGTAATGAGTAACAAGTAAAAAAACATGAATAATAAAGAAAAAACCCCGCCGAGCGGGGCAAGTAAAAAGAAATTAAAAGGGATGGTCATTGCTAAAAAGACAGATAAAACTGTTACTATTGTGGTTTCTAGATTTATAAAACATAAAAAATATGGAAAATATGTAAAGGTCGACAAAAAATACAAAGCACACGACGGCGAAAACAAGTTTTCTGTGGGCGATAAAGTTTTTATTGAGGAGTGCAAGCCGATTTCGAAAGACAAGCATTTCAAGGTTGTTGAAAAGATTTAAACATGATACAAAACCAAACACTATTAAACGTAGCCGATAATACTGGAGCAAAACTAATTCAGGTTATTAAGGTGTTGGGGGGTAGCAGAAGAAGGTACGCAAGGATAGGTGACATAATTACAATATCTGTAAAATCTGCTGAGCCAAGAAAAGCGGTGAAGAAAAAAGATGTTTTAAGGGCAGTTGTTGTGAGACAAAAACAGCCGTTTAGAAGGAAAGATGGATCTTACATAAGGTTTGATGAGAATGCGGCAGTGATTTTAGAAGGAAAGGAAAAAAAAGATCCAAAAGGGGGTAGAATTTTTGGTCCAATACCACGCGAGCTTAGAGATAGGGGCTATAGTAAAATAATTTCTTTAGCAAAGGAAGTATTGTAAAAAATTTATGCGTATAAAAAAAGGAGACAAAGTTTTGGTAATTTCTGGAAAAGACAAAGGCAAAACTGGTAAAGTTAGCAAAGCTTTGCCTTCTTTTGGTAAAATTGTAATAGAGGGAATAAATATAAAGAAGAAGCATACGCGTCCCAAAAAAGAAGGAGAAAAAGGTCAAGTAGTGCAGATGCCGAGTCCTTTTAATGTGTCAAATGTTAAATTGGTGTGTGACAAATGCAGTAAAGCAACGAGGGTTGGTTTTAAAGTTCTCGCTGAAGGTAAAAAGACTAGGATTTGCAAAAAATGCAAAGCTGAATTATAAAAAACATGGCTGAAAAATTTGATTTACAAAAAAAATACAAGGAGGCTGTAAAAGAAATGTTAAAAGAGCATGGATACAGCAACATAATGTCTGTGCCCAAGATTCAAAAGGTTGTAGTAAATGTTGGCACAGGTCGTATAAAAGACGACAAAGAGAGGTTGGCGCTTGTAGAAAAAGGCCTAACAGAAATAACAGGACAAAAACCATCTAAAAGGCCAGCCAAAAAATCTATTGCTTCCTTCAAATTGAGGGAAGGAGTGGGTATCGGATATAGTGTTTCTCTTAGAGGAAAAAGAATGTATGATTTTTTAAACAAATTAATTTTTGTGGCAATTCCGAGGATGAGAGATTTTAGAGGTTTGGATACGAAATCCATTGATAATATAGGGAATTTAACAGTAGGCTTTAAAGATAGTTTAATTTTTCCAGAAATGATAGGACAAGATTTGAAAAACGGATTTGGTTTTTCAGTAACCATAGTAACAACTGCAAAAAACAAAGACGAAGCAGAGAAATTTTTAAAAGTAATAGGTTTTCCGTTTTCCGGAAAATAATGAGTAAAACGAATATATTTTGCGAGAACCCCGCCCTCACACACAAGAGCAAGCGGAATTAACCAAAGAAAACAAATATTAAAAATGTTAATAATTAAAAAATCAAAATAAATAAATTAGAGGGCGGGGTGGTGATTTTCAAAAATTCGCTTCGCTCATTAAGAAAATCTACCATGGCAAAAAAATCAGTAATAGCAAGAGCAAAAAAACAACCGAAATTTAAGTCACGAGTAGT
This sequence comes from uncultured Candidatus Saccharibacteria bacterium, assembly GCA_964601305.1. Lineage (GTDB taxonomy): Bacteria > Patescibacteriota > Minisyncoccia > JAHISW01 > Tagabacteraceae > CAZRMW01. The sequence continues at coordinate 12,886 of CAZRMW010000009.1, forward strand.
GAGGAGATGTTTTAGGTGTGGGAGGAAACATGGCTATATGAGAGATTTTGATTTGTGTAGAATTTGTTTTAGAGAATTAGCAAACGAGGGCAAGTTGCCGGGTATTAAAAAAAGTAGCTGGTAGTTCAACAAATTCACTATAAATAACAAAAAATATGGATCCAATAGCAAATATGTTTACAATAATAAGAAATGGATATGCAGTTAAAAAAGAAACTGTGGTAGTTCCTTATTCTAAGATAAAAAGTAAAATTCTTGAGTCTTTGAGAGACAATGGATATATAAAAGACTTTATTGTTAGAGGTAAAAAAATTAAAAAAAGCTTAGAAGTAGCTTTGCTTTATAAAGAAAATGAGCCAGCAATAGAAAAAATTAGAAGAATCTCCAAGCCTTCCAAGAGGATTTATATCTCTTTTAGGGAATCGTTTCCTATAAGAGGTGGCCGTGGAATTAGAATATTGTCTACTTCCAGTGGAATCCTTACAGATAAGGAGGCTCGAGAAAAAAAGGTTGGTGGAGAAGTAATAGGCGAAATTTATTAAAATTTAGTATGAGCAGATTAGGCAAAAAACCAATAGTTATTCCAGAAGGTGTTGAGGTGAATATAGAAAATAGCTTAGTTGAGACAAAAGGACCTAAGGGAGAACTGAAAAGACAGTTTAAACCCTTAATTGAAATAGAAAGGAAAGAAAATACAATAGAATTAAAACCTAAGGTTGAGGAGGGAGAGTCTTTGGCTTTGTGGGGAACTTACGCTTCGCATATAAATAATATGATAGTTGGAGTGTCTGAGGGTTTTAAAAAGAGCTTGCTCGTAGAAGGAGTTGGGTTTAAGGTCCAATTGAACGGAAAAACTTTGGTTATGCACTTAGGTTTTTCTCATCCAGTAGAAATGGAGATGCCTGAAGGTATAGACATAGAAGTTGAAAAAAACAAAATAAATATTTCTGGTGCTGATAAGGAATTAGTTGGAGAAACAGCTGCAAAGATAAGGGCTAAGAAAAAACCAGAGCCATACAAAGGCAAAGGAATAAGATACGAAAATGAGGTTGTAAGAAGAAAAGCAGGTAAAAAAGCAGTAGGAACTGCGTAATAAAAATATAAGTATGGATACGAAAAAGAAAACACAAAAAAGAAAATTGAGACAAGGTAGGGTAAGAGCAAAAGTTTTTGGCACATCTAGTAGGCCGCGGCTTTCTGTTTTTAAATCAAATAAATATATAAGCGCACAGCTTATAGATGATGGAAAAAAGGTGAGTTTGCTTCAATTGAGCGATTTGAAAACAAAAGACAAGAAAACAAAGAAAACAGAAAGTGCTTTTCAGTTGGGTAAGAAGATTGCAGAAACTGCGAAGGCAAAAAAAGTTAGCAAAGTAGTTTTTGATAAAGGGGGATATAAATTTATTGGTCGCGTAAAAGCGCTTGCGGATGGGGCTAGAGAAGGAGGACTCGAGTTTTAGAAAATAGTAAATATAAATTAAAAATAGAAATAACTTTATTATGAGAGGAAGAAGAAGTTTTAAAAAAAGAGAAAAGCCAGAGTTTGATCAGAAGATAATAGATATCAGGCGTGTTGCACGTGTAGTAAAGGGTGGTAGAAGATTTAGTTTTAGGGTGTCGGTTATTGTGGGAAACAGAAAAGGAGAGGTAGGCATTGGTGTAGGAAAGGCTTCAGATACAACTCTAGCAATAGAGAAAGCTGCAAGAATTGCCAAGAAAAACAAGGTAAAAATACCATTGACAAAAGATAAATCTATTCCACATGAGGTAGATGCAAAATTTGTTCAAGCAAAAGTGGCTTTAAGGCCAGCTAGGAAAGGGCGAGGACTAGTGGCGGGAAGCTCTGTAAGAATAGTTTTAGATCTTGCTGGTATAAACGATACTGTGGCAAAGGTAATTTCTAGAAGTAAAAACAAGTTGAATATAGCAAGGGCAACAATAAATGCTCTAAAAAAGATAAAATAAAATGCAACTACATCAAGTAAAACCAACCCCGCCAAGCGGGGCAAGAAAAAAGAAGAAGCGCGTCGGACGTGGTGGCAAGCGTGGTACTTATTCTGGGAAAGGATTGAAGGGTCAAAAAGCAAGGGCTGGTAGAAAGCTAAGACCAGAGTTAAGAGATATTATAAAAAAGATTCCTAAAAAAAGAGGATATAGATTTAAGTCTCTAAAAGGGAATATTTCTGTATTAAATTTGAGTTTTGTGAACAATAAGTTTGCCGATGGAGAAGTGGTTAGTCCGCAGACTTTGGTTGAGAAAAAGATTTTGAGAAAAAATAAAGGCAAACTTCCCAAGGTAAAAATATTAGGAGTTGGAAAGTTAGATAAAAAAATAGATGTTTCTGGTTGTGATTTGTCTAAAACAACAGAGGAGAAAATTAAAAAAGCAGGAGGTAAAATCGAGTAATATATGGAGGCATTTTTTCAAAAAGTAAAGTTAGTTTTTATGGATCCAGATCTTAGAAAAAAGATCTTATTTGTTTTGATGATACTTATCGTTTTTAGAATAGGGGCAGTAATCCCTATTCCTGGTATTGACGTTGAAAGATTAAGTTCGTTTTTGCAAGGAAATCAGTTTTTTGGCCTATTGAATATTTTTTCTGGAGGTGCGCTTTCTAATCTTTCGATAGTAATGCTTGGTGTAGGGCCTTATATTACAGCGTCTATTATTATGCAGCTTCTTACAATGATGTTTCCAAAACTTAAGGAGATGTATCAAGAAGAAGGGGCAGCTGGTAAACAAAAGTTTAATCAAATTTCGCGTTATTTAACAGTACCCCTAGCGACACTTCAGGGATTTGCCCTACTCTCTCTTTTAGAAAGACAGGGTGTGCTTGGTAGTTTGACGATGGCTGACAGATTGATGAATGTAGTGATAGTTACAGCGGGGGCAGTTTTCTTGATGTGGTTAGGAGAATTGATGACTGAATATGGGATAGGAAATGGTATTTCCATGATGATTTTTGCAGGTATAGTAGTAAGCATTCCTACTTCTCTTTCCCAGATTTTGATCGGATTTGATTATTCTAATTTATTTTTATATATTGGATTTTTGGTGGCAGCATTTTTTATAATAGCTGGGGTGGTGGTGATAACCGAAGCGCAAAGACCTATCCCAATTTCTTATGCAAAAAGAGTGCGCGGAATGAAAGTTTATGGAGGGTCTTCTACATACCTTCCACTTAAAGTTAATCAGGCGGGAGTAATTCCAATTATTTTTGCTTTATCTTTCTTGCTTTTTCCACAAATGATAACAGGGGTTTTGTCTGGAGTTGGAAGTGAAGGCTTTCAGAGTGTGCTAACTGTTGTAAATAATTTTTTCAATAACCCGTGGGTTTATGCCAGTCTTTATTTTATTTTGGTATTTTTGTTTACTTATTTTTATACTGCTGTTACTTTTGACCCAACTGCAATTTCTAAAAATTTACAAAAGAGTGGAGCTTTTATTCCGGGCATTAGGCCGGGTAGATCTACTGCAGAATATATCTCTAAAATTTTAACTAGAATTACTCTTGTAGGTGCTATCTTTTTAGGCTTTATTGCCGTACTTCCTTTGGCTATGAGGGCAGTTACGGGAATGGTGAGTCTTACTATTGGTGGTACAGCGCTTCTAATTGTGGTTTCTGTGGTTCTTGAAACAATAAAACAAATCAAATCTCAAATGGTAATGAGGGAGTATGAGTAAAAGTTGAACCTTTAAAACAGGGGTGGTATATTATGGATATGAGCGATAATGAAAAACCACTAAATTTTATATTAATTGGCAGATCTGGTTCTGGAAAAGGGACTCAAGCTGAACTGTTGAAGAAAAAATTTAGCAATTTGTGGAGTTTTTCTACGGGGGCTTTGTTGCGAGATTTAAGCAAACAGGGAACTGATGTTTCAGAAAGAATAAAAGAGGTTTTGGAAAAAGGTGGTTTACCAATAGACATGGTAGCCATAGGGTTGTGGATGTATCATATATCTTACAATTTAAAAAGAGACAAAGGGTTAATGACAGACGGTTCTCCTCGAAGATTAAATGAGGCTAAAATTTTAGACGAGCTTTTAGAGTTTTTAGAGAGAAAAGAGAGAACGTATGTGTTTTTGATCGATATCTCAGAAGAAGAAGCTTTTGATCGTTTAACTAAAAGACGAATCTGTGTGAAGTGTGAAAAGCTGATTCCTCACGTCACTCCTTACAAAGATTGGGAAAAATGCGAAAAGTGTGGAGGTGAATTGGAGCATAGATATGACGATAATCCGGATGCAATTCGTGGAAGATTGGATTATTTTAATGAGAGAGTTTTGGAGGTTTTGGATTATTATCGTGATCAAGGAAGGTTGATTGAAATAGATGGTGAGCAGGGTATAGAAAAAGTTCATGAAGATATAATGAGTGCTTTAAAAATATAAGACTTGTACTGAGTTTATCGAAGTATGATTACAATAAAAACCCCAGAAGAAATAGAGATTTTAAAAGAAGGGGGCAAAATACTTGCCTCCGTTTTAAATAATGTGAGCGAAAAAGTAAAAACTGGCGTTAGCGCAAAAGAGTTGGACGATTTAGCTTTTAAGTTGATAAAAAAAGCAGGTGGAGAACCTGCTTTTTTGGATTATAGACCATGGGGAAGTAAGAAAAATTATCCGGCATCTTTGTGTGTATCTGTAAATAGTGAAATTGTTCATGGCGTTCCGTCTGAGGATAAAATTTTAAAAGACGGCGATATAGTGAGTTTAGATTTAGGGCTTGAGTATAAAAAACTTTTTACAGATATGGCAGTTACGGTGGGGGTGGGGGATGTTTCTTCTGAAGCTCAAAAGATTTTGGATACTACAAAAAAGAGTTTAGAAGTTGGCATAGCCGAGATAAAAGAGGGAAATACATTTGGAGATTATGGCTTTGCTGTACAAAATTTTGCAGAAAAAAATGGTTTTAATGTAGTGAAGCCACTTGTGGGGCATGGTGTGGGGTACGCTGTACACGAGGATCCAGATATACCAAATTGGGGCAAAAAGGGTAGAGGGCCAAAATTTAAAGAGGGAATGGTGCTTGCGCTCGAGCCAATGCTTTGTGAAGGAAGCGGAGATGTGGAGCTAGATGATGATGAATGGACATACAAAACAAAAGATGGCTTGCTTTCAGCACATTTTGAGCACACAATTGTTGTAGAAAAGGGGGGTTGTCGGGTATTGACCCGGCACCTTTGAAGGTGTTTTTATAAAAGTAGACTTTGCAAAGGTGCGGGGTTGACAAAGCTCTAAAAATGGTGTAGACTACAAAAAAGTTGAAATTAACCAAAAAACGATCTTGCTAAGAAAGTGAGGCAAACAAAAAGGAGGATATTTTATGTTTACGGTAGGATTTGGGGATATGAGTGGCCTTCCTGGCGTCAATTCTTTGTTGAAGTTTGATAAAAACTTTGACGGAGAAGCAGGATCGGGGAAATCAGGCTGGGGGATTGACAATCTCTCCCAGGCTGTTAAAAATTTTATGGCGCCTTCTCCTGTCTCAAAACGGGAGGGTTGCGCCGAGTGTCCGGATAGCGCCAGATGCCCTTCGTGCATTTGTCCACGAGACAATTAGAGCTTCAGCTCAATCCCCTGCCAGCGTAAAACCTGGCAGGGGATTTTTCAGAACCCCGTACTGAACTTGTTCTAGTACGGGGTTTAATCTATTATTTAAACAATGCGAATTTTAGGAATAGACTATGGCACTAAAAAGATTGGTTTGGCACTTTCTGACAAAAGTGCTAAATTTGCCTTGCCCCACTCCGTGATTACTAAAATAACGGAGTTCAACTTCGTTAATTTTTGCGAGGAGAATGACGTAGAAAAAATTGTGCTTGGTAGACCTGTGGGGTACAAAATGGATGGCACAAGTATGCTTAAAAAAATAGATAATTTTAAAAAGAAACTAGAAAAGGAAACGGGGCTCGAAGTGATTTATGAAAACGAAGTATTAACTACTAAACAAGCTGAAAGAATGGCGCAGGGACAGAAACCACGTGGGCTTACAGCAGATCCTAGAAAAACAGCTAAACAGCTTGTGAGAAAGGTAGATGCTTCCGCCGCGGCCATAATCCTTCAAAGTTATCTGGATCGTATGGTACAATAAATTAATGGAAAACAAAAAATATTTATCTATAATTATCCCTGCTTACAACGAGGAAAAGCGTATAGAAGATACGCTTATGGATATAAGCAAGTATTTAAAGAGGCAGGATTATGAATCCGAAATAATTGTTGTAAACGACGGATCCAAAGACAATACATCTGAAGTTGTTGGTGATTTGGTATCTGTTGTGCCGAATCTAAAGTTTATCAACAATAAAAAAAACAAAGGAAAGGGTGGGGTTGTAAAACAGGGGATGCTTGAGGCAAAAGGCGAATACAGGCTTTTTGTAGATGCAGACAATGCTATTTCTATAAGACACTTAAACGAATTTTGGCCGTATGTAAAAGAAAAAGGGTTTGATATTGTTATCGGCTCTATAGAAGTAGAAGGTTCAAAAAAGAAAGAGGAGTACACTGGTTTTAGTAAAATATACAGAAATGTATTAGGAAAACTTTCTAAATATTTAGTAAGGGCATTAACTATCTGGGAAATTCGCGATACACAAAGAGCCTTCAAACTCTTTAAAGGAGATGTGGCTGAAAAAGTTTTTTCAAAACAAACTATTGTGCGATGGGGTTTTGATATTGAGGTTTTGGTTATAGCTAAGAAATTAGGTTATAAAATAAAGGAATTACCAGTAGAATGGAAAAACCCCCCAGGTCGAGTTACATTTTTAAGTTACATAAATACACTAAGAGAGCTTTTTCAAATTAAAATTAATTCTTTGATTGGTAGATATAAATAAACATTATGCCGAGCAAACCAGAATTCAGAAAAGATTTGGTTAGTGGAGATTGGGTGCTCATTACATCTGGTGGTAGAAGAACGCGTCCACAGTTTATAAAAAAGGATGCGGTATGTGCACAAAAAGATGACATAAAAAAATGTCCTTTCGAAGATCCACAAAAGAGTGGTAATCCTGCTCCGCTTCTTTGGTATCCTCATCCAGAAACAGATTCTTCAAAAATAGAAGATTTGGATTCTTGGTTTGTACAAGTAATACCAAACAAGTATCCTCTTCTTTTTCACAAAAAAACTTGTCCTGAAGTAAAGAAAAAAGGTTTTAAAGAAACATTGGATGCTGTTGGACATCACGAGGTAGTAATTACAAGAGACCATAAAAAAACTTTAGACAAAATGAGTCTTGAAGAGGTTCAATTAGTTCTCAAGGCATTTAAAGAAAGATACAGAGCCTTAGCAAAAGATCCTTGTGTAAAGTATATTTTAATTTTTCACAACCATGGTGAGTCTGCTGGCGCTTCTATTGCCCACCCTCACTCTCAGATTGTGGCTCTACCCGTAGTTGATCCAGATGTAGCTAGTAGTATAGAGGGGTCTAAAAAATTTTATAGAAAAAACAAAAAATGTGTGCATTGTGTTATGTTGGATAGTGAGCTTAAAGATAAGAAAAGGGTTGTTAGCAAAAACGAACACTTTGTTTCTGTTGCCCCTTTTTCCTCAAGAGTTTCTTATGAAGTAAGGATTTATCCGCGCAAACACTCTTCTAGGTTTGAAGATTTGGGTAAAGAAATGTTTCCTCATTTAACAGAGATTTTAAGAGATGCGCTCCATAGAATAAGCAAAGTTGCAAATAGCCCAGATTATAATTTTTTTATTCATACAGCACCCACAAAAGGAGGAGAAGAACACTATCATTGGCATATAGAAATATTGCCAAGAGGTTTTAAGTGGGCAGGGCTAGAGCTTGGTGGGGGTATCGAAGCAGTGGCTTTGTCTCCAGAAGAAGCGGCAGAAAATTTAAGGAATGTAAAAGAATAACAAAATATGTACGAATTTTTTTTGGTTTTTTTAGCTAGCATGTCGCCAATTTTTGAACTTAGAGGATCTATACCTCTGGGTATTTTATATTTTAATCTTTCTCCAGTTTTGGTTTTTATTATTTCTGTTTTAGGAAATTTTTTGATAGTGCCAGTTTTGCTAATTTTTCTAAATAAATTTTCTGATTTTTTGATGCGAAAAAGTTATTTTTTTAATAAACTTTTAAATTGGGTTTTTGCTAGAACAAGAGCCCATCACGCACACAAATTCGAAAAATACGAACATTGGGCGTTGTTTGTGCTTGTGGCCATACCGTTGCCATTAACGGGTGTATGGACAGGGAGCGTAGCAACTTTTCTTTTTGGAGTGCCTTTTAAAAGATCCTTGCAAATAATTTTTGGTGGTCTTATGGTAGCGGGCGTTATAGTTACTGCACTTAGTGTTTTTGGCAATGGATTTTTGTTAAAATAATAATAATGAAAAAACTTATAATAGCAAACTGGAAAATGAATCCTAGTTCTCTGAAAGAAGCAGAGAAGTTTGTTTATGATTTTAATAACATGGTTGTAAAGCCAAAAAACACGGATATAGTCGTTTGCCCACCTTTTGTTTATCTAGACAGTCTCTCAAAAAACCTAATCACTAATCACCAATCACTAAAACCTAGGCTGGGTGCTCAGGATTTTTTCTGGGAAAATAAAGGTTCTTATACTGGAGAAATATCTATTCCAATGTTAAAAAATCTCGGTGTTAAATATGTAATTGTGGGACACTCTGAAAGGAGAAAATATTTAGATGCAACAAATAAAACAATAAATAAAAAAATAAAGATAGCTTTGAAAAGTGGTTTAAAAGTTCTTTTTTGCATAGGCGAAGAAAAGAGAGATGAAGATGGTAAGTATTTAAAATTCATTAAAAAAGAAATTACAGAAGGTTTGGCTGGAATAGTTAAAAAAGATTTAAAAAATTTAATAATTTGTTATGAGCCCGTTTGGGCAATTGGTTCTAGAAAGGCAGATAGCCCGGAGAATTTCTTACAAACAAGTATTTATATAAGAAGAGTTTTGTTTTTTAAATTTGGTAGGAAAATTGCTCATGATGTGCCAATTTTGTATGGCGGGTCTGTTAATTCTAAAAACGCTAAAGATTTTTTGGAGAAAGGAAATGCTCAAGGTCTTTTGATTGGTAGGGCAAGTTTGAAAGCTAAAAATTTTGTTGAGACATTAAAAAATATATGATTAATCTTCCAGAATTAAGAGAGGCAAATTTAGAAAATAAGCATATTTTGATGCGAGTTGATTTTAATGTTGGAGAGCTTGCTGGTGGAGAAGGGGGAAAATTGAAGGAAAAATATAAAATAGAATCAGTTAAAAAATCAGTGGATTTTATTTTGTCTAAGCCTGGTGTTAAGCTTGCTCTGGCTTCTCATTTAGGTCGCCCACAAAGTAGAGAAAAAGAGTTTAGTTTTGAAAATATATATAAAAACATTGAAAAGATTTTGGGCGTTAATATAGTTTTTGTAAAAGATTGTATTGGTGAAGAGGTAAAAAACAAATTAGAAGAACTAAAGGAAGGGCAAATTTTGCTTTTAGAAAATGTAAGATTTCACAAAGAAGAAGAAAGGGGCGACAAAAATTTTGCCAAAAGTTTGGTTGAAAATTTTGATGTATATGTAAACGAAGCTTTTGGTGTCAGTCATAGAAGCCACGCTTCTCTTGTGGGTGTGAGTGATTTTTTGCCGTATTATTTTGGGTTTCATTTTAAAAAAGAAATAGAAGAGTTAGGCAAAATAAGGCTCCCAAAAAAACCAGCAATAGCAATAATTGGGGGAGCAAAAATAAAAACCAAGCTACCAATGATAGAATTTTTTTCTAAGACTTACGACAACGTACTTGTCGGGGGAAGGCTTGGTTTAGAAGCTGAGGAAAAAAAAATTATTTTTTCAGAGAATGTAATAATTCCTAAAGACTATGTTTGTGAAGAATTAGATATAGGGAGCAAAACAATTAAAGAGTTTGCAGATCCAATAGAGAAAGCAGTGACTATTGTTTGGAATGGACCCTTGGGTAAGTTTGAGAATAAGGATTGCTTTTTAGGTACAAAAAAAATATCCGAGCTTATTGTAAGCAACAAAAATGCTTTTAAGGTTGCCGGCGGAGGAGAAACAATAGAAGTATTAGAAAGATTGGATCTATTAGACAAATTTGATTTTGTTTCTACGGGAGGAGGAGCAATGCTAGATTATTTAGTAGATGGCACGTTGCCAGTTTTAGATAAATTTAATAAAAATAAGATATGAGTGCAGATGTATACGATTTAATAATTATAGGTGCTGATTCTGCGGGGTTGTCTGCGGGTATTTACGCTGGACGCAAAAAAATGAAAGCATTAATTTTGAGTAAAAAGTTTGGTGGGCAATCTTTGTATGCAAGTAATGTAGAAAATTATCCTGGATTTGAAAGTATTTCTGGCGCTAATCTTATGGTTAAATTTAGAAAACAAGTTGAGAAATACGGTACCACTATTAAAGACACAGAAGAAGTGTTGGAGGTCGGAAGCCTGCCTGCCGACAAGGCAGGTTCGACTTCGTTTATTGTGACCACAAAAGAAAATAAATATGAAAGTAAAACAGTGATTATTGCCACGGGCGCTAGTTGGAAAAAATTAAATATTCCTGGGGAAGAAAAATTTATTGGTAAAGGAGTGAGTTTTTGTGCTATTTGCGACGCACCTTTTTATTCTGGTAAAGATGTGGTTGTCGTAGGGGGTGGCAATTCTGCTTTTGATAGTGCTTATGATTTGCTTGATTTTGCAAGTAAAATTTATGTACTTCAACACAGTGAAAAATTTACAGGAGATAGTTCTATGTTTGAAAAATTGAAAAAAACTGGTAAAGTAGAATTTTTTATAAATACAGAAACAAAAGAAATAAAGGGAGACAAATTTGTAGAGGGGCTAGTTTATGAAGACACGAAAACTGGAGAAACAAAAGAAATAAAAACTAGTGGTGTTTTTATAAATATTGGACAAATTCCAAATTCTTCTTTGGTGGAAAATTTAGTTGAGCTTAATAAATATAAACAAATAAAAATAGACCACAAAACTAACACCACCTCTGTTGAGGGTATTTTTGCAGCAGGAGATGTTTCAGACATCCTTTTTAGGCAGGTAGTTTTGGCTGCAGCCTCTGGTGTAAACGCTTGTTTGTCTGCTTATAAATACTTGAGCGAGAAATAATATTATTCCTCTAGGAGCATTGCTTCTATTAATTTTTCCATTTCTTCAAAAGGTAGAGCTCCTGGTATCATAGCTGCTTTGCCTTGAGAATTTACTAATATAGCAAAGGGCGTACCTTTAGCCCCAAGTGAAATAGCTTCTTGTCTTGTTTTGTTAACTTTCTCTAAGTTAGAGGGGTCTTCTAAGCAGTTTTTAAAATCACTTCTATTTATTTCTAATTTTGCTGCAAGGTTTTCTAGCTCTTCGTCTAGGTTATTTTTATCTCGAGTTTCTTCCATAAGAGCATCTAAGTAGCTCCAAAATGTTGCATTGTCTCTAAGCTTGGCTGCACACTCTGAAGCAATAGCTTCTTTCTGAGAAACTGGATTTAAGGGGAAGTGTCTTGGGATCCATCTTAACTCTCCGGTTTTGCCATATTTTTCTATAAGCTGGTGAGATGTTTTGTGAAAATCTATACAATGACCGCAGTTTATATCGAAATATCCAACTAAGGTTAGTTTTGCTCCAGGGTTTCCAAGGATGTGATCTTTTTCAGATGCTGGCTCGATAATTTCCCATACAGACCTAGGAGCTTCTTGCGTTTGTTCGGTGTTTACCACATCGGATGTATTGGCAGTCTGATCGTCAGTATTTATGTTTTTTGTGTAGATTACTGCCACAGAAGCAACAAATCCAATAAAAACTAACAGTATTACACCTAAAAATTTGTTTGGTTTTTCCATATTTTTGTTAAATAAATGTTAAAAACTTGCTTTAAATTGTATATCTTTTTTGTTATTTTTTCAATTCATTTTTGGCTTATAATATTATCCACATTTTTATTACATTTTAAGCACGAAATACCACAAAATATATTATAATTAAAGTATATTTTGGGAAATATAAAATATAAAAATTTAAAAAACGTGAAGAAATTCATTAGCCGTTTTTGTGTATTGGCGAGTCTTTTTTCTTTGTTGTTTTTTGTAGTGTTTGAGACATTTGCGGCGACAGGAACTCCTCAGATAATTAGCTACCAAGGTAGGCTTACAGATTCAAACGGAGATTTACTTGGGGGTACTTCCGGTACTACTTATTATTTTCGTTTTTCTATCCACGATGCCTCTACTGGCGGTAGTAAGGTTTGGCCTTCTGGTGCGCCTTGTACTCACACACGAACAGTTCGTGATGGAGTGTTTACCGCTGGAGTCGGTGATACTTCTGAGTGTAGCGATGTTTTAGATTTCAATTTTCATGATAATAACAACGTCTACTTGCAGATACAAGTTTCTTCCGATGACACAACTTACGAAACTCTTACTCCGCGTCAGAGAATTACTTCTTCTGGCTATGCGCTAAATGCAAGCACTACTCAAGGGGCTTTACCTGGAACTGGAGCCAACAATTTACTAAAACTTGATGCAAGTGGAAATATTGATATTGCCGGAAATATTATTAGCACTGGAGAGTTAGGTATTACAGGTTCTACAACTTTTAGGGGTGTTGAATATTTGTGGCCATCTGCAGATGGTTCTGCTGGTTATGTACTTTCTACGGATGCTGCTGGTCAGTTGTCTTGGGTGGTACAAGCGTCTGGTTCTGGCGGGTCTGGGCTTTGGGCAACGACCACAGATAGTTTGACAGTTTATCCTGTAGATACAGCCGACGTGGTTGTTGTGGGGGGGAATGCCACGACTTCTGATTGGTCTTCAGGAGATTTCTTTGAAGTAATTGGAGGATCTATTTTTGACAACGCTACATCGTCTGGCTCGTGGAATATAGGAGGTTCTTTGGGAATAAATTCTGAATACTTTTCAGATCTTACTGGCACAGGGCTTAAAAATGATAGTAATACTTTGACAGTAGATGATACTGTATTTATGTCTCTTGCAAGCTGGTTTGCTACTACTACCCATGCCCTAATTTCTTCTTTACCCTCTCTTTCTATAACTGAATCTCAAATCTCAGATTTAGATCACTGGGCTACTACTTCTGCAGATAACTTTTTTTCCACACAAACATTTGGAGAACTTTCTGATGTTTCTACGACATCAATAACAACAAACGACATAGTATATTGGAATGGAACAAGCTGGACAACTACAGCTACTTCAAGCTGGGATACCGATACAACATATACAGGTGGCACAGGAATTACAGAAAGTTCAGGAACTCTATCTTTTGATTGTTCTGAAGTTGAAGGCACAGGTATCAATTGTACAGGAGAAAATATTACATTAGATTCTACTGGAGCATGGGCTGGTACACTCACAAGTTTTGGCTCAGATTTCTACACATTCTTTTCAGCAACAACTACAGATGCACTATCTCAAGGTTCAACCAACCTATACTGGTCTAACACACTTTTCGACAACAGACTAAGTGCTTCTTCAAGCATTGATGGTATTACTACACTTTCAAACCTCTCCATCACAGAATCTCAAATCTCAGACTTAACACACTGGGCTACTACTTCCGCAACTCATCACTTCGACACAAGACTAAGTGCTACCACTACACTCCCAAACTTAACTACACTACTAGGTTTAACAGACTTAATCTCAACAAACGCTACCACTACTAATGCTACTACTACGAGTCTTTATATTTCTGACTACCTAAATGTTAATACCACCGCCACCTCAACCTTCGCAGCAGGACTAGAATCTTCATACCTAAACCTC
>CAZRMW010000010.1:0-6782 GCA_964601305.1 uncultured Candidatus Saccharibacteria bacterium
AGACTCGCTTTCGCTACGCCTCACTCCTTTTAGGGAGTTAAACAAAGGAATTAAATAAACTCGTTGGCTCATTCTTCAATAGGCACACCGTTCCCCTTGCGGGGTTCGATTCTTTGTAAACATATGGTTTCAGGTACTATTTCAACGCCCTCACCGGGCTACTTTTCACCTTTCCCTCACGGTACTAGTTCACTATCGATCTTAAAGAGTATTTAGCCTTAGGAGTTAGTCCTCCCTGATTCCCCCGACCTATTCATGTGTCGAAGTACTCAAGAATAAACACTCAGAGCGTACACCACTTTTCGCATACAGGACTATTACCTGCTATGGTTAGGCTTTCCAGCCGTATTCTGCTAAATAATGTATCTTTATTTGCTCTGCACCAGCACACATTCTTAAACTATTAAGCATCAGCTATAGCTTAAGAATGCTCTGGTAACGTATTTACCTTACAACCCCTCATCGCTCCTCACTTCGTTCGTCGCAATGCGCAAAACATCGCAGAACTAACACAGAAGGTCGCAGAAAATAACTTAAAATTATTTCCGCGTTTTTCTGCGTAAAGTCCGCGTATGTCCGCGCATTGTTCCAAACAGAGTGAGGAACAATGAGGTTTGGGCTCCTCCCTTTTCGCTCGCCACTACTAAGGGAATAAAATATTTTTCTCTTTTCCTCTGGGTACTGAGATGTTTCACTTCCCCAGGTTCGCTCTCCGACGCAGGTCGGAGTAATTTGGCTTTACCAAATTGGGTTTCCCCATTCGGAAATCTCCGGTTCAAAGGTTGCTAGTCACCTCCCCGAAGCTTATCGCAGACACGCCACGCCCTTCATCGCCTCTTTAAGTCAAGGCATCCACCATATGCTCTTATGTTACCCTCTTACTTATATACAACTTGTATTGTTTGTACTTATTGTACTTATTTTAATTTCAAGATTCTATAAATTTGCAAAAAAAATTCGCTTTTTAAAAAGCGGATTCACTCATGCTCACTGAGATAAATTTAAGGTGTCAAACCCCGCTTTTTTTGATATAAAAATTGAATAATCTTTGCATAATTTACTATTCCCTTATTCTAGTTATCCACAAAAAAAAGTCAACCCCGCACCTTTGCGAGGTTTTTATTCATAAAAAATACTATCAAAGGTGCGGGGTCAACCCTTTGTTAACCACTTTATAACAAAACAGCAAAAAACGCCCTATTGTAGTCAAATCAGGGCTGAAATGACTACAATAGAGTAATTATTTGGCCAAAACGTAGTAAACGCTTTTGCCTGTAGAGCCAACTTGTTTTATCTTTCCCTCTTTTTCTAGTTCGTTTAAATAACGGTGAGCTGTAGATTCAGAAATATCTAGCAATTTTTCCACTTCGTTGCAGGTAATGCCTTTCTCGTTTTCTCCGTCTCGCAAATTGCATCCCATTTTAAAATCCTCGTTAGCACTTTCAATAGCTGTTAAAATTTTTGCCTTTCTCTTCTCCGTGCGCTGAGATGTCGCCTCTCTCGCCTCCTTTCTAATTTCCTCCAGTTTATCTTCGGGCATTTCAGCGAAGCCTGGCTTCGCTTTCTTCGATGCACGTCGCTGGGCAAACTTCCTACCCAAAACATAGCCCAGCATCCCAGCAATAAATAAGTATATGTATGTCATAAATTTATTTTAGCACAGAAAATAAAATTGGAATTTCTATATTTTCTTTTCCGGTCTTAACAAACCCTAAAACGACCCACCCCACCAAAATTATTAAAACAGGAACAATAAATAAAAATTTATTCATATATTTATTTTACCTTAATTTTGTTTTGTTTAATATTGGCAGGGTTGTTTTTGTATGCTACGTTTACTTAAGAATAAACCTATTGTTTAAAAACTAAATTTTAGAAAGGAAATTTTAAATGAAACTTACAGTCAATCTCCCAGAAAAAACAAATGGCAATATGCCACAAAGCCTTTCTTATCGTTGGTGTAAAGAATTACATAAGGCGCTTCAGCCTTTACTGCAATTTAAATTGCTAGACGGAAGCAATGCTCTTCTTGTATATATCTCTTCAAGCACCAAACATTATGTTTGTTTAAATAAATCTTTTGAGAAAAAAAACTGGAAAAGTATAGACATAAGGGGTAAATTAGTTTGTGAAATAAAAACGATGATAACAGAAGAAATGTATTCAGACCATATATATTTTTATCACAAAGATTTTCTTGGAGATGCACAAAGCGCAAAAGAAAAATTCGCAGAAGTAGTTGCCCACCTCAAAGAACATGCTGTTCCACACATTGCACCTAAATGGATAAATAGCGTAATGAAAACTTTGCAAAAATAAATCTAAACGATGCTCAAAGGCGGTCTATTACACGACCGCCTTTTGTTTTTACAATACTCCAACATTCTGCAGAATGTCAGAATGTTATTTTCTGTGCAAAAAACCAAAAAACACCCCATTGTATTCATTCCAGCCCTGATTTGACTACAATACCCCTTTTCCCAGCCAAAACAAAAAGCTCTTCGGTAAACACCGAAGAGCTTATGAGGATATTTTTATATCGGTCCAATGCCAATATGCAAGCTATCTTGTTGTTTTATAAAATCAAGAACACCTTCGGTAAATTCTAACAGATAAATCTTTTCTGTTTCTTCGGTAAGTTTTTTGCTTTGAACATCTTTATAAAAAACTTTTGTTTTAAAATTAATAAAACCAAGTTTATTCAAAATCTTTTCTGCAATCGGATTTATTGTAGTACAGTAAAAAATGTCAGCATTTCTTTTCCTTGCTTCTTCAATAAGTTTTACTGTAAGCCTATATCCAATTCCTACACCTTGATACTCTTTTGAAATAAGAACTCCCAGGGCAAAGAAATTTATTTTTTTGCTTTGAATTTTTATTTTTTTCCATAAAAACTTAGCCGAACCAATAATTTTGTCTCCTCTTTTTACCAAATATTCCATTTGAGGTTTTATTGTAGAGTAATATTTATTTTTTCTGTAATATTTTTCAAATTCAGGATATTCAGAAATGCTCAAATACATCAGTTGATTTTCCTCGTCCTTAGATAAATCTTCCCCTCTTTTCAAGTGAAAAGTAATATTTTCAATTTTTTTCACCCGAAACCTCCTTATTTTCAAAGAATTCTGTTTTGTTTATCTTACCGTATTTAATCTTGTCATTCCAGCCCTGATTTGACTACAATATCCCCATTCCCATTCTGTTGGAGGTCGGACCTCCAACAGATGCTTCACTCATTTAATTAATTTCGCAAAAAACAAAACCCTGCATGTAAGCAGAGTTTTGTTCTGTAAATTTAAAATTGTATTTACTCTCCAGCTATGTCTCTTCTTAAGTTTCCTAAAGTTCTCGCTGCCATGTCTTTTCCACCAAGACCAAACGCCAAACCACCAGCAATAGCAAGCATTGCTACAAAACCAGTAAATAGTGTTTGAACTAATGGACCTGCAATACCTAATTGGTATAGAGCTGCCAAGAAAGCAAACAACCAAATAGCCCATTTTACTACACCACCAAGAAGGTGAGCAGACCTCAAATGCGCTGCTTTAGCAGAGCTAACTGTGATTTTTTGCAAAGCCTCAGCAAGTAATGCCGCTGCGAGCAAAATAAGTACAGCTACAATAACGTTAGGTAGATACAAAAGAACCACGTCTCTCAAGAAAGCGTTTACTTGGTCTAAACCAAGAATATCTACAGCTGCTACCAAGAAAACGATTAAGAAAAACCATTTCACCAAAGTACCAACAAAAAGACCTGCGTTAAGTCGCACACCACCTCTTGCTAGTGGCTCCTCAATTCCAGCTTTTTGTAAAACCTTGTCAACTTTAAAAAATCCAATTATTTGAGCAGTTAGTTTTCCCAGAGTAGATGCTACTATCCACCCAGCAAGGAAGACTACAATTGCCAAAATTAGTTTTGGAGCATACCCTATAACCCCCATCCAAAGAGATTGAAAGGAAGCCAAAAGCACATCGCTCCATTCTTGCATTATCATAATTTTTCAAAATAAAATAATTACAAAAATCGACCCAGATAAATTTCTATACTAATATAATAGCATATTTTAGTGGGTATTTTTAGAAAACTGTGGATAAAATAAGGCTGTTCCCGCCTAGCAGGATAAAGTTTATCTATCAGACATTTATAGTATTTAAGATCTTTTGGTGTGGATAATCCAAAATGTCCCTTATAAATTTGTCGCACATATTTAGTCTATACACAAAATCTTCTGTATCAAAAACCGCATAGCTAAGCTCTTTTCCTACTTCTGCTTCCACTCCCTTAAGAATTTTTTCTAAAACTCTTTTTTTAATTTTGTTCCCAACCACCAAGACATCTATTCTACTATTTTCTTCTTTTATAAAAATTCCAGACAAAACTACCAACTTCATAGCACCAGCATTTTTCAGTTTTTTAATAAAATCTACTCTAGACAAAGGAGTTGTGTCTAAAACAAGCTCTTTTAGGGGAATTAATAAAGGAAAGGATGTGTCTAACATCCAACCCGCCACTATCCTTTTTTTAACTTTGCCATTATTTAATATTTCTTCTTTTCTTTTTGCTTTTTTTATAAACCCTATACTAGATAACAAATTTGTAACTTTTCGCACAGAATTAGCAGGAGTTTTTGACCTTAAAGAAATTTTTTTAGGAGAGATTATTTCTTCACCATTCAACAAAAAAAGGCGGATAATTTTTAATTTATCTCCAGAACCAAGTAATTTTGATAGAATATTCGACATATTACCTATAACATATACCACAAAAAGCAAAAACACAAGATTTATCCTGTGCTTTTGCTAATTATCCAAGTTTTTAGAACAATTGTCTACTTTACTTCTACTGTAGCTCCCGCTTCTTCAAGTTTTTTCTTTATTTCTTCTGCCTCCTCTGCTTTTACTCCTTCTTTCACCATTTTTGGAGCTCCATCTACCAACTCTTTGGCTTCTTTAAGACCTAAATCCAATATCTCTTTTACAGCTTTGATAACTTGAATTTTTTGGTCTCCCGCTGCTTTTAGCTCTACATTTTTAGGAGCGTCTGCGTCATCGCCACCACCAGCAGCTTCTCCTCCACCAGCCATCATAACTGGCGCTGCCATAGCTTGTGCAGAAACACCAAACTTTTCTTCTAAAATTTTTACAAGCTCAGAAAGCTCAAGAACACTCATTTTTTCTATTTCTTCTACAAGGCTCTTAAATTTTTCTGGAACTTCTACTGTTGTTTTTTCTTCTTCTGCCATAATTTTTTAGAGTAACTAGTAACACGTAATCAGTAACTAGTAAATAAAATTACAAGTTACTAGTTGCAAGTTACTGTTTACTTTTCTGCCTTAAAACACTAATAAAATCTCTAATTGGCGCCTGCAACACTCCGACCATTTGTTGTCTCGGCGAATTTATAATATTTACAAATTGACCCAAAAGAACTTCTCTTGAAGGCAAATTGGCCAACTCTAAAACAACATCTTTGCTTATATAAGCTTTTTCAAAAACCCCGCCTAGCATTTCTATACACTCATTTTCTTTTTTGAAATCTGAAAGTGATTTAGCTGAAGCACTAACTTCTCCACCACTAAAAACTATCGCTACCTCCCCTTCTAACTCGGGCATTTCTCCAGAAAAATCTTTATCTCCTAAAGCTTTTTTTATTAAAGTTTTTTTGGCAACGAAATATTTCGCACCCAAATCATACATAGATCTACGCAAATTCTTTGTGAGATCGCTAGAAAGTCCGTGAAAATTTACAAAAATAAGAGAGCTAGATTTCTCTATAAATCCTTTTAATTCTTCTAAAATTTTGTCTTTTTTTCCTTTTGTAATCGCCATGTTCTTTCACCCAAAAGGCTCAATCAAATTAAAAATTAAAATCTAAAAACTAAAAACACGACCAACAATAGCCGTGTATACGCCAAAGAACGTATTTTATCACCTAAATAGGATTTACTCGCCCCGCCAAGCGGGGTAAACCTATCGTCTACGGCTATAAAACCAATATATCAAATTATTGTTTTTCTTGCAAGTATTGATCCAGTACTGCCTGCAAATACTCATTACCTGGATTAGCTTGCAACCCTTGCCTTAAAATATCGTCTGCCAAATGCTCTTTTTCTTTATATGAATAAATATACAACTCGTGAAGTTTCTGATAAGTAATTATCATTGTTGGGGCGTTTTCTATAGATTTTAGATAGTTTTTTTCAGAAAGCTCATAGTTTGGTAGGTAAAAATGATACAAGTCCCCCAAATTATGGAAAGCAACTCCTGCTTTTGGTCTAAGAAATCCTGCAAATTCCCAAGCCTCTTTTGCCCCCTCATAATCCTCTAATGCTTTATACAACAAGCCAAGTTGAAGCCATTCTTGTAAAACATCATAATCTTCTTTCAGTCTTTCTCTAGTGTCTTGTATATCAGATAGCAATTTTTGCCTCTGTTCTAGTGAAAACTTAGATTTTACAATTATTTCTCTATCCAAATCTGGCATTTTTTCTTCTACCTTAGAAATGTCGTACGGTAAAACACCGTCGTTTTGCTCTTCTCCTGTTTGGCCAGAAGATTGTTGATTATCTTTATAAATAAAATAACCAGCAAAACCAAATATCACCACAAGAATTATTATAAAAATTATATTTTTTCTAGACATAGTAGTTAAATTATATCCACCCCTACTACCACAAGTCAAGTCAACTATCTACATCGTTTGTCGATAGTTAGCGAAATAAAACAAAACCCCGGACAAAGCCGGGGATTTTTATTCTACAAATTACATTTTAAACAAAGCTT
>CAZRMW010000010.1:6882-21137 GCA_964601305.1 uncultured Candidatus Saccharibacteria bacterium
CAATAACTGCCGGTTCCATCTCGCTTGGGCAAATGTCGTATAAAGCTTTTGCTTCTTCGGGAGTTGTTAGAAGTGGAATAGCACGTTCTACAAGTTCCTTCCATTTTTCAATAACTGCCGGTTCCATCTCGCTTGGGCAAATGTCGTATAAAGCTTTTGCTTCCTCGGGAGTTGTTAGTTCAGAAATTAATCTATTTTTATCTAATACAATCTTAACTTCTTCTAAATCAATACCTAAAAACTCAGCAATCTCTCTTGATTCCATTAAAACCTCCTTCAATATAAAGGTTAATTGTCAAAGACAAGAACACTACATCTTCTACTTTCTAAGAAGATACTACAAATTAAATATTTTGTCAATCAAACTGGGTAACACCAAACCATAAACTACGGGCAATTTGTAGCCTTTCTAAACCCAGCTTCCAAGGCCTCCTTTTCTGTACAAAAATACTGCTCACCCTTTTTAGTATCTATTTTTACTCTATTATAATTATCACACCCTGGCACCAAATATGTCATTCCATATCCCTTTTCCGAAATATTTCCCTTTATATTACACTCGGGGTTGTCTGGACTAGAATCAGTTTCTCGAAGCGCAGATGTATCGTTCGGGTCTTTACACTCAGCCCAAAGTCCCCGCCTCTCAGCCTTCGCCTCGCCCTGCGCCATATTCAAAAGATTTCTATAAAGCTTATTTTCCACCGATGGATATATTTCAGCATATCCATAGCGAACCATATGCTCACTTACATTTATATTATCTTCCACACCACCCCCGCTTTGCAAAATCAAATACCTCAAAAGCCTACCATAATCATCTTCCTCTTCAACATCTTTCACCAGCCTCACATATTCACCTTCCATAAGTTCAGTTGCATAATCTTTTGCTTCATCAAAAAAACACTCCCCTTTTTCAGGAGCATTTATACCCAAAATCCGGATCTTTATCCTTTCATCATCCGCTTCCACAGCAACAGTATCACCATCTATCACCTCAGTCACAATCTGAAGGTTTCTATCCAAAGAAAGAGAGTTGCGCTCTTTTACTATTTTATATCCAGCGCCAGCGCCAGCAAGCGTCAAAACACCACCCGCCACCGATACCAAAATCTTTTTCCAAATACCAACCATATTATTTATATTTTAACACACCACTTCCCCTATTTGAAACGTTAGTTTTTTATATAAAAAACTGCCTGCCCTGTTTCCCCAACCTGTTTTATTTTTCCTTGTTTCTCCAGCCTCTCTAAATACCTAAAAGCCGTTGTGTTAGATACACTTAAAACTCTCTCCACGTCATCATTAGTAATTTTTTCTTTTTCTTCAAACAGCCCTATCACTTTTTCTAATTTTTCTTGCTTTTCTTTCTGAATTTTTGCTCGCGCCTCCACCAAAAGATCATTCAAAAAAATCCCCCGCACCCATTTTTTTATAGTCTTAAAAATATTTTGCATAAACTATAAAGATTAATATTAGTTTCAGAAATTTATAAATATTTTTTTAATTCATCAAAACCATAACTATTCTCTACAATATTTTTTATATACTCCAAATCCAACTCCTTATCGTTTTTAAAAGGCATTGGAATTTCAAATTGTTTTAATCTAGCCATAGATAGTTTTCTACCATAATGGAATCTCCAACTTTCATGTTTAATCTGGAAACCGATATAAAACAACAGATATGGATTATATTTATCTTTTAAAGTTGCTACTGCAGTTTTCTCTCCAGAAATAAAATTATCAAACTGAAAAAATACCTCTCCACATTTACCATCAAGAGAAATTGTCAAAGATTTACTTTCAAAATTCGCTTCTTCAGAACAAAATAAAGATACTCCATTATTCTTTTCGGTGGTCGTAATATATGGAGTTTTTTCTTCATCTCTCCCTACTTGATTTAAATATAAAGCATATTTTCTTTCTACATTACATAAATCAATTAATTTTACTAATTTAATATTTTTATTCTCTTTAATTTCTGCTTTTACTTTTTCCTTCGGTGTAATTTCTTTTACAAAAGTTTCATAATTTATTTTACTTTCTATAAGTTTGATTTCTTGTACCTTGATTCTTTTAGGTGTAATTTGTCTACCATATTTATATTTCCATTTATTTAGTCTGATCTGATATGCAATTTGATATAATTTTTCAATATTTACATCATCTTTTGGTAAAAGGACTATGCAGTTATTATCAACACAACAATCTTTGTCCTGAACAAATGCTTGACCGATTGTTCCAACTCTTGGAACTGTTATAAAAGGGGCTTTATAATAACTTTTTATATTATAAAAATCATATACTCCATTTTCATCTCCTTTGGATGATATTAACGGGATATTACCACTTTCTCCTTCAAGAAAACTTTTACTTTCATACTCTTTTTGCCCATATTCAACATCAAAAAGAGAGCCAATGGTTGCAACTTCTTTATTGGTCATGTTGGTTTAATTGGTTATAAAATTTAATTTTGAAAGCAATTGATTCTCTTATCATTTCTTCAACTCCCTCTTCTATTTCTTCATATGTTGGAATTTTACTATCTATATAGGCTTCTGGTACTAATTCGTAATTTTTATCATCTATATCAAGCTTACAAATTTTCTTGAATTCTGGAATGTCTTCAAATTTCAAATTTTGATTAACTAAGAATGCTTTCAATTCTTCTTTTATTTCTTTTATTTGATTTCTTTCTCTTTCTTCATCAAAAATTCTTTTTCCTTTCTTTTTTTTGTATCCATCCGTAACGCCTCTAGCAAAATATACATTTTGACTATTAAAATTATGAGAAATTCCTTTCTTTATAAATACACCTATTGCTCCAACACTAACAGGATAAAAAAGATCTTCTGGTAAAGTAACAACTGATACTAAAGTATTATTTTCTAATAAATCTTTTCTCCAAGATTTTCCCCCTCCACCCTCAACCATTACAGAAATTGGAACGATAGCAAAAAGAATACCGCCGTCTTGCATTTGAGAAAGAGCATAATCAATAAAATGTCTTTCTTTTTCATCACCTTTTTTAAGAGCAAAAGGAGGATTCATAAGCACTTTCGTAATAACTGGATTTTTAGTTAATTCATTTCCTGTTCTTTTTATAAATTCACCAGTTTGATTTCCTTTTTTAGTGTCTTGTTCTATATTTTTTTGAAAACAATTACCCTCACTCATATTATTTCTTCCATCTCCTCTAAAAATCATATTTACAAGTGCAAGTGCAACAACTTCATCATCTTGTTCAATCCCAAAAAGATTATAATTTTTAAATTTTTCTATTTGTTTATCGCTTGAATTTCTTTTGATATGATCAAAAGAAGAAACTAAAAAACCACCTGTACCACAAGTAGGATCAAGCACATAATCATTGTGATTTACATCTAAAACTTCAACTGCAAATTCTGTTATATGTCTAGGAGTTAAAACAATACCTATCTCTTTTGCACCATTTCCATATTTCAAAAATTTTTCATAAAATTCTCCCAAAATATCTTTTCCAGAAGCCATAGCATTTTTAATATCCAAAGCCTCTAGTTCTTTAATTGTTTCCTTGATTGCATCCCTGTATTTTATGTGATTCTCTCTGCTTGGTGGTAATTCTAATTTTAGAAAATTAAAAAAACTTTCTTTTTCTACTTCTCTTAATTTTTTATTGATTAATGAATTAACACTTTCAACTAATGTTGTCGTGTCATTTTCTTTTAGATTAACAAAAGAATTATCTGCCAAAGAAAGTACAAGTCCCGCAATAAATCTAGCTCTTTTATTTTTATTTATCCCTGCATTATGCAGAATTTCGTTTATTTCTAATGCTGAATCTATATATTTTTCTTCTGGCAAATCTGGAAATTCTGACCATTCTGGTTTATCGTGTTCTAAAATATATTGAGCTTGTTTTTTAGAAAGTAAAATATTTTTTATCTTTCCTTTTTCTAAAAGTACATCTTCCCATTTTCCATTTTTTAAATATTGATTTTTAACTATATAACCGTCTGTATCATTTCCAGCTACTCCAGAAATTAAAACACATTTGATTTTTTTACTTTTATTAATCTTTTTCGCATATTGATTTTTTGCCTCATCAAGAGCCTGTTCAATCATATCCCTATCTCTTTTGCTTTCTATTGCCCAAAATTCTTCACTATTAAGTTTTACCACAGCTTCTGGCATATCTCTGTCCAAAAGATTTTTTAGTTCTTTATGGTACAAAACTTCATTTTGTTTATAAACTTCACCATCAGAAACCCTAGCTGGATTTTTTACAACCCAACCTAATTTATCAAGTTCTTCCTTGATATAAGTATAGGCATCAACTTCACTATTTTTTGGTTTAGATAAATGAGACATAATTTTTAATCAAAATATTATAAATAACCATTTTTACGAAAGAACCAAGTAGTGCGCTTTGGTAAAGCATAAAAAATCTTTTTCCAAATACCAACCATATTATTTATATTTTAACACACCACTTCCCCTATTTGAAACATTCATTCTGTTGGATATCCGATATCCAACAAACCCGCCAACTCAATTAGC
This sequence comes from uncultured Candidatus Saccharibacteria bacterium, assembly GCA_964601305.1. Taxonomy (GTDB): domain Bacteria; phylum Patescibacteriota; class Minisyncoccia; order JAHISW01; family Tagabacteraceae; genus CAZRMW01. The sequence goes on from CAZRMW010000010.1 coordinate 11,421, forward strand.
GAGGTCGAACTTCCTTCGGAACTGCCGACCTCAAAAACCTACAACCTACACTCCAAAAAACCAACAAACAGTATAAAATCAGTATAAGTTTTGTACTGTTTGGCTATTTTAGCTCATAAAATATGTAGTTCATAGTTTTATCACAAAAGATCTTTAATTTCTTGGGAAACACTGGGGCTTTCTTTTATTCCTATAATAATCTTTTTAATTATTTTTTCTGTCATCTTGGGATAATTCATTGACCCATTTTCTTCTATTTTCCTAGCCAAGTCATCCATTTTGACTGGAAAAACATCGTTGCAATTAAAAATACTGTTCTTCGTAAATATACAATGCTCTCCTGATTTAACTTCCACTATTGTTTTTAAACTAATTTTAGATCTACTAACAAATGATTTTGTCTTTTGTGTTTTTGTTGTCGGCGTAAGCATAATCAAAATAGCATCGTCTTTTGGTTTGTTATTTACAACAATAAAATAACGATTCTTAGATTCTCGTTTTTCATCGTTAAAATTAATATAAAAATTAAAGACAGACCCTTGCTCAATACACAACGGAATTCTTACATCGGGAGGAATATTAATCATAAAAAATTACCCAGAAAAAAAACTTGAAATTGCTTCTCTTTCTTTAAAAGATTCCTTTGCAAAAGATAATTCTTGCTTGCTTTGCTTAAACAATTCTTCGTCTTTCGAACCATCAGCAAAAAAATCACCATAATTCATTTGGATACTTCTCTTCCCTCTATCTAATTGCCTTTTGTGTTTAGACCACTCTGAATATTCATGGGTCATTTCAGCCAGTTCATATTGATCTTTGTCTGAAAATTTATTATATACTGTTTCCAAGCATTCAATGTCAGTATTCGAAAAGACACTCAAATCTTCGTTGGCAACAGAAAGAAAAGAATCTTTATTTTTGTGAACTGTGGCTGGTTTTATGTATTTTTTTGCATACAAAAGAACATCACTTGATATGTGTGACAATTCTGCAACATTTTTTGTCTTAGACCCAACTGGCCCATATTTCATTGCAAAATACTTATCACCTATAATTGGTCTGCCATATTTTCTCAAATGCAAACGATCAGCAAGATAAATAAGCTTAATCGCTTTCATCTTATTTATCTTTCCGTCTTTTTTGCAAGCAAGAAAATTTAGAGCCTGTGTTGCTTTTTTGTAATTCGTTTCAGGCTTAACTATCATATTTTTATGTTAACAAATTTAATAAAAACCAACAACCGCTCAATTAAGGAAGTTAAACTTCACTACTCAATTAGCGAAGTCGGACTAACCACATCTCGGCGTTTTCGCCTCGTGTGCCAAATCCGACTTCCCCCCAAAAAGAAAACAACCCCGTAAAGGGGTTGTTTTCTCGAGTATCACAAGTACTCTATTAACTTCGATTAGTTAGCACTCGTTAGAGTTTCTGTAAGCATGTAAGTTGAAGGAAGTCCAACTATACCATAACCGTTAGTGAAGTCACAATCTGTGTAAGCAGCTGTTGTTGATGTAGAGTTTGGTGACCAAATTAGGTCATCGTTTGTGTCTCCATCAACTACTGTTGCTGTACCCATGTTTGCTCCAGTTGAAGCACATGAACCTGGGTTAGTAACAGGGAAGGCTGCATCACCCTCAAGTCTAACAGTAATGTACTCTGTACCAGTTCCACTTTCAACACTAGCCACATCAGCTCTAAGTTCAAACCATCTGCTTGATCCAGCAGGAACTTTATAAGTTGTAGTTCCATTAGAATCTTCCATAACTATAGGGAACATTCCAGCAACTGGGTTATCAGTTACACCAGTAGTATACCTTGTATCAGCATTCAACAAACCATCTGTTGAGAAAGTTGTGTCAGCTGCTGAGTAACTACTGTTTGTAAATGCGTAAAGACCAAAGTTTGAAGTTGTCGCAGTCTTAGAAGATGAAGATACGTTAAATGTAAATTTATACATATAAACATCCTTATCGCTTGCAGTTACCTTAAACTTGTAAAGAGTCTTGCCAGCTACAGTTTGAAGTAGTTTTTCTGAAGATGAAAGCGCAATATGAGCAAATGTTGGGAAAGATTTCATAATCCTTACACCAGTTGGTGTTACATCGCTAGATGTACCATCAATTGTTTGCCCAGAAGCTACACCTTTACCGTAGTTTCCGTTAGCTGAACCGTTTGCATTTCCATCATAAGCAACTATCAATAAGTCACCTGAAGAAATTATTGGTCCTACTGTTGGAGAAATTCCAGCAATATCACCTTTAACTGTCATTGTCTTTGTACCTCCAGAAGGAATTCTGAATGATCCAGTAGAGATCAATGTTGAAGTAGCGTAGTCACTTGTTGAGAACTCAGCCTCACCAATTTGTGTGCTTCCACTCCACAAAGTTACTTTTCTACCCACCAAGTCTAGTGGTGTGTTTGAAGCAACACTTCCTAGTTGGAAAGCTACTCTTTCAATGTCAATGTCTTCGTTTGTAGCAGCAAACTTAAGTTTCAATAGAGTTACTCCAGTTGTACCCGCAGATACTACTGTATAACCAGCTGTTGAATCATCTGCAACTGTGTAAGAACCTTCTGCAGCAATTGTCATTGTCTGTCCAACACTGTCTGTTTCTGATTCAGTAATGTCTTGTCCTGATGTAACACCTGTTGGTGTTGGATCTGAACCAGAGTCATAACCAAATTCAAAAGTGTCGTCAGCTGTAGCGTTTCCAGCAACATCACATTTAAGAGCTAATGTCTTTGAAGTTCCCTTAGGAATTACCAAAGTAGAGTCAAATGTATATGCTGTTCCTGAAGCAGCAGCTGTAGGGCTTACAATGTTGCTTCCAGTCATAAGTTTAGTACTTCCATCCCACAATGCACAATTGCTCATTGTAGTTGGGTTTGCACTTGCGTCATATGCAACAGGAAGAGAAGTCAAAGCTACATCCTCACCAGAGTTTCCAGCGTTCAAAATATAGTTTGCAAAGTTAAATTCGTTTACACCTGCAATAATAGTTTGAGCTAGTGGCAAACTAGAAATACTAATCGCCAATGATCCAGCTTTTACAGTCATTGTATTAGCTGTTACGTCTCCGGTTGGTGAAGGAGTAATAGTAACTCCTGTTGTTTGACCTGTTACTGTTGTGAAGTCTCCGTCAGGAGATGTAGAAGCAATGAATGTATCGTTGTTCTCAAAGTTTGTTGTCAGTTTACCTTTCAAAGTATAAAGTCCTTTTCCAACTGGGAAAGTAACAGTATCTGTGAAAGTAATTGTAGTAACAAGAGCAGCACCTGTAGCGTCCACAGGACCAGCTACAATACTACCGTTTGCGTCGTACAATGTAACATTGTCAATAGAAGTTCCTGTTGGAGTATTGCTTCCACCGGCGTTTGTAATCATACCCCTGAATACCATTTGTCCAACTGAAACTGGCTCACCTTTTACTTCAACATGGAAACCACCCAAAGGTTGGTCAGCAACATTGATAGCAATATTTTGAGCCTCTACAGCAGTTCCCTTAGAAACTGTCATACTTCCTGAAGCAATTGTTACAACTGAAGCGTTGTACCATGGGTTTGTTGATGCAAACCCTGTTCCATCTGTAGGAGGAGTAAGACCATATTTGAAAGTCTCTCCAACTACATGAAGATCTGTAGTTTTGTAAAGGTCAAAAGCAATTGTTCTAGCTGAACCATCTACAACATCAGCTTTAACATAAATTTCTTTTGAAAAACCTTTGTCAATAAGAATTCCATCGCCAAATGTTGATGTATAGTATTTACCATCAGCACTTATAGATGTAGCGTAAGAAACGCCGTCAACGTAAGTTTTTACATTAGCAATGTCATCTTCTCCTGCTGAACCTGATTGATTCCACCTAATTGAGTGAAGTCTTACTTTTTCAGCAGAACCAGCTGTAAGTCTCACTGAAGAGAATGTGTAGCCAGTTGTTCCTACTTCTTTAGAAGCAGCCGAATTTGGGTCTAATGGACCCCTTGCAATCGTAACAGAACCAATTGTCAAACTTTCGTTAACTGTTTGTGAAGAACCAGTAATTGGGAATGTTCCATTTACAGTAGCTGAAGTTTTTACACTTACTAGTGAAAGATAACCAGCTTGACCTGCATTTGAAGTTCCTGCAGTAGCAAGAGCATTACCAGCAATTGTCATAGTTCTTGTTTGTCCAGCCTTAACAACGAAGTCTTCAGACAATGTTACTTGATGTGAAGAGTTCAAAGTTTTAGCTAATCCAACTTGTGTACCATTTTCGTCTAACAAAACAATTCCACTGAAAGCGTCATCGTCAAGTAGACCAGTTCTTTCTACAAGAATAGAATCAATTGTTACATCTCCATCAGATGAAGCTGTAAAATTAACATTTGTAAAAGGAACCCTTGTTGCAGCTATTGGAAAAAGTCCAGCTGCAGGTTGTGTAGCAGGAGTAACTGTTAGTCCAGAACCAGCTGGAGTAACTACAGTTGTGTCACCACCAGTTGTTCCTGTGCCAGTTGTACCACATGTACCGTAAAGAGCATTCAATTTTGCCCTAGACATAGAACCTACGTAACCTGTACCTGCGCTAAGTCCGATAGGAGCCAAAACTTCTGAAGCATATTTGTTCTGGAATTTGATAACAGCGCCTTTAGTTAGTGAACCAAAGTACATTGTTTCGTTTCCAGCAGAACCTACTCCTGAAGCAGCTACCATTGTAGCAGCGTCTGAGTTAAGAACTTTTTGAAGATTCTTAACATCTGCACTTGAGTCACCCATATCTAAGTTTGTAGAAAATGTGTAACCACAAGCAGTACCACTTGTTCCCGTTGTCCCACCTCCTGTCAAAGCAGCAAGTTGAGCTTGTAGAGAAGCGATAGTTGATAGCAAAGAATTAATCTGAGCTGTCAAATCTGCAACAGTATCAGCTTGAGCTGCAACCGGCATAAGAGCGGCAGCACCTGTAAGCCAAATAGCTGTAGTAGCACTTAGAAAAATAGAAGTGATTTTTCTCACTCTAATTTTTTTACTCATAATTTTTTATTAATTAAATTAATACGTACGAATTTAATTTTGGGTTCGACTAACCCCGCCCGAAACGCGCTTCACACAAAGTGCGCTTTGGGCGGGATCAACCAAAAAACATTCATACTTTTAATTACCAATACTAATTAAATTTCGGTTTCTTTATCGACCGTAAATATAACAATTTTCAAAGTACAACCTGTGTACCAATAAACAAATACATTTAGCACCCTGCATTTGTCTCTATATTATAACTTTACTATTTTTAACCTGCAAAGCCACAATATGTGGATAACTTAAACCGGTATTTCAACCAGTATTTATAAGAATACTACTTATAAAAAACTGGTCAACCCCGCACCTTTAAACAAGATAATCTCATAGATTTTAAGGTTGTTAAACAAAGAATAAATATAAAAAGGTGCGGGGTCAATAATCTTCGTATTTTAAACATTTTTTGACTATTTTGTCAATCCTTCTTTATCAAGACACGAGCATATACCTCCTCCATCTTTTATCCCCTTCTTTTGCAACAATTCCTTGATTAATCATATCTAAAAGGTCTCTTTGAATAGTTTTTTCACTACATTCAGAGATCATAGACGACAATTCCCCTATACTTACCTCCTTTTTATCTTTAATAATACTTAATATCTTATTTTTTCTTTCTTTTCCCTTACCCGCCTTGACTCGCGTCAGTCGAGGCAGGTTTTTCTCTTGTTTGTTTACAACCAGTTTGTTTGTTTTTACTTGTCCGATATCTTGTCCGATACTCTTTCTTTGTCCATTAGAATGTCCTTTAGTACTATTTTTAGTCGTTGGAGCTGGTAAAATATTATTCTCTCCTCCTAAATCAAATTTAATAAGATTTTGCTTTTGTTTAAGTTTCAAAATAACCTTTTTAACCAATTCATACTCATCACTTAAAATATCAAAATTTGCACTAGAAATCGAATTGCTTTTTGAAAGTAAAGACAATAAAGCCAAAAGCTGATTTATAGCATTTTCTATTCTTTCAAATTTAGAATTTTTTTCTAAAACATTTCCGTTTTTTATAGAAACCAAAACAGAAAAAATTGAAACCGACTTTTCTCGGATTTCCCACTTCATCGGCTCCCTATCTGGAAAAAGCTCTGTGACTCTATACACAGCTTCTGTAATCTTTTGAATTCTATCGCAAATATATGCTAATTGATTATTACTCATCCCGTACGAAATAGGAAATCAAAGATTTCCGTTTGTTATTCTAATAATTTCATAAAACATAATTCTATTTATTTTTATTGATAAGCCAGTTATTGAAAGCCAAAAATTTCGTACGGGACTCATAATATTTTTTATGTGCGCGCACCAGCCTGTCCGCCTCCGGCGGGGGATCGCCCCGAACTATAAACACTTCGTGTTTAAGTACAGGGTAAAAACCTTTTGTACTCAAAAATAATTCTATCTTACTAGCCCCGTATTAAATTTTGGGCTTAATGTGGGCACGGGAGGAATCGAACCTCCGACCTCTATCTTATCAGGATAGCGTTCTACCATTGAACTACGTGCCCAAAATTTTAGTATCGGGGTCAGGATAGCGTTCTACCACTGAACTATGCGCGCAAAATTTTAACCCAACTAAAATTTATCATACCAAAAAGACATTAATATTCAATAGAATTTTCAAACCAAAACAAAAAGCCTATTTGAAATAATTTCCAAATAGACCCTGCGAATTAATGACTACTTACTGGAATACCCACTTTTTCACCATATTGTAAAATCAAATCCCCAACAGCTTCAGCTTTACTTCTACAGCAAACACTGTCTTTGGGGTTTAAGTAAAAAAAGGCCTCATATCCGTATTTTTTCTTTATCACAATAATTGCTTGCCCTTTTGACATCTTGTATATTCCTTTTGTAGATTGTTTTTATTTATAAAATCCTATATCTGAAACATATATTAACAAAAAAAATATGTTTGTAAATACCAAAAAGACACTACTTATCAATAGAATTTTAAAAAGGATTTTAAAGCCAAACCAAAACTCCTGTTTTAATATTGCTATAGCAATGATTCTACAGGCATTTTAAAACCACATCTTTTCAAATTAAATCAAAAAATTCTCTTAATTTTTTATCATATCCTAATTTCTCTGCCACAATTAGTCTTAGTTCATTTTCATTAAGACCAAAAAAATCTCTAAGCAATTCTATCTCACTTTGACATTCAAACGGATAAATCCAAACACTTTTTTGTAAACAACGAAAACCCAGCTCTTTTATTTTCCCTCGAAACGCTTCACGATGAGACCTCTTTAATTCATTAATATCAAAAATCACAATTCTCCATTTTCTATCCCATTTTTTAGGTTTTTTGATTTTTAAACTATCTACCTGAAACATTCCCGCTTTTTTCTTTCCTTCTTTAGTTAAACTAATATAAATCTGCTGACCCTTATTTTTTATCTCCAAAAACCCTTGTCTTTTAAGATTAGAAAAAGTATCACTAACTTTATTCTTGGGATATTTTTTGTATGATTTATAATTTTTTAAAAAATTTCTAATAAAATATGGCGATTGCGCAGCCATCATTACCGTTCCAGAAACCAACAACAACCTTAGAATATCTTTAGAAATTTCTGATTTAGGTTTTCTAAAATAATATTTGTATTTTCCTATTGCCATATAATTTAATTCCTGCTTTGTTATTGCTCATTTTTATCCTCTCAATTCTATCGTATTAATAAAGCGATAGCAATATTAAAACCTAGGTTTTTGCAAAAAAGAAATCGCCCAGACAGGGCGACTCCTGTTGGGCGATTTTATCTTGTATAAGAATTATTTATAAATTACCAAGTAGCAACAATATCCCAAACATAGTGAGCTGAATTACATCTGTTTCCTTCCACGCGCATCTGAAGAAAAAGCTTCAATCCTTCACTCACGTAATGATCTCTTAATTCTGCAACGGTTCCCCTAAGACAATCAATATCTAATTCTGCAAGTTTTTGTTTAGCAAGCTTTATTGTTTCGTGAGAATCTTCAAGATATGAATACTCACACTCACTAGACAAGTAAATTAAATCTTCTCTGAAACTAGATACCGTATAAATCACAGCCTTACGGAAACCTTTTTCCGCCGCTTCTTTAAGGCGATTTTCTGCATTACGAAACATCTCTTCTTTTTCTTTGGTTAATCTATCTGCTCTTTCTTGAGATAATTTATAATGATGCTCATCTGTCAACGAACGCAATTCTTCTTTTTTCATTTTTCCATCTTCCCCCATCTTTCTTTGATAATGGCAAGTTCTTTTTCAAGAAGTCTTGTCTGCTTCTTATCTTTTCTCATCCGAGCAAACGAAAGGCTTCCAGAAGTCGCATCGAGAGCATCAGAAACAAGACTATCATTAATCTTATAACCGTTTTTCTCAGCAAACTCTAATGCTTTTAATCCTTCGAAATTTCGTAAAAATTCTCTAAATTTTTCACCATCTTCCGAGTCAAGCCATTCAAAATTTTTATTGATTCCTTGTATTGGGTCATAAAAAGTCACACCAGAACTTAAAGAAAATTTTTTGACATGTTTTTCCCATCTTTTTTTTAGCCACCAGTCCTTATTAAAAAATTTTTTTAAATCAAACCAACTCCACTTTCTAAAAGTTACTGGAAATAACTTATAAATTATTGGTCTAGTCACTTGGAACCTCCTCTCAAAATTTATTTTCTAAATCCAAATTACCACAAAAAGTTATGTCTGTAAATACCAAAAAGACACTACTTAGGAGTAGTGTCTTTTTGGTTAACCCAGTCATTCGACCGGGTATAATATCCTTTATTTTGTTCCGTTAACCCCGAGATAAATTCAAAGAATTTATTTTTCGGGGTAGTCAGAATTTTGGGCTCCCTGACTAGCACCCATGTCCCGCAAGAGTGCGGGATCGACCTAAATCGTTCATGTCAACAAAAAGTTGAAAGAACAAATCTAGTTAATATCCACGAACAGCTTCCGCTACCCGTGCCTTGTTACGACTTATGCCTTGTTACTGACCCTGCCTTGGTCCGCTATAAAAACGGCCTTCCGGCTTTGCCAGCTCCCTTGCATTGACGGGCGGTGAGTACAAGACTTGAGAACGTATTCACCGCGGTGTGGCTGACCCGCGATTACTAGCGATTCCGGCTTCATGAGGTCGAGTTGCAGACCTCAATCCGAACTGGGACCAGCTTTGATGGGATTGGCTCCACCTTACGGTTTCGCGACCCATTGTACTGGCCATTGTATCATGCGTGTCGCCCAGGGCATCAAAGGGCCATGCTGATTTGGCGTCATCCTCACCTTCCTCCTCGCCCTTTATGCACTAACTCATAAAGTGCGCGCTGACTCACGCTGACTAGACGCAGACAGTCGCGGAAATTTCCGCGTAATTCTGCGTTCGTTCTGCGTTTTCCGCGCGCCCTTTGCTAATGCGCAAAGGGCGAGGCAGTCTGTCGTGACACTTGTAACACGACACGAGGGTTGCGTTCGTTACCCCACTTAAGGGAACAATTCAAACCACGAACTGACGACAACCATGCAGCACCTGTGCTTGTGTCCTTGTGAGAGGTCAATCCTTTCGGAAAGATTTCACAAGCATGTCAAGCCCTGGTAAGGTTCTTCGCTTATTGACGAATTAAACCGCATGATCCACCGCTTGTGCAAGTCCCCGTCTATTCCTTTGAGTTTTAGTCTTGCG
>CAZRMW010000011.1:0-11960 GCA_964601305.1 uncultured Candidatus Saccharibacteria bacterium
AGGAGCATTGCTGGGTAGCTATGTCGGGAAGGGATAACCGCTGAAAGCATCTAAGCGGGAAGCCTACTCCAAGATTAGAAATCAATGGATTCGTAGAAGATGACTACGTTGATAGGCTCAAGATGTAAGTGCAGTAATGTATTTAGTCGAAGAGTACTAATAAATCCGTTACCCTCTTTCTTATATACAAGTTGTAGTAATTAGAAGAAATAATTGAATGTTTAAATCTGTTTGAATATAATATTTTGGTGACTTGTCGGAGAGGCAATACCTGTTCTCATTCCGAACACAGAAGTCAAGCTCTCTTGAGGCGATGATACTCTACGGGGGAAAGTAGCTAGTCGCCAAAATATTATATTCAAAAAGGGAAAAGCATTTAATTTATTAAAAAATATACCAGGATTGCAAACTTCTTTGTAGCAACAACGTGTGCAGGGTACCAAGTACAAAAAACGTTGGTTGACTCTTGTGTCACTCCTGGTTCGATTTAAAACCAGCCTCTTTCGGGAGGCTGGGTTTTTTATTTTTTAAAATTTAATATATAATGAGAGTAATGATTGCTTTAAGTTGGAGAATAAAGAAAAAATTATCCTTTTTTATAACAGTGTTTTTGGTAATAGCTGGAACTGTAGCTATTTTTACATATTTTTCTTGGCCACAAGCAACATGCGAAGATGGTAAAAAAAACCAAAAGGAAGAGGGGGTAGATTGTGGAGGGCCTTGTACTCCGTGTGTAGTTAATCCAAAAGACGTAGTTGCTCTGTGGAGCAGGGTCTTTCAAGTGTCTCCAGGAGTTTACGAGGCAGCAGCTCTTGTAGAAAACCCAAATCTTTCCTATGGGTTGCCACTTTTTAAATATACTTTTAAGGTTTACGATTCTAACAATATTTTGGTAGCTGTGGAGGAGGGGCAAAGTTTTTTAAATCCTGGAGATAAGTTCGTGGTATTTAAAAGCAATATAAATGTAGGAGAAAGAGAGGTGGTCAGAGCTTTTGTAGAAATAGAAAATCTTTCACCTTGGGTTTATATGGGAGAAACAAAATCTACGGTTGTTGTTTCTCAAAAAAGTTTTTCAAATTTTCCAAGTCCTGTGCTTAACGCTAGGCTTACAAATCAGTCTCTTTTTACGGTTAAAGATGTAGAGGCTATAGCAGTTCTTTACGATCAAGATAAAAATGTGGTAGGTGTTAGCTCTACGAGATTAAATGAAATAGGCGCAGAGTCTAGTGACACAATTATTTTTACGTGGCCTCTCCCATTTTCGGTAGAGCCGGTAAGTAATAAAATTTTTACAAGGGCAGAGCTTGGATCGCTAATAGAGCAATGAGTCGGAACTGGTTCGACATAGATTGGATTTTATTTTTCTCAATTGTCCCGCTTGTTTCAGCGGGACTTATTACAATGAGACCGTTTACAGGTGGAAGTGGCTCGTATTTTTTTAATCGTCAGCTTATTTGGGTTTTAATTGGTGCTATAATATTTTTTGTTTTTAGTAATATTGATTGGCGTTTTTTAAAAACGAGCGGATTTTTATTAATACTTTTCGCATGTTCTCTTAGTGCGTTGGGATTCCTTTTGACTTTTGGGAAGATAGTTAAAGGATCTTCTAGTTGGCTTAATTTTGGTTTTTTTTCGGTGGAGCCCGCAGAGCCTATTAAACTACTTTTAATACTAATGCTTGCAAAGTATTTTAGCCGTAGACACACTGAGATTGCTAATTTAAAGCATATTTTTATCTCGGGGCTTTATGGTGCTATTCCAGCAGTGTTAATTTTTCTTCAGCCAGACTTTGGGTCGGCAATAGTTTTTTTCTTTATTTGGTTTGGTATGGTTGTTGTTTCGGGGATATCTAAAAAACATTTGCTTTTAGTTTTAATAATTTTTTCATTGCTTTTTGTCTTGGGTTGGCATTTTGTGCTTAAGCCATATCAAAAAGACAGAATACTAACTTTTTTAAATCCCCTTGCTGATCCGCAGGGCGCAGGCTATAGCGCGCTTCAATCTGTTATCGCTACAGGTTCAGGGCAGATTTGGGGAAAGGGAATAGGTTATGGTACTCAAAGCAGGCTCAATTTTTTGCCAGAGTATCGGACGGATTTTATTTTCGCAGCTTTTGCGGAAGAGTGGGGTTTTGTAGGTGTTTTAATAATTTTTTCGTGTTTTAGTATTTTGATATGGAGAATTTTAAAAAACGCTTACAACGGGCAATCCAATTTTGAAAGATTTTTTGGTATAGGTATGGCTGTGCTAATTATGATACATTTTGTCCTTCATGTAGGTATGAATGTAGGAGTACTGCCCATTACAGGGCTTACAATACCATTTTTAAGCTACGGGGGATCTCATATGGTGACTCTTTTTGCGGGGTTAGGTGTTCTTATGGGGATGCGAAAATACTCCCAAAGGGCGCTCCAAGACGATACAATGGTAGAGTTTCTAGGGGCGTAAAAAAGGGAACCTATACTCTGCTATCGCGTGATATAGGTTCCCGTTGTGTTTTTTAATGATTGATGGTATAAAATTTGAGGAGGCTCGTGTAAACAAAAATATTTAGGAGGTTGGAAAAATGATAAGATTTAACCCGCCAGCTTTTTCTGAAATATTAGGTTGTGGAACAAAAAGTGATGATTTTATTCATCTTGGTGCTTTGTTTGTGAGACTCACAGCTTGTGGGAAGCCAATGGGAGACATAATTTTAGGCGATGTTGAAATTACTTGTCTCGATTGTGAAGCCGAAATTAAACACAGACAAGAAAATCCTAACACAAAAAAAGCAAAATTTGGAGTTGTGACACACAAAATATAAAAAATATAAAGTGAATAGCCCTCGGCGCCACGCGCGCCTCGGGGGTTTTTATTTTTCTAAATTTCTACGTCGACACCCGATGTCGACGTAGAAAAAAATGGAACGCGCACTCTGCTATCGCCACAGACAGGTTACCATTGCGCCCCAAAACAATATGTGGTATGAACAAAACAGATGTCGAGTAAACACAATAGTTTTTTCAAACTTTTTAATAGGAGAGGTCAATGTCAGAAGAAACTTTAAGAGTGTTAATAAATTGCGCAAAAAAGATTTTCTTTAAACATATTGCAATCAGAAGATATAAAAAAGAGAAAGGTTTTTGGAAAGAGGAAGAAGATTTGGAGTATCAAATAAAACATGTTGTAAGAGTTGCAATAACAACAAACAACTCAAGTTTTCTAGAGGATTTTATAAGAAAGTATTATAAATACGACGACAGGCTTCCAGAATTTAGCGATGGTAGCAAAAATTTTAAACAATGGGAAGAGACTGCTAAAGATCTTAGTTTTATAAGATCGCAAATGGAAGATGCTATAAAAAAATCAAAAAACTTCCTTTCAGCAAATCCACCAAAGATTTTAGAATAGATTAATAGATTAGCTGAATACAAATCATAAGTTCAAGATCGGCGCAGCACCAAGCACGCCGGTCTTTTATTTTTCAATTTTTGTTATATTCTTAAATAGGATAAAAACAAAGAAACAAAGGGGAGGCTTTGACAAAAATGATAAAAAAACATGAAGAGCAGGTAGTTACATTTTCATATGGTGGAAAAAATTATGTAGTACGCACAAAAGCCTTAGAGGGGGTTGCTTTGGTAAAAGTTACAAGAGACAGAGTCGTTCAATTGATTTTTTCTCCTTCAGATGAAAGAGTTATTGTTGCAACAGCCGTCAGGGAGTGGGGCATCCCTCGTGCATATGAGGCGTTGAACCAAAAAATAGTTTAGAAATATATCAAAAAAACTCCCTCGGCGCGCCTCGGGGGTTTTTATTTTTCTAAATTTCTACGTCGACACCCGATGTCGACGTAGAAAAAAATGGAACGCGCACTCTGCTATCGCCACAGACAGGTTACCATTGCACTCAAAAATAATTTGTGGTATAAAATGTGGAGATAATCGAGACATAAAAACGCAAATATGCATTAAAAAATGGGGGATTGGAAAGATGAATATTTTTATAAACAATTTTGAGAGTCAATTTTTAATTGTTGCAGACGAGCCAGTGTTTAAATTTATTGTTATTTTAAAACTATATTTTCTTTTCACTTTACTGATACCTCTTGGTATGGTAGCAGGAGGGACGGGCTTGGTTTTTGCGGGTTTTTTGATTTCTGTTTTGATATTTTTTATTTTAGACAATAATGCAAGATTTGAGGAATATATGAAACAAAAAACTGAAGCAAAAGTAAAGTAGTAAAATATTCAAAAATCCAGCGAAGCTTAGCTTCGCTGGTACAAAAAAGACCGTGGGCGCACAATGCACCTCGGGCTTTTCTTTTTTGTTTATAAATAACGGAGTTCAACTCCGTTATTTTAGCAGGACATCTGAAAGGTTGAGGTGGTTTTTTCTTGCGAATTTTTTGTTTTTGGGTATTATAAACATCAATGGTCAAAACACGATTTTTAGCAATATTTATATTCTTACTTGGCTTTGTGCTTGCATATTTTAATGCAATGCCTTTTTTGCCTGAAAATACTCAGGGGTTTTTGCCACAAGTACCGTTTAGGTTAGGACTAGATTTGCAAGGAGGAATACATTTAGTTTATAAAGCGGACACGTCTATAGTAGATAGGGGAGAAGTCCCCGAGGCTATGGCAGGTCTTAGAGATGTTATTGAGCGCAGAGTAAACTTTTTTGGAGTTTCCGAACCCCTTATACAAATCCAACAAAGTAGCGGAGAAGACAGACTTATAGTTGAGTTGCCGGGTATAAAAAATGTCAGCGAGGCTATTGCACTTATAGGAGAAACACCTTTTTTAGAATTTAGGACAGAAAATCCAAATATAGAAATCACAGACGAAACTTTAGTAAGCGAAGCTTTTTTGCCGACAGATCTCACTGGCAGGTTTCTTAAAAAAGCAATTTTAGATTTTGATCAAACAACTTATGCTCCTCAAATATCTCTAGAATTTACGAAAGAGGGAGGAGATTTATTTTCAAAAATTACAAAAGAAAACATAGGCAAGCCAATAGCCATCTTTTTAGATGGGGTGCCAATTAGTGTACCAAATGTCAGCGAACAGATTACGGGTGGACGAGCTCAAATCACCGGGCAGTTTGAAGTAGAAGAAGCTAAGACTTTGGTTGGTAGATTAAATTCGGGGTCATTGCCAATACCAATAGAACTTATTTCTCAGCAAAGTGTAGGAGCTTCACTTGGTGAAGAGGTACTCCAAAAAAGTATATACGCAGGGGTAGTGGGAATACTCGCCGTTGCGATATTTTTGCTTATTTGGTATAGAATGATAGGTATTGCTGCTATCTTAGCACTTGTTGTTTATGCAGGATTAGTTCTTACTTTATTTAAACTTATTCCTGTTACACTTACTGCTGCGGGTATTGCTGGTTTTATTCTTTCCGTCGGAGTAGCAGTAGATGCCAATATTTTGATTTTCGATAGAATAAAAGAAGAAGTAAGAAATGGCAAAAAATTAAAATCTGCAGTGTCAGAAGGGTTTGCGCGGGCCTGGACGTCTATTAGAGATGCAAACATTTCTACGCTCATTACCGCTACCATTTTGTATTGGTTTGGTACGAGCGTAGTTAAAGGGTTTGCACTCACACTGGGGGTTGGAGTTTTGGTGGGGCTACTTACATCGTATTTTGCAGTACGTACATTTTTAGTAGCCGTGAACCCAAAAGGAGAAAGTAAATTTTCAAAGTTTATATTAGGAATAAAATATGATTAAATATCGCAAAATAGCGTATATAATATCTAGCATTTTAGTAGCACTAAGCTTAAGTGCCTTTGTTGTGTGGGGTCTTAACTCTGCTATAGATTTCACAGGGGGCTCAATTTTGGAGGTAGAATATCTGGAAGTAAGGCCATCTGTTAATATTGTTCAAGAAAAAGTAGATGCGCTTGAATTTGGAAAAATTTTAGTTCAGCCAATAGGTGAAAAAGGAGTGCTTTTAAGGCTTCGCGATATTACAGAAACGGAGCATCAGCAACTACTGAGTGTTCTTGGAAGTGTAGAAGAAAAAAGATTTGATTCTATAGGCCCTATTATTGGCAAAGAGCTTACTAAAAAGGCGATCTATTCTATTTTGCTTGTAATTTTTATGATAGTTCTCTTTATTGCTTGGGCATTTCGAAAAGCAGGGAGGCCTGTTTCTTCGTGGAAATATGGCCTTATAGCCATTGTTGCACTTTGCCATGATGTAATTATTCCTGTTGGTGTTTTTTCTGTTCTAGGGCATTTTTATAATATAGAGGTGGATATACTTTTTGTTACTGCTCTTCTTACTATTCTTGGCTTCTCTGTGCATGATACGATTGTGGTTTTTGATAGGGTTAGAGAAAATATTAAAAAAGGCATAGGGAAATCTTTTGAGGGGAGTGTTTCTAGGAGTGTACGGCAAGTTCGTGGTAGATCTGTAAAAACTAGTTTAGCTATTTTGCTTGTGCTGGTTGCGTTGTTTGTGTTTGGTGGGGCAGCCACAAAATACTTTACTCTAACACTTATTATTGGAATTGTTTCAGGTACGTATTCTTCGCTATTTTTGGCTTCGCCTTTGTTGGTGACATGGTATAATTATCAGTATAAAAACAAATAAGATGGAAAAACCAAAATATTGGGAAGAAAAATTAGAGAGAAAAGAAAAATCCAAAAGGCGCCCGGAGGGTATGAGCAAGAAAGAATGGGAGGAAGAAAAGAAGAAAAATAGGCAATCAAAGACTAAAAGTCGTTTAGAAGTGTTAAAAAACAAATAAAATCTTGTCCCGCTCGGCGGGATTGACTAGTAAACAAACCTGTGCTACTGTTAGCACAGGTTTGTTTTTTTGATATTAAAAAGGCCACGCCGCAAACTTCATATGCAGGCGGGCAAGGAGGATTGAAGATGGATGAACAGGTTTTTGATCAGGCAAGTTTGAGGATGGAGTTGTTGGAGGAGACCGTACTGTCACTTCCAACAAAAAGGAGTGTCCAACGAGCTCTACGGTTCGTTGCCGGAGAAGCCAGAATGACTGGCTCCTCCAATCGTCTCGACTCGTGGATTCAGATTTTTGATTCTTTTGTCGAAGAAGGAGCCTGGACAAGCTTTTCTCAGGAGACCAGAGCTAAATTGGACTGGCTCTACAAAGAGGCTAAGCAGGCTGAAATCATTTTAAGTTTGCGATGGGAATAACCTCGCAAAACCCGGCGCATCGCGCGCCGGGTTTTTTATTTTCTAGGTTTTAATATATAATAAATTTCTATGACAAGAGTACATAAAATAAAAGTTGGGTCCATTGGAACTAATTGCTATTTTTTAGAAAATCAAAATAGCGAGGTGATAATAGTAGACCCAGGGGGCGAGCCAGAAAAAATAATAAACTTTATAAAAGAAAATAATTTCAAACCAATTGGTATTTTGATTACCCACAAGCACTGGGACCATATCGATGCCCTAAAAGAAATCAAGCAAGAGTTTAATATCAGTGTCGGACTTACGTCGAAGTCCGGATTCGACGTGGATTTAGAAATTATGGAGACACCAGGGCATACACCAGACGGTATCTGTATTATAAGTAGGCAAGATAAGTTTGTATTAACTGGAGACACTTTGTTCAAGGGTACATTTGGAAGAACGGATTTGCCGGGTGGAAATATGGAAGAAATAAAAAAATCTCTCAAAAAAATACTAGAGCTTCCAGAAGATTTTGTTGCTTACCCAGGACATGGTTCAAAAACAACCATAGGCGAAGAAAGAAAAAACAATTCATTTTTGACTCTCTAGAAAACATTTACAGAAAAGCTAAATTGTGTTATACATAATTAAAACAAACTTTAACAATTGAGAGGAGAAACCATGCCACAAGAAGAATATCGCAGATGTCCACATTGCGAAGAAAAAGTTTATGGTGGTGCCGACAAATGCCCTTGTTGCGACAACTATTTAGACGAAGAGGGGGATGGATGAAAAAAGACACAAGAAAACGATTGATACTTTTTGATGTTGATGGTGTTTTGGTAAACACTTCATGGGAAGGCCTTTTTATAGCATACAAAGAAGTTGCTTCTTATTTTGGAAAAAAGTGGCAAGATTTTTTTAAAGATTTGGAAGAATTTAAAAATTGGTGGGATTTAAATTGGCCAAAAAACAACGAAAAGCTAGGTATTAAAAAACATCAAGAAGAAGAATGTCATGAGGTTTTTTATCAGCACTATTCGCCTTATCGTTTTAAGTTTGATTGGGTCGATAACATGCTTGAGGCACTGTCGAAAGTTTACAAGCTGGGAATTGATACAAACTCTCACCAGAAAGGCATATATCAATTACTAGGATCATCTTTAGAATATTTAGATGCTATTGTTTGCGCTGATGATGTCAAAAAACTTAAGCCACATCCAGAGGGTGTGTCATTAGCGATGGAAATCGCTGGTATAAAAAATCCAAACGATGTGCTTATGGTTGGCGATCTGCCTCTAGATCTCATTGCTGGATTTGGAGCGGGAACAAACACAGCCGCTGTGTCTTGGGGAATGGGCGAGCGTAACGACTTTTCTGCTTATATGCTTCAGTTTGATAGCTTTCTTTTTATGAATCCACAAACAATGAAAAAACATTTTTTGGAATGTCCGGAGCATCTCTTTGAACTTAGAAAACACCCAAAAGACAGGAAATACGATAATTATGGTTTCCGTCTCTAGTCTTTAGAAGAAAAACCAAAAACTTCAAATCCGTCTTACGGCTACCAGCCATAAGACGGATTTTCTTTTTTAAATAAACCCCAACCTTTTGACAAATTAACGATTATTTTGTATAGTAAACACAGATTTTTACATGTAGAAACACCCAAAACGAGAGGAGAGATTATGAGTGAAAAAAGATTTATGGAGATTGGAAGTTTGGCGCAGTTGGAAGAAATGTCTGCAACATCCAAGGCTGTCTGGGTACTTTTTTACAGAGGTAGTTGTGGTCAAAAAGAAACTTGCTCCTGTGCCAAAAATGTTCTGGAGCAATGGAATGAGTTCGTCAAAACTTATGCTAAAAACTGTATCCAGTTTGGTGTAGTAGATTGTGACTCTACTGTTTTTGGAGAGTTCGGGCAAATTTGTTCTATAAAGAGTTGCTTGGCCGTAGTTCATTTTAATGGCTCGCCAGTTCAAGCGAGGCAGTTTCTTACCTTCAAATATTTTGATGAAATTGAGTGGTCTGTTAAAGCGAGTCTTGACAATATTTCCTGTTCTCCTTAAATTATCACCAATTTTCAGTTAGAATCTATACCCCTGCCACTTGTCCGGCCAAACGATCGGAAGGCGGGGGTTTTTCTATTCTTTCTAAAACTTACGATCGTGTGAAATTGTAAGGATAGGTACTTATTGTCCAAATTTTAGCAAGAGAGTAAAATATAAGTATGGTAAAAATCCCCAAACAAATTTTAGTAAAATTATTTTTAGGTTTATTTTTAGCTTCTTTTGCTGTTTTCGTTCGGCAGTGGGTTTTAGATAATTTTTTATTTGATGCACCACTCGAGGAGGGAACTAGAAAAGAATATATAAGACACGGCGGGCTTTTAAGAAGCTACATTATTCACGTATCAAAAAATTACAAAGAGGACCAGTCGGTACCTCTTGTTTTTGTTTTTCATGGCGCTGGAGGCAACGCTGATTTTACAATGGAGTCTACCGAATTAAACAAAATTTCAGATAGAGAAAATTTTATAGTAGTGTATCCAAATGGCACAGGGCTTTTTAGTAAATATGTTTTGAGCTGGAACGCAGGACAATGTTGCAATTTTGTAGAGCCACTTGGAGTAGACGATGTAGGTTTTGCGAGAGTCTTATTAGAAAAATTTCAAAAAGATTACAGCATAAAAGAAGATAGTATTTTTGCTACAGGGCTATCTAATGGAGCTATGATGTCTTATCGACTGGCTTGCGAAATGGCAGATACTTTTTCAGCAATTTCTCCAGTAGCGGGGTCTATAATGATAGATAAATGTGAACCGAAAGACTTTGTTTCGGTGTTAGCTTTTCATGGGAAAGAAGATAAGGTGATACCATTTGTAGGGGGTCTTAGCAAAGATTGGTTAGTAGAAACTCTTGGTTTTGAAATAAGTTTTAAATCAGTGCCAGACTCAGTCCGGTTTTGGGTAAAACACAATCGTTGCAACAAAAATCCTCAAAAAGAAAAGGTAGGAAATGTTAAAAAAGAACTCTATTTAGAAGGGCGAGACAACACAGAGGTTGGTTTATACACGATTTTAGATGCGGGGCATGTGTGGCCTGGTGGCAAGAAAGTTTGGTTTTTGTCTGATCCACCGTCAGATGAGTTAGTAGCATCTGAACTAATATGGCAATTTTTTAGCAGTCATACTAAAATATAAAAACCCGCCAAGTAGTTCTGGCGGGCTTTTTCTTTTACCTTTACGGGAATCCACTAATTGGATTCCCTAATTAATTTTTGGGCCAGTAGCCCAAACTGTCGGCTGGCTTCCGAATCTGGGAACATTTCGCTGACAAGTCTCTGGTGTCGGATACCTCTCAGAATGTTTTTGTCGTGAGATAGATATCCGAAGTAATCCATAGTGACGCTGAGAAATCGATCTGTAACCAGGCTCATCTGTTGGTGGACCTCTTTTGCTTCACTTGGGTTTAAAGCATTGTTTACGATCAATTTAAAACATTTTTTGTTGTATTTCAAGTTCATCACTTTCATAAGGGCGTAGGTATCCGTGACGGAGGTCGGTTCCGGCTGGACAACAAACATGATCTCCTGGGCACTAAGGTTGAAGTGCATCACATTTGATGAGATACCTGTTGCAGTGTCTATCAATACAAAGTCGTAAAAGTTAATATGTTGATCCAGTTCGTTTATAATTTTTATTTGCTCTTTATCTGATAACTCTGTTAATTTTTGAACACCAGACGAGGCTGGTAAAATGTACAGGTTTTCGTGTTTGGTCTCTTTTATGATTTCTTGTATAGTTTTTTCGCCTGACAAAAAATGTGAAATATTATAGTGGGGGGTTAGTCCCAAAAAAAGATCCAAATTTCCCAGTGCCAGATCTGTGTCAAACAACAATACTTTTTTTCCCAGTCGACTTAAAGAATACCCGAGATTGGCCACAATATTTGTTTTTCCAACTCCTCCTTTGCCAGAAGTAATAGCAATCACTTTCGTTTTTGTTTCTTTTCTTTTTTCTTTCGGTTTTTTCTTTTCTGGTCGTCTACCACCAAACAGTTTAATAACTTTGCCATCTTCCATATTTATTTCCTTTTCCTTTCGAAGTTTTCAATATTTAAAAAAACTTTAGCAAATATTGAAACAAAAATCAATGTCTGTCAAATTCTATTAAAATAAACCTAATTTTGGTATAATAAATTATATTAAAAATAACAAATTAAATTAAATAAAATGAGCGAAAAAATAAAAAATTATTTGGGGTATACAATTATAGGAGCTTTGGTTGTGTTTGCCACGACCGCTATTTTTTGCACAATGGCGTATTCAGATTCAAATCCATCTGTCAGGACATTTTCTGTAAGTGGCGAGGGAGAAGTCGTGGCAGTACCAGACGTTGCTACTTTTAATTTTGCGGTTATTACAGAGGGAGGATTAGATGTATCAAAAGTTCAAGATGAAAATTCAAAAAAAATAAACAAAGCGATATCTTTTTTGAAAGAAAATGGGGTAGATAAAAAAGATATAAAAACATCGAACTATAATTTATCTCCAAAATACAACTACGAAGATTGTCGACCATATTCTAGTATCAAGCCATGTAATTACAATAATCCAGAAATAGTTGGCTACAAAATAAATCAAACAGTATCTGTAAAAATTAGAGATTTTTCAACCACAGGAGAAATACTTTCTGGTATAGTACAAAATGGAGCCAATTCAGTTTCTGGAATTAATTTCGAAATAGACGACCCAGAAGCCCTACAAGCAGAAGCAAGAGAGTTGGCAGTAAAAGAAGCAAGAAACAAAGCCAAGTC
>CAZRMW010000011.1:12060-16986 GCA_964601305.1 uncultured Candidatus Saccharibacteria bacterium
ATTAAAGACGCCCTAAAAAATGCTGAAAAAACCAAAATAAACAAACTCCCTGGCCTCCTTCTGTTGGAGATCGGATCTCCAACAGAAGACGTGTCAAGTATTTTGCAAAAAATTCCAGGAATTGCTAATTTTTTTCCAGGCTTCTTACTTAAAGACTTGAAGGAAGTTAAAAAC
This sequence comes from uncultured Candidatus Saccharibacteria bacterium, assembly GCA_964601305.1. Taxonomy (GTDB): domain Bacteria; phylum Patescibacteriota; class Minisyncoccia; order JAHISW01; family Tagabacteraceae; genus CAZRMW01. The sequence continues at coordinate 12,235 of CAZRMW010000011.1, forward strand.
AAACTAAACAGTGAGCTCCTAAACCATAAATTCAAAAATTTTCGCATTACTACACAAAGAGGAGACAAGACTTTTAGTAAAACATCAGAAGACGTAAGCAGGGAGCTAGGAGCTTTTGTTGTAGAAAAAACTGGTGCAAAAGTAAAATTAAAAAATTCAGAGTTTATAATTTTTGTTGAAATAATAAAAGGTGGTATATTTTTAAGTTTTAAAAAAATAAAAGGAATTAGTGGATTGCCAGTTGGCTCTAGTGGAAATGTTGTTAGTTTGCTTTCTGGGGGGATAGATTCTCCTGTGGCTTCGTATATGATGACAAAAAGAGGATGTAAAAATATCTTTGTACATTTTCATAGTTATCCATATTTGGATTATTCTTCTCAAGAAAAAGCCATAGAACTTACAAAAAAACTAGGTGAATATCAAGGCAAATCTAAGCTTTATTTATTACCTCTTGGCGATGTTCAAAAAGAGATAGTTTTATTAATTTCAGAAGAGTATAGAATAATAATATATAGAAGAATTATGCTTAGGGCGGCAGAAGAAATTGCTAAAAAAGAAGGTTCTAAGGCACTAATTACTGGAGACAGTGTAGGACAGGTGGCATCTCAAACACTAGAAAATATATCCACCATAAACTCAGTAGTAAATTTGCCTGTACTTCGCCCGCTTGTGGGATTGAACAAAGAAGAAATTATAAACATAGCAAAAGATATCGATACTTACCAAACATCTATAGTAAAAGATCAGGATTGTTGCCAGCTTTTTACACCCAAGCACCCAGCAACAAAATCAAAACTAGCCGATGTTGAAAAATTAGAAGGAAAATTAGACATAGACAAATTTGTTTCAGATGTTTTAGGTCGAGCTGAAATAAAAATAATTTAACTTGCCCGCCTGAGGCGGGAAAAATATGAAAAGTCATTCAATAATTAGAACAATTTATCTGTACGCTTTTGCGCTTTTGGGTTTGGTGCTCATAGTTATTGCTAGCGTAAGGTTTTTAGATATGGGTCTGAAGGCTTATGTTTTTACAAAAGCCGATGATCAAGAAAGAATATATGATAAAAAACCAGCTGTTCCATATGCCATAGAAAGAATTGGAGAAACTGAGTCTCAGTATGACGTAGAAACAGTTTTTACGGAAAAAGAAAAACAAGCAATTAGATTAATGATAGAAGATTATAAGGAGTGGAAAGAAAAAGAAGAAGGGATAGACCCAATCACTAGTCGCAGACACAGAGACGCATCCATAAATCTTTCAATGATTTTAGTAGGGCTACCGCTTTATTTATATCATTGGAGAATTATAAAGAGAGAGTCTAAAAACAAAAAAGCATAGCGATTCAAAAAAAACACTTAGCCTTAGGCTAAGTGTTTTTTTACTAGTTCGGTGAGTTCTTTTACATGATCTTCTTTGTCTTTTTCCATTTTCATCCAAAACTCTTTGCAGTCGTTGCAGTCTCCGGCGTCTTCTGAGTATTTATTTTTAATTCTCCACAAACTCTTATTTTCTTCTGTAAGCTGAAGAAGAAGATTGTATGTATGATTATCTAACATGTTTTTTGATTGATTATTAATAATATTGACTATATTATACTATTAGATAAATTTTAACAAAATAGGAGAGGGAGATATGGGTGTAAAAATACAGAAGCAATTTACTATCGGAGTTGGTTTTGTTATCTTTTTTGGAGCAACTTTTGTTGGATGGGGGACAAATTGGAAAATAGGAGCAGGTATTTTTTTAATTGCATTTGTTATTCATAAAGTTTTACTTGTGATAAATAAAAATATTTTAGAGATTAGAAAACAGATTATATTCTTGAAGAGGGGAGAAGAGAGGGTTTTTTGGAGAATGATGGAATCAGACGAATTGAAGAAGTATTAAAAGAAAATGACAAGAACAATAATGACTAAACCGCCACGGCGGTTTTTTGCTTATACTGAGTTTATCGAAGTGCTTTCACAATTCACACAAAACATTCCAACATTCTTAAGAATGTTGGAATGTTTTAATTTTTGCTTTATACTTACTTTCAAATACTTTATACTATAAAAATGGTAGAGGGATTAATTTTAGGAATAGTGCAGGGTGTTACAGAGTGGCTTCCGGTAAGCTCGTCGGGTATTTTGGCTTTGGTTGGTTTAAGTTTTTTTGGAAAGGAGCTAGGGTCTTCTATTTCTACAGCACTTTTTTTACATGCCGGCACGTTTTTGTCTGCCCTGGTTTACTTTTGGAAAGATATAGTTTTTATTTTAAAGGGTGGGGACAAAAAAGTTTTTAATTTTCTTTTAATTTCCACAATTACAACGGGTGTAATTGGTGTGCCTGTGGCTGTTTTGTTTTACAGAACTTTTAGTAGTTTGGCTGCTAGTGTGGGCGTGTTTTTGATAGGTGTATTTCTTATATTTACAGGTTTAATACAAATTAAAAAACCAAACCACAGTTTAAAAACAAAAAAAGATTTGACCAAAAAAGATGCTTTGTTTGCAGGAGTCTTGCAAGGGATTGCTGTTTTGCCAGGGCTATCTAGGTCTGGACTAACTGTAGCAGCACTACTTTTCAGAAAAATTAAAGAAACAGACGCACTAAAGCTAAGTTTTCTAATGAGTTTGCCAGTAGTTTTGGGGGGGAATATAGTTTTAAATTTTTTAGACGATGGTATTGAATTTAATACGTCTTCTTTGGTGGCATTAGGCGCATCTTTTGTGGTGGGTCTTTTAACGATAAAATACTTATTAAAAATTTCTCAAAAAATAAACTTCGGTTGGTTCGCAATAGGCTTCGGAGTTTTAACACTAATTAGTTTGTTTTTTATATAAAAAATCCCTTAAAATCTGTGGACAACTTTTTTGAGACCTATGTTTTTATGAAGTATTATAAAAACATAGGTCTTTTTGTTTTATAAATTACTAATAAATATTCCGCCTGAGGCGGACAAGTTTAATATGGAAGAATCTAAAAATTATTTAATTATTTTGCCAATAGTTCTTTTGGTAATTGGTTTAGTTGTAGGTTATTTTTTTGGAGTAAAAGTTGGTGACAAACAAGGCAGAGCAGCACTTTTAGCTGAGCAAGAAGCGGCAGCAGAAAAAGCTTTGGAAGAAGCAAAAGAAGCAGCTAATCCTTTTAGCAAAGAAGATCAAACAGTTAACCCTTTCAAGGAGGATTATCAAAATCCATTCTCAGGAACTAATAACCCTTTCTCTCAATAAATAATATGAAAAACATAATTAAATCTATTTTAATTTTTTGCACGCTGATAGTTGGTGTTACAGTTTTTGCGCAAATGAATCCTGTAGACCTTAAGTTTCCTATCCCCGAACTGGGAAATTGTGGATCTGTTGATGAGTGTAAAACTTTTTGTGATATCTCTTCTAATCAGGATGTTTGTTTTCAGTGGGCAAAAGACAATGGTTTTATAAGCGACAAACCAGAAATCCATGAAGATTTTGTTGGCCCGGGTGGCTGCACAAGCGAAGAGGAGTGTGAAGCCTATTGCGACAACAAAGAGCACGGAGAAGAGTGTTTAGATTTTGCAGTTTCTGAAGGGTATATGACTGCTGAAGAAGCCGAGAGATCTCGTGCTGATATGAACAGGACTGGCCCTGGGGGCTGCACCAACAGAGAAGAGTGCGACGCCTTTTGTAGAAACCCAGACAACACAAAAATATGCCTTCAGTCTGCAGTAGATAGTGGGATGATGACTCAAGAAGAAGCTGATTTTCTTGCCAAAAGAGAAGAATTTCACAAAAAAAGAAAAATTGACGACAGAGGCAGAGGTGGTCCAGGGCGACCAAATGGTCCAGGTGGCCCAGAAATTGACGAAGAAAAAGCAATAGAGATTTTAGAAACCATCGGAGGTCCGGGTGGGTGCAGTACTTTTGATGAATGCGATAGGTATTGTTCTACACCAGATAACGAAGAAAAATGCATGGAATTTGCTTTGGGGCATGGACTAATCCCTCAGGAAGAAGTAGAGAAATTTAAAAAATTAAAAGAAATGGGCGGCCCCGGAGGTTGTAAAGGAAGGGTGGAGTGTGATGCTTTTTGTTCAAAACCAGACAATCAAGAAGTGTGCTTAAATTTTGCTATTAAAAATGACTTAATGTCTCCTGAGGAATTAAAACATATTAAGAAAATGATGGAGATAGAAAAGCTTGGTGGCCCCGGTGGTTGTAAAGGAAAAGAAGAATGCGACGCTTATTGTGGTGACCCAGAGCATGGAGAGGAGTGTTTCAGTTTTGCTAAACAACATGGTCTTATGTCTGAAGAAGAGCTTAAAATAACAGAGAAAGAAATGGAAATTTATCGACGCCTAGATAAAGGAGAAATGGGTGGCCCCGGAGGTTGTATGGGAAGAGAAGAGTGTGATAGTTACTGTAGAGACGAAAATAATTTAGAAGAATGTATGAATTTTGCAGGAGACCAAGGTATGGCTGATAGGGCGCGCATGGAGCATCGCATGATGCAATATAAACAAATGGAGCAGATGACAAGAGAATTCCACCAGTTTATGCCTCAAGAAGATATGATGGTATTGCCAAAAGAAAGTGAAAATAAAAAAAAGGAAGAAGAAGGAGAGTATACAGAAACAAGAGATCGTATGATGTATCCACCAAAAGATTTCGATACAAGCAAGCCATTCCCAATGCCAGAACCATATCCAATGCCGGGCGTAGATAAATGCGATTTTAATGAAGATGGCTTTGTAGATAAAGAAGAAGGAATGAAGTGTATGGAAGAAACAA
>CAZRMW010000012.1:0-13155 GCA_964601305.1 uncultured Candidatus Saccharibacteria bacterium
CAACAAAGGTTATGGAGCAGCGCTAAAAACAGGTATACGCCACAGCAAATACGATTGGGTAATTATTATAGACGGCGATGGCACTTACCCCGCCCACTCTATTCCAGAATTTATAAAAAATTCCAGCGACTACGACCTAATAACTGGTTATAGAAAAATAAATGGGAAAGGTATTCCTGTGGAGCGAAGATTTGCAAAAAACTTTTTAAACAAATTTGCTAGCTACCTAGTTAGCTCAAAAATCCCAGATATAAATTGCGGACTTCGAATGTTTAGAAAAGATATTATAGAAAAATACTGGAATCTTTTTCCTGAGAGATTTTCTTTCACCTCCACACTTACGATGATTTGTTTGAGCCATGGATACCCGACAAAATTTATTCCAATTGAATACTATAAAAGAAAGGGTAAGTCTTCTATAAAAGCTGTTGATTTTATAAATTTTTTAAAACTAGTTACAAAACTTTCTCTATTTTTCAAGCCAATAAAGGTTTTCTTGCCGATAAGTATCGCTATTTTTTCCGTGGCTATTTTGCTTTCTTTGTTATTTTTTACGGGTATTATTTCTAGCTTTTTTGATACAACAATTATAATTCTCTTTGCCACGGCGCTTCAAACACTTTTCTTCGGTCTTTTGGCAGAAATTGTTATTTATAATAAGTAAATGTCTCTTGAGCAAATTATAAAAACTAGGCGTAGTGTCCGAAATTTTTCTAACAAAAAAGTAGAAAAAGAAAAGCTAGAAAAAATTATTGAAGCAGGAACCTGGGCGCCCAGCCATTGCAACACTCAGGGTTGGAAATTCATTGTAATAGACGACCCCAAAATTAAAAACAAAATTTTTGACAACGGAGGATCGTATGTTATCAAAAATGCTCCTTGTGGAATTTTAGTTTTATACGACAAATCACAAACCGATAATCTAGAGTTTAGAGACTATATCCAAAGCAGTTCTGCCGCTATCCAAAACATGCTTCTTACTGCTCATGATTTGGAACTTGGCGCATGCTGGATCTGTCACCTTCCAAGTAAAAAAGATCTTAAAAAAATTGTTGGTATAAAATCTCCCTACACCCCTATCGCCTACATTGCTCTTGGACACTCTAACCAACTTGTAGTAGAAATACCAAGAAAAAACAAACTGGAAGATGTCTATTCATTCAACAATTTCCCATGGCCAGAAAAGAAGACACCTATTAAAATTCACCTGAAAAGATTTCTTAGAAAAATTTACTACAAACTGCCGAATTTTATCAAAAAAATAATTCTCCCGTTAGTAGATAAGTTTGTAAAAAAATTTAAAAATTAAAATAGATAAATCAAAACAATTTTTTACGTGTTTATGAGCCAAGGCGAATCCTTTTCTAAATTGTGTTAATTTAGAAAAAGTAAAAAATTCCGTTTTGGTTTATCTATTCTAAAAATAAAATGAAAGTTTTACTAATAAGTCCTCCTTCAATAAACGAAGTGTCAGGCGCCAATCCAGAAATAATAAAAACAGAAAGAGGTTTCGACCCCCCTCTCGGTCTTTTATATTTAGCCGGATATCTAAAAAAACACTCTAGCCACGAAATAAAAATAATAGACGCACAAGTAGAACAGCTTTCTTACCCTCAACTAAAAGACCGGGTAAAAGAATTTTCTCCAGATGTTGTGGGTATCACCACAATAACACTAGCACTTATAGATGTCTTAAAAACTATTGAAATAACAAAAGAAGTTTGTCCAAATTCAAAAATAGTTTTGGGCGGCCCACATATAAATATTTACCCAGAAGAAACAATCAATCTAAAAAATATAGATTTTGCAGTTATGGATGAAGGAGAAAAAACTTTTTTTGAACTTCTAAAAAATTTAAACAATTTAGAAGAAGTTAAAAAAACACCAGGACTTATTTTTAAAGAAAATGGACAAATTGTAAACACAGGAAGAAGAAAAAATTTAGACAACTTAAACGAGCTTCCCTTCCCCCCAAGAGAAATGCTTCCTTATAAAAAATATTTTTCCTTGCTTGCAAAAAAGCAGCCGATTACCACAATGTTTACTTCTCGCGGTTGCCCTTTTCAATGTACATTTTGCGATAGACCTATTTTAGGAAAAGTTTTTAGAAAAAGATCTGCAAAAAACATAGTTGATGAGATGGAAGAATGTGTAAAATTGGGTATAAAAGAAATTTGGTTTTACGATGACACCTTCACTATCGACAAACAAAGAGTCTTTGATGTCTGCAATGAAATTATAAAAAGAAAAATAAAAATTGGTTGGGACATAAGAGCTAGGATAGATACTGTAAATAAAGAAATGTTAAGGGCGCTAAAAAAAGCAGGGTGTATTCGGATACACTATGGTGTAGAAGCAGGCACAGAAAAAATTTTAAAAGTATTAAATAAAGGAATTACTTTAGAAAAAGCTTTGGATGTTTTTAAGCTCACCAAAAAAATTGGAATAGACACACTCGCCTACTTTATGATAGGCTCTCCTACCGAAACAAAAGAAGATATTTTAGAAACTATAAAATTTGCTAAAAAACTAAATCCAGACTATGTACAAATAACTTTACTTACACCTTTCCCAGGTACGAGAATTTATAAATGGGGTTTAGAACAAAAAGTTTTTAGTAGCGATCATTGGCTAGAATTTTCCAAAAACCCCACCCCGGAATTTAAAACCAAATACTGGACAAAAGAACTTTCAAATGAAGAACTTCAAAACTTATTAAACTATGCTTATAAACAATTTTATGTACGACCAAGTTATATTTTAAAAAGGATAGTCAGCATAAAATCTCCAGCCGAATTAATTAGAAAAATAAAAGCAGGTCTAAAGGTTATCAAACTAAAAAACGATGAGATTTAACTTTTTAAGCAGATTCAAAAATGAAATGAAATACATCTTCAGTCCAAGTTGGACTTTTGAAGATGTTGGAAAACATTGGGACGAAACAACAGACTACGATGATATAAACGAAAAAACTTACACATATTTTCGTAGATTTGTAGATGCCTACAAACTTTTTGATCTGCCAGAAAATAAAAACACTTTAGATATTTGCTCACGCACTGGAAATGGTTCTCTCTACTACTGGAAAAGAAAAAAAATTTCGAAAGTTGTGTGCGCCGATGTTACAAAAAAAATGCAAGAAATTTGCGCAAGCAATCTTAAAAAACATCCCATAGAATTTTCCACCAAGCACATCTCCAGCTATCCCTTCCCTTTCAAAGATAATGAGTTTGAAACAATATTAAGTTTTGAAACCATAGAACATTTACCAAACCCAAAAAAATTTGTAAGCGAACTGGAGAGAATCTTGGTCTCTGGGGGCCATTTGGTTTTAACGATGCCAAATGTGCTTTGGGAACCAATTCACTGGATAGCCGCTGTTTTAAATATTCACCACAGCGAAGGCCCACATAGATTTATTCGCCACCAAAAAGTAAAAAAATGGCTCAAAGAAAATAATTTTAAAATATTAAAGCAAAAAACTTTTATTTTAATACCTGGTGGGCCAAAGTTTTTACTAAAACTTGGCGAGTGGCTAGAAATAAACCTACCAACTTTTTTAGTTACTTTGCTAGGGCTTAGAAGAATTTATATATGCCAGAAATAAGATGAAAGTTTTATTTATTAATCCTCCTTATACAAATTTTGAAGGAATGAAAAATTCCGCTGGACACACCATCCCCCTAAACCTTGCCTACCTCTCTTCTTATCTAAAAAGTAAGTTGAACTGCGAAGTAAAAATGCTTGACTGTGAGGCAGATGGCTTAGGATACAAAGAAATTGAAGAAAGGATAAGAGACTACGAGCCAGAAATAATCGGAATTACCACGCTTACTCCTCCAATGAAGCATGTATTAAAAATCACAGGAATTTCTAAAAAAATAAATCCAAACTGCAAAGTAGTTCTCGGAGGTGTCCACCCTACAGCACTTCCGGAACAGACTCTCAAAGAAACAGGAGCTCATTTTATTGTCTTAGGAGAAGGAGAAGAAACTTTTTACGAGTTAGTAAAAGGCCTTGTCGAAAACACCTTAAGCCCTGAAAAAATAGATGGACTTTGTTTTAAAAATGACGCTGGGAAAGTAATAAAAAACAAAGAAAGAGAATTTGTTAAAAACCTGGACGATCTTCCTTTCCCCGACAGAGATTTGTTTGATCTTGCAAAATATTACTCTGCGCCAACAAAAAGAGTTAGTGATGAAAAAATAGCCACCCCTATTTTAACTAGCCGTGGATGTGCCTTCCGATGCGTTCATTGTGTATCAGAAGTACTTTGGCACAGAACAATAAGATTTAGAAGTGTAGAAAATGTTATTTCAGAAATCGAAGAGTGTGTAAACAAATACGGAATACGAGAGTTTAATATACTAGATGATACTTTTACCCTAAACAAAGGGAGGGTTCTGGAGTTTTGTAAGAGTGTAGCAGATAAAAATCTTAGAATTTATTGGATTTGTTTTTCAAGAGTAAACACAATAGACCAGGAAATGGTTGAATCAATGAAAAAGGCAGGATGTAAAAAAATATCTTTTGGATTAGAAACCGGCTCGCAAAAAGTACTCGATCTTATGAATAAAGACACTACGCTAGAAATGGGTAGGCACGCAGTAAGCATAGTAAGAAAAAGTGAAATGCAAGTTCATGCTAGTTTTATGTTTGGAAATTTGGGAGAAACAAAAGACACAATAAAAGAAACAATAAAATTTGCAAAAAGCTTAGATCTAGACAATGCTACTTTTTTTATCACCGCGCCAGTCCCAGGCACATACCTTTTTAAAGTAGCCATGAAAAATGGACAAATAAACGAAACTACAAAGTGGGAAGAATTTGCTCCACTTACAAACACAAAGCCCGTGCTAGTACAAAACAATCTTACTGCAGAAGAATTAATACACTTTCAAAAAAGGGCTTTTAGGGAATTTTATTTAAGACCTAAATATATCTGGCACAAAATAAAACAAATGAAATCTAAAGAAGGTATAAAAAATATTTTTGCGGGCCTTAAAATTTTAAGTAGAATATTGGTAAAGCCAAAAAAACAATGAGATTAAAAAACATTCTCAAAAAACTTTACCCCCTAATTGGTATTTTGATTTTCTTTTGGATAATAAAAGATATAGATTTTGTGTTATTTAAAAATGAAATAAACAAAATAAATTTGTGGTATTTACCATTGGCAGCGCTCTTATACTTACCCGTTACTTTTTTTAGAGCTTATCGCTGGAAACTTTTAGTAAAAGCTCAAGGAATGAATTACTCCAACAAAGAATCTTTTCTTATTATAGGAGCCTCTACCCTACTTGCACTTATTACGCCAGGTAGAGTGGGTGATTTTGGCAAAACCGCTTACATAAAAAAGAGTGGACATTCTACTGGCAGATCGATTTTAAGTAGTTTTTTAGAAAAAATTTTTGACCTAGCTTTTGTGGCAATATTTTGTGCTACATCTATTTTTTTATTGCCTCTTATCCCTCATTTTAATATAGATTATCTTTCTTTAATAAAATGGGTATTAATTATTTTTTTATCAGTTGCTATATTAAGTTATTTTTTCTACAAAAAAATAACTTTTATAAAAAATGTCACCAACGATATTTGGATAGATCTAAAGTCATACAAATTTTCTCAAATATTTTCTATTTTTATTATCACTGCTGTAGACTGGTTCATCTATTTCCTTATAGTCTACGTCCTGGCTGTGAGCATAGGTCTTCATCAATTTGCAAGTTTTTTCTATATTTCATTTCTTGCAGCTTTCTCTATTTTTGCGGCTCTCTTGCCAATATCCATAATGGGAATCGGAACAAGAGAAGCATTTTTTCTTTTTTTACTTTCTCCTTTTGTTATCGAAAAAGAAACCATAATTATTTTTTCTTTATTAATTATGATTAACTATATTAGTTTGGCGCTAATTGGTTTATTTTGTTGGCTTAAAAAGCCACTTATCTAATTAGATTCATTAAAAAAGATTTTAGAAAAGAAGTTTGAGCTTCTTTAATTTCTTCTGTTTCTATGTTTTTTACTTCAGTAGCTGAAATTATTTCTTCTGTAAGTTCATCACTATATCCAAAAACATACTTTACCCTAAATTCTTCAAATACTTCACTAAGTTTATTTTCTTCGAGAAGTTTTTCTATATTTCCTCCCTTAAAAACCAAAACCGATTTATTTGCTAAATAGTTTAATAAAATTGCATCTTGTGTGTGCATACCTATTGCAATTACATCTCCATCGTCAATATAATCAATACTTTTCGAAACATTTTCAATTTTTACGGTCTTTGGTTTCTCGTCGTAAACTTTTCCAAACACTACATGATTAGCTAGAACTATACTATATAGAAATGTAAAAACTAAAAACATCGAAAAAACTTTATTTTTGTCTAGCCTATCAATCAAATAAAAAACTCCGAGAGAAGCAAGAAACGGAATGGCCCACGAAAAATCCATCATGTGGGTTCTAGAAACAAGAGCCACGTAAGATAACAAAACTAATGTCCCCAAAAACCAAAAGACAAAGAATCCAAAAAGTTCTTTGTTTTTTTTCTTCAAGAAAAGAAAGAGGCCAATCAAGGCAAAAAACAATACAAAAGGACCTCCAGATTCTTCCAAGGAAACAAAATACCCTAAATGTCCCAACAAAAGTATATCCCCAAGCATCAATCTTTCCCAAAACCTAACTCCCCTCTCTCCAATATTGCCCAGGACTTTTTTCATTTTTAGAGACTCTACAAAACCAACTTTCTCCATTTGTTGATTATAGTTTTCTAGATAATTTTCTCTTTCAAAATGATAAGTATAGGGATCTGGATATAGATGACTATATACGACAAAATCATCAAAACTTCTCTCTTTTTCTTTGTTAGAAAAAAAGAGTTTTGAATAAACATTACTAGAATCTTTATTTAAAAATCCCGGAAGATAGAAAATTAATAAAATCAAAACAATTGGAGTAAACAAACAAACTATCTCTTTCTTCTTTTTGTAGTATAAGAGATAAACAAAAAGAATCGGTATAAGCAAAAGAAAAGCTTCTCTAGCCATTGCAGATAGCACCAGAAACAAACCAGCTAAAATTAGAAGTATTTTTTCATGTACACGATAGTGTACACTATCGTGTATACTATTTTTTGCCGGCAGACCCGCCGCAAACTTAGGTATGCAGGCGGGCAAGAAAAATAAAAAGAATAGCGACAAGAAAAATGTTGCAAACTCATAAGTTCCAATAGAGTAAATCTGAAGCCAGTTGTATGGAAGCAAAATATAAATAAATGAGAATAAAAGAGTAATTTTAAAATCAAAAAGTTTAGAAACAATAAAAGCAAAAATAAGGAGAGTCAAGGAATTCAAAAGTATAGAAAAAAGAACCAGTTTATCTGGAGATAAAACTCCAAAAACATTAAAAACACTTGCATAAAGATAGGTTGTTAATTTATTCCCAGCTAACGATTTTTCTCCTTTGTTTTCTATAAGAGAACTTGCCAAAAAAACATTTTTGCTATCTTCAAAACTATATAGCCCTGTTTCACTGATACTTCTAGCAATCGGCAAATTATCTTTAATTTTGTACGGTGCACTTCCCTTAAAAATCACTGGCGAATACCACACCAAAAACCCAAAAGCAAAGATTGTTATAAAAAATAGTGTTTTTAAAAAGTGGCTTTTTACAAATAACATGTCAACATTGTACACCAAAATCTTCCATTGTACTAACCATTCTTTTCCTTTGTATTTAAGTTATGGAAGAAAAAAACACAAAAGAATTAAGCGATTATTATGGCGACAAAACCATTCTTATAACTGGTGGGGCTGGAGCAATAGGTTCAAATTTATCAAAAAAACTAATAAACAATTGCAAAAAAATCATTATTATAGATGATTTGAGTTCTGGATATATAATAAACATTCCTAAATCTGAAAAAATTATATTTATTAAAGATTCTATTTTAAACGAAAGTGCACTAAAAGAAGCTTTTTCATACAACATAGATGTTGTCTTCCATTTAGCTGCTAATTTTGCAAACCAAAGCTCTGTAGACAATCCTCAAAAAGATTTATCAGTTAATGGTTTAGGGATATTAAAAATATTAGAATTTTCAAATAAATTTAATATTAAAAAATTTGTCTATAGCTCGTCGTCATGTATTTATGGAAATGAATCAGGTTTAATGGACGAGAAATCTTCAAAGAAAAAACCTGACACACCTTATGCAATTACAAAACTTTTGGGAGAAGAATATGTTAATTTTTTTCATGAGCATCATGGACTTAACACTGTAATACTTAGGTATTTTAATTCTTATGGCCCAGGAGAATTTCCAGGAAAATATAGAAACGTCGTACCAAACTTTTTGCATTTAGCTATGAATAAAAAACCTTTGCCAATTACTGGTACAGGAGAGGAAACAAGAGATTTTACCTACGTTGGAGATACAGTTATGCTAACTTTACTTGCAGGTAAGACTAGTCAAGCTGTCGGGGAAACATTAAATACCGGATTAGGTAAAGAAACCAAGATAATTGATTTAGCAAATAAAATTAACAATATTACAAAAAATGAAGCCGGGATCAATTTTATTAAAAAAAGAAACTGGGATTCTGTTCAAAGTAGATGTGCTTCTGTAAAAAAATCAAGAAATATTTTAAAGTATGAGCCCACAACTGATCTAGAAACTGGATTAAGGGAAACTTTTAATTGGATGAAACAAAACGCAAAACATATAAAGACATAAATCGACTCAAAAGACATGAGAAAAAAAATTTTTATAATTACCGGGGCTAGGCCTAATTTTGTTAAAATTTCTCCACTTATAGAAGCTATTAACAACAACAAAAATTTTTGTGAGTACAAACTTATTCACACAGGTCAACACTACAGCCACGAAATGTCCCAGCTTTTTTTGGAACAACTTAATATCCCAAAATGTGATGTCAATCTCGGGATTCAATCTGGGCAATACCCTTTCACAACCCAAATTGCTCTTATCAAAAAAGAGATTCAAAAAATATTTAAAAAAGACCTTCCAGATTTATGTTTAGTAGTAGGAGATTGTAATTCTGCTGTTGGTGGTGCACTTGCTGCCTCCCTTATGAATATACCTCTTGTCCATGTGGAAGCTGGCTTAAGAAGTTTCGATAGACGAATGCCAGAAGAAACAAACAGATTTATTATCGATGTTTTGTCTGATTATCTTTTTGCCACTGAACCTAATGCAGTTAAAAACCTAAAAAAAGAAGGAATAAAGAAAGAAAAAATATTTTTGGTTGGCAATGTAATGATCGATACTCTTATTAAAAACAAAAAGAAAGCTTCAAAAATTGCTATATACAAAAAAATAAACTTAAAACCTAAAAATTATGCGGTTTTAACTCTACATAGAGCAGAAAATGTTGACCAAAAAATTATCCTAAAAGAAATTTTAGAAGCAATAAATGAAATTCAAAAGAAAACAAAAATAGTCTGGCTTGTCCACCCTCGAACTCAAAAACAGTTAAGAAAATTTGATTTACTAAAACAAATTGAAAAAATGGAGAATTTAAAACTAACAAAACCTCTAGGCTATCTTGAGATGATTTCATTAATAAGTCAGAGTAAATTTGTTTTAACAGACAGTGGAGGAATACAAGAAGAAACAACTGCTTTAAAAGTACCGTGTTTAACATTGAGAGACAATACAGAAAGACCAATTACAGTTAGTGTTGGAACTAATAAAATAATTGGGGTAAAAAAAGACAATATTATCAAAGAAAGCTTTAAAATAACAAAAGGAATTGTTAAAAAAGGACGCATTCCCTCCTTGTGGGACGGTAAGACATCCAACAGAATAATAAAAATACTTTTGGCCAAATGAAAACTTTAGAGCTAAGCATAATTCTCCCTTGTTTTAATGAGCAAGAAAACTTAAAAAGAATTCCCGCAGAGCTATTGCCGGTATTAAAGGATCTAAAAAAAGATTTTGAAATTATCATAGTCGACGACGGCTCAACAGACAACTCAGTAAAAGAAACACTAAAAATCAAAAACAATCAGATTAAACTGATTAAACACCACAAAAATCTCGGCGCAGGAGTTGCTTTTCAAACGGGTTTTAACGAAGCCAAAGGTAAATTGTTAATTACCATGGATACTGATCTTACTTTCAGCCCTAAATTTATTCCCCTGCTTTTAGAAACTATGAAAAAAAATCCTAGCATTGATTTTATTATTGGATCTCCAAGATTGGGTGGCTATGGAAAAAACGTTAAATTTTGGCGAATTATTATCAGCAAATTAAGCAATAGATTTTATTCTTTTTTGTTGGGCAAAAAGGTAACCGCAGTTACGCCTTTTTTTAGATTATATAAAACTGATCAAATAAAAAACCTAGTCTTAGAAAGTAAGGGCTTCGAGATTATGGCTGAAATTTTATTTAAACTAGTTTTTTCTGGCAAAAATTTCATTGAAGTACCCACCCCATTAACTAAAAGAATTTATGGAGTTTCGCACTTAAACTATCCTAAAGAGATCGTTCGCCACCTTTTTTTGGTCTCGAAAATTATTAAATGGAAATTTTTTAACTTTAAATAGTAATCATATATGATTTTATCTTTATTTTTAACAGCGATCTTTTTCTTTGTTTTATCCTTTTTTGGCTGGCAATTGACTCGATATTTTCTAAAAGAATCCCGAAAAGAATATCTAATAGGATTTTCTGGTATTTTGGGAATAAGTTTTTATATACTTTTAACTAACACTCTTGGATATTTTATTCCAATAGACTTGGTCTTTTATCTTGTTTTATTTTTGTTTTTTACAACAGGATTGGTTCTACTTTATCTTAACAAATCAAAGTCTTCAGAGTGGGAAGTTAACAAAAAATGGAAAAATATTTTACTTGGAACAACAATATTGTTATCTATAATAAGTGGCGTAGTTTATTTTAGATACCCCCCAGTTCTTCATGGTCCAGGTGGACTTCCTTTAACGACCACTATCGCTGAAGGAAATTTCCCTCCTTTAGAAATTTGGAACCCTCATAACAACCTAAGATATCATTATACTTTCGAACTTCTTTCAGCTGGTATTCATAAAACAACAGGGGTGTCTATACACCTGGCAAATAGTTTCCAAGTAGCTCTTTTGATGGGATTCTTTTTTTTAATTGGATTTTGTTTTATAAAAAGATTTTTCGATAGCAATAATTTTAAAGCATTTGTTTCTTCTTTGATGATGGTCTATGCTGGAAGCCTTACCTTTTTAAGTGGCTTAAAAGGAATTCCAATTTTATACAACCTATATATTCGCAACCAAGAGTTAGTAACTCCTTTTAAATTCATCACTGATTCTATAAATTCAACTTTTTCTGTTCCTGTTGTCAGAAATTTCACCAGATTCACATGGGGTTCTTTATCGTACCCATTAATAATCGCCATTATATATTTGTATTTTCATTTGATCAACCAAAAGAAAAGCAAGTCAATTATCATTTTTTGTGGTCTTTTGCTGGCTGTTTTGGCTATGGTTGGAGAAGTTTTCTTTGCAATTATGTGCCTGGTTTTATTCATTTATCCTTTTGTTTTTGCTTTTGCAAAAAAAGATTGGCAAAAAGCAAAAGACTCTCTAAACATCTCTTTTTGGATTTTATTTATATCTACACCTTTAGCCCTTGTTCAAGGAGGTTTTTTTAGAAGTATTTTAGACACCATAGGATCTCGCGTTGTCGATTTTATTGGCATCGGCAATGGACTCTTTAAAGTTAATGAGGTTCCTTGGCTTTTAGATTATTTTAATTCTGCAGGCTCTCCAATTTTTCATTTAAAATTTTATACAGAGCTAGCACCATTGCTTCTATTGTTAATTCCTTCTTCTCTTTTTTTGATTAAAAAAGATTTTCGACTTGGTTTTTTTCTTGTGTGTCTAATGTCCGTATCTTTTGTTCTACCTCTTTTTCTGACTTATAATTTTTTTGCATATATCGCGGAAGTTTTTCACTATTTTGTCCGCCTAGGTCATGTATGGCGCTTCTTTAATATTGTCAATCTGATTGGAGGTTTGGTTGTTGGTTTGTTTTTATCTCACCTATATTTATCTTCAAAAAAAGAGTGGGTAAGGAAAATTTCTATTTTAATAATAATATTGTTCATGACCCAAGGTATACTTTTCCAATTACTGTATTTAACAGTTGGTTATCCCAAATTCACGTGGGACTCATCAGCTCAACACTATCCTCAATCAAATTCCCCTGAGGCAAAAGTATATGATTGGATAAAAGAAAATACTACAACTAGTGATTTGTTTCTTATTACAGAAAAAACCTGTTCTTACGACAGTAGTTATACACCAAATTATAGATTTGTACTCAATACTGGAAGACTGGCTCCAATATATACTTACCACTGTTCATATCCACCAAACCCATCTTTTAAAGAGATAAGAGAAAATTGTAGCCCTTCAGCAATTGAAGATTTAAAGTATAGTTATTTATACATTAATGAAAATTGGGCCGAAGGATTAGAAGAAAAATGTTTAAAAAACAACAAACTAAATTTAGTTTTTGAATCTGGGGAAAATAGAATCTATAAAGTAATTTGGTCTAACTAATTAAATTTATTTTTTGTTTTTACAAATTATAAAATTTAAAAAACACCAGTTTGGATAAGCAAAAAACTTGTTTGCAATTTTGTGCCACCAAACAATCTTACTTGGAAAATAATATGTAAAAAGAGAAAGAAAAGGATAGGTTGGAAAAAGACCTTTTGTTTTTTTAATTTCAAAATTTTCTTTTTTTATAATTTTTTTATATTCAAAAATAGTTCTATCTCCTTTGTGTCTTTCCATTATTATAGCCGTACGTATAAGCCTGCCTAAAAACAAGAATGAAATTCTAGAAGCAAAATGAGCAAGGTTTGGCAAAGTTAAAACAAGAGTTCCTTCTGGCTTCAAGGTTCTCTTTATTTCTTTTAAGGCAAGGATTTGCTGATCAAAATCTAAGTGTTCCAAAACATCTAAACATAAAACAACATCAAAGCTGTTGTTATCAAAACCTGTATCTAAAATATCTCTTTTTAAAACGTTTTTTGATTCGTAATTAAAATCTGCACCAACGATATTGTACCCTTCTTTTTTAAATTTCTTCACCAAAACTCCTTCTCCACACCCCAAATCCAAAATTTTTTT
>CAZRMW010000013.1:0-2381 GCA_964601305.1 uncultured Candidatus Saccharibacteria bacterium
AAATAACGAAAATATGGCTTAACGAAGCCGTATAATCGTGATAATATAGAATTATAAGTAAAAAATAATAAAGTTATGAAAAAAGCGTTAATTTATAGCCGAGTTTCCACAGAGGAACAGGCAAAAGATGGACGACATTCTCTAAAAACCCAACGAAGGTTGTGCGAGAAGGCCATTGAAGATAGTGGAGAATATAAACTTGCTAGTGATGGAGTTTTTGAAGATCCTGGGAGAACTGCTACCAATATGAACCGTCCAGCTCTTCAAGATCTTTTAATAAGGGTTCAAGAAGATAAATCTATTGGGGCGGTGTTTGTGCAGGATACAGATAGACTTGCAAGGAATGTTGGAGATCATCTCACAATTAAGGCTATGCTTAAAAAACAAGATGCTACTTTATTTTCTGTTTCGCAACCTAACATTAAAGATGATGCTGAGGGCAGAATGATGGATTTAATTGTCGCTGGGTTTAATCAGTTTCAGTCTGATATTACATCACGAAAAACTATTAAAAGCTTGGAGAATAAATTTAATGGGGGCGATTGGATTACACGCGCTCCTCTTGGATACTTAAATGTTGGAGAAAAGAACGATGAAGACAAAAGAACGATAATTGTTGATAAAGAGAAAGCATCTTTGATAGCGGAGTTTTTTAAGGTTTATGCAACAGGAACTTATTCAGTATTTGAATTAAGAGAAAAATTTTATAAAAAAGGATTGACGGGGTTTACCGGTAGAAAAATGGCTAAAGCAACTTTCTTTCGTATTTTAGATAATCCATTTTACTATGGAGAGATGCGCTGGAGGGGGCTTGTTAAAAAAGGAAATCATAAACCACTAATTACGAAGGAGCTTTTTGATAGATGTCAGCAAGTTAAAGCAGAGCGCAATAGATTTGCTCGTAGAGATAGAAAATATAATTTCCCTTTTAACGGGATGATATTTTCTGCAACTACTGGTATGCGTTATGTTGGAGAACAACATCCAAACAAGAGCAAATCATATTACCGTTGTCATGGGAAAGGAGATCTTAAATCTGCGCCTGAAGACAAGCCAATAGCTATGGATATTTTCGAGGGGTATGTAGAAGATGCTTTCAGGGGTATTGAATTTTCTGCTCAGTTTGTAGATAAGGTTGTGGCTAGAGTAAAGCAGATTTATGAAAAGAAAAAGAAAAGTGTCACTAGAGAAAAAGTATCTTTAATCAACAAGAAGTTTTCTTTTCAAAAGAAGCTTGAGGTTGCGGAAGAAAAACTTATCTCAGGAACTTTGTCAGATAGCGATTTTACTAGAATTAAGGATAGATTAAGAGAGAACATAGACAATGTTGAAGATGAGCTATGCAAATTAAATCGTTCCAGAAATATAAAGATAGATGTTATTCAAAAACTACTTATTCTAATACGAAACATCGGCGAAGCGTACGAGAAAGCCCCTACAGAGCTAAAGAGAGCCTATCTGGGGTTGTTTTGGGAAAAGTTTGAGGTTACAGAAAGACATCTAGTAAACGCAGAGCCAACGAAGATTGTAAAAGCTTTGATTGCTACTGGAGCTATATGTCTCGATAAAAGACAAAAACCTATCCCAATAGGACAGGTTTTCGCCAATCTTAGTCCTAGTCTTAGAGAAAACATAGGAATAAGAAACATTAGGGGTGACTAATGGGATTCGAACCCATCCTAGGAACTCCACAGGTTCCTGTGCGAACCACTACACTATAGTCACCATGTATAATTTAAAATACACTATTTGTTTTTAATTTCCAACCTTGCACGCCCGGCAGGATTTGAACCCACAACCTTCTGGTCCGAAGCCAGACGCTCTATCCATTGAGCTACGGGCGTAATAGTTTTTTCTTTCAAACGATGTTATACTACCACAAGAATGGTAATTTGGCAATTTTAAGAAGAGGAGGTGCCACATGGTAAAAGACAAAATTTACTTTTTATTTTTTGATCATAGATTGATTTTTTTTCAGATAATTTCTTTTTTGTTTGCTCTTGTTTTTGGGTTATCAATAAGTGTTTTTTCTACTTTTCATCTTAGTATTTCTCTTACATCTTTTTTGTATTTTTCTTCTTTAATTTTGTTAAAAATTTCTTTCTTTTGCTATTTTTATATTCAGTTTTTAAAAAAAGAAAGAATAGGTGTTCTTTTAGATAAAAATTTTCCAAAAATGAAAGCAAAGTGGAGCAGAGAAGTTTTAAAAAGCTATCTTGTAGGTCTTTTGGTTTCTTTTTTTTGGATGCTTGATATTAAACTATTAAAGTTTTTTTAATCCTGTAGGTAGGTTGCCCGCAGGATTTTTCTTGCCTGTTTTTCGCTGTTTGCTAGTATTTAGTTATGGAGCATAAAATACCAAAAGAAGTTTTAGATATTTT
>CAZRMW010000013.1:2481-9101 GCA_964601305.1 uncultured Candidatus Saccharibacteria bacterium
CCTAAAGACTGGGATATTACTACAAACGCTAAGCCAGAAGAAATTCAAGAGTATTTTGAAGATAGTTTTTATGAAAATGATTTTGGTACAGTGGGTGTAAAAACCCGTGCAGAAGAAGAGTCTTTAAAAGTGGTAGAAATCACCCCATACAGGATAGAAGCTAAGTATTCCGACAAAAGACATCCAGATGAAGTAAAATTTGCAGAGAAACTAGAAGACGATCTTTCTCGTAGAGATTTTACTGTAAATGCTTTGGCTATGAATACTAAAGGAGAAATTACAGACCTTTTTAGTGGACAGAAAGATTTAGAAAATAAAATTATTCGTACAGTTGGCGACCCAGATGAAAGATTTGGTGAAGATGTACTTAGGATAATGAGAGCTATACGGTTTTCTGCAGAGCTTGGTTTTGAGATAGAAGAAAAAACCAAAAAATCTATTTCTAAAAATACTCATCTTTTAAAAATGATATCGAAAGAAAGAATACGGGATGAGTTTAATAAAATAATATTGTCTCCAAATCCAAAACAAGGAATGGAAGATTTAAGAATGTCGGGCATACTGCCACTAATAATTCCCGAGCTTGAAGATGGGGTTGGTGTTTCTCAAAACAAAAATCATAAATTTACTGTGTGGGATCACAATGTAAAATCTTTACAACATGCTGCAGATAAAAATTTCCCTTTAGATATTAGGTTGGCAGCGCTTTTTCATGATGTTGGCAAGCCTCGCACAAAAAGGGGCGAGGGAGTAGACTCTACATTTTATAACCACGAGGTAGTTGGTGCAAGAATGACTGCCAAAATTTTAGAAAGACTAAAATATTCTAAAAAATTTATAGAAAAAGTTTACAAACTCGTGAGGTGGCACCTGTTTTTTTCTGACACAGATGTAATAACTCTCTCGGCTGTGAGAAGACTTACTAGGAATGTTGGCTCAGAAAATGTGTGGGATCTTATGAATGTAAGGTTTTGCGATAGAATTGGCATGGGTAGACCAAAAGAGCAGCCCTATCGTTTGCGAAAATACGAGGCAATGATAGAAGAAGCTATGCGCGCGCCACTTACTGTGGGGGCACTTAAAGTAGATGGAGCTAAAATAATGGAAATTACAAAAATTGAGCCTAGTCCAAAAGTTGGGTTTATTTTACATGCGCTTCTTGAAGAGGTGTTAGATAAACCAGAACTAAACACAGAAGATTATTTAAAGAGGAGAGTGGAAGAGTTGGCAGATCTTTCTGAAGATGAACTTAAAAAAATGGGCGAAGCCGGCAAAGAAAGAAAAGAAAAAGAAGAAGAAAAAGAAGTGGGTAAGATAAGAAAAAAATATGGAGTAAGATAAAATAAAAACGCGGTCTTTTCAGACCGCGCCGTCGCCCTAATGAGGTGACTTAGTTGTTCGACGGATGGATTCTACCATCACATTATGATGGTTTTTGACCATATCGTAGACAGACTGATCATCGTCGAAACATCGATCGATTTTTATCCATTTCCTTTCACTTTCGTTTTGCCCACTCATGTTTCTGAGTAGACATTGGCAGAGACCCTTGAAGGATCCAGCGTTGACTTTTTGGCCCCTGAAATCGATGATATTGTTTTCTTTCTTATTGCCAGAAACCCCGTTGACCAAAACCAATTCATGTCCGTTTTTTTTGAGTTCTTTGAGCATCCTCTGGAACTCTTTCTTGTCGATTTTTTTTCTGCAAAAAAACATTGATACTTACCTCCTTTGGAAAGTTAATTTTCATCTTTTTATTTTATATCATATACACACCAAAAAGTCAATCCTTGTCAGATTTTTCTTTGTTTTGTGCTTTAAATTTTGGTAAAATATAAATAATTAACTAAATAAAAAATTTTTATGGCAACACCAATTTCTTTAAAATATATAGAAACCGCAATGAAGCGGGGCGAGAGCAAAGAGAAAATAAAACACTTATTAAAAATGCAAGGTATTAGTGAGGTGGAAATAGAACAAGCTTTTCAAGAATACGAAGGAAGGGGTAGCGAGTCTACCTCGCCTGTTTCGCCAAATCAAGGCGAGTCGGCAGGCGGACCAATGTTTAGGACAGAACAATCCGCAATTCCAACGAGTGGCCAAGTGTCTCAACAAACAGTACCACCAAAAACTCAAGTGAATTCTCAGAAATTTGTTCAACCACAGCAAACGATACCACAACCCCCAACTACAAGCAGGCTTCAGTATGCGCCCAAGAAATCAAAAGCATGGATAGTATGGCTTGTGATAATTTGGGTTCTTTTGGTTGGTGCTGGGTTGGCATACAATTATTTTGATCAAATTTATGGATTTATTTTTACAGAGAAAGAAACACAAGAAGAAGCTGCGCCAGCAGAGGTTGAAACTTATGTAAGACCGACAACAAGCACAACAACAGAGAGTGGAGTAAGCGTAGCGACCACCACCACAACGGCTACTACAACAGCGCAGAGGACGGAGCCGGTCGTTGTAGACAAAAATTTAGAAAAAGTGGCAAATATTTCTAAGATAAAAATCATTTTGGATTCTTATTTTTCTACAAATGGTGTTTATCCAAAAATTGCCGACTCTGCCGAATTAGCTAGTGAGCTTGCTAAGGATACAAATAGTTTCTATTGTTACAGAAAAGAAGGTAAGCATTTTGTGGTGGGTACTACACTTGGTTCCGATGCAGATGAGTTAAAAGCTGATCTAGATGGTAGCTATTATTGCGGAGACGCTGTAAAAGAATGTGCAGATCCTGTCTATTGTGTGGGAGCTGATAGTAAGTAATATAATTATAATATGTCTAAGAAGAAAGTTTTTTCAGGAATAAAGCCATCGGGAGATTTACATCTTGGAAATTATCTAGGTGCTATAAAAAGATGGTCGGAGGAGCAAAGCAATGCTGACAGCATTTTTTGTGTAGTAGATTTACATGCTATTACGGTTCCTCAAAGACCAGATGAATTAAAGAAAAGAACACTAGATATAGTAAAACTCTATATTGCTTCCGGGCTAGACCCAGAAAAAAACAATTTGTTTGTCCAATCTCTTGTAAAAGAACATACAGAGCTTGCATGGATTTTGAATTGTTTTATACCAATGGGCTGGATGGAAAAAATGACGCAGTTTAAAGAAAAAGCTGAAAGCAACAGGGAAAGAGCAAGTATTGGTCTTTTTGATTATCCAGCACTTATGGCGGCAGATATTTTACTTTATGACACTGAGGAAGTGCCTGTAGGCGAAGACCAAGTGCAGCATGTGGAGCTTGCTCGAGATGTAGCAAAAAGATTTAATTCATTATACAAGAAAGATATTTTTACTATTCCAAAAGTTGTTTTAAATAAAGAGACTGCGCGCATAAAAGGTCTTCAAGATCCAGAAAAAAAGATGAGTAAATCTGATAATGGAGGCGACAACAATTTAATTTATTTATTAGATGAACCAGAAGAAATTAGAAAAAAAATAATGAGTGCGCAAACAGATTCTTTTAACGAAGTAAGGTTTGATGATGAAAGACCAGGTATTTATAATCTGCTAATAATTTATGAAGCATTTACTGGTATGAGCAGGGGAGATATAGAGACAAAATTTGAGGGCAAAGGGTACGCTGAGTTTAAAAAGGATCTAGCAGAAGTGATTATTGATGGACTAAAACCAATTAAAGAAAAATACCACAATCTTACAGATAGCGATGTAGAGAAAATTTTAAAAGATGGTGCAGATAAAGTACGCCCACTTGCAGAGAAAAAAATGGAAGAGGTGAAAAAGGTAATTGGCCTGCTTTAATCTTTGCATGAATAAAAAAATTTTAACTCTTTGTCTGGTACACAAGCACCCAAAAATACTTCTTGGTATGAAGAAGCGTGGTTTTGGTGAGGGTAAATGGAATGGATTTGGTGGAAAGGTAGACAAGGACGAAACGATAGAAGATGCTGCGATAAGAGAAATGCAAGAGGAAGCAAATATTTTTATAGAAGATATGGAAAAAACTGGGATATTGGACTTCGAGTTTAAAGGGAATCCAGAAATTTTAGAAGTACATATTTTTAGAGTGAAAAAATTTTCTGGTGAACCAATGGAGACAGAAGAAATGAAACCGGAGTGGTACGAAGTAGATAAAATACCTGTTAAAGATATGTGGCCAGACGATGAGTATTGGCTACCCTTATTTTTGGAAAATAAAAAATTCCGTGGAAAATTTCTTTTCGACGGAAGTGAAGAAAACAATATTTTAGAATCTTTTCTTGAAGAAACGGAAGATTTATTTTAAATGTAAATTTTTCTTTAAGCAGCTTGTGCAAATTTTCTTTCTTTTGCCACCCGGAAAAGTAGCCCATTGTAGATTTGGGTATTTTCGTTTTTTGGGGGTAGGATTGTACTTACCTCTTAAAAGATTTCTCTTGCCACCCATTATTGTTCCTTTTTCACAAATTGGACATTGTTTCATCCCGTTTAGAAACAGATCGCGATCATTTCACAATCTATATAAATTTATTTAATAATATTTAAAACTAGCAAATTAGATTCCCGTTATCAAGTCCGCGCGATCGCGATTTCTAACGGGATTCATAGATGTTAATTTAATACAAATTAATAAATAAAACAAGACCTAGTAAAACACCACACAACCAATACTATCGCCCCAGTTGTGTGATGCTTGACGGCAACAAAGTTTTGTTTTAGTTTTAAATAAACCCGACTAAGGCAGGCAAGTGGGTGCACCTTAACAAAAACACAAACAAAGGAAGAGAGTATGTCGGATACACAAAAAATTTTGTTTAGACTGTACGATGAATTTTTAAAAAAAGCAAAAGTCTTTTCTCGTGTAATTTTTGATTATAATGAATTACGAGAGCACGAAGAGGAGACAATAAGACATTTAAAAGAGGATAGGCTTATCGGAGAAGGATTTGATGAAGGGAAATTTGAGTTTGATTTGGAAACATTTAAAATATCGATGAGTCCTATTTCGAATGCTTGTATTATTGGAATAGCTCTCGAACTTATGAGGTTGGCTAAAGATATCTCTCTTTTTGAAGTCCCCTGTGAAAATTTGTGGGATATTTGGGAAAAAGACTATGTGTGGAAGGAATTTTTTGCTGATATAGAGATAGGAAGTGATTTTGAAGCAAAATTTTTTGTAGAACTTGGAACGCAAGTTTTTAAAGAAACAGGGATTTTTGCAAAGCCGGTTGTTCTGAGAAGAGACAGCGAGAAATATGAATTTCATCGGAATAAAGAAGGTGTTTTCTCCGTAAAACATTTAATCTAAAAACAGAAGTTTTCCAAAAGCCGCGGGGTGTAGCCCCGCGGCTTTTTTGATTATTTATACTAAATTAACTAACTTTAAAACCTACCCTAAGCGGTGCTATCGCCCCAGATAGAGTAGGTTTTGGGTGGAGGTGGAGATGGGCTTGGAAATTATTATATAAAATATTGTTGTATAAATATAAAACAAAACCGTCTTGCTAATTCAGCTATAGCAGTTTTAACAAGACAGGTTGACAAGATTAATTTTTTATTTTAATCTTGAGTAAATCCGCCTAAAGCGGACAAGTGAGTGTACCTTAACAGAAATACACAGAGAAGGGATGGAACATGAATGTTAAAGAATTAGCTTCAGAAATTTTTAAGGGGATTACTTTTTTGCCAAGAATGATAGATCATATTTGGATAGATTCTCCAGAAAAAATAATTTTAAAAGTAAAAAAGGTTGAGATCATTCGAGAAAAAGAAGGAGAAGAAGAGAGGGAATACTTGTATATCGAAATGTCTGGCCAATCCTTTTTAAAGATAGATTTAGAGACAAGAAGATTGAGTGATGTTGGGCACAGTATCTTAGGTGGGAGCCATAGAGGTTCTAGATATATCGGCTGGACACTTATTACAGCAATTCCTTCCTTTTTTGTATCTCCTTGGCTTTTAGCAAAGAAAGTACATTATGAAAAAAAAGAAGAAGAAAGGGGAATGGATTGCCACGCGATTGTTGTTTTTGATGCTATAAAAGATCAGCTTCAACCTGCAACTAGAAAAATAGTCAAAAGGGCTTTACAACAAAGTTGGAGAGAAGATAAATTTTTGGAACAAAAAATTTCTTTCAAAGAGGCCAAAAAAATTCTTTCAAACTGCCATTTGTTTGAGTTTAGAGAAATGAACGAAGATGGCTCTGTTCATTCTTCGTCTTTTTCTTGGCACGATAAGAATATGAGAAGAACGGCAAGAGAGCCACAGTGGCATGAAAAAAAAGGGAAGGATGATGAGTTTGAACTTTTTGTCTTAGGATCATCTTTTGTGAATAATCAAGCTAGAGAATTAACAAGGTTTTTTAAAGAGAAATTAACAAGATCTGTTTGTTCAAACAATGGTTTTGATACTAAAGATGGTGAAAAGGTAGATATGCCAGACCAAAATTGCTTTGAAGGCACCTTTCGTCTTTGTTTAACAAAAAATGCTCCGGTTCTTCATAAACTATGGGAAAAGGGAACCGAAGACCCTATAGTTTTTGAAAACTCTGTTATTTACAAAAGAGACCCCTCTAAAGTTAGCGGTGACCCTGGGGCAGTTGGAATACAAACAGCCGTCGGGGAGAAAGAATATATTTTTGAATTGAAGATTAGCGATGTTTCTAAGGCAGT
>CAZRMW010000013.1:9201-12473 GCA_964601305.1 uncultured Candidatus Saccharibacteria bacterium
TATACGATGGTGTACACTATGGTGTATACTATTTTTATGGCAGGAGTTGATTTTATATTTGCAATTGCAGTTTTGATAATGTCTATCGTTATCCATGAAGTATCTCACGGATATTCAGCATACCTTTTGGGCGACCCTACGGCAAAATACGAGGGTAGGCTTACGCTCAATCCAATAAAACATTTAGATCTTTTCGGTTCTTTTTTGATACCGATGCTCACATACATGGTGGGTGGATTTATTTTTGGCTGGGCTAAGCCTGTACCATACAATCCGTACAATCTTAAGGATCAAAAATGGGGGCCGGCTATTGTTGGTATTGCTGGACCAGCATCTAACTTTTTAGTGGCTTTGTTTTTCGGGCTTATAATTCGGTTTGGTACAGTATTAGAAATTTTACCAATGGCATTTTTTGAGATAGCCTCGCTTGTGGTTTTTATAAATTTGCTTTTGATGTTTTTTAATCTTATACCTATTCCACCGCTTGATGGCTCTAAAGTTCTTTTTGCAGTTCTCCCATACAAATGGCAAGATGTGCAACATACGCTAGAGAGGTATGGCTTTTTGATACTACTATTTTTTATAATATTTTTGTGGCAATTAGTTTTGCCAATTATTTTGTTTCTTTTCAAGGTTATTACTGGAATAAGTTTTTAATTTGGGGGGTGTTTTTACTATCCACAGGCGCTCGGAAGAGCGTTTTTTTTGTGCTGTATAATTAATTACAAATACAAATAAATCTTTGAAAAAAGAACCCGCCGAGCGGGGCAAAGAGGAGCAAAAAATGGAAAGAAAAATCCCTTTTAGATATATTATCTTTTGTTTTTGTTTATTTTTTATTTTTTCTTGTAGCCTGTTTAGTCAATCCAGAAAAGATATTGCCAAGGAAGAGCTCAAAAATGGTGGTTTGCAATATGTTACCTGGGATTTCGGTGGATTTGCTGAGGAGAGAAAATCTTTAAAATTGGCTGTGACTGTTCACGATGAACCGGATCAATATGATCAAGGTATGTTTTTTCAGTTTTTTCATACCAAGATAGGGAATACGGGGGTGTACTTTGGTTTTCAAACAGATATTCAAACTCCCAAAGGTTTTTTGGGAAAAGGTATTTTGTTTGGTGTTTGGAATACGAAAAAAAAAGAAAACGTAAGAATTCCAAAAAATTCTTGGATCATTGCCCACAGAGAAGGAAACGATCCCGATAGCGATTTGGTGGCTATTTTAAAAAAGTACAAATGGTCTAAGGGTAATAGCTACGAGTTTTCTCTGCATAGAACAGATTTTAATTATTCCGCTGACTGGTACAGTCTTTTTGTGAGAAATTTAAAAGACAAAGACCGTGGGGGCTGGGTTTTCCTTGGATCTGTAAAAATACCGCTTCATGGTAAAAATACAAACAGTTTTGCAAACTACGGTATGTCTTTTACCGAAATATCTAGAAAAAAAGAATTAAATACAAAGCTTCCTTCTTTTCATTTTTCAATAGATAAAGTAATATTAGGTAGTTCTGAGCTTCTTCAAGCAACTATCGATTTTTCTTGGGACAATCCATATATTGCTTTTACTGATATTTATAAGGAAGGAAGTAGTGTACATTTTCTAATGGGAATGGATGTGAAGAAACAGTCTTTAAGGGGAGATAAAATTTTTTGATTTTATTTTTTGAGTTAAAAAACCGCCTAAGGGCGGTTTTCATTGTTAGTATTGCCCAGTCATTCGACCGGGCTTGCAATATATTGCTTTTTTCTTTATAAAAGTATAGAGTATAGGAATTAAAAGCGAAAAACGAAAAAGGTAAAATAATACAAATTAATAATTATAATTGTTTAGTCTTTTTAAATTTTGCATTTTGCATTTTAAATTTGACTGAACGAAGTGAAGAAACGTGCCGACAATTAATCAATTAGTAAAAAAGAAAAGAAAAAAGGTTGTAAAAAAATCTAAAGCCGTTGCGCTGCATCGTGGTTTTAATGTGAAAAGAAACAAACCAACCTTGTACAATTCTCCTTTCAAAAGGGGGGTGTGTTTAAAGGTAACCACGACTACCCCTAAAAAACCAAACTCTGCTATGCGTAAAATAGCTAGAGTGAGGCTTAGTAATGGTATGGAAGTAACTGCCTATATTCCAGGAATTGGGCACAATTTGCAGGAACACTCAGTGGTTGTACTTCGTGGAGGTAGGGTAAAAGATCTGCCTGGTGTAAGATACCATATTGTGCGTGGAGTTTTGGATACTTCTGGGGTGCAAGACAGAAAGCAAAAAAGATCTAAATATGGGGCGAAAAAGGCTAAAAAAAGTAACGAGTAACTGGTAACAAGTAACTAGTAAAATGAGAAGACCAATAAAAAAGAAAAATCAAAGAAAACCAGATTCTAAATACAACTCGCTTTCTATAGAGAGGTTTATTAATTATGTAATGCAAGATGGTAAAAAAACTTTTGCAATTAAATTGGTTTATTACGGATTAGATGAGGCTGCTAAACAAACCAAGCAAGACGCTCTTGAGGTTTTTGAGAAAGCAATAAAAAACACAACTCCAAACATGGAGGTAAGATCTAGAAGGGTGGGTGGTGCAAACTATCAAGTTCCTAGAGAGGTAGCTCCAATGAGAGGAGAAAGCTTAGCAATGAGATGGATTATCCAAGCAGCTAAAGCAAAAAAGGGGCAGGCAATGCACAAAAAACTTTCAAACGAATTAGTAATGGCATCTAAAAAAGAAGGCGATGCCATGAAGAAAAGAGAAACTACTCACAAAATGGCAGAGTCTAACAAGGCTTTTGCACATTTTGCTTGGTAATAAAATTTAACTATGTCACGAGAATACCCTATAGATAAAGTAAGAGATATTGGCATTATTGCCCATATTGATGCAGGTAAAACAACTGTTACCGAAGGTGTTTTGTATAGGACTGGTAGAAAACACAAAATAGGCGCAGTGCATGAGGGTGAAGCCACCATGGACTGGATGGAACAAGAAAGAGAGCGTGGTATTACTATTACTTCTGCTGCAACTACTTGTTTTTGGAAAGAGCATAGACTAAACATTATCGATACTCCAGGACACGTAGACTTTACTGTGGAAGTAGAGCGATCTTTACGTGTGCTTGATGGTGCGGTGGTTGTTTTTGATGGAAAAATGGGCGTGGAACCACAATCAGAAACTGTGTGGAGGCAAGCAGACAAGTACAAAGTGCCGCGACTTTGTTTTATAAATAAAATAAATCAAACTGGTGGAGATTTTTATGCTTCGCTTGAAAGTATAAAAGAAAG
>CAZRMW010000014.1:0-10012 GCA_964601305.1 uncultured Candidatus Saccharibacteria bacterium
AGACGAAGAAGAGAGAGAAAAAAGAACTTTATGCTTTTTGGAATCGGTGAGGCTCTACTTTGAAGATCCTCAAAAAAGTGATTTAAAAGAGCTTTTAAGGCGAGATTTAATTACAAGTAGTTTGCCGAACTTTTTATTTTTTACAGATTGGGATTTTTGGAATAAATGTATTTTTGAGAGTAAAAACCCGATAGTAGAGGGATTTAAGATAAAACTTAAAAAACTGGAAAACGGAAACAGGCAAGCATGGTCTGAGTTTTTGTCTGGATTGGTTGAGTTTTTTTACAATACTGATTTAGTGGAACGTTTTGAAAAACTTTCGCCATTTAGTGGTGATAGTGGATTTTTTAAGATGAGAGATAGAATAATTGAGATACATGAAGAGCAGGAGAGGTTGGAAAAAGAGTACAACAAGTTACTGAAGATTTTGAAAGAAAATTGTGATCATGCGACGGTTATAGAAACTGACTGTGTTTCAAGAGGAATGGTTTCTACTACAAAACCTCCTGCCAGAAGATGTTTGATTTGCGGAGAAATTGAAAATGGCTGGGGTTGCGGTTACAAGAAATTAAAAAACACTAAGCCAATTAAAACAGTCTCCAGAGAAGAATTTGATTCTGCCCGGAAGCTAAGGCTACTAAAAACTAAGTCTGATCTTATTCCTGTAGATTTTGAATAAATAAAGTTAAAACTTAAACGCCTCGACAAGTCGAGGCGTTTAATACTGGGTTTGACCATTGAGCCGTAAAATGGTTGTATAGGTTTAAATAGGAAGATCCTTGAAAAGTGAACAGTCTGCCTTCGTCTTAAAGGGCTATGGCGTGACAACCCAGCCAAAAGCTACCCGCCCGCAGTGCTAAAGCACAGCTTTGGCGGGCGAACGCATTTAGGTGGGTAAGGGAGGTGCGATATGATTAAGTCTTTTTTTGGGAACAAGAAATGGGCTATTTGGGCGTGGGGCGGACTTTTGTTTTTGTTAGCTTCACTTTATGCTCAGGTTCAGATGACGGTTATGTTTAATGAATGGTATAAAGGATTTTATGATATCTTGCAGGGTTCAGATACAGGCAAATACGCAGTGGGTGATTTTTGGAGTGCAATAATTGAGTGGTGTCATATAGCATATAAATACATACTTTTATCTGCTGTTACTGCATATTTTACACGTCTTTATGCTTTTACCTGGAGAGAGGCGATGACTTTTGATTATCTTCCCAGGTGGGAGCATGTAGAAGAACAAATAGAAGGCGCGGCGCAAAGGATACAGCAGGATACTGAAAGGTTTTCTAGAATAGTGGAAACCCTTGGCTTGCAAGTAGTAAGAGCCATAATGACCCTTTTTGCTTTTTTACCGATTTTGTGGAATTACAGCAATAAAGTGGAAGCTGATTATATTACTCATATTCCAGAAATACCAATATGGTTAATTGGAATATTTTGTTTGATTCTGTTATTCGTCTTATATCGAATAGGGAAAAATAATACTCAAAAACAAAACAATCTTGATGGTGATTTTAAAGCATCTCTTGTAGATAAGTTTTCTTGTGTTCAGGTTATATTTTTTGTTTCAATTCTCATCTTATTAAGGTCAAACACTGGAGTTTTTGTTGAAGGATCTTTGGTGTGGGTAGCTTTAATAGTTAGTCTTGGCGGCATGTATGTTTCATGGCTTGTCGGAGTTAAATTACCGGGTTTGGAGTATAATAATCAGGTTAAAGAAGCTGCTTACAGGCAAAATTTAGAGCTTATCTCAACCCAAAAAATAGATTACCATTTTCCAAAATTGGTAGAGTTATTTGCTGGTGTTAGGGTCAATTATAGAAGACTTTATTTGCATTACGGTTATTTTGATTTATGGGTATATTTTTATGATGTTAGTATGAGTCTTGTTCCGTATTTAGTAATGGCACCAAGCTTATTTACTGGGGTTATTACTTTGGGGGCAATGATGCAGATTGCTAATGCATTTGATAAAGTTCATGCTAGCTTTTCATTGTTTATCCATAGATGGACTACCATTACAGAGCTCAGAAGTATTTGGAAGCGACTTCATGAGTTTGAAGCTAATCTTAGAAAACACGAAACAAGAGAAGGTAAATAATGACATTACCTATAATTTTTATTTCAATAGCTGCTGTGTTTTATACGGTTGTTATTTTTAGCGAAAAGATTAAGGGTCGTTTAGAATTGTGGATGATCTTATTGTTTTTGTTTGCTTTTATTTTTGATGCACTGGGTACACTACAAATGGCTGCTATATCAACAAATTTTTTGCAGGATGCAACGTTTTTAATTTTGCATAGCTTGTTGGGGGTAGCAGTTTTAATTATAATGCTTGTTCATTTACTAATAGCTGTTTTAGTTTTTGTGTTTGAAGAATATCAATATTACTTTAGTATGTTTTCTGTTTATGCATGGCTGCTTTGGATGGTGGCGTTTTTAACTGGCGGCTATCTGGCAGTTTCTGGATAAAACAATAAAACCTTAAATCAAACAGGGTTTGATCAAGAAGAGGAGAGAACTAATGAAAATAAAACATATTTTAACAATTATTGTTTTTGGATTAATTTTTTGTTTTGGGGCTACTTCCTTGTATAGCGCTACTGGATTTCAGGCACCGGATTTTGAAGCGACAGATATTAATACAGGTAAGTCGGTTAAATTTTCTGAGTTTACAAAAGATAGTGTTACAGTTCTTGTTTTTTGGATTAACGAGAGTTATAGTAATATTTTGCAAGTTAGAGTTCTTAGTCAGTTGGGTAAAAAATACAAAAATAATAAAAATGTAAAAATCGTAAGTGTTCCTTGGCTGATATTAGAGCCTGAGAAGTTTAGTCTTTTTAAAAGAAATCTTGGTCCTTTTCATCACACAGTCCTTGGAGTCTTGAGGAATCAAGTAGAAATTATCAAAAAAACAACAGGGGTTTACTCTATCAAATTTCTTCCCCATACAATTATTATCGATAAGAAAGGCGTTGTTCGGCATAGCAGTAATGATTTTTTAAACAAATCAGCTGAGGAAATGTCCCAGTTTATTGAAGATATTTTAAAGGAAGGGGGTAAGTAATATGCCAGATAAAAAAAAATCTCTTAAAGAATTGGAAGCAGAATATTTAGAAAAAAGAAAATTACATCATGATTTTAGAATGGGGGAGCACCACTTATCTTTTGCAGAAGAAGCAGCTTTATCAAAAGAAATGGATGATCTTGCGGATTTGATTCACAAGCTGAAAAGGGGTAATAACCGATAATGGATTCTTCATATGAAAAAGCGCCACAGCTGCTAGCTAGATATAATGGAGCAGATGCCTTCAAGGAGATTGTTGATTCATCGCTAGATTTTGGTGAACTTAAAAATATCTTGGAATCCCTTGGTAAGCAAGAGATTTCTGTTGACAAGGCAGTATTCTCTATAAGATCTTTTTTAAATAGTATTAATGTAAATAAATAAGGGATAAGAAATAAAAAAGGCGGCCACTACGGCCGCCTTTAATGCGCTTGAGGTGTTAAATTGTTGTCATCAATTTTCTGTGATGATAGTATGTATTTATTATGAAAAATAAAATAGATTTAAAATCAAAAATTCGTGAGGTACCAAATTGGCCTAAAGAGGGGGTGAACTTTAAAGATGTTACTACACTTCTTCAAGATAGTGAGCTTCTCATAGAAACAATTAACAGGCTTGGTGATTTTTTAAAAGATAAAAAGATAGATAAAATAGTGGGGATAGATGCTCGTGGGTTTATTTTTGCAACTCCTGTTGCATATAATTTGAACATAGGGCTTTCTATTGTAAGAAAAAAAGGCAAACTTCCTTTTGAAACAATTGAGAAAGATTATGATTTAGAATATGCCAGCAATACTATTGAAATGCATAAAGATGCAGTTCTTGATGGAGAAAATGTTGTTTTGATAGACGATCTCTGCGCCACGGGTGGGACGGCTGTTGCCAGCTGTGATCTTATAGAACAGCTTGGTGGTAAGATCGTTGGAGTTTATTTTGTTGTAGATTTGCCATTTTTGGAAGGTTCTAAAAAACTCAAAGAAAGAGGTTATGAGGTAAAGAGCTTGGTGAATTATGACAGCGAATAAAAACAAAATTGGAGCAGGTCTTCGGACACACTCTAAAATAGCAATAATAGGGGGGAGTGGATTGGATGACCCTAAAATTTTAAAAGATACCAAAGAAGTGGAAATGAAAACTCCTTTTGGTAAGCCATCCAGTAAATTAATCACTGGTAAGATTAAGGGTGTAGATGTGGTAATTTTGGCTAGGCATGGCAAAGATCATAACATAATGCCGACCAAGGTTCCGTTTAGAGCAAACATTTGGGTACTTAAAGAGATTGGTTGTACAGATGTTTTGGCAACTACTGCTTGTGGGTCTTTGAGAGAAAAAATAAAACCAAGAGATTTGGTTTTTTTGGATCAGTTTATAGATTTTACCAAGCATCGCGACCTTACTTTTCACGAGGACGAGGTAGTGCATACACCCATGGCCGACCCTTTTAATTCGGAATTGCGAAATATGCTAGAAGAGTCTGCAAAAAACTTGGAACTTTCTTTTCATGGTAAAGGGACAATGATAACTATTGAAGGTCCAAGATTTTCTACAAGAGCAGAAAGTCATATGTTTAGAAGTTTTGGAGCAGATGTTATAAATATGTCTATTGTTCCGGAGGTGATTTTAGCAAATGAACTTGGTTTGAATTATGCAAGTATTGCTATGGCTACAGATTATGATTGTTGGAAAGAAAACGAGGAGGCGGTAACATGGGAGGCAATTTTGAAAGTAATGGAAACAAACGCAGAAAATGTTAAGAAACTTCTGGTGGATGTGGTGCCCAGGATAGGGGGTAAATAATTAGATAGAGTTTATTGGTGGGTGCCCCGCCTCCGCTTTTCAAATCCCATTATCTTAATCACTAGTTACCAAAAACAAAACACCCATTTAAGAGTGTTTCGTTTTTGTTAATGGGTCGGTTCTCGTCCGTTATTCCACTAGTAAATATCTTTTCTGATAGAGAATACATGACAGAAATTAGGGAGCGATTACAACATATTGCCAGTTTTCAGAAAGCATCACCTGCTTTTTAGGTGTTTGTTTGAGTAAAAAGAGGGGGGCTGCTTTTTAATGGGATATTGTTTATAATATTAGAGACAATTATGAAAAATAATAAATATAAAACAATTGATTTGTTTGCTGGAGTCGGCGGAATAAGGCTTGGCTTTGAAGAGGCTGGTTTTGAAACAGTGTTTGCAAATGATTTTGATAAAAAATGTAAGACAACTTATGATTTTAATTTTGAAGCTCCAAAACTTCATTTAGCTAGTATTAAGGATCTGGACTTAAACAAAATCCCTAAATTTAATATATTGTTGGCGGGTTTTCCTTGCCAGGCTTTTTCTATCGCTGGATATAGAGAAGGTTTCAAAGATAAAAAAGGTAGAGGCAATTTGTTTTTTGATATTGCAAATATAATAAATAAAAAAACTCCAGAGATTGTTTTTCTTGAAAATGTGAAAAATCTTGAAAATCATGACGGAGGGAAAACATATAAAATTATAAAAGATACATTGGAAAAACTTAAATATTGTGTTGACGAGAGAGTTCTTAGTAGTTTGGAGTACGGGAATGTTCCACAGGCGAGGGAAAGGATCTATATAATAGCGTTCAAAAAGAAAAAACATTATGAAAAATTTAACTGGCCAGGGAAGAAGAAGCCTACTAAGCAAGTGCGAGATGTTTTGGAAAAAGATATTGCTGAAAAATATTATTATAATAACAAACCTCTTTATAAAAAAATCAAGAAAGATGTAAAAAGAGAAGATAGGGTATACCAATGGAGGAGAGTTTATGTAAGAGAAAATAAAAGTGGAGTCTGTCCAACTCTTACAGCTAATATGGGGACAGGAGGACATAATGTCCCAATCATCAAGGACTCTAAAGGAATAAGAAAACTAACACCAAGAGAGTGTTTTAATATTCAGGGATTTCCAAAGAAGAGATTTCAATTACCTGAAATAGCGGACTCTTGTCTTTACAAACAAGCAGGGAACTCGGTAGCAGTTCCTGTAATAGAAGCCATAGCCAGAGAAATAAAAAAAATATTATAGTTTCCAAACCTGTATATTTTTTCCAACAGGTTTTAGATTATTAGGTTTGATTATATCTTTCATAAAACTAAAACGAGGACGCCTTTTTTCCTTCTGTTGGTCTTTCATTGTTTGCCCTTTGTTTACTTTGTTTTTGTAAATTAATTTATTTGGTATTTCATATACATCAAAAGTTCCATCTAAATTTCCGTTATTATAGAAATTCATAAAATATAATTTATCCCACTCAGTTTTTGGCCCAAAAGAGCTAAGATCTTGTTCGATACTACAAGCTTTTATTTGTTCTCTAGCATTAGTTTTTAGATTAATAGTATCAAACGACGCAGAACCTTTTCCTTTTATCTTTCTGCGGTACCTAACAGAACCAGAAAACAAACAGAACATTCCTTCTGAGACAACCTCAGGGATATTAATTCTTCTTCCGTATTTAGTAATTCTTTTGTTTGCTTTTGCCCAGTCGTCAAAGATTTTTTTTAATTCCTGTGCGTCTTTCTTGTCGAAGTGTGTAACTTCAACAACAGCATCTTCACCGTTTAGTTTTGTGTTGTGTTTTTCTGACCTCATTGTCTAAAAAATAACACTTAAACAAAGGATTGTCTATGGCTCACGGAGGAATATTTGACATTTGTTTAACAGTGAAAGTTTAGGTATGTTAAGAACTAAACTTAGTCAATAGTATGATATAATACCTTTAATGTATAAGCCGTACACAAATGAAGAAATGATGGAGATAAAGAAAGAGACAAGGACTATGACAGACAAATTTTTTTGGAATTGGACAATGCTTTCTGGGGCAACTCTGGTTTTGTTGTTTAATTTTATAAATGATATTGGACCAATAAATTTTTTAATTAGAGAATATCTGCGTTTTGCTATTTTATTTATTTTGATTAGTTTTATATTTTCTCCGTTAAGAAATTTTTTATCTAATGATATAACAGCAAGACTTAATTTAATTGGGTCAACAACTCATGATAAAGATGGGGGGGTGTCCCTTGTGAAAGGAGCTAAAATATTATCATTTTTTAGAAACATTTTTTCTCTGCTTTCAGTAGTCTTTTATATATTTGGTTTAATTTTGATAGCTTTGACAGTAAATATTTTATATTTAAGTTAATTACAAGTTGAATATTCTCTCATGCCCATTGTGTAGCCGATTAATCCTACCATATCGGTTTCGCTTTCTTTGTATGCCCAGACGGTAATATCGTCCCAACTGTTTCTATATTT
The DNA here is from genome assembly GCA_964601305.1 of uncultured Candidatus Saccharibacteria bacterium. GTDB lineage: Bacteria > Patescibacteriota > Minisyncoccia > JAHISW01 > Tagabacteraceae > CAZRMW01. The sequence goes on from CAZRMW010000014.1 coordinate 7,348, forward strand.
ATCTACAATTAGCTTGAGGGTGTAGTCAACATCTGCTTGCAAGGAGTCGTTTGGAACAACTATTCTTATGCCAACCCTGTGGCAGTTGATATATGAAATATCTTCTTCGTTAATAATTGTATAAGCGACTTCTTTACTAGTTGGTTGTTGAGAATAATTTTCAGTTTGAGGCTCTTTGTTGCCAACAATGATAATAACAACAAAGAGAATAAATATTATGATAAAGAAATGTTTTAGTTTTATCTCTATTTTTTTGTTTTTCATCAAATTTTAGATTGTTTTTAATAAATCTCTGGGCTTTTTTGATGACCAAACAAAAAACCCACCACCAGTGTATGACCTTGCGGTCAACGCATAGGTTTCCCTATACGACGCATGAAGCGATCCTGATGATGGGATCTTTATGCTTCATGCGTTTTGCGACCATGCCTCAAAAGGTTTAGGTCATTTCTTATTCAGTTGTATATTATTATCTTATCACAAATCTATTGCTTACTAATAGGGAGTATTAAAATAGTTTTGGGGGTGTTTTTAGGGTAATTGGCCTTGAGCTACCCCTTCCCAGTCCCTGAAATATATAGAAAGTACCTTCTTTCCCGTTTCTCCAATCTTTACAATCACTGACAGGGTCAATACTTGAGAAGGAATAGACTGGTTTTATTTGTACAGACGACACTTTGTACATTGCACGCAATATCTCAGTATTAGAAGTATTTTTTGGTATACTAGATAATTTTACTCCAGGAAATACTAAAAATATATGATTAAGACTTGTTACTTCTTTGGCAATAATTTTTGACTCCTTTTCAAAATCATAGACGCCTCCTCGAGAAAGATAACATACAAGTATCGTGTTTGGTTCGTATCTTTTTTTAGATAATTTATTTCTTATTGTTTCAAGAATACTCCCTGTTATATGCTCAACAACTTCAACTTCTCTTACATGCATTTTTTGAATACCATTGGTTTCAACAAGTGTCCCTATAACACCATCAGGGGGGTCATTTTTGGGTTTAATTATCCACCAAGGTCCATTTTTTTCCTGTTTCTCCATTACCTTGGCAATAATAGAAGTTGCGTATATTTCTTTGGCTCTTTTTAGTTCTCTGTGGCTCCAAACATAGTTACTGGGTTTATTCAATTTCTCTTTAAGTTTGTTGTATTCAATCCAAAAATTATTTAATCCGTAGCTAGGATTAAACCAAGCGAGACCCCTTTCTTTCAAATAGGATAAGTGTGAAGAGCCCATTTTTTAGTTAGAATAATTATCGTGCATTTTTAATTATTTTTTCCATTCGTTCTTTGTTAAGGTGTTTAATTCCTAAAGCCCAAGCAAACTCTAACAATAAATCTATCAGTATTTCAGAAAATTTTTCCTCTAATTTTTTAAGATTAAATTCTTTTGTTAATATAATTTCGTTTGTTGGTACTTTTGGGTGTTCGTCTTCTTCGTCTCCCCAAAAAATACTGTCGCTAGAAAGTGGGTGCACAACCTTTATTCCCAATGCATTCCTTAAATTAATTTTAATTTCTATGTTTCCGGAATATCCTATGTGTCTATAAAACTGAAGCAAGGACAAAATATAGTTTTTTGTTGTGCGAACAATTGCATAATAGGAAATTCTTTTTATTGTTTTTTCTTCACTTTTTTCAGTTTGTATTTTATCAATATCTCCAACATCTTCTTTGTAAAGATAGAGTCCAAAAGTATTTATATTGGTGTAGTAAAAACTTGCTCCTTCTGTAGGTTTGTTCGTTGTTTTGTTTATGTATCCTTGAGGAATATATAATTTATGAATACCGTGTTGTATGAGTTTTGGGTTGTATAAATTATACGGGAACCTATTGGTGCCACTTATTGATATTTTTTCTTCTATGTTTTGAAGTTCGTTGTGGTGCAAAAAAGGCTCATTGGGGAATATTGGGAGAGAACCTAAAGAAAAAACACCAAAATAATAGTCTTTATTATTTATATCAACCCCTTCTATTTTACATGCATTTTCAAAATATTCTTCAGAGTTGGCTTTTAGTCTCTTTTTTAAGTCTAGAGACTTTTCTCTGCGGGACATAAGCCATCCAATTTTATCCCAATCTGCTTTTTCGTTTGGAATACTACTTTGCCCTGTTCGAACATATATGGTGGTATTTTCTGTAATTCTGTGTGGAGTAAGATTGCTTTCAGAAACCTTGACCAGAATAAAAGTCTTTCCTTTTACTGCTTCACATATTTTTATTTCAGGGAAAAGAGGTTCTTTTATGTGGGAAAAACAAATATTTTCAATTTTTTCTTCATAACTTATTTTTGGATCTAAATTTATTCCAACAAAAGGACCTGTTGGTTTCCCATCGGATGAAGCTTTTACACCAACTATTAAAAGCCCACCGTAGGTGTTGGCGAAGGCAGAAATAATCTTTGCTAAAGATTTGTTATTTGGGAGTTCGCTTTTGTATTCCAACACAGAGTTTTCTGAATTTCCTGCTTCACAAAAATCAACAACATCTTGAAAAAGTATATCTTGAATTGGTTTGGTAAATAAACTCATATTGTCTTAAAATTACTTTGTTTTTTTATTAAAATCAAGTTTGTTTACTCCAAAAATTTGTAGAAGATGGTAGGGTAAATATATGGGCAGACAAAAACCATTAATGTTTGGTGAAGAGTTTC
>CAZRMW010000015.1:0-9030 GCA_964601305.1 uncultured Candidatus Saccharibacteria bacterium
AGAAATAAAAATTTGGTGGGAAAATCAAACAAACGAAGTTTTTGTAGACTGGCTAGAGGAAGACAAAGCCCCACCTTACTATATTTGCGACAATACAATACCTGGGGAAAAACCAGCGTGTCTACTACCTATACAAATTTTTAAGAGCCCTCTTGAAATAACAAGTTTAGATTTTTTCCCAAAAAGAAAGGATGTTGTAATACTGGCAGTAGGAAATGGTGTCTATGCTCTTGAAATAGACGACAGAAACGAACGCTTGGCATATCCAATATACAAAGGGAAGAAACCACACTCCAGTGTATTTAACACTGACGACAAAGTTTATATTGTTGACGATGGATCTCTTATAAAAATTGATTTAGAGCAATAAAATAGATGGTAGACCAACTAAACAAGTTTCTAAAAATACCCCAAAAAGATCAAAAAAATAAATCTATTCACAGTAGCAAGCATGCCCTGGCCAAAGAGCTTTGCGAATATTTTCATGAAGAAAAAGACTATAGAAAGTATTTAGGGATTTGTTTTAGACATCCAGAAGAAAAAATTCGACAAATATTTGCTGAAATAAAAAGCGATGCAGAAAGAAACCCTAAAGTTGTGCCCGTAAAACTATTCTTTTGGAAAGTAAGAGAATTAAAGAAAAGTTAAATTTGCTTTTTAATTTTCTCAGCTTGGTTGTTTAAATCTTCTCTTTTAGACATTTTTGGATACCCTTCTGGAAATTTTAATCCAAAGTCATCTCCCTCGTTTCTTGGCACTAAATGCAAATGAACATGTGGTACTTCTTGATTTGCTGATTTTCCATCCGCTAAAATATAACCCACAGCTTCGCATTTTATGCCACTTTTTCTTAACGCCACATTTATTTTCTTAGAAACTTTAAATATATGCCCCAAAATATCTTCATTTGTCTCTGAAATAAATTCAGTGTGTTTTTTGGGGATTATAAGAGTGTGCCCTTCTGTAAGCGGAAAAACGTCTAAAAAAGCTAAGACTTTTTCGTCTTCATAAATTTTTGAAGACTCAAATTCCCCGCTTACAATTTTACAAAATATGCAGTCTTGCATTTTGATTAAAAGTTTTTGTCTATAATTTCTAGGGTATATTCTTTTAATTCTTTAATTATTTCTTCTTTTTGTTCTTCTGTGGGATTGTCGTTGTATTCATCTTTCATTTCATTGATTTTTTCTAAACCAAACTGTCCGTGACTAATTTCACTTGTAATTTCTATTGCTTTTTCTCTGTTTATATTTTTAAAAAATATAAGCTGAATACCATTCATTTGGGTAGCAAAGCAATCTAACCAAGAATTTTCTCCTTTTGTATTTTCAATTTCTTGCTCAATATTTTTTTCTATATCAACAAAAAAAACTTCCAACTTTTCTTTTAAAGTATCTTTTAAATTTTCTTGATCATTTATTTTTTGTTCTAGTGATTTCATTCTTATGGACTAACTTTATATATATATTTAATCTATCACAAATTTAAACCGAACAAAACAGCGAGACATTGTGCAAAAACGAAGTTTTTGGAAGTAAATTTTAGATAACGTTTCAGTATATGCGATGTTTTGCGGAACGAAGTGGAGAAAATTTGGGAAAAAGGCGAGAAGTCTGACTATTTCTCCGAGCGAAGCGAGAGTAACATTAAGCCCCCCGTTTTCATAAATTCATTTCAAGAGTAACATTATAATCATTAAAGCCTTTCTTTTGATAAAATTGAATTGCTTGTTTGTTTTTTGCAGTTACTAAAACTTTAAGTCTCTTAACATTTTTTGCTTTACACCACTTGATAAATTCAGCATAGAGATAACTACCATATTTTTTACTCCTATACTCTTCTAATATATACATATCATCTAATTCAGCAAAATTATTTATGTTCCTATAAAATTCATCATCAGACAAACTTCCAACTAAATATCCAATTAACTCTTTATTATCAAATAACAAAAATGCACAACCTTTTGAGCCTACAATCCTTTCTTTGTAAAAGTCTTCACCTTCTTTTGATAAAGGCCAATCACAATTAATAGTCTTATCATATTTTGCATATTCTTCATCAAATAATTTCTTATTCATTAATTGAATATCTTTAAGATTATCAATTGTTGCAACTCTAATATCTGGCATATCCATAGTTATTTTAGATTTTATTTTTTTAAATCCTCTTTTAATTCATCAATTCGGTTTTCATCAGTTTTTCCTAATTGTCCTTGACTAAACCAAGTTCTGTATGTCGCTTGCCCTTTTGGTGGAATTCTTACAATAAGGGAACCTCGGTCTTTTTTCATCGCATCTTGCTGTTCTGAATAAGGTTCCAATTTTACTTCAACATCTTGGCCTAGTTGAGCCTGAATTGCAGTGATAAGCATATCCGCTTTTTGTTGATCTCTGATTTTTTGCTCCCATTGCTTAGTTTCGGAATTTTGCTCACAACCTTGTACGCCTAAAATTAAAATTGATTGTTTATATTTTGATGTTTTCATTGCGGGATTAGACCTGATTAATCTTCTTAATTCGTTCATGTTAGCGGATATGCTTAACGGATCAAAGTGGGTAAGAACCGCGGTTTTGTGACCATTCTCGTCTTCACTAAAGACCAATGTCCCAAAACACCCACCGAGTCCGTAAGTCCAAATTACTTTTTCTTGCTCATCATCTGGTAATACTTCAACCGAACTTCCTTGATTCATTGAAACTTGTTCAATATTTGGATCGTTTGCTTCGGTTCTTTCCCATAACTTCTGCAATTCAGGCGTCATGGTTTCTTGTCTAGTTTTAAGCTGGTTTAATCTTCTCAACTCCTCCTTTTCTTCAGAATTTAAAAGGCCAAGATGTTCTTTTTTTCTCAACTCTTGTCCACGAGGGTTGTTAGGGAAAACTCTAATTCCATAAAGCTCTCCTTTCTCTTCTTCGGTGATCGTCTTATCGCCCTCCTTTTTTGCAAGCTCAATCTCCCTTGGACTTCTTTGTTTACTTCCGAAGCTCTCCAGACCGAAATCGCCAAGTTGTTCAGTAAATTTTTTCATATCCATATTATAATGTTAAAAAAATAAAATTGTCCCGATTAATTTGCCCGATAGGGCAAAAAGAATTTTTCGGAGCGTAGCGTAGAAAATTTGGGAAAAAGCCGAGCCGAGGACTGAACCTTTTATCCCTTGTTATACGCCCTGAACGAAACGAAGCGTAGTGAGAGCGCAGTGTGGCGCAGAACGAAGTGGAGCGAGTAATAAAAAACAAACCTTTCATAATCACCTTACTCTTCTTCTGCAATTTCCTTCAGTCTTGTTAAGGCCAAATCAGTCGATTTATCCAAATACCCATTTTCTTTAGCATAATTTACTCCCCATTCTTTTATGGTTTCAGGTGGAAATAATTTTTCAATAAATTTAATTTGTTTTTCCATGCTTAATGTGTTTAAAAGATTAAGGACTTCTTCACCTTTAAGTTGCTCAGGTGTTTTTTGATAGTTTTCCATATTTTTGTAATTATTTATTTAGATTAATTATGTATTTAAAGATTTTTGATTATTACGCCCAATGTCCGCGTTTAATCTAAAGTTTACGACAAAAATGAAGTTTTTGGAAGTAAATTTTAGATAAACGCTGTTATGCGAAGCTTCGCTGAGCAGAACTGCGTTGATAAACGCGGACATTATGCAAAACGAGCGAAGCGAAATTTTGCATAACATCGGGCTTAAACAACCCGAAGGGCTCGGGCGGAGTGAAACGACCCCGAGTGTTTTTGCGTAGCAAAAATATGGGAAAATCCTGCAAGGATTTTCTGTTTAAGCCCTGTTATGTCTTCCGAGGGCTTTAGCCCGAGAGCCTGCAAGGCGTGACAAGAAATTCTGAAAGAATTTCGCAGAGTTGTGAAAAGGTACGTTATTAATCTTAAAGATGGCACTTCAGGACGGTGGGATCCGTCAGTAAAACCCAATAAATAAGAGATGTGTGCGTCTTCTTTGCTTCTTTCTTTCTAAGAAAGAAGAAGGGGGGTGGAAAGCGAGTTTTTAGTAAAAATTTCTAAATATCTCAAATGCTGTCGGAAGATTTATTTTTTGAACATTATAAGTTTCAACTGCAGGAGTAGATAAACATTTCTTACAAATTTCTTTATTTACAATTTCACATCTACAACAGCAAGGACTTATTTCTCCGTTATAAATTATCAAACTTCCCCAGACAGGCTTTTCCCAATTTTCGTTTTTTAGATAATTTAAAGCAGATTTAGTATTACAAATTTTCTTTCCATATTTTTCTTTTAACAAAAATATTTCATAGATAATCTTATTTTTTAATTTATCATAAACTCCAATTTTATCTGAATTAAGATAAGGTATAAAAAAATGAAATAAAATGCCCTTAATTTTTTTATTAGATAAAATTTCTTTTACAGAAAAGTCTAAATGATGATAATTCAATTTTGATATTGTAAAATTAATAAAAATTTTATTATGTTTGCTACTTGAAATATTTTGCATAATTCTGTCGTAAGTATTTCCTCTAATCTTGTTGTGAGTTTTTTTATCTCCATCAATACTCACCCAAACATAATCAGCAGAGGTTTTTATTGGCAAAGTTCCATTAGTGCAAAGTAATATTCTATGAAATCCTATTTTTCTTGCAAGTTTAATTATGTCTTCTAAATTTTTCTCATTATCCTTATATAAAAATGGTTCTCCCCCAGTAATCTCCAAAAATCTTATTCCTTTTGTATACAAAGATTTCAAATCTTTTTCAATTTGTTTAAATTTAATATTCTTTCCACTTCTACTAGAAACAGTGCAATGCTTACAGTTGAGATTGCACAAATCATTAATAATAATTGCTCCATTAAATGGAATTTTCTTTCTAAAGATTTTAACTAATATGAACCATTTAATAAAATAAAAAAATTCTTTCATAGTTGAACCTCCTCAGGATTTTTTTCTTTTTGGCAAGCAGACCAAATTTTATTTACATAATCTAAGGCAAAAATATTTTGAATCAAGTGTATATAAAAAATTCCCTTCATATTTAGTTGTAAAAAATCTTTATTTTCTTTTTCAATATAACCTAACAATTTCATCATCAAAAAAATAAATTTAAAATCTTCTTTTACATCAGAATTGAATAATTTTTTATAATCTTTGAAGGGGATTTTTGTTTCATAAAATCTCCAATATAACCAAAACAATTTTGCCATTTTTTTATTAACTGCCATTTTTAAGATAACAGGTTTTCTTTTATTGGTTATCTTAAAATAATCCTCTAGAGAAAAAGTGTTGAAATAAAAGTTTTTTCCAGTATAACTTCCAGAACTTGGTCCAAAACCAATATAAAAATCTCGTGTTACTGAAGAAAATTTAGCTGTGCTTTTTTTCTTAAATGTCCAAACACTGCTCTGTTCATAGCCTGCCTCCTTCATTTTTTTACAGATTAAATAATACATTTTCTTCCTAGTAAAAAAATTAGGCATTTTGATTTTTTTGATTTTTTTGTATTTTCCAACAGAAGTATAAGGAAATGTGAATAATGGATAAAAAGTGACTTGGGAGGGGGAAAGTTTGATTAAAGTATCTAAATCTTTTTCTAAATCTTTTATGGTTTGTTTTGGTAGGGCAAACATCATATCAATATTTAATGTTTCAAAATTAATCTTTTTCAATAATTTTATTATCTTAGTAGCAAGTAAAGAGTTATAATTTCTTCCAATTTCCTTTAGCAAATCTTCATTAAAAGACTGGACTCCAATAGAAATGGAATTTACACCTGCTTTTTTCAATGAGATTAATTTTTCTTCGTTTAAATCGCTTGGAGAGGTTTCTATTGCAATTTCTCCAGAAATTTTAAATTTAGATTTTAAATATTCTATAACTTTATCTAAATCATTTTCTAAAAGTGTTGGAGTTCCTCCCCCAAAATACAAAGAATTTACTTTTATATTTTCATTATTTTTTGAAGTCAAATCAATTTCTTTTTTTAATGCTTTAAGAAATTGTTGGCTTTTTTGCTTATTGTAAATTGTTTTGAAATAAGGACAATAAGGACAGCTATTTTTACAAAAGGGAATATGAACATATAATCCATATTCTCTATTTTTATCTAAATTAAATGTTTGGCATTTTTTAAATTTAAATTCTGCATCATCACTCAAAATTTTTCTTATAAAGTTCTTCATATTATAAAAAAGAAGTTAACACATTTATAATATTATCTAAAAAAACTCGCTTTGGGGTGGAAATTAATTTTGAAAATCTTTGATTTCCAACTATCTGTTTTTCTGAAAGAAAAACCAAGCACACCTCTCCATTTTAGGGGTGGGTGGTCGGGGGTATTGAAGTGCCATCTTTAACTATCTTTTAATTCTCAAGTTTAGTGCCTTTGAACAATTACTCATAACTGGTTATTATGTGTAATAACATTTGTATAATATTTAAAATTGGTATATTATACAAAAATATTCAACTTTTTTTGACCTTAACATTATTATAGTATGAAAAATTATTTAGAACAAACAACATTAGAATTAAAATATAGAAACTACAGTCCTAAAACTATTAAAAGTTATCTTTTTTGCATAAAAGGATATTTGGAAAATAAAAAAAATAATCTAGAAAATTTAAACGAAAATCATATTAAAAATTTTTTACTTAACAAATATACCTTTGGAAAATCATCTCAAACAATAAATCTATATTTAAACGCTATTAAATTTTTCTATAGAGATGTTTTAAAAAACCAACAAAAAATTAATTTAAAGTTTTCTAAAAGATCTAATAAATTACCTGTTGTTTTATCTAAAAAAGAAATAAAACAAATTGTTGAAAATATAAAAAACCCAAAACACAAACTTATAATATTATTGTCCTATGGAGCAGGATTACGAGTAAGTGAAACCATAAATTTAAAAATAAAAGATATTGACACAGATGAACACAAAATACACCTAAAAGAGTCGAAGGGTAAAAAAGACAGGATCACTCTTTTCCCTATCAAACTTTCTGATGATATTAAAAACTTACTGGCAGGAAAAAACAAAAATGACTTTTTGTTTGTCAGTGAAAGAGGCGGGAAACTTACCACCGCCACTCCTCAGAAAATTTTTCAAAAAGCGTTGAAAAAGAGTAAAATTAAAAAAGAGGCTACATTTCATTCTTTAAGACATAGTTTTGCCACACACTTGCTTGAAAATGGGACTGACATAAGATATATACAAGAGCTTTTGGGGCACCAAAATATAAGAACTACACAAATTTATACTCAAGTTGTTAACCCAAGTATAAAAAATATTAAAAGTCCGTTAGATATTTTTTAAAAATGACCAACAAAAACAAAGTTAAAATTTTTGAGCGTGGTGAAGATGTGCTTAGTAAAAAAGCACAAGAAGTTCCTGTTGACGAAATTACTTCTAAAAAATTTCAAGATATTATAGAAAAAATGAAGCAAGTGGTTTTAGAGAGAGATGATGCACTCGCTGTGGCTGCGCCACAAATTGGTGAAAGCTGGAGAATTACTATAATATCTGAGCTTGCCATAAAACCAGAATTAGAAAAGCAAAAAAACGAATTGAAACTTATGGTTTTTATAAATCCAGAAATTACAAAAATTTCTAAAGATAAAAAAAAATATCCGGAAGGATGTTTGAGTATCCCAGGAAAATTTGGCGAAGTAGAGCGCGCAGAAAAAGTGAAAGTGTCTGCCTATAATGAAAAAGGAGAAAAATTTTCTCGTGGTGCGAGTGGACTTTTAGCTCAAGCAATTCAGCACGAAATAGATCATCTGGACGGCAAACTTTTTGTAGAAAAAGCAAAAAATATATCTGACGTAAACAATGAATAAAAATCTTAAAATAGTATTTTTTGGTACACCAAGGTTTTCTGTGAAGATTTTGGAAAGTTTGGATGAAGCTGGGCTTACTCCTAGTTTAGTTATTACTGCGCCAGATAAACCAAAAGGTAGAAAGATGGTTTTAACTCCCCCACCTGTGAAATTGTGGGCGCAAAAATACAAAATCAAAATTTTGCAACCAAAAGACAAAGAAGAATTAAGAATAATGAATAATGAATTAAGAAACTACGATTTATTTATAGTTGCTTCTTATGGGAAAATTTTGCCAAAAAGTATTTTAGAAATTCCTAAGCACGGCACTATAAATGTTCATCCATCTCTTCTCCCAAAATATCGTGGCGCCTCCCCTATTCAATCTGTAATTCTAAATGGAGAAAAAGAAACGGGTACTACCATAATGCTTATGAATGAAAAAATGGATGAAGGAGATATCTTAACTCAAGAAAAATTATCAAAAAATATTTCCAACCTATATTTTAAGGAACTAGAAGAAAGGTTGGCGGATTTGTCTGGGAAATTGCTTGTGGAAACAATTCCAAAATGGATTTCTGGAGAAATCGAACCAACACCCCAGGATCACAGCAAAGCTACTTATACCAAAATGATTTCTAAAAAAAACGGAGAGATAGACTGGAGTGAGCCAGATGAAAAAATTTATAACAAAATCCGCGCCTTCACTCCATGGCCAAGTGCTTATACTTTTTTTAATAATAAAAGAATTATAATAACCAAAGCCTCCTTGAACAAATCAGGAAGGCTGGAAATCGAGAAAGTAAAACCAGAGGGTAAAAACGAGATTGCTTTTGAAGAATTTCTCAAAAACAATCCTAATTTTTCTTCTCTTCTGGAAAACCGGTAGCACCGTTGTGCTGTATAACACTTTCTATTGTTTTCATCACTTCTAGTATTCCTTCTGGAGGAATCATGCTTTCAAAATTTTCTGGTGAGTGCATTACCCCCTCATAATGAGGTGTTGTTTCTTGTTCCTTGTCTTCGTTGTGTTCTGGTCTATATTCTGGTTTTTGTTCTGGCGCAGTGCCTGGTTGGTAATAATTGTCTGTCTTTTTGAAAGACTCGTAGTTTCCATCGAAAGGCGCAAACTCCTTTGGTGGTTCAAAATTTTCTGGAGGCACTGATCTTGTTGTTTCTTCCATACACTTCATTCCTTCTTCTTTATCTACAAAGCCATCTTCATT
>CAZRMW010000016.1:0-8448 GCA_964601305.1 uncultured Candidatus Saccharibacteria bacterium
GCTGAAATATGTAATTTCTCCTCGGGTGAAGTCTCTCCTATCCCCACGTTGCCGGAATTATTAACAGTCATTCTTTCAAGACCACCTGTAAAAAGTTTTACAGATCCAGTTGCTGTAGCTCCAGCATACAATCCCAAAACACCCTCATCTCCGCTGTATTCATTTCCATAAAGATTTATGTACGCACCCCTATTCCAATTTTGTCCACCACCTCCAGCTAATTGCAACCTCTTTGTATCGTCTCCATCTGATGTATCGGTAACAATTGCTGGAAGAGCTGTACCAATAGTTAAGGTTTGGCTCGGACTTGTAGTGCCTATACCAACCCTGTCGTTTGCTGAGTCAACAAAAAGTGTATTTGTATCTACAACAAGATCGCTTGCTAAAGTCGTGGTAGCTCCAGCACTTAGAGTAGTGCCTGCGCTTATGGAGTTGCTTGCGCTTAGTGAGCTTGCGCTTCCTGCTCCAGACACTGTAAGTGTCTCTAAGTTTGATGCTCCTGAAATAGTTGGTGCTGAAATGGTTGGTGAGTATATGGTCGGTGAAGTTAGTTGGTTTATTCTTTGGGTCTGTGCTATGGCAGAGAAGTTGGATTGGGTTTTATTAGCAAATTCAGATTTAACAGATTCAATTTGAGCAAGAATGGAAGCATTAAGTGTACTAAGTTTTATATTTACATCGTCTTCGGTTAGCTCTGCAATAATTTTTTCTACAGGCTTTTCAATGATAGTGCGTGTGGCCACAGGCACTGCCACCCCCGCTTTTTGTAAATTTGCCAACTGTACTTTCAATTTTTCTACCTCCTCATAAACCTCAGGGGAAGTCCTTTCAAAAATTTGCTGTTCTACCACAACTTGCTCCTCCGGCTTGTAGCCAAATTTTTGAACTTGCTTGGTAGCAACGTCTACAACATTGTTTACAAAAAAAGACAGTCCTGATTTTGATTTTGAAAAAAAGTTTTTTATATCGTTTTTAAAATCTTCTATATTGTCTTCTGTTTTTTCAACAAATTTAGTTGACCCTAAAAATGAAAAAATTCCAGAAGAGGAAGATCCAGAGTTTGCCATTAAAACAGATTGTTCATCGCCACCATCACTGTCTTCGTCGTTTATTTTTACTTTGGGTAGTTTTACTTGAGAAAAAGAAAATCTTTTTTGCTCTTTTTTAGTTTTAGAAGGAGGTGTTGGTTTTTTGGGCTTAGAAGTTTCTTCAATTGCATCCACTATTTTGTTTACTTGGTTCATACCAAAAACAGAGACTCTTTCTTTCAAGCCAGAAATACCTGAAGACAAATTTTGTTTAGAAAATTTTCCAGAAAGTTCTTTTACTTCTTTCGGAAAATTTAAAAAATTGCTTTTTGTTTCGTTTACAATTTCGTTGAAAGAAATTTTGTTAAGCAAGTCTGCACTATTTATTTTCGAAGCAGAAACTTGGTGCGCAAACAACAGCACCGACAATATCGCACACAAAGAAACTAGGGGCAATTTTAGTTCACCAAAAGAAAAACTTTTTAGAGAAGATTTAAAAATTTTTTCTACGGCCTTATCTATTTCCGTGCTTTCTCCTTTCGTATAATGCCCATTGCTTGACTTGTAAGTTTCTTCTACACTTTTTTGATACTCGTCTATCCAATCTTTTTTCGTAAACCATTTTTTACCAATCCTTTCAGCCCTTAATTTACCCTGACGACAAAGCAAACCCAAGTGGTGTTGAGTATATCCAAACTCTGAAGAAGCCTCTTTTAGAGAAACAAAATTATTATCTTTTTTTATACTTTCGGTGCCCATTTACCCTGTTTAATAAAATCGTTGAATACTTTGAATATACCTTTATTTTACAGTATCTATTTACAAAAAACGATGTTTATTTTCCTGTATATGTGGATAAAACAAAAAGAAAAAACTTCAACGCAAAAACAAAACAGTTTTTTACGTGTTTATGAGGCTAAAGCCGAGCACTTTTCTAAATTCATAATTAAATTTAGAAAAAGTAAAAAATTGGTTTTGGTTTTGTGGTAAAGCTGAACAATGGTTTTAGTGATTGTTCTTGATTATGAACATTATGAATATACAGCTCAACAATCCGTATGAAACAAAAAACAGCTGTCCTACAACAGACAGCTGTCAATAATCAATTACCAACTACCAATTATCAATTAATGGTCAACTTTTTAATACACAATCGACTATTGACCTTTGGCAGTCTTGATTGTTTTAGAAAAAATTAATAATAACTCATGAGCCTCTTGCCACAAGAGTTTTGTTTTATCTTTAATTTCTGGATTACTTCTATCAAGAAGTCTTAACCAATGCTTAGTTTCCTTTATTTCTTTTTTGGTAATACTTATCTTGTGAATAAAATCTTTTTTACTTTCTGCTTCTGTGGCTTCACAATAATTAGCACCTATCGAACCACTTGAAGCCACAACTTGTGTAATTATTCTTCTATTTACTTCATCTTTTTTTATCTCCTTTACTAAGTCAATTACCCTTTCCGCAAATACTGCAGTACGTTCTTCTAAATCATATTTATTTTTATTGTCCTTGGTCATTTGATAATTGATAATTTATTGATCATTGACTATTGAAATTTGATAATTCTTTTAATTTATTCTACAAGGTTTGGAGCTTCTTTACCTTCGAGAACAGCTATAATATTTTCAGCTGCCATCTCCGACATCTTTGACCTTGTACCTTCTGTAGCCGAAGCAACATGTGGAGTAAGGATTACATTTTCAAGGTCAGCCAAACCTTCAGCCAACTCTGGTTCCTCTTCAAAAACATCGAGCGCCGCGCCTTTTATTTTTTTATCTTTCAAAATTTTTACAAGAGCATTTTCATCTACAACGGGACCACGCGAAGTGTTTATAAGATAAGCATTTTCTTTCATTATGCTCAACCTCTCTTCGTTTATTAAATGCTTTGTAGAATCTAAAAGTGGCACATGTACAGAAATAAAATCTGCCTCTTTCAATACATCGTCTACATTTTCTTTAAAGCTCGCACCACTCTCCTTCTCGAACTCTTCGTTTCTCTTTATGTCGTAATAGACTACATTCATACCAAAACCATTTGCGGCATGTTTTGCTACTTGCGCGCCTATTCTTCCAAGACCAACCACTCCCAAAGTTTTGCCGAGCAAGTCAGTTCCCAAAAACAACATCGGCGCCCACCCTTTGTACTTTCCTTCTCTCGTAAATTTGTCCGCTTCTACAATTCTTTTAGATATCGCCATAAGCAAAGCAAAAGTGTGCTCGGCAACTGTTTCCGTAAGCACCCCGGGAGTGTTGCTAATTTTTACATCTCTCTTTTTTGCATCTTCAACATTTATGTTGTTATACCCCACAGCATAGTTTGCAAAAATTTTAGCACTTGGGCATGCATCAAAAATTTCTCCGTCTATTTGGTCTGTTAAAAGACATAGTACAGCGTCATATGTTTTTGATTTTAACGCAGTCAGCAACTCTTCTCTGTTTAGCACTTTGTCTTCTTCGTTTATATCTACCTCAAAACCTTTTTCTTTTAATTTGTTTATTCCACTTTCTGGAATCTGCCGAGTAATATATACTTTTTTGCTCATAATATTTTTAATTAGTTTTAATATAGTTAGTATATCCTAAAAACAAAAAAACTACTAAAGACCAAAAAAAACACCACCACAAAACAAATTTCTACGACTTCACGGGGAAGTTTTTAAAAATTAAAGAGACGAATAGAAAAACTCAACTGTTTGAGTCTGAGTTTATCGAAGACGAGTTTTGAGTTTTTCGTTATGAGTCGACTATAATTTTAAGACTTGAGAGTGTTTTAGTAGAAATTTAGTTTTTGTGGTGGAGTTAAGAGTTTGTGAAAATTAAAACTTGTTTACGCTTCCAAAGAGTTTTAATTTTTCTTCTACTACCTTTTGCACTGCCTCCACCACAGGCTTCATTATTTTATACGGAGCCACCTCGTCTTTGTTTTCTTCTAAAGATTTTTTTACGGCCTCTGTGTATGCCACTCTTATATCTGTATTTACATGTATGTTTGCTATACCAGCCTCTATTGCTAGCTTCATATCCTCATCTGTAATTCCAGAACCTCCATGAAGAACCATAGAAACATTTTCTGGTAATACTTCTCTAATTTTTTTAATTCTTTCTAAGTCTAGTTTTGGTTCATTTGCAGATATCCCATGTATGTTTCCATAGGCACCAGAAAACCTGTCTACGCCAGTTTTCTGCACATACTCCTCGGCTTCTTCTGGTTTAGTAAGATCTTCCTCTTTTATTTCTATCGTTTCTTTTTGAATTTTAGATTCTCCACGCAAATATCCAAGCTCCCCTTCTACAGAGACATCCGGATTTTTAGATTTTACGTAGTCTACAACTTCTTTCGTACCCTCTATATTTTCTTCGTAAGACAATTTAGACAAATCTATATGAACAGAATCAAAACCTGCATCAAATGCAAGTTTGGCAGATTCTACACTTTTTGAGTGATCTGGATTTATAAAAATTGACAGACCACTCTCTTCTTTAAAAACCTTTACCATTTCAACTGCTTGTTTTAAGCCAAAAAACTTTCTCTCTCCTTCCGACAAACCAATAAGTATCGGTGCATTTAAGTTTTTCGCTGCGCCCATAATAGCCTTGAGCTGTTCCAAATTAGAAATATTAAAATGACCAGTGGACCATTTCCCTTCTGTGGCTTTTTGAAGAATAGTACTTAAGTTTGTTTTGTTCATGTTTTGATATTTTTTATTATCTTTCAATTATAAATTTTAAATATAAAAATGTTTTAAAAATTAAAGAATTTAGGTTTGATTTAAAATTTGTTATTTAAAATTTAAAATTACAACTCTATAAAACCTTTTTCAAAATTTTGTATTATCATTTCTTCCATTTTTTCTTCACCCAAAAACCCCGCAAAAATCTTATTCCACAAAGCCTCTTGATGGTGATAGAGGTATTTGATCATTTCTTTTTTCTTAACCAAAGACATTGCGGTGTCTACAAGATTAAAGCTCACCAACACATCTATGCCCGACTCTGTGGGAAAATAGTCGCCAACAAAATCTAGGTCTGCCCAAAAACTGAGATCAACGTTGCCAAAAGATTTTCCGAGTTTACCTATGTCTTCTTCAGCTTTTCTCCAATGAATGGCCTCGGGATTTAC
Source organism: uncultured Candidatus Saccharibacteria bacterium (assembly GCA_964601305.1). GTDB lineage: Bacteria > Patescibacteriota > Minisyncoccia > JAHISW01 > Tagabacteraceae > CAZRMW01. The sequence goes on from CAZRMW010000016.1 coordinate 5,157, forward strand.
GTGTGGCTCAAAAAGGCGCCAGTCGTTTTCATCGTGCTTTGCCAAATACTGCTGAACTATCATCCATTTTTTGCCAAGTGTTTTTTCTTCAAATCTTTTATCCAAAACATCTCCCCTCAACGACGACACTAGTTTGTTTGCAAAAGATTCGTTTTCTTTTGCAAATTTTTTGAAAATTTTTGAGTAAAAATCTATTTCATGGAAATAGTGCAATATCAATGCTAGTGTACGCAAAGTTTCTCCTGGTATACCCAAAACTGCTGGTAAAATAAATATTACCCCAAGCTCTTTTAGATGGCTAATATTGTGGTATTTTTTCTTTAAAAATTTTTCTGCTACTCCTTTCCATTTATCGCTTAAGGCTATACCCTTTATTTCCCTTTCTTCAAAATCGTCTGGAGTAAGATTTTCGTATTGTTTAAAAAATACATTGTTAAGCCAATCTCCATCTTCCATAAATCGAAGGGCGCTATAAATTTCGAAGATATCTTCTTTTTCCAAAAGACTTTCGATATTTTTATAGCCCAAGCTTTTTACAATGTTTTTTGGCGGTGTGTTTGTTAAAAATTCTTTCGCTTTCTCTATTTTAAGAAAAAACCCCTTCTCGCAACCACATGTTTTATATGCTGTAGAAAACAGAGTTTGACATCGTTCTGGAGTAATACATACGGGGTAGTTTAATATTTCTGATAAAATTTGATCATCTTTTTTTATTTTGTCTAAGAGAGCTCCGTAGACCCATGCTCCCAAAGGTTTGTCGTAAGCACCTACGCCCTCTTTTAGCTTCATCTCTAAAAGTTCAAGTTTTTCGCCCATAATCTTTTCGTTTTCTTCTACTATTTTATCTAAAACACTATTATGCCCCACAGTTTCAGTAAGCACGTTCTCAACCGCCAAAATATTATCTTTGTCAGTTCTTAATATCTTTGCAATTTTTTCCGCAGATGTTTCTGTGTTCATAAGATTATTTTACCCCCACACCCAAATTTAAGCAATCTTGTCTTTTAACGTTTTGCGCCATTATCAAATTAGGTATAGAAATTTAGCATATTAAAAATTAACAAAAACCAAAAACAAAACCATCTCGTTAAAACTGCTATAGCCGAATTAACGAGATGGTTCAAAATGGCTTGTTATTAATGGCTTGTTATTACAGTTAGAACATTACAGTGTTCTTGAAACACACTTAGATCTAAACAAGACAGACTAAGATTTAAATAAAAAGATTATAATTTAAATATTTTTCGCCATTTACTATCTTTACCAATATTTTCTGCAACAACTAATTGCATTTCGCTGTCTGGTAATTCAAAGAAATCTTTCAGTAGTTCAATCTCTGCCACACAATCAAATGGAGAAATCCAAACACTTTTTTGAAAAGAACAAAATCCAAGTTCTATTAACTTCCCTCTCAAAGCTTCTCTGGCAATTTTTCTTTTTTCCGGTATATCAAAAATTACTAAGCGCCACTTCCTGTCCCATTTTTTGGGTCGTTTAACCATAAGGGCTTCTAACTGAAACATACCTGCTTTTTTCTTTCCTTCTTTGGTTAAAGAAATATAAATTTGATTACCTTTATTTTTTATTGATAAATAACCCTCTCGTCGTAATCTATCGAAAGTTGAGGAAATCCTTGGGTTGGAATATTTTTTAAATTCTTTACGAGAGCTAAGAAGATTTCGCACAAAATAAGGAGAACTTGCTGCAATAGCCACAGCGCCTCCAATACACAACCACTTAAAAATATCCTTCGTTATTTCTGATCTCGGTTTTCTAAAATAATATTTGTATTTTTTTATACCCATTTTTGTTTTACCTTATTTATTTTATCTTATACTTTGTCCAAGTGTTTTGTTCAAATATATCATATCTTGTTAAAACTGCTATAGCCGAATTAACGAGATGGTTTTTTTACAGTGGAAAATAGTGAAAATTTAAGAAAAAACGACAATCTTTATGTTTTATTTCCTGTGACACTTTCTAACGCCCTAAATGATTAAAGAATTGTTTAATATAAAAGTTTTATATTCTTCGTCTTTGTAAAGCTCTTCATTAAAAAACCTAATTTTTGTTGGAATTATTTTATATACACGTGCATCAACGACTTTATTCATCATGTTTTTCAAGCTAAGAATTTTCTCCTTTCCAGGGTTCGCATTGTGCCAAACCAACAACATTTTCTTGACAGCATTTAATGCTGTTACCATTTCAGTATGTCCTTGAATCTGCATCCCCACTTTTTTATCTACAACAGCCTGAGTAGAATCTACAATATTACACGCCACATTATTGTTCTTTTTAATCATCTTGCCATGATCAGTTTCTGGACTGGTTATAAAAAACAAATTCAAATCTTTGTCGCATACATAATAAACTGTCGAAACCCATGGCTTATCATCACTTGTCGCCAAAGTCATTAAGCGATTGTTTTTTAAATATTCTCTTAACATATTTTTTTCTGAATTTGTCATATATTTTATTTACCGTGGCACTTCTTGTATTTTTTACCACTACCGCATGGGCAAGGCTCGTTTCTGCCAACATTTTTTTTGTTTAAATTAGAATTTACCCCAGACTCAAACGCCTCAATAGGCTGAGGCGTTTGATTATCTGCAGGAATTACATTTGAAATAAGTTTTGAAAAAGTAGCGCCTATAGAATTTTCTAGAGTCTTAAAAAGTCTTATCCCTTCGTTTTTATATTCAACAAGTGGGTCTTGATTGCCGTAAGCGCGCAAACCTACAGACGAACGCATATAGTCCATCTCCTCAAGGTGTCCCACCCAAAGCATGTCTATAACTCTAAGCAAAATATTTTTTATTGTATTGTAAAAATTTTCTTTAGGAAAAAGTTCTTTTTTGCTCTCCATTTTTTTCAAACCTTCCTCGTCGTCTTTTAAAATATCTTTTGCAATTTCTTCTATTTCTTTTCCTTTAGAAAAAAGTACACTTCTTCTTAATTTATAAATTTTCTCCCTTTGTTTATTCATTACATCGTCGTACTTAAGCAAATGTTTTCTTGCGTCGAAATTGATTCCTTCTATCTTAGACTGCGCGGATGAAATTGCCTTAGAAACTAATTTGTTTTCTATAGGTTGATCTTCTGGCACCCCCAAAGTACTCATCATATTTTTTATCTTGTCTGAACCAAATATTCTCATTAACTCATCTTCTAGAGACACAAAAAATCTGCTTTCTCCAGGATCACCCTGCCTCCCAGATCGCCCCCTAAGTTGATTGTCTATTCTTCTTGCCTCATGCCTTTCTGTACCAATCACATAAAGTCCTCCAGA
>CAZRMW010000017.1:0-8172 GCA_964601305.1 uncultured Candidatus Saccharibacteria bacterium
TCTTTGGCAAAACTTGAAAGAACTTTTGCTGTAAACCTAACAAGACTTAAAGATAATTTTGATTTTTTAGAGAGATGGAAAATATCAGCGGAAAAAAATAGACCTTTTAGTTGCCAATTTGCCAGTTACATAACAAGAGATGAAGAAACTTACCAGCTAGAAAACTTGGATTTAATAAACAAGGTTCTCTCGTTAAATTATGTATTAGAGAGAACATCTCTTGATTTTGATAATTTCCGTGAAAGTTATTGGGATATAATTACAAAAATTAATTCCACAACAGAAAGCCAAGAAAATAAAGAGAAAAACATAAAAACATATCACGAAAATGTTTATCAAACATTACAAAGCATGGAAAAAAACTATACCTCAATTGAAGCTGACATTATAGATGTAATATCATTAATAAGAGCTGTTAATAATGTTAGGAAACACTCTCTTTTTGGTTATGCAAAATTTTTATTTATGGACATATATCCCAGAGTTACACACAAAAATATTGGAACAGAAAAAAAGAAATTACTAAAAAACATAGAAGAGAAAAGGGAGAATAGAAAACAAGAAGTATTAACAAAAAGCACAAAAATACGGTAAGATAATAACATACAACTGAATAAGAAATGACCTAAACCTTTTGAGGCATGGTCGCAAAACGCATGAAGCATAAAGATCCCATCATCAGGATCGCTTCATGCGTCGTATAGGGAAACCTATGCGTTGACCGCAAGGTCATACACTGGTGGTGGGTTTTTTGTTTGGTCATCAAAAAAGCCCGAAGATTTATTAAAAACAATCTAAAATTTGATGAAAAACAAAAAAATAGAAATAAAATTAAAACATTTTTTTATTATAATATTTATCCTTTTTGTTGTTATTATAATTTCTGGTAACAAAAAAGAAACTCAAACTCAAAATACTCCCCCACAACCAAGCGGTAAGGAAATAAAATATACGATTATTAACGAAGAAAATACTTCTTACTTAAACTGCAATAGAGTCGGCATAAGGATAGTTGTTCCGGACGACTCTCCCCTAGCAGATGTTGATTACACCCTAAAAATAATTGTAGATAAATATAGAAACAGTTGGGACGACATTACGATCTGGGCATACAAAGAAAGCGAAACAGATTTAGTTGGACTAATCGGCTACACAATGGGGATGAAAGAATATTCAATTTGTAACTAGATGGCCTATTTTTTTAACAACAATTTTAGGTCTTCGTGAAAAGATTTTCCCCACAAAATACGATCTTTATCTCTTAAGTTCTTCCCTGGATTTTTCTTAACCATTGGCAAAAATTCTAAAAAATATTTTTCTACTTGATTTTTTCTTCCAGAAAAATCTTTAATACCTAATTGTTCTCTTACTCTAATATCATAAACTGTAAAATCATTTGGATATAAGATTGTTAAAATAGCCGTGGCCATAGGCATACTAAATTTCCATTTTTCTAAAAGAATTTCTAATTTTTTTTGTGGAGCAGAAGCCTTAAAAATTTCTCTAGTCATATTTTTTACCATAGAACTTAATACACCAAAACGAATTAGTTTGTTTTTTATTTTAGTTTTTGCCCTATTTGCTTTCCATATGACAATACAAAAAAATTCCTCTGTGGTTAAATAACCATTTTTATGAAAATTATTTTTTACTTCTCCTAATAAATACTCCTCAAGATTATAATATTTTTTGTAGTCCATAAATTTATTTCTCACTAAAATTTTCTATCAACTGCTCAAAACTTGAAGGTGTATATTTTTCATAATCCTCCTGTTTTACATACAAGGCTGTAAACTTAACTTTGTTTTGTACAGAATTTATGTCTTCGCACCACTGATATAATCGTTTTATTTTTTCTACATCATCTAAGTCTTCCCTGCCTTTTGTTTCTATAATATAAATTTCTTTTTCAGAAACTTTTACAAAAAAGTCAGGATAATAATCTCTTATGTTTCCGTCCGCATCTTTATAATCAATCTTGAAATGAACAGCAAAATAATTTTTAGCATAAGAAACTATATCATCACACTCTTCAAGAAAGTTAGCGAACTGTAGCTCAAAATGACTATCGCCAACAATTTTATTAAACACACTCTTTTTAGGAACAATAAAACCTTGGTCTTTTATAACAAAAGGTCTAGATTTGCTAATCTTTATATAGTCTTTTATTTCTGCTTCACCCTTATCTACAACAGTTAATTCATTAATCTCCTTTTTGAATGTTTCAATAATTGTTTTTGTTGCTTCGAGTTCAGATAAGTTTCTTAAGATATTCAAATCCTCTAAATCAACTTTTTTATCAAAAAGAAAACTAGTTACAAATTCTTTAACTTTTTCATACAAAACATCATGCCCGCCAACTAAACGAAGTTCTTTTCTAATTATTTGTGAAAAATATCCGATAACACTTTGGTAATTAGGAACAAAATCACTATCTAATTCAGTAGTATGAACTATATCGCCTGATGTTATATCACGGAAAACAATTTCCTTCTTTTCTTTTTCACTAAATTCTTTTACCTCTAATTTGCTGTGGCCAAAACTTTTTATATCAAGCTCAGAAATATTTTTATATTCACGATAAATTCTAGGAGATAAAACTGGAATTTCAATATCCAACTTATCGATATCTTTTTTTACATTTTCTTTGTCTACCTCAACTACTAGAGGTGCTTTCGGTTCAGATCCTGGACCCATTTTCTTTTTCTCAAGCTCAACACCCTCACTCTTAATAGACTCTACAAAATCCATAAAGGCATCTGTCCCAACAACACTCACATATTCTGTAATATCAGAAGTTCTATACATCCGCCTCAATCCTCGTCCCAATGTTTGCTCCGGCAAAATGTTACTTTTTGAAGAATAAGCACGAAGACCAACAATAGTGGTTACATTTTTTACATCCCAACCTTCTTTAAGCATTAAAACAGAAACAATTGCTTTATGGGGGCTTTCTAAACTATCAATTTCATTTGAAGCCTTTCTAAGCTCCTTCAGTTCTTCTTCTTTTTTGCCGGTTACGGTTTCAGAAATTTCTCCATTGTTTTTTGTATGAATAGTCAAAACCGCACCCTTAAATTCTGGGTATGTATTTTGTAAATACTCTGTTACATCATCACAGTTCTTAGTATCATCAGTCATTACAAAAAATACTGCTTTCTTTCCAAGTTTTTTGTGTTCCTCATAAACTTTTTTCCATTCAAGATAACCGAGATGAATATAATCTTTATATTTTTCTGTAAATTTTGAACTTTTATGCTCTTGTAATTTTGCTCGACTGGCAGAGTCCGGAAGAACAGGATGCTTCACAACATCTTGATGAATTGCTTCAACCAGTGGGTAGTCAGAAATTGTCTGCACAAATATTGAGCCGTTATTATGTTTTGGTGTAGCAGTAACATCAATTTGCAAAGACAAAAACTTATCTTTCATCTTCATCTTATTACTAATATCCTCAATTGATTTGAACCAAGCTAATCGCTCGTCGTGAATATGGTGAGCCTCATCATTAAGAACCATTAACTCATCAATGTCTCTCACAATTTTCCCAAGATTTACTTTTGAGTCGCTTGTTTTAGCAACAGATTTGTCTCCCAAAAAATAATCCATAGTATTCTCATCTTCAAAGCTTGAAGCCTTATCTTTGCTGTTATATACACGATGAATATTTGTTAGAAAAATGTTTCCTGTTTTTCGAACAGTATTTATGTCATCTTGCATATGAATATTAATCTGAAAATCATCTTTCCAATTTTGTCCACCAAAACCATTATCAGGCAAAATCGGATCTTCAAAAAATATTTTCAAACCTTCAAAATCTGTTTTTATACGATCTAATACAATAATGTTTGGAGTAATCAATAAAAAATTTCTTGCTAATTTTGAGTCTTCTTCGTACATTTTATGAAAATAACTCCATGCAATAAGCAAACTCATTACTTTTGTCTTTCCACTCCCAGTCGCCATTTTAATAACCATGCGCAACCAATCCTCAGGAAACATACTTGAAGAAACCGCTTCTGAGCTATCATAACGAATAAGGTCATACTTATCTTTTATTCCTGCAACTTCGTACAAATACACGACCGTCTCAATCGCTTCTCTTTGTGCAAAATAATATTGAAAATTAACCATTCCTTCCGAAGTTTCTACTGGGTGTTCTACTTGAAACCACCATTCCAAAAGAGCACGACTAGTATTACTTACCCCCTCATAATTGTTATCACGCCATTTTTTAACTTCTTTACGAAGTTTATAAACAAGAGGAGGAAGTAATTTTTCATACCCCTTTTCTCTCAAAGCTTCATCTGCCGGAAACCAACGGATTTCCGGATCAAGCATTTCATGTGGTGATTTTGGAAAGTTTTTGTGTAATGCCATAATTAAGATCTTTGTGTTGGAAAATAATGTTCAATATTATCTTTTCTTAGAACGACCAGATAAGTGCTTCTTCTCTCTTTTGTTCCGTCCTTAAATGTAATTACAGCGGAATATTTTTTTTGATTATAAATAGTAAATTTAAGATTACTACCACAAAGCTCCGCACAAAGAGACTCAATAAAATCTTTATTTTTTGAGTCACCTATTAAATACACACTTTCGGCGCCAGAATTTTGTAAATATTCTAAATGCTTTTTATATGGCTGATGACCTTCTTTCTTAATCCTATCTCCAATTCCAACAATCATCATCCCAAACTTACAATATGAACCATTAAATTTCGAGTCAACCGACTTATCACCAATCTTTCTAAGAGAGTATTTATCAAGAAATTCAATAAGGCCATTAACTTCTTTGCAGATTGTTTCATTTTTTCTTTGTGCAAAAACTTTCTCACCCAAAAAATGCATTTCCTGAATAAAAACAGGGAAAAATAAACCAGCAGTATCTATATAATGATATTTTTCAAAAAAAGAACCGATTTTCTCATCATTGGTTTTTTCAATTAAATAATCTTGAACAAACTGGCTCATCAAACACTCTTTTTCTCTCTCAAATAATTTTTTTGCTACAAACAAATCAATTGACTCTTTTTGTCTTATTGATATATATTTTTTTGCTTTACTTAAAACATTGTATGCAATAAAAAACATAGAAGCATTTACTATATTTTGGTTTTGATTATCACTTTTCCTCATTCTAACAATAAAAGTATTATCTTTCAGAAATGTCTCTTTAGAAAATGTTTCTGATGTCCACACTAGCTTAAGATTAACCGGAGAAAAATCTTTTATCTCCTTAGTTAAAAAGTTATTTACAAAATCATTAACACGCCCTTGTGTATCATGCGCAATATACCTTTTTTCAGCGCCCTTATAACAACATCTTAAAAACCTATAAAACTGTCCTGATGCAATTTCTGCCTTCTCAGGAAACATAAGCCAATAAAAAATTAACAAAACAAGAGCACCCGGCACGCCATATAAAATTAACATCTTAAAAACAACAATTATTATATTAATTATCATATCTTTCTCTTGTTAACATATACCAATAACTCTTTAACACACTCTGGTTCATTACAAACAATTTTTACATCACCAGACTCTGGAAAAATTGTATGAATATTCTCAAAAGAAATAGTCCTATTGCAAAATTTACAAATTCGAACCTCTTTTTCTATTTCATCTTTTACACCTAATTTTTTTAGAATATCTAAAAGATTATTGTCGTGAACTACATTTAATTCTTTTTTATTTTTTGATTTCATATTTTATATATTAACCTCAATTACTTTCATTGTGTCATTGCCAAAGATATCAACAACTTTTATTGCAATTTTACGACGACCTTTTTCGCATTCATGCGCAACGCTCTTTAACTCAATAGACCTATCTTTTTTAGTTCTAAAAGATTGCCACTCATTCTCAAAAATATAATTTCCAGTCCATGCTTCTTCAATTTTCCCAGTTTCTTCATTTTTTACACGAACAATTTCCTGCTTACTTTCAAAATCAAAATCAACAGCCCAATAATCAATCCAATCAGTCCATTTTTTAGTTAAAATCTCATTAGTAACAATCCCATCTTTGTCTTTAGAAATTTTAACAATATTACCTTGTTCAACTAAAATCTTATTTGCGCCTTTCTTAAGACTAGCCACAACATTATCAACGATGTCTTGATTATAATAAACAGAAAAATCAGTAAGCTCTATCGCCACATTACCATCAACTCTTTTGCCCGCAGGTTTAATATGGGGCTTTACCTCAATATAAGAAACATCGTGAAATTGAATTTGATTTTTCTCAATTGCTCTCTTATCAAAAACCTCACGAGGAATATGTTTAAGAGCCATATCAATACCTTTTTCTTTTGCTTCTTCTTGGATCTTAGGAAATAACCCCATCTCATATTCAAAAGAAAGGATATCTACTTTGGTAATTTGTTTTTCAGTACATTCTTTTATAACCTCTTCTACAAAAAGTCTTGATGCTGGCAAATTAATTGGTCCAATTGCAACTAACCGCCCCGTCTTTTTAGCCACAAATGTTTTGAAATTATCTATTGCTTCAGCTTTGTACGCTTTTACAATTAGTTTTACAAAATCTGCTTCCTTTTTGGCAAGCTGTTTTTGTTTTTCCTCCTCGCGTAAATTCATGTTTACACCAATATAATGTTGACGCTCATACTTACCAAGATTTAATATTTCAAAAGCTCGAAAGTCTGTTCCATTTTTTTTCATTTCTCTTTGGGTGCCTATCATTCTTTTTCTTGTTGTATGAATAGAAAACTTACCAAGGTCAGAACCAATCCATTTTCTTCCCAGTTTTTCTGCAACAGCAAGTGTTGTTCCAGAACCACAGAAAAAATCTGCAACAAGATCTCCCTCATTAGAAGACGCTTTAATAATTCTTTCTAATAATTTAATCGATTTTTGTGTGGGATATCCTACATTTTCCCCTGGATACCTAGCAGCTCTTTGAATGTCCAGCCAAAAATCTTCTGGGACCTTCCCTGTTTTATTTAATTCAATTTTTTCAAAATTCATTCCACCAGTTGCAACAACATTTCTATTTGCTCTATCTAAACTACCTTCAGCATAAGGAATTCTTATATCATCCTTGTTGAAAATATAATTCCCTTTTGATTTTGAATAATAAAAAATTGTGTCATGTTTGCGTGGGTAATTTTTCTTTACCATACTAGCCCCAGTAGTACACCAAGCAATCTCATTTATAAAATTTTCTTTACCAAACAATTCATCTAAAACTAACCTGACATAACTGTTTACTCTCCAATCACAATGGACATAAATAGCACCATCGCTAGCAAGTAAGTCCTTCATTAAACTTAATCGTTCATAAATCATAGCAATAAAACTATCTGCACCTTTCCCCCAAGTATCACGATATGCAAGTTCCTCTAAAACATTTGGTTTTTTCATCAATTCTTCTTCCCCAATTTCCACCTTCATTGAAAAATCTGCCCCAACATCAAAAGGCGGATCAATATAAATAAGTTTTAGCCCTCCCTCTTTTTCAATCTCTTCACGCAAAACTCCACTTTTTAGACTTGAGAGAATAAGTTTGTTATCTCCCCATATAAGCTTATTCGTCCAACCAGCCTTTTGTCTTCCTCTGTCATCAAAATTAAAAAGACTTTGTTGCACCTGTTTTTTTGTGTCAGAAGTATCTTCGGCTCTTGGCTCATCAACAACCTCAATTGTTTGAAACGGCAAAACCACCTTTGAAACTTCAGATGTCTTACCATTCCATACAAGTTCAACTTCTTTTTTGTCTTCAAATAACAAAAAACGATATTTTTCCGGAAGAGGTTTCCCTGCTTCTAGATATTTTATAATATCCCTTTTTTCATTATCGGTTAAATCCAACATATCTTTAGACTACGACAAATAAGGCTATTTTTCAATTAAAAACCTACTGCCTAAAGAATTATCTACTTACACTTTCGCCGGCGAACAACTACTTAAACTTCCAATATATTGAAGTTTTTCCCTAATTTCTGTCATGTATTCTCTATCAGAAAAGATATTTATTAGTGGAATAACGGACGAGAACCGACCCTACTTACAGTTGGGCCCCGATGCGATAGCATTAGGGTTTTACTGTATGTTGGTGTCTTGGGATTCGAAGGGCGCAGGCGGGCACCGTCGCCGACGAGTGAAGCGAGTGGCGCACGGTCGCCGAGCCGGGGTCGCCGAACACTTTG
>CAZRMW010000018.1:0-1102 GCA_964601305.1 uncultured Candidatus Saccharibacteria bacterium
AAAATAAAAGACCCCTTACAGGGGTCTTTTTGTTGGCCTATCGTCTGGGAAAAAACCACCATCGCAAGCCAAAACGACGCCAATATTACCAGCAAAAAATATACCAGCAAAAATATCGAAACCATAAATAATTTTCCAAAAGGATGAAAGTTGACTAAGCCAGCTTGAAACACTTCCGTTTATCAAAAAATACATAAATATAATAACCAACAAACACAACAAAAACCCAAGAATTCTTAATATTTTAGATTTCATTTCCACCTCCTCTCAAGTTTTCAAATTTCACCAATTTATAGATTTATACCAGCTTTTTTAAAAAAAGTCAAACAAAAAAACGGTGTCCACAGACACCGCTTTAGCAACAATTTTCCTTATTCTTAATTTTGGGTATTGCGTCGATTAAAAGTTTTTTTACATTTTCAGAATTATCTTTCATTACTTCCAAAATCATTTCCCAAGTTACCGCTTCTTCGTTTTCCTTCCAACAATCATAGTCCGTGGCCATAGCAATACTTGCGTAGCACAAGCCAAGTTCTCTCGCCAAAATTACTTCCGGCACAGTAGACATATTTATAGTGTCTGCGCCAAATCCTCTAAACATGTGACTCTCCGCTCGCGTCGAAAACCTTGGACCCTCGATCGTTATCATCGTGCCACTACTGTGAAAAGAAATACCCAAATTTTCGGCAGACTCCGCAAGTACACCTCTCAATTCCTCACAAAATGGATCTGCCATTGGAGTATGAATAACTTTGTCTTCATAAAAAGTAAGTATACGATGCTTAGTAAAATCTATAAACTGATCTAAAAAAACCAAGTCTCTAGGTTTTATTTTTTCTCGCAAAGACCCACAAGCAGTGGTAGTCAAAATATGAGTACAACCAATCTCTTTAAGCGCCCAAATATTTGCTCGAAAATTTACTTTAGTAGGCATTATGCTATGGTCTTTTCGATGGCGCGCCAAAACAACAACATCCGTGCCTTCAATTTGGCCAGTGGTTAATTTGCTCGATGGTTTTCCAAAAGGAGTTTCTATTTCTGTTTCTTTAGAGTCTTTCAAAATCTCTGGATCGTCTAACCCACTACCGCCTATTACGCCTAT
>CAZRMW010000018.1:1202-7308 GCA_964601305.1 uncultured Candidatus Saccharibacteria bacterium
TCACGAATTTTTGATTTTAAGTCTATTTTATTTTCCATATTCAAAGTATATCATAGCTCTTTTACTTTTTCTAAAAGAACTTTTTGGAGCTTTTTAATCTCTTCATCGTCGTAAAAAGACACTACAAGAACTGTGTCAGAATATTTTTGAAATTTGTCGACAATTTTTTTGATATAAGTAGGGTTGTCAATTACATCTGTCTTTGTGAGCAGTATTATTTCCTTTTTTTCTGAAAGATCATAGCCATATTGTTCAAGTTCTTTGCGTATTGTTTTATAATCTTCAATTGGATTTTCACTTTCAAGTGAAATTAAATGAACAAGCATTTTTGTTCGCCTCACATGTCGCAAAAATTTATGCCCAAGCCCCTTTCCACTCGATGCACCTTCTATTAAGCCAGGAATATCTGAAATAATATATCCATAAAATTCTCCAAGATTTGGCTCAAGCGTAGTAAATGGATAATCCCCCACTCGCCCCTTGGCCTGTGTAAGCTCATTTAGCAAAGTCGTTTTCCCGGCATTGGGAAAACCAATAAGCCCGATATCTGCAACAAGCTCTACCTCAACAAAAAATTCTGCCTCTTCACCTTTCTTACCAGGAGTAGACTCCGTTGGACTCTGATTGGTTGAACTTTTAAACGACTCATTACCTCGCCCACCAAAACCACCTTTAAGCATTAACACTTTTTCTCTATCTTTTTGAAGTGAAATTTTTTCGTTGGTTTTAAGATTAGTTATTATAGACCCGACGGGAAAATCGATTTCCAAATCTTTTCCATTGGCTCCTTCTAAACTATCTCTTTTTCCTTCCTCTCCATGCTCTGCAATAAATTTTTTCTTTGCGCGATATTTGGAAAGCAGGTGTACATTTCTAACTGCGCACGCATAAACACTACCTCCGCGTCCACCATTCCCACCAGAAGGGCCACCTAATTCTTTTTCTTTTTCATGGCGCCAACGAACAACGCCGTCACCTCCATCGCCAGCTTTCACATATATTTTTAATTCATCTACAAATGCCATTATTTCTTCCTCAAATACTCAAGCATTGTATTAGCGTCGCTCACTTCAAATGGATCGTCTGGACAATTGTCTGAAAATCCTGGCTCTATAAAAGTTTTCTTTATTTCTCCATCTTCAACATACATACTATACCTCCAAGACCTGTCGCCAAATCCAAGATTATCTTTTTTTACAAGCATGCCTATTTTCTCTGTAAACTCTCCTGAGCCATCTGGCACAAGTTTTACTTTTTCTACACCTTCATCTTTTCCCCACTGAAACATTACAAAAGGATCGTTTACACTAATACAAATTATCTCGTCTACCCCCAACTCTTTAAACTCATTATATTTTGCTTCGTAGCCTGGCAAATGAGTAGATGAACAAGTGGGTGTAAAAGCCCCCGGAAGAGCGAAAACTACTACTTTTTTATCTTTAAAAATTTCATCAGTAGCAATGTCTTTCCAATCTATCTTGCCACCGCAAGTTTGTATCTTGCCTTCCCATGTGCACATTTTAAATACGACCTCAGGAACTTCTTTTGGTATATTTTCTTCTTTCATAAAAATATTTTTAAATTAATTATAAATAATTTTCTTAGAATTACTTTTTAGCCACTTGGCTATTTCTTTTACTTCAAGTTTTTTGTTTACGACTTCCAAAGCAAAATTTTCTACATCTCCTTTTTTGGCAACAATTTTATACCCATTATTCTCAAGAAAAACAGAAGCGCAAACCATAGCACTACGTTTATTTCCATCTGAAAATGGATGTTCAAATATAATCTTCTGAACATAAACAGAGGCTTTTAAAAACAACCCTTCATATAATTCCTTTCCAAAAACCTCCTGTCTAGGCAAATCTTCCAAACTTAAAACTGTATGATTATTTCTAACACCATGAATACCTCCAGTCTCATTGACTATTATTGAATGTATTAAGAGAATTTGCTTCCCCGTTAAATAATTCACAATTATTTCTTTGCTAAACTTTCTAGATCTTGACGATATCTATTTATAAAGTCCATGGTCAAATTAGCAATTTTTAAATCATTTTTAGAAAGACTAACCACAGGTTTGAATGAAACTGTTTGTTTTTTCTCATTCACATCAACATTAATACGATCACCAATTTTAAGCCCTAGTTTTTCTAGAGATTTTTTAGGAATTGTTACAGCAGCAGAGCTGCCAACTTTTAAAACTTTTTGTACCATAGTATTATAATATTATTATAATAAAAATTTGTCAATAATGCTGCCGTATCTTGAAGTTATTCGAACCATATTCTCCGACACAGAATATATGAATAATCTTTATTCTAAACTACTTTTTATAAAAGAGTTAAGATTGAAGGAAAGTACAGTTTGTGCTTAAATTTCAACTTTGAACCTAATCATGGGGTTATTCGAAGTTAGGTTTTACGTAAAATAAAAATTCTCTGTTTTTTCCTTTTGTGCCAACTAGCGGAGATTCTGTTGATTCAACAACCTCTATTTCTAATTTCTCTAGTCTTTCTTTTACAGTTTCCAATATCTCTGGAACAAACTCATCTAACAATTTGCCTTTTCGTAACATTTTTGGTTCAGCTTCATAGTGTGGTTTAACCAAAGCTATAATATGCCCATTTTCTTTAAGATTTTTTAATGCATTGGGTATAACTTTGTCTAGTTTAGTCCATCCTGTATCAATAGAGATAAGATCTGCTTTTTCTGGAAGCTCAACGTGCATTGCATTTTTTCTTTCCATAACAACCACCCTCTCATCATTTCGCAAATTCCAATCAAGAACACCATACCCAGTTTCAACTGCATAAATTTTTTTAGCTCCAAATTGTAATAGACAATCTACGAACCCACCGTGGCTTGAGCCAAAATCAGCACAAACAAAATCATTCACATCTATCTTGAAAGTTTTTAATGCGTGTTCTAATTTTTCTCCTGCTCTTGATGCATAACCCATAAAATTATCTTATCAAATTACCAAAACCACTTCGAGTCCTGTTTCCCTCTATCCTAAGTAATTTCTTAATTGTTTTTTTAAATATCTATAACCAGAACCACTTTTTAGAAATTTTTCTCTACCAATAGCATCTTCCTTGTTGGTATAAGCTTCGGCGTATACCAATTTCCATTTACCCTTTTTTATTCTAGTGGTTCTTCCGCCTTGTTTGCTGTTGTGTTCTTTTACCCTCCTTTTTAAATCAGACGTAAATCCAATATACCAACTTTTATCGCTTTGGTTTTCTAATAAATATACTGAGTACATAGTAAACACTATTAGCCACGAAAAACTCGCTAGCGCTCGCCTCGTGGCTCACGTAAAATATTCGTCTCGGCTCGCCACGTGATGAGCGAGCCTGCGAGCGAATTTTACGTGGCTGCCAGGCAGGGATTCGAACCCCGGTAACATGCTCCAGAGGCATGTGTCCTACCACTAGACGACCTGGCAATTCTACCAGGCAAGCCTGGCAAAAACAAAACTACACCACTAGTATAGCGGTGTAGTCTTTGTTAGTAAAGAAAAATATACTTTTAAACCCTCAAATATCTCCTTGTAGCTACCCAACTAGAAGCCGTTCCCAAAACCACTCCAACAACAAGAAGAATAAAAAACAATTGAAAAAAGTTTGTAAGATAATAGTGAAATATATTTATACCCCCAAAAAACCTTTCAGACAAAGGACCTAACCAAAATGTAAGCGGATAGAAAAATGCCATAGTAATAATTGTGGAAAGTATGCCATAAAGCGCCCCTTCTACCACAAATGGCGCTCTTATATATTTATTTGAAGCTCCAACAAGTCGCATTATTTTTATCTCTTCCTGATTTGTATAAATAGCCATTCTTATTGTATTAAAAGTCACCAACAGAGCAATTATAGCAAAAACCAAACTAAGCCCCGTACCAAGTGTTTTGGATGATTCTAAAATATTAGCCAACTTATCTATTACCACTTTGTTTTGTTTATAGTTTATTTTGTCCACAGAAGAAAACACTCCAGCTTCCAAAAACTTCACTATGCTTTCGTATTGCTCTGGATTTTTGGCTTTTATATTTAAACTTGCTCCTAGGGGATTCTCCCCGAGCTCATCTAAAGATTGAATGATTAGATTATTTTCTTCGTGTCTGTCTCTAAAAGCAATAAGCGCATTTTCTTTAGATACATAATCTATCTTTTTTACCTCATCTATTTTAGATAAATAATCTTGCAAAGAAACCACATCTCCCTCATTAGCATCTGTTTTAAAATAAACTGTTATATCTACCTTGTCTTCTAATTGATCTAAAACAGAAAGAAGAATAGCTTTGCCAAAAACAAGTGAACCAATAATAGAAAGTGCGATAACCATTATCAAAACAGTAGCCACCGACACCCAGCTATTTCTGCAAAAATTTACAAAACCTGCTTTTATAATTCTTCTTATATTTATCCAAATCATGATAGATTTTTAGGGAATGTAATGACCATAAAAATAATCACCCCGCCCCTTTATTCTACTATTATTTATAATTTATCTTTTGAAAAATAATTTTACAATTTTACTTTCCCGCCGTCCTCTGCAAAAGGGGCGGGGTATTGGTTTGGCTATAAAATTTTTTTCGTTAAAAACTCAAAAATTTTAGCCAACTCACAATACATATTTACCTTTTTTATCATCGCGCGCAACCTTGCCATTTTCCAAAGTGACAACTCTTTTTCCTAAAGAATTTATTATATCTTTATTGTGTGTTGTTAAAATTACGGTTGTATCTAAATCGTTTATCTTTTTTAAAAGCTCTATTACCTCTCTAGCGTTTAGGGGGTCTAAGTTTCCCGTTGGCTCGTCTGCAATTATTACATCGGGTCTATTTATAATCGCTCTGGCAATTGCAATTCTCTGCCTCTCTCCACCAGAAAGCTCGTTTGGAAAATGAAAACTTTTTTCAAGTAGTCCCACTACCTCCAAAACTTGAGGCACATTTTCTCTTATTTCTTCTTCCGAATTTCCTGCAACTTCCATAGCAAAAGCCACATTTTCATAAGCCGTTTTCGTGGGTAAAAGTCTAAAATCTTGAAAAACTACCCCTACTTTTTTACGCAACCTATAAACATCTTTTTTAGATAAAGTATGAACATCCAAAGACCCTAAAAAAATATTACCAGAGGTAGGTTTTTCTTCAGCCAAAAACAGTTTAAGCAGTGTGGTTTTACCTGCTCCGGATTGTCCCACAATAGAAACAAATTCTCCTTGATCTATAGCAAAACTCACATCTTCTAGGGCTACTGATGTATCTGAGTATATTTTAGATACCTTATCGAAATATATCATGCCAAAAATTAATGAATAAAATGAATATAATTTTTGAGCACTCCGACCAAAGCGTCGGAGTAACTCTTTCCACATTCTACCCTCTATCGGCGCCCTTTTCAATATTTACAAATGGTCCTAGCTCCCCATCAAGCACACCCTCTACATCGTTTATTTCTAAATCTATTCTATGGTCTTTTACCATTTTGTATGGATGAAGAACATAAGATCTTATTTGATTCCCCCACTCTGGCTCCACTTTTTTAGTCATTTTCATTTCTTCTATTTCTTCTTTTTTGTGCCTCTTATACAGACTAAAAAGCTTCGCTTTTATAAGATTCATTGCAGTCTCCCTGTTCCTTTGCTGAGTTCTTTCTGATTCTACATGCACCGAAATGCTCGTAGGAATATGTTTTATCCTTACTGCAGTTTCTCTTTTATTTACATTTTGCCCACCGGGACCAGACGACCTAGCAAAATCTATTTCCAAATCTTCTGGCTTCAGCTGCACCTCTATATCTTCCACAAATTTCGGCATTACCTCCACTAAAGCAAAAGAAGTGTGGCGAAGTTTTTTTGCAGAAAAAGGAGAAATTCTCACAAGACGGTGAACTCCGTTTTCATTTTTTAGTTCTCCGTAAACCCCCTTCCCAGAAAGTTCAAAAGTAATATTTCGAAGACCGCCATGGTCGTTTCTATGTTCATGTAAAATTTTAGAGCTCCAATTTTTCTTTTCAGCAAATTTAAAGTACATTTCAAAAAGCATCTTGGCCCAATCTTCTGCATCTTCCCCGCCAGCCCCAGCATAAATACT
>CAZRMW010000019.1:0-6845 GCA_964601305.1 uncultured Candidatus Saccharibacteria bacterium
TTTTTTACATCAAAAAAGCCAAATGCTTTATCTAAACTTATAGATCGACTTCCCTTTCGAGCAGCCGTCCAAAGCTCAACATAAACACCACATTTTTTTAAAGCTTCGCACGTTTCTACTATTTGGGTCCCGTGAGGTCTCTCATTAGGAAAACGCATATTTGCTATATAAATCAGTTTTTTATCCATACAAAATTTTTGATTTTATAATTGACGCATCTCTTTTACGATAGCTTTATATTTATCTGGGTATTTTTTACAAAATATCTCAAACAAAGTTTCTACGATATATAAAGCATCTAATTCTTCCCCACCTACTCCTGTATATTCACTAAGGACAGGAGACACTTTTTTGTTCCATTTTTCTTTGTCTTTTATATTTCTCAAACTAACCATAAAATGCACAGCATCAATAAGCCATAGTGGCCTATGATTTCCTCGATCCCAATCTATTAAATAAAGGTCCTTTTTCCCCTCGATTATATTTTTCCGAGTTAAATCACCGTGGCTAAATCCTTTTTTAAGCGTTATTTCTTTTTTCCCTAAATCTTTAAGTAAAAAATCTATCTCTGTATTGTTTTTGGGAGAATTCTGTGAAAATATTTTATATAATTTTTTTACAGAAATTTCACCATCATGAGAAAATCTGCTTATCATTTTTACAACCTCTTTTTCTTTTTTGTGTGCCCTTTTTTGTGAGAAAGGTACGCCTTTTACAACTTCTTCCGCATAGAAATATAAGCCACCTATTTCTCCGTCAAAATAAATTTTTGGAGATAAAAATTTTCCAACCTTGGAAAACTTTTCCTGAAAACTTCTTTCTTTTTTAAGTTTTTCGTTTGCTAAAAAATCTCTTGCTATTTTTACGATACAAAGAGGCTTACTACGACAATTCGCTAAAAATAAAACCTTACTGTCTTTCTTGGCATCACCATGATGAAATTTAGACAAAGTAATTTCTCCTCCAGGTTTCAAGTTTTCTTTTATTAACTCTGTTATTTTATCTATCATCCCGTACGAAATAGAGAATCAAAGATTCTCGTTTGTTATTCTAATAATTTGATAATTCATATTTTTCATTTTTTCACACTAAGATATATATTAAAAGTCTAAAATTTCGTACGGGATCATTATTTTTTTACAAAAATATTAAAAGCATAAAAGAAGTGTTTAATAAAATTGCCCAAAAACGGAATTTTTATAAAAACTCTAGCCAGCTTTCCTGTGGTTCCTTTATCTATGCTCATAGAATTTAAAATAAATTTTAGTGCACCCCTATCTTTAAAAGGAATAAGAAACCTTGGATAATTATACCCTGGATGCGCTATGTAAACATCTGCCTCCTTATTAAACCCAGCTTCTTTAAGCAGTTTTTCGTATCCTTTTTTTGAATATGTGTATGTTCTGTATGGTTTACCTCTCTTTATTTTACTAACCATGTTTGCTAGTGTCCGCGGCATAAAAGACGTGTACTTTAAACGGTTGTGATCTAATGCTTTAAATAGATAAGATATCGCAAATCTATTTTCTATACCTATATACAAAGTTCCTCCTGGCTTTAACAATTTTCTTAATTTTTTTAAGTCTTCAAGTTGGTCTTCTCGTGGACTTTTGTTTTTGTTTTTTTCTCCAAGCCACTCCAAAACACCATTTAACAAAATTGCGTCAAAAGTATTTTCAGCGAAAGAAAGATTTTCTATGTCAGAATGAAAAAAATTGATATTAGAAATATTTTCCGTCTTTCTTCTTTCCTCACAAAACTCTACTCTTTTTTTAGATAAATCACATCCCCAAACCTCTCCAGCAAATCTAGCCGCATTAAAAGAATGAACACCAAGCCCACAGCCCACATCCAACACTTTGCTTTCTTTATTTAGAGGTATGTAATACAAAAAATCACTTCGTGCCATGCCAAAAATGAAATCTTCTCTGTCTAAAGATTTTATTAGTTCCCTTGCTTCTTTTTCTTTTCCCTCTTTATAAAAATTTATAATTCTATCTAGGTCGTTCTCCGAAAACTCTCCCCAATATTTGTCTTCTATTTTTTCTTTACTTGTCATTGTTAAATTTATATATCTCAACATTTGGACCTATGTATTTCAGTCCCCAAATATTTTTTAAGAAAAAATGTGGAGTCACGTTTATCAAGCTCTCTATGTATTTTTTCTCTATCTTGGGATAGAAAGAAATCATTTTTTCTCTATCACCAAAAGCGTCCAAAAATTTCATTTTTTTGTTTTCTTCCTCTTTGCCTTCTTTTTTATAAAAAGATATCAAAGCATAATCAACTTGCCTCTCTCCTTCAGGCAAAGAAAGAGGGTCTGTAAGATTTGTATCTATAACAAAATAACTTGGTTCTGGGTAACGCTCGTCTTTCATATCTGAAAGATATTTTTTTCTGGTGTCTACCCAATTAAACATATTGTTTTCTTTCAAAAATTCTATACTTTCTTTGTTGCTATTTATATAAATATCAGAAAGCACTCTGCTCTCAGATGATACATTTTTATAAACCCATTCTACTGCCATACTAACCGTATATGGCTTCAATAATTTATAAGAATAAAGCCCGCTCGCCAAAACAGAGTACAAAGAAATTAAAAATAATAGAAAAAATAAAATAATTTTTTTATTAAATTTTTCATATATCCAAAAAATGGCATAAGAGGCAGAAATAATCATAAAAGGAATGACTGGCAAAGTATATCTACAAAGAAAGCTATAAAAAATAAAAGAAAAAATAATAAGAGTAAAAATCGGTAGACAAAAAATCAAAATATTTCTAAAATCTAGTTTTAATTTTTTAAAAAGAGCAAAGGCACCGAGAATAGAAAAAATAAAAATAACAGGAAAATTATAAAAAAGAGTTTTGGTTATAAAAATCCAGTTGCCACTGATTGAAAAATTTTCAACCCTTTCTGGATAAACCCACGAAAGTTCGGGCAAATAATCAAAATTTAAATTTAAAAATTTAAAAAACGCTAAAGCTACATCATAAAAATGTTTATAGACAGTATAAAAATTTAAAACTGTAAATAAAATTATTATTGCTATAAGCCAAATATTCGCTTCTACAAAATTTTTAGACAAAAACTTTGTATTTCCCGCCTTGTTGTCGGGCAGGCTTTTTCTAACATAAAGATAATGAGCCAACAAAAAGAATGGGTAAAAAATTATACCAATTTGCCCCATAGCATAGCCAAGCCCAATCCCTAAAATAGAAACTATATACCACTTTCTTTCTCCAGTTAAATACAAGCGATAAAAACCATAAACAGACAAAACTATAAAAAATACTATCGGCGACCATATGTGTCCTATTTGCGATTCATGAACATGCAAAAAATTTACCGCCAAAAGAAAAGCCGAAAGTATTGCAACTTTTTCACTAAAAAGTTTTTTAGCAAATAAATAAATCAAATATACTGTTCCTGCTCCAAACACAGCAGACAAAATTCTACTCGGTGCCAAAAACCATTCTCTATATAGAATTACAAACTCTGTAAACCCTTCTATGCCAGAAAAAAAGTTAAAAGCCATTCCCAAAACTCCAATAAGCCCATAAACAGGAATGAGCATATAACTATAAAGAGGTGGTAAATAATGCTTAAACTCAAAAGGAAGAATTAAACTTTTGGCGTCTAAAATTTTGAAAGCTATGATGGTATGTACAATTTCATCGCCAAACACATCGGCTTGTGGTAAACCAAAAAACAGCCCCGAAAGCCTTATTAAAAAAGCAAACAAAACTATGTAAAATATAGGTTTTTTAAATATTTTCATCTTATTTTTATATTAGCACATATAATTCTTATACCACATCTGAAAGCTCATTATAGACCAAACAAGTGTTAAATTGTATTTTTCTTTAGAAATATGCTCGTCTAAAACTTTTTCCAGAGCTTTAAAATCAAAAAATTCTTTTGTCTCTGGACAGTAGCCCTCAGACAGCACCTCATAAGCAAAATCTTTAAGATCCCCCCTAAGCCATTTTGCCATCGGAGAAAACCATCCCCTCTTCGGTGCGTTTGCCACATAACTCGGAAGGTATTCTCCCATAGATTCTTTAAAAATTTTCTTGGTATATTTAAAATTTATTTTATATCTAGTAGGAATTTTTAAAGCAAACTCTACTAAATCTTTATCTAATAAAGGAACCCTTTCTTCCAAGCCATGTGCCATAGTCATTTTGTCGCTTCTCATTAAAGACTCTTCTGGAAGCCAATTTTCAAGATCCATAAGCATCATAAGTTCGTTTGAGTCTACTTCTTGTGCGTTGGGGTACAAATCTTCTAATTTTTTTATATAATTTTTATTGTTTAGATACTTTGGTCTTACAACTTTTTTCAAAAATTCATCTTTTTGAGACATAAAAATAAAATATCTCTCTATTCCTTTTGGTGTAGAAAGCTTTTTAGACAATTCACCCTTTTTTCTAATTGTCTCGATCGCTTTGTTTAAAAATTTTTTTCTAAAAATTTGTGGAAATTTTTGATACCAGTCTAAAAGAAGGTTGTATTTATATCTTGGATAACCTGCAAAAATTTCATCACCACCATCACCTCCTAAAACTACCACCACCTCTTTTTTCGCAAACTCCGCAAGAAGATAAGTAATTGGTTGAGTATGATTTGAAATTGGTTCATCCATGTGCCAAGCAACCTTTTCTAGAGTCTTTAATACATCTTTGGCACTAATCATTAGCTCGTGATGATCTGTGTCTAAATCTTTACTCACCCTTCTAGCCATTTCAAAATCAAAATTGAATTTGCTCTCCTCTTCTTTTATATCAAAGCCCACAGAAAAAGTTTTTAGTTTTTCTGCACTTTGTTTTTGAGCAATAGAAGCTACTACTGTAGAATCAACACCGCCACTTAAAAAAACTCCCAGCGGCCTATCAGAAATCATTTGTTTTTTTACAGCGTTCTCCGTTAGTTTTTTGAGTTGTTTTTTTATTTCCTTTTTTCTATAAACCTTTTCTGAAAAACTAGACCTCCAATACCTTTCTATTTTCAAATTTTTATTTTTGTAAGTTAAACAATGTGCAGGAGGAATTTTAAAAATATTTTTATAAATAGTTTTTGGCACCAAAGGATAAAGCAAATGAAAATAGCTACTAAAAGAATCTTGATTAATTTCTTTTTTTACATCATGTTTTAAAATCGCTTTTATTTCTGAAGAAAATATTAATTTTTCTGAATCTTGAAAATAATATAGAGGCTTCACACCCAAATGATCTCGAGCTAAAAATAATGATTTATTTTTAATATCATAAATAGCAAAGGCAAAAATACCGTCTAATTCTTTTACACACTCCTCACCTTTTTCTTCAAACAAATGAAGTACCACCTCACTATCTGATTTAGAATAAAACTCATGCCCTTTTTCTTCAAGCTCTTTTTTTAACTCCTTATAGTTATAAATTTCTCCATTTAAAACCAGTGCTAAATTTTTATCTTCATTAAACATGGGTTGCTTCCCTTTTTCCGAAAGATCTATAATAGAGAGCCTGGCGTGCCCCAAAGAAATGTTATCATCCACCCAAAAACTGTCTTGATCCGGCCCACGATGACTCACAACATCGTTCATCTGCTTTATTAGTTTTTCATCTCCAAAATTAAACCCACTTATCCCACACATATTGCTTTACATTAACATTCCAACATTCTTAAGAATGTTGGAATGTTATAATAAATTTTATAAAAAATTTCCCATAAGGCGACAAAGAATGAATTACCTTTCTGCCTTGATAATTTTTGTTTAAAAGCCCCGCATGTACGAGCCGCCTAATGTGTTCCGAAATAGTCTTCATATTACAATTAAGTCTTTCAGCAATTTGTTCCACTGAAACACCTTCGTTTTTAGAAACAAGCAACAAAATATCAATTCGCCTATGATTGGCTATCCCTTTAAAATTTCTTTCCATTTGTTTTGCATTTTTCATATCTTCTCACTTTAGCACACTCTCACATTCTTGAGAATGTTGGAGTGTTATTTTAGATAATTTATACCAGTCTTTATAAATAGTTTTAGGTCGCTGAAGTTTCTTGTTTTTTTAATCTTCTTCCAAACTCTGCTTACAAAATTTTTTCTATTCCCTAAATTTTTTACCATAAAGGATTTTACTTTTTCTAGCTCCTTCCCTTCCCACTCCATATATGGCACGCTTGGATCTTCGCCAGTTATTTTTGATTTTTCTCCTTTGTAAAAACTGTTCCAAGAAAAATCCTTTGGTAAAATTTCTTTTTCTTTTGCGTAAGTCTCCATTTCTGTGCCTGGATAAATTAAAGCAAAGCCATAGCTGGTACTTACATTTGTAAGTTGATTAAACTCTTTCATTAAATCAGCCGTCATTTTTAAGTCTTCCATTGTTTCTTCTGGTAAATTTACTATAAAATTTAAACTCGTGATTAACTCTTTGTCTGAACAAATTTTTACCACCTTTCTGGCTTGGTCTATAGTAATATTTTTCTTTATTTCTTTTAAAATTTTGGAGCTTCCAGATTCAATGCCAAAACTTATTCTTATACACCCAGCTTTTTTCATAAGATCTATTAATTCTTCATCTACAGTGTTTACTCTGGCTCTAGAATACCATTTTATATCTAGCCCTCTATCTATTATTTCATTGCAAATCTCTGACACATGGCTTTTTGAGATAGTTAAAGTATCGTCCCAAATATTAAAAGCCTCGAAACCATATTTTTTATTTAAAAATTCTATTTCATCTACAAAATCTTTCGGATCTCTAAGACGCAAACTACACTTACCATAAGCAGCATTGCAGCAAAAAGTACAGATATTTGGACACCCCCTAGCACTGATTATTCCAATGGTATTAAAATC
>CAZRMW010000020.1:0-6696 GCA_964601305.1 uncultured Candidatus Saccharibacteria bacterium
TATACAGTAAATCAACCCGGAGACCCAGTACTTTTTGACGAAAACGATTTGAAAAAAACAAAGCGTGTTTTTATGACACTGCTAAATGTTTTAGCTTTTTATAAAATGTCTAGTGATGATTTGTTGGTAGACAGTTACCAGCTATCAGAAAATATTTTGGATAAATGGATAATGTCTAAATTAAATTTATTAATTCGTGAGGCTACGGAGGGGCTGGAGAAATACGACATTACAACTAGTTCAAGAAAGATAGACGATTTTGTTATGGATTTGTCTCAATGGTATGTAAGGCGTTCAAGAGATAGATTTAAAAATGACGACGAAGACAAAGAGCAAGCTCAAAAAACTTTAGGGTGGGTGCTTGTAAGTATTAGTAAGCTTATTGCTCCTTTTGCTCCTTTTGTTGCAGATAGTTTGTATAAAGAATTAAGCAAAGAAAAAAGATCTGTTCATCTAGAAGAATGGCCATTAGCCGAAGAAGATTTAATAGACGAAAAACTTTTGGAAGATATGGTAAAAGTTAGAAGTATCATTACTCAAGCTCTGGATTTGAGATTAAAGGCAGGTTTTAAAGTTCGACAACCGCTTGCAGAATTAAGAATAAAGAATAAAGAATTAAGAATTAGTGAGCAAAAAGAATTGATACAACTTATAAAAGACGAAGTGAATGTTAAAAAAGTAGTTTTTAATGCTGATATAAAAGAAGAAATGGAGTTAAACACAGAGCTTACAGAAGAGCTAAGAGAAGAGGGGATGGTGAGAGAATTTACTCGTTTTGTTCAGGGTATGCGGAAAAAAGCTGGTCTTACTCCAGACCAAGAAATAAAACTTGTAGTAGATACGGATGGGAGTGGAAAAAGTTTTGTGGAAAAATTTGAGAGCGAAATTAAAAAAAGTACTACTACAAAAGAAATAGAATTCTCAAAGGCAGAAGATGGAAAGAAATTAAAATTAGATGGTTTTGTCTTGGAGTTGGAGATTAAGAAGTAATTATTTTGCATTTTTCGTTTTTCGTTTTGAATTTTTATTGTGGCAAGAAATATTTACACTACTGAAGGAATAATACTTAAAAAATTTAATGTGGGTGAAGCTGACCAAGTTTTTTCTATTTTTACAAAAGATTTTGGTAAACTTATAGCAAAAGCACAGGGTGTGCGCCATCTAAAGTCTAAGTTGAGGTATAGCCTTTCGGGGTTTTCTTTTTGCAAATTTTCTTTTGTGGGTACTTTTGGTAATAATTGGAGACTTATAGATGTAGAGGAAAAAAATATATTTGGAAATATCAGAAAAGATGCACTTAAAATTAAATACATATCTTCAGTGTTTTTATTTTTAGACAGACTAATACAGGGTGAGCAAGTAGATATAAATTTATGGGACAGACTATCCAAATTTTTGTTGTTTTTAGAAAACAAAGATTTGGGTGAAAAAGAATTGAGTAGTGCGGAAATATTAATAAAACTTAGAATTTTGTATTTTTTAGGATATTTGGACAATAGCATTAAATGGGAGAATGTTTCTTTAGATTTTGTCGACAAAAGAAAAAGCTTTTTGGGTAGTGTAATAGATAGATCTGTTGCCAGGAGTCATTTATAATTCTCAAAAATTTTATGCTATAATTATTTGAATACTACTGAATATGGCAAATGATGGTTTAGAAAAATTAAAAAAGAGTTTGTATAAAAAGGACGCACCTTTTGGAGACAGGCTAGAGAGAGAAGAGTTTACCTCTACAAAAAACGGTGAGCCAAGTTCGTTTTGGAAGAAAGAAGAGGTTGAGGGCAAGGAAACTTCTGCCGAGAGGGGTAAGCAGGGAAATCTAAGAGAAATACTTGAATTTTCCAGAAAAAGCAAAAAAACTTTATTTTTTTGGTTGTTTGGTGTTGGAGGTACTCTTGTAGTACTTTTTTTTGTTTGGCTATTTTTGTTTGGAGATATTTTAGGGCTTGGGGGAAACATAATTTCTTCTAGAAAAATAGATCTTTCGATTGAAGGGCCGTCCATAATTGCTTCTGGAGAATTAAACAAATGGAGAGTCTCTATTACTAACAATAACGATGTGGAATTAGAGTTAGCTGACTTGATAATTAAATATCCAAAAGGTTCTTTAGATGCAGAAAGCCAGGAATTGGAGCAAGAAAGAAGGTCGTTGGGGAAAATTTCTTCCAATCAAACTGTTAAGGAAGAAGTGGACGTTTTTATACTTGGAGGAGAAGATGAAAATAAGGAAATAGAAATAACTCTAGAATACAGGGTAGCAAATTCTAACGCTATTTTTGCAAAAACCGAGAAGCAATCTATTAAGCTTTCTCGTTCTCCAGTGGGCATTACTTTGCAGTTGCCAAAAGAAATGGAGTCTGGACAAGAAATCATTTTAAATGTCGAATATGTTTCAAATAGTGAATCTTTGCTCAAGGATGTTTATTTAGAAATGAATTATCCGCCTGGTTTTAAGTTTGTAAATTCTAGCTTAGAGCCAGCAAGTGGTAAAAATTTATGGAAAATTGGAGATTTAATGCCACAAGAAAAAAGAGAATTACAAATAACAGGTGTTTTGTCGGGGCAAGATTTGATGGAGTTAGCATTTAAGACGACACTGGGAACATTTAATGAAGAGGAGCAATTGGTTGTTTTGGATTCTACAACAGAGACAGTTGTACTTAGGAAATCTTTTTTTAATGTTGGTTTCCTTATAAACAACAAGACAGCAGATTCTGTTTTTGGAGATAAAAAAGTAGATGTTGTTGTTTCTTGGAAAAATAATTTAATTTCTGTAATGAGAGATGCAAATATAAAGGTGGCAGTGAAGGGCGATGCAGTAGATAAAAGAACGATAAATGTAAACAATGGTTTTTATAGAAGCTACGATAATTCTATAATTTGGAATTCTGGAAGTTTACCAAAGCTTGCTTCAATATCTCCTGGCGAGTCAGGGATTGCAAAATTTTCCTTATATTTTAAAGATGTTTTTCCGGTTTTTTCTTTGTCAGATAAAAATTTTAGTTTTATATTAGAAGCAGAAGTTTCTGGGTACGAATCAAAGCCAAGTGGGCAAAGAGAATTAGTAAAAAGTATTGCCACAAAAGAAGTGAGAATTGCTTCTAGAGCAGAATTGGAATCGCAACTTTTATATTCTTCTGGTCCTTTTTCTAATTCTGGCTCGTTGCCACCGGAAGTTGGTAAGGCTACAACTTATACTGTAGTCTGGTCTTTATCAAATTATTATAATGATATATCAGATGTTGTAGTGAGAGCCTCTTTACCTTCTTATATAAAATGGATCGGTGCGGTTAGCCCGTCTTCTGAAAATGTTAGTCACAACTCTTCTACAAACGAAGTTGTTTGGAGAATTGAAAAAGTTGATTCTGCTACAGGAGTTATAAACCCTAAAAAAGAAATGGCTTTTCAGGTTTCTTTTGTCCCATCAACAAGTCAAATTGGAGATGTGGCGGAAATAGCAGGAAGAGCCTCGTTTGAGGCGGAGGATGATTTTACAGGTTTTATTCTTAGAGATTTGTCGGGAGTTTTGTATACAAATTCTATAAATGAGGCAAAAGTTGACAGTGCAAAAGGACTAATAGTAGAATAGATTAATTGATAATAAACAAACAAAATCAAAACGGAATCTTTCCCGCCTGCAACGCTTATGCGTAGCATTGCGGGCAGGTACTTTTTCTAAATTAATCGATGAATTTAGAAAAGGATTCGCCTTACCTGCCTCGCCGGCAAGGCGGGGCTCATAAGTACGTAAAAAATTGTTTTGATTTTGTTTTTAATATAAAAAATGAAAAACGAAAAAAAAACAATGGAAGAGATAATTTCCTTAGCGAAGCGTAAGGGGTTTGTTTATCCTGGTTCAGAAATTTATGGTGGTTTGGGGGGCGCATACGATTTTGGTCCTTTAGGAGTAGAGCTTTTAAATAATATAAAACAATTCTGGTGGAAAAAAGTTGTGCAAGATAAAGAAGATTACTACGGTGTTGACTCTGCAATGTTTAGACACCCAAAGGTTTGGGAGGCGTCTGGACACACAACTGGTTTTTCTGACCCAATGGCGGAATGTAAAAATTGCAACACTAGACTGCGAGCAGATAAAGAATTGGTTAGAGTTGGCGTATTTGCTGATGAGAAAATGTCTGAAGAAGAGCTTAACAAGCTTTTTAAAGAAAACGCTGGCAAAATAAAGTGCCCTAAATGTGGCAAAACAGACTTTACTGATGTGAAAAATTTTAACTTACTTATTAAATCAAATTATGGAGATTTTGCAGATAAAAATTCTGAGCCAGTTTATTTACCTGGCGAAGCGTGTCAAGGTATTTATTTAAATTACAAAAACGTAATAGATTCTTTTCATCCTAAAATACCTTTTGGTATTGCTCAAATTGGCAAGGCTTTTAGAAACGAAATTTCTCCAAGGAAGTTTTTGTTTAGGTGTAGGGAGTTTGAACAGGCAGATACACAATACTTTATAAAACCAAAAGAAAACAAAGATAAGTACGAAGAAATAAAACAAGAAAGATTAGGCTGGCACAAAGAGCTTGGTTTGTCTGAAGAAAATTTAAGATGGAAGCAGCACGAAAATTTAGTTTTTTATGCTAGCGACGCTTGGGATATTGAATATAATTTTCCAACATATGGATTTGACGAGATAGAAGGTGTTCATGATAGAACTGATTATGATTTAACACAGCATTCAAAATTTTCTGGAGTTGATTTATTGTACAACGAAGATGGAAACAAATTTATTCCTTGGATTTTGGAGACTTCCATGGGAATTGGCAGAGTGTTTTTGGCTGTTCTTTCTGAAGCTTATACCGAGGAAGAAGTAAACGACGAGACTAGAGTTGTAATGAAATTTCCAAAACATTTAGCTCCGGTAAAAGTTGCTGTGCTTCCTCTATCTAAAAAAGAAGAGCTTGCAAAACCTGCCAAAGAAATTTTTGAAAAATTAAAAGACAGGTTTGTTTGCAAATACGACGAAACGCAATCTATAGGTAAAAGATACAGAAGGCAAGACGAAATTGGTACGCCGTTTTGCGTTACTGTGGACTTCGCCACTCTCGAGGATGGCGCTGTAACAGTGCGTGATAGAGACACCATGAAGCAAGAAAGAATTGACATAAAAGAACTCGATAATTATCTCTGTGAAAAATTAAAATAGGGTGGTATTATATAGATAGATAACTTTGCTTGGAAGGAGATGAGAAAATGAATTACCATATATATCCATGTTCTGATTTAACTTGTAGTGGAGATGTAGATTTAGACGTAGTTTTTGAAACAGGCGTTGCGTCTTTAAGTTTGGTGAGTTCAAGTGATAGTTTTTCCATAAAGTGGTTTTGGTCTTATTGGTGTGATAAATGTTTTTTGCTTCACTGGCCAGAATTTGAAGATGGAGTTTTGAGAATGGTGCCTGCAGTTTTGTATGGAAAACGCCATTTCTTTTATCTTCATGAAAACAGAGCTTTTTCAGAACCAGCATAGTGCAAGACAAAGTTTGGCTTGCACTTTTTGTTTTGGGTGATATTCTTAAAGATAATTAGTAAAAATTTAATAGAAATTAAAATTTTAATGTCAATTAAACAATCGCAAAAACAGGTAGTAGAAATAAGTACAACCACTATTGTAAAAGGGGTTTTGTTTATATTGCTTTTGACCGGCCTTTATTTCATAAGAGATATTGTTGCTGTTGTTTTGTTTTCTGTGGTTATAGCTTCTGCTGTTGAACCTGCTGCAAACTGGTTTGAGAAAAAGAGAATTCCCCGGACTTTAGCAATTCTGTTTATTTATGCAACAACTTTCTTGGTTTTTGGTTCAATTTTTTATTTAGTAGTTCCTACTTTTATCTCTGAAATTGGGAGTTTTGCCGTTTCATTACCTCAGTTTTTAGAAAATCCAGTATTTATTCAAAAAGTAGTTGGATGGTCTCCAATAGCTGATGGATCTTTTACAGAAATACTTAAAGATTTAATTCTTGGTTTGCAAGAAAAAGTTAGCGCATTTACTGCTGGATTTTTCAAAGTAGCCACAGATATGTTTGGTGGCGCTGTTTCCTTCCTTTTGATAATTGTTCTTTCTTTTTATTTTTCTGTTCAAAAAAATGGTTTGGAAAATTTCTTAAGGATTGTTACTCCAGCAGAATACGAAAGCTATATTTTAGATTTATGGAAAAGATCTAGAAAAAAAATCGGTCTTTGGATACAGGGTCAAATTCTTCTTGGTATTTTGGTGGGTGTACTTGTATTTTTAGGGTTGGCAATTCTTAGAGTAGAATATGCTCTTACATTTGCCCTGTTGGCTGCGGCTTTTGAGCTTATTCCTGTTTTTGGACCGATACTTGCTTCCATTCCTCCGATAGCGGTTTCGTTTTTGCAAAATCCTACACTTGGATTAGCTGTTTTAGTTTTATTTATAATTATTCAACAGTTTGAAAACCATCTAATTTATCCATTGGTTGTTCGTAAGATTGTTGGTGTTCCCCCAACGCTTGTTATTTTGTCTATTATAGTGGGTGGAAGCATTGGTGGATTTTTTGGGATTCTTTTAGCTATTCCTACAGCGACAGTTTTGGTTGAGATTTCAGATGATATTTCTGCAAGAAAAAAACATGCCAGAAAAACCCAATAAATTTTATATAACAACTACAATTCCTTATGTAAATGCCCAGCCTCATGTTGGGCATGCTTTGGAGTATGT
>CAZRMW010000021.1:0-5471 GCA_964601305.1 uncultured Candidatus Saccharibacteria bacterium
AAGAAAAAGATTTGGAAAAAATTAAAAAAGTTTTGGAGTTTTAAAATATTGCAATTGTTTTAGTTTTATGTAAAATATATCTCAATGGCTGAAATAAAGAAAACCCCGCCGAGCGGGGCAAGCAACAAAAAAATAATAGATAAAAAACCAGTTAAAAAACCCGCCCAAAATGCTTCGCATAATGAGGCGGGCAAGGAAACTGGTAATTTTGCTGTGATAGAAACAGGAGGAAAGCAGTATTTGGTAAAGAGTGGAGACAAAATAAAGGTAGAAAAATTAGCAAAACCAGCGAAGGGAAACACAATAAACTTTGATAAAGTTTTACTTACAGTAAAAGGCGACGATGTAAAAATTGGTAAGCCTTATTTGGCTGGAGCAAAAATAAAAGCGGAGTGGGTAGCAGAAAAAAGAGCTAAAAAAATAACAAACATAAAGTACAAATCAAAAACTAGGCAAAGCACTAAAAAGGGGCATCGCCAAACATATACCGAGGTTCTTATTGCTGATTTTTAGACGCGCCTTCTTTCTAAAGCGTTTTTGAGAGTATCACTATCTGCGTACTCAATCTCAGTTCCCGTAGATAAGCCACGACCAAGTCGGCTTATTTTTGTGTTTAAGGGCTCTAATATTTTGGTAATATAAATAGTCGTGTTTTCTCCTTCGGGGGTAGCACTAAAAGCCAAAATTATTTCTTCTAAGTTTTCTATGGATATAAGTTTTTCTGCTCTGGTATAAAGTTCTTTTGCTTTTACTTCTTTGGGTAGCTCTGCGCCTATACCTGGAATAAGGCCACCAAGCACAAAATAGAGTCCATTATATGAGCCAGATTTTTCTATGTTGTTTGAATCTAAATCTTTTTCTACTATAAGGAGAATCTTTTTGTTTCTATTTTTACTGGAGCAGATTAGACACTTTGTGTTGCCGGTGTTTGTTTCAAAAAATTTATTGCAATCTGGGCAAATATTTAATTCTTGCTTGAGCTCAGAAATAAGTGCAGAGAAATCTTTAAGAAAATCTATATCTTTTTTTAAAAGTGCATAAACAAAACGCCGAGCTTGGCGAGGGCCAATGCCTGGAAGTTTTTCGAAATATTCTGCTAGTTTGTTTATTGTATGATTTGTCATTTTTTATATTTTGCAAAGACAACAAAGAAACGAATTTTTCCCACCTACAACGCTTATGCGTAGCATTGCGGGCAGGTACTTTTTCTAAATTCTTTAACAATCAAACAATCTAATTTCCACTAAACGCGCACTACCCTTAAAAATTAACAGCTCGCTTTACGAAAAATTCAAAACTCATCTTCGATAAACTCAGATTCAAACAGTTGAATTTTTCTACTCGCTTTGTTAATTTTTTGCGGTCGTTTCGCTAAGTCGTGGAAATTAATTATTTGATTGTTTTAATGGTCAAAATTTATTTACTTAAAATCTACTCCTTCTTCTTCTGTTGCTACTTCTGTTTCTGGTGTCTGCATAATGTCTTCTTCCATACCTTTTTCTATATCCATAAAAGTGGTTCTTTCTGGGTTGAAGTAAAGATCTATTTTCCCAGTAGGACCGTTTCTGTGTTTTTCTATAAAAATTTCTGCAATGTTTTTCTTTGGCGTTTCTCTTTTGTATCTGTCTTCTCTGTAAATAAACATTACCACGTCGGCATCCTGCTCTATAGACCCAGAATCTCTAAGGTCGGAAAGGCGGGGGATTGGCGGATGGCGTTGCTCTACAGCACGGCTAAGCTGCGACAAGGCAAGTACGGGTATGTCTAGTTCACGCGCTAAAGATTTTAAGAAACGAGAGTTTTCTGTCATTTGTTGGACTGGGTTGTCAAGCCCTTTGCGTGGTGTCATAAGTTGTAAATAATCAACCACCAAAAGTTCTATATCGTGTTCTGCTTTTAGTCTACGGGCTTTGGCGCGCATTTGTAAAACATTTGCAGATGGGTCGTCGTCTATAAAAATAGGTGCTTTGGATAGAGATTCTAGTGCCTGGCTTATTCTTGTAAAATCATCGCTTCCAGCAGAGAGTTTTCCGTTTCTAATTTTCCAACCATCTACTTGAGCTTCTGCAGAAAGAAGTCTGTCTGCTATTTGATGGGAGGCCATTTCTAAGCTAAATATGCCTACTGGTATGTTGTGCTTGCATGCGGCGTTTTTGGCTATATCTATTGCCAAAGATGTTTTACCAACAGAAGGTCTGGCTGCTAAAATAACAAGATCAGATTTTTGAAGTCCAGCAAGTTTGTTATCTAATCCTTTAAAGCCTGTTGGGACGCCTCTAAGTTCGTCTTTAGATTTGTGAAGTTTGTCTATACGATCCCAAGTTTCTCCTAAAATACTTTTTAGGTGTGTAAATTTTTGAGAGGTAACTTTTGCAATTTTAAATATTTTTTGCTGAGCTAAATCTAAAAGTGAATCTACATCTTCGTTTTCTTTGTAGCCAAGGTCTGAAATAAACTCGGAGGCACCAATAAGATTTCGAAGTATTTTGTTTTTGTGGATTATTTCTGCATAATACTTGGCACTTGAAGCAGAAGGGACAGAGTTTACAAGCTCAGTAAGAAAAGCGCGGCCACCAATTTTTTCTAATTGTTTTTTTTCTTTTAATTTGTTTGAAACAGAAAGGATGTCTATAGGGGAACCGTCTTCTGAAAGCTCAAAAATTGCTTTAAAAATTGTTTGGTGTTTTCCATCGTAAAAATCTTCGTAGTCTATAATGTCTACTACTTGTTTTACTGCATCGGGAGACATTAGTATGGCTCCTAATGTTGAAACTTCGGCGTCTAGATTGTATGGGGGTGTTCTTGTTGGCATGGTTTACGAATATAAACAGATTAGCTAATTTTTACTTTTTCTAAATTATAATAATTTAGAAAAGGATTCGCCTTAGCTCATAAGCACGTAAAAATTACTAATCTATTCATATTCTACCAAACAAAACAAAACTGGCTCAAGCCAGTTTTGTGTGGTGTTTGGGGAGAATTGGTGGATAAAAATTTATTAAGAAGTTAGGTTTAGTCCTAAAACTTTATCAAAATCTATTGCAGTGGCTAATTTATCTTTTTCTGGTAGGTCTGATTTGAGTAATTTTTGTAAAACTGCCATGGCTTGAGGAATATTAAGATCGTTATTAATTTTTTCAATAAATTCTTTTTTAAATTCTATATTTATTTTCCCAATTTCTCCTTCTAAATTTTTAATTTTTCTTTTCAAATTATCTAGTCCTTTTTGTGCAGACTCTAAGGACTCCCAAGTAAAGTTCAACTTGTTTCTATAATGAGTGTTAAACATTAAATAACGAAAGGTGAGAGGGGAGAAGTTCTTTTCTTCTATGTCTTCTAGTGTATAAAAATTGCCCAGAGATTTAGACATTTTTTTGTTGTCTACCAAAAGATGCCCCCCTTCTATCCAATATTTTGCAAACGGTTTTTCGTTTGCGCTTTCCGATTGAGCAATTTCGTTTTCGTGATGTGGGAAAAGTAGATCTACCCCCCCGGCATGTATATCAAAAGTTTTTCCTAAATATTTTGAACTCATTGCTGAACATTCTATGTGCCATCCTGGCCTTCCTTTTCCAAAAGGCGCATCCCAGGTTGGTTCGTTTGTGGTTGTGGGTTTCCACAAAACAAAATCTCCGACATTTTCTTTTTCATATTCGTCTCCTTTAACACGAGCTCCATGTTTGAGGTTTTCTTTATCTAAGCCAGAAAGTTTGCCATACTCTTTAAATTTAGAAATATCAAAATAAATAGAATTATCTTTGCTTTTGTAGGCAAAGCCTTTGTCTAGGAGTATAGATATCAAAGCTATCATTTCTTCTATGTGCTTAGTAGCTTTGGGGAAATAAGTAGCTTTTTTAATATTTAGTTTTTCTAAATCATTATAAAAATCTTTTATAATTGGAGTTGTAATTTCTTCTAAAGATTTATTTTTTTCTGATATTTTTTTTATAATCTTGTCGTCTACATCGGTGATATTCATAACATGGTTTACTTCTAAGTCATTATGCTCAAGAACCCTTTTTAGGATGTCGAAAAATATATAAGAGCGAAGGTTTCCGATGTGTACTTTGTCATAAACTGTTGGCCCACATGTATACAAGCCAACCACTTTTTCAAGTGGTTGAAATTCTTCTTTTTCTTTTGATAAATAGTTGTAAAGCTTTATAGCCATTTTTTAGATTTAAAAAACATAAACATTCCAAATGTGGCACCTATCATAGCTAAGGTAATTATCCAAAAATCTCCTTTTATGCCAACTATCGGCGTGGAAATTGTATTCATTCCAAAAACACTAGACAAAAGCATAAGAGGGAAAGTAATAAAAGCCATAATGGTAAGAGTTTTCATTACTCCATTGGTTTTTGTAGTTAACAGAGACTCGTTTGTACTGTGGAGAGTGTCTATGGTTTCTTTTATGTTTTGAATGAGATTTTTAATTTGGGAGTTTTCTCCAATAAGGGAACTTAATTCGTTTTCAAAATCTGGATCGAAAAAATCTTTGTGTTCACCTTGTTTAAAGGCTTGCTCGAAAGAGGCTAATACATTGTCGTGAAGATAAAAAGCTCCTTGAAAATCTAATATGTCTCGCTTGAGAAAAGAAATATTTTTTACATTTTCTTTTTCGTGTCCATCAAAAATTTTTTCTTCGATTTTGTTTGTTTTTATATATATTTGATCTATTTTGTGAAGAGCAGATTGATAGAGTTCTTTTAGTATTGTGAAGATTAAGGCTGAGGGCTTTCCTCCGAGAAGCTTTTCTTTTACTTCTTCTTTGGAGGATACATTTTTTAATATTCTTTCCAGGCTTTCAAACCGACTATACTGAACAGTGATCAAAAAATCTTTTCCCATTACAAAATCTATTTCGCGATTTAAGACTTCTTCTCCAGAAGGGAAGTGCAAAACAAAGTAAAGGTTGTTTGAGTATATATCTACTTTAGATCTCATTGTGAGGCTGGTTAATTCTTCGGCAACCAGGGGATGGAGATCGTATTCTTCAGAAAGCTCACTAATTTCTTTTGCGCTTGGAGAAACCAAATTTATCCAAGTAACGCCGTTGTGTTGTATGGTTTTATTCATTCTGATATTATAACATATAATATATTATAGTGAATAATTTTTTCAAAAAATCATTTTTATCTGGTGGTGTACTTGCACTAATTTTAGTCTTCTTTATTTTGGGGATTTATTTGGGGTATAACAACAGGCCAGAAGTAGACAAGATTACAAATATTTTAAACAAAAAAGACCCAATAACTTCAATTTCAGAAGAACATGATTTTGGTTCTTTTTGGAAGACCTGGAATATAATAGAAAACAAGCATGTTTCTGGTGGAGAAACAGATAAGCAAAAAATGATATGGGGAGCTATGGCAGGGTTAGTTTCTTCTTTAGACGATCCTTACAGTGTGTTTTTCCCACCAAAGGAAGCGGAGATTATCGAAAGCACTGTGCGGGGCGATTTTCAGGGG
>CAZRMW010000022.1:0-3614 GCA_964601305.1 uncultured Candidatus Saccharibacteria bacterium
TTATTAATTTTTTGTGTAATTATTAGTAAGCGCATTTTTCCCAAGAGTTTTTTAGTGCTTGTAAATACTCTTCTTTTGTTTGTAGATTTGCCCCGCCCGGCGGGGTTAATTTTATATCTCCCTTGATTGCTTTTTTAAGTTTGCTCATTAAATCTTTTTTATTTCCGACTTCAAAAATGTTTTCTTTATCTAAAATTTCACTGGCAATCCCAACATCACTTGAAATGATTTTCGCACCCGCCAAGCTGGCTTCAACAAGTGTAAGGCCATAACCCTCATAATTTGAAGTAAGCAAAAACAAATCACAAGTTTTATAATAAGAAAAAAGATCATTTGTCCACGACTCAATTTTTATATTTTCATAATTCTTAATTCTTGATTCATAATTCTTTTTCATTGACCCCTCGCCTACTATCACCAACCCAGTCTTCGGATATTTTTCACCGATGTCGGACATCGCTGAAATTGCAAGTTCTATATTTTTTTCTTTGGAAAATCTGCTCGCCATCAAAATTATAAAATCAAATTGCGGATATTTTTTGTGTAAATTTGTTTTAATCTCAGCATCTTGAATTTTTTTTGCATCAACGAAAATTGGCAAGACAGTAACTGGTAACTTGTAACTGATAACTTGTAATAATGACTCTTTAATACGATTACTCACGACACGAACACAA
Source organism: uncultured Candidatus Saccharibacteria bacterium (assembly GCA_964601305.1). Classification (GTDB taxonomy): domain Bacteria; phylum Patescibacteriota; class Minisyncoccia; order JAHISW01; family Tagabacteraceae; genus CAZRMW01. The sequence goes on from CAZRMW010000022.1 coordinate 678, forward strand.
TCTGCTTTTGGAATTAAAAATTTTGCAATTTTCACTCTTACACAATTTAACAAAGACTCTTTTTTAAAATATGGGCTTAGAAAATCTGTATGAATTTGAAGTTGAATGGGAATTTTAAAAATTTTCGACAAAACCATCCCCAAAAAACCTGTTTCAAAAGTATCTTGGGTAAAAATTAAATCTAATTTATTTTTTTTGTAAATTTTTTTAAAAATAAAAAAAGTATTTAAAAAATAAAAGAACCTAAAAAAAGAGTTTGTGGGATAAACAAAGAGTTTGTTGTTGTGATTGATTTCTTTTTCTTTCTTTTTTGTCCACACAACTACAAAAATTTTATCCACCAAATTACTATATTCCTTGAGCCTCTCAAGACTCGCAGAATTTTTACTAAAAATACCTTTATCTAGATTTATAATTAGAACGTTCATTTTATTTTTTATATTTCACCACTTCTTTTACTGGATTATCCGCTATGCTACAATTTTTGCAAATATCAGGCTTGTTTTTTAATATTTTTTTTCTGATAAAGCTATATTTTTTAGATTTTAAAATTCTTTCAAGCCCGCCATCACTAAAAACATTTCCAACTATCACCTTGCCTTCTAGATCAACACAGCATACAGAAACATCACCATTCCACAAAACAACAGTCCTAAATATCCATGGACAACTCAATGGCTTGTCTTTGTTGATCAATTTTCCATTTTTAAAAATATACCTACTATATTTCAAGTCTTTGGGAAGAAAATTTTTGGCATTCTCTAAAATTTCTTTCTCTAATTCTTCACTGCATCCAATATTCAAAGATGCGCTCTTCAACCACAAGATATCTACACCCCACCCTCCTGCCAGTTTTTTTATTAATTCTATTTGATCTTCGTTTTGTTTCATTACTATAAACTGAAGCACTAGCTCCGTTTTTCTTTTTTTAATTTTAGATATTTTTTTAATGTTTTCTACAACTACTTCAAAATTACCACCTTTTCTGTATTTCTCATATGTCTCTTTTGTTGCCCCATCGAAAGAAATAATCAATCTATCTAGCCCAGCTTCTATAATTTTTTTATAAGAATCAAAATTAAGAGTACCGTTTGAAGAAACAATAGTAAAAATATTTCTTTTTTTTAATTCTTTTATCATCAATGATAAATCTTTATTCAGAACAGATTCTCCAGCAAAATGAAGCTGAACCTCTCTAACAGTTTTGGGTAAAGTTTTCACAAGCTTTCTAAAATTTTCTATACTCATTTTGCCTTTTTCTCTTTTGAAAAGATGTTGGGTACAAAATAAACATCTCAAATTACATTTGTTTGTCGGCTCTATCATTACATGCCTAATCGGGCGCAATACTAAAAACTGTGGCAAAAATCTTTGCATCAACTTATTAAAAATCTTCGAATTACTCAATTTTTGTTTTATTTTTATAAACATATTTCTAACCCACAAATTTTTTGGCTAATTTAAATTCTATTGGGAATGCAAAAAACTTTAGTTTCCAGCGAAGCTTACATAATAACACAAAACCTAATTTTAAAATCTTATTTGCTTTCACACTAGAGCCCATTGCACTTTCTATACTATGTGCGCCAAACCTCACATACGCCTCCATAGATTCCACAAAATCTTTGTGTTTTACCCATGGAAAATTTTGAACAGTTAAATAATTAAGCTCATTTTCCACCAAATGCGCCCACTCATCTAAATTTTTAGGTGCTTCCCACCCAGATTCTACACACTCCTGGTAAAGCTCCGAACCTGGATATGGCCTAAATGCCTGCGGGCCCAAGATTTGTATTTTATCGCTTAGTTTTACTAACTTATCTATGAGCCTTAGAGTTTCCTTCATTTCACTCTTTTTCTCTCCAGGAAGACCTATCATAAAAGAATACTGGGGAATAATACCATGCTTAAGGGCCATTTTGGCCGATCTAAGTACATCTTTGGGCATTATGCCCTTTTTAATTTTTTTGAGTATTCTAGGACAACCAGACTCCGCGCCAAAAGAAAGTAAATAACAACCACTCTTTTTTAGTTTAGCCAAAAAGTCATCATTAATTCTTCCTTCCTTTAAATAATTGGCTCTTACTGTTGTTTCCCACGGAATAATCAAATCTTCTTCAAGCATGCCATCTATAATTTTTTTGGCTCTACCCATATCTACAAAAAAGTTTTCATCCCAAAATCTAAGTTTTTTGCCAGAAAAATACTTATTGTTTTTTATAGTTCTCAAATCTTGAAGCACCTGCTCTGCTGTTCTTTGTCTCCAACTATTTTTTAAAATTGCATTTATGCAAAAAGTGCACTTGTGTGGACAACCACGAGAAGTAAGGCTCGGTACTAATTTAATATTTTTTAAAATTTCCTCTGGCACCAAATTCCAATTAAAAAGTGGCATTTTCGAAGGATCATGCAGATTCCTTGAGTCATTTGTTTTTATCTCACCACCATTTTTATATGCAATACCTTTTATATCTGCTAAATTTTTATACGATACTATTTCGTAGAAAGTTTCTTCTCCCTCACCAAAAACAACAATATCAACAAGTGAATGTTTGGTGGTTTGCTCTACAAAAAAAGAAGGATGCGAACCTCCCCACACTATTTTACATTTAGGATTTTTTGCACGGATTAATTTTGCAGTTTTAAAAGCATTTGAAATTTGAGTTGTCATCACTGACAAACCTACGAAATCACAATCTTCAACACTTTTTTCTATTATGTCTAAGTAATTTTTCTGCCGGACTCCGTCTATAATTTTTACATTTACACCCTTACTATCCAAAAAAGAAGCAATATTTAAAAGCCCTACAGATATGGAGCTGTCATAGTTTTCTTTTGCAATATTAAAAGCCGGATTTATAAGTAGTACTTTGCTCATAAAACTTCTTTTATTGTTTTTACTGTTTTGTTTATATTTGTTTCCCAGTTGAATTTTTC
>CAZRMW010000022.1:3714-5057 GCA_964601305.1 uncultured Candidatus Saccharibacteria bacterium
CGCAAAATATATTTTTTACCAAAAAACTTTTTCGTAAGATATGCAAAATATCCAACGCTATAAGTATCTGTGGTATAAATAACATCCGCTTTCCTTGTTAGTAGTAAAAATTTAAAAAAATAAAGAAATTTGCTCGATAAATTTCCTTTTTTTATACGATGTACATTATAATAAGCGCCGTAGTTTGTGCCATTTTGAAAATTTTCAGAATATGTCAACACCTCCACCCCAAAGCCCCTCTTGCTCAAAGAATCTGCAAGAGCGCCAAGCATTCTCGCTGGACCTCCAATATCTGGTGGAAATATGCCAGTGGCAATTAAAATCTTCATTTTTGTCTATAACTAAAGTTTATAGCATTTTGTTATCTAAACAAAGCAAACCTCACAATATGCCACACAGCAGCTACCCCATCTTTCCAATTTATTTTTTTGCCCTCCTTATATGTTCGCCCATTATAAGAAATGCCCACCTCAAAAATTCTATTTTTCCCTTTTGCAACCCTAGCCGTAAGTTCCGGCTCTATGCCAAATCTTTTCGACTTCAAATCATATTTAAAAGAATCTACCACTTCTCTACTAAAAACTTTGTAGCAAGTCTCCATATCTGTAAGATTTAGGTTTGTAAAGATATTTGAAAGAATTGTTAAAAACCTATTTCCTAAATAATGCCAAAAATACAAAACTCTGTGAGGCTCACTTCCAACAAACCTCGAACCATAAACCACATCTGCATTTCCTTCAATAATTGGTGTTATAAGTTTTTTGTAATCTTTTGGATTATATTCCAAATCTGCATCTTGAATTAAAACAATATCGCCTGTGGCAGATACAAAACCTCTTTTGAGCGCCTCTCCTTTACCGCGATTTTTGCTCATAAAAACAAATTTATAGTTATTTTTGTGGTTTGCTTCTATTTTTCTCAAAATTCCTTTAGTACCATCTGTAGAGCAGTCGTCAACTATTACAATTTCTTTTTCTAGCGAAATATCAGCAAGCTTTATCCTGTTTAAAATCTCCAAAATAGTCTTTTTCTCATTAAAAACTGGTATTATTACAGAAAGTTTATTCATTATTTTACTCTAGCAAAATAACCAAAATAAGGGTAGATTAAAGAAATGAAGATAAAATCTAAGAAAATACTTTATATTATCACTAAGTCTGTTTGGGCAGGTGCGGGTAAATATACGCACGACCTTGCCACAAATCTACCAAAAGAAGCTTTTGATGTTTTTGTCGCCGCCGGCCCCGTAGAACTCGCTAACGCTCGCCACGGGGTAAAAGGACACGGCACCATGGCACAAAAAATAAAAGCTCAAGCTCTGCCATATTTTGAAATAAAAAATT
>CAZRMW010000023.1:0-4218 GCA_964601305.1 uncultured Candidatus Saccharibacteria bacterium
GATCATATCTTTCTTTTTAAAACTCGAGTGTATAGGCAAGAACATTGCTTTATGAGCTTTGTTTGCGTTCGGTGTTGGTGTGCTAAATTTTTCAAAAGCAGGTTCGTTTGTAGCTAAGATTAAATTTGTAGAAGCGGAGTCTACATAATTTTTTAATAAAAATTTTTGAAAATCTTTAGGATTGTCTGTTTCAATCGGGAAGCGCCAGAAGGTATTTCTTAAATTTTTAAGTAAAACCGGGATATGTGATTTGGAGTTTTCGGATAAATTTTCTATTAAAGTTTTGGCATTTTCTATTCTTTTTTCGTCAGAAGTTTTTATTTTATTAATTATTTTTAACCCTAATTCAGACTGAAGATCTGTGTAGGAATAGAGAAGATTTTTGTCTGGAATATTTGTAAGTTTTGGCTTTGGATTGCTTTTAATAAATTTGTTTATGATATTTATCTTAAAAACACTAGAGAACTTTATTACATAAAAAGTGAAGAGGGAAAAAATAATTTTGTTTGTAGCTTTAAATAAAATTATATTTTTTACGACCTCTTTTATAAGATTTTTTTTAGAAGAAGGAGGAAGTAGTTCAGAATCTTTTCTTATTTTTTCTGCCAGCGCACTGTTGTTTAAAATCAGTATTCCCCCAGAGAGAGTACAGCAAGTTTTTAAAAAAGAAGTACTAAAAATTCCGGCAGTACCAAAAGTGCCGAGAAGTTTACTGTTGAAGGTGGTTCCAAAAGATTGAGAAACGTCTTCAATAAGGCGCAAATTGTGTTTTTGGGTGACAGCCAAAACCTTGTCCATATTTGTGGCAAATCCGTTTAGGTGGGTGACTAATACAGATTTTGTCTTTGGTGTGATTTTGTTTTCTAAATCCTCGTAATTTATATTGTAAGTCTGCTCTCCGAGATCACAAAAAACTGGTTTGTGACCAGCCCAAACTATGGCGTTTACCATGTCGGCAATTGTGAGAGGGGTGATAATAATTTCTGAATTTTTTGGTAAATCTAAATTTTTAAGCAAAAAATAAAAAGCGATTCTTGCTTTTGGTAGGGCAATGGCTTCTTTTTTATCAAAATATTTTTTGAAAGTATCTTCCCATTCTTTTGTTTTAGATCTTTTTCTAGGTTTTTTAAAAATTACCTTAAAAAAAAGAATAAATAGAGTGAAAGGCTCCAAATATATTTTTGCGCGAGGAATTTTATTAAAAAATCTTTTTAGATACATTATTTCTCAATGATTTTTTCTATGTCGTAAACGGTATCTCTTGTTGAGGCGAAGTAATTTTTTGAAATCATGTCCGCAAGCAAGCCAAAAACTAAAAATTGCACACCCATTAAAAAACCAAACAGTGCCAGATTCGTGAGTGCGGTGTCTGTAAGGTCTAACTCTTCAAAAATTTTTAGGTATGTAGCCCATCCTCCAGCTAGTATGGAAACAAAAATTAAAATTAAACCAAAAGTACCAAATAGATGAAGAGGTCGGCTGGCATATTTTTTCCAAAACCACACAGAAAACATATCTAATACACCTCTGATACCTCTTGTGATGCCGTATTTTGTTTTGTCGTGTTGTCTTTGGCGATGGTTTACAACTATTTCACCAATCTTGAACCCTTTAATCTTTAGTATTCCTGGGATAAACCTGTGCATTTCGCCAACTAGATCTGTGTTTTTGAAGCAATCGCTTCTATAAATTTTTAAGGTACACCCACTATCGTGAATGCCATCGTCTATTAAAATTTTTCTTAAGCGAGCCGCACATTTTGAGAAGAATTTTTTAGAAAAAGAGTCTTGTCTATTTTTTCTCCATCCAGCAACAACATCTAAATTTTCCTCTTTTATTTTTTCTAAAAGTTTAGATATATCTTTTGGATCATTTTGCAAGTCTCCGTCCATGGTAATTATATATTTACCTTCTGCTGATTTTATGCCAGCGTCCATGGCTGCGGTTTGCCCGAAGTTTTTTCTAAACTTAATTATTTTGATTGGCGAGAGATTTTGGAGTTTGTTGAAAGCTTCATCTATAGATCCATCGTCTACAAAAATAATTTCATAAGAAATGTTTAAATTATTCACCGTACTTACAATTTCTCTGTGTAAGGTTTCTACAGAACCCTGCTCGTTGTATATGGGCACAACGATGGATACTTCTGGTTCTTTTTGTTCGTTCATAGCTAAAATATACCTAAAAATAGTTGTTTTTTCAAGGTTTGGGTTTTAAAATTGTTTAATATTATTTTTATAATTTTTTAATAATCTTTTGTTAAACTAATAGATAGTTCGTTTCATATTTTTTAAGAGGTCTTTTTTATTTATTAGTTTTATTCTTAAGGATATTAATTTTATGAAAAAATTAACTAATTTTTTTGTTTTTCTTATTGTTGGTGTTGGATTTTTAAGTGCTGCCTCTATTGTTGTTTTAGCAACTGAAGTAGAATTAATTCCTGAGCATCTCAAGTTGAAGACATCAAAAAGAGATATTTTGGGCAGTAAAGAAGTAAAAGAAGGTGTAATAAAATATGCCTATAAAAATGGTAAAAAAGTTGGCAACAGTCCAAGTATTGAAATTGTAAAACAGGCCCGAAAAAATGGTTTGGATATTCAAGGAGAAGTGATTGAAAAAAGGACAAAAAATTCAAAAACATTTAGAACAAATAAAAGAGGTTATTTTGTGAGTGAATTTATTTCTGGTGAGCCACAATATTATAAGGACGGATACGGGCAATGGTGGGAAGCAGATTATGCTACCACAACAAGGGGTATGTTTAACAGAGAAACGAAAGTTGGTTTTGTTGAGAAATTGTTTGTTCCCAAAGTTTTGGCAGCTGCAACGAGTACTTTTTACCCGGATGCTGATGCAGAAACAAATACAGTTGATGGTTCATTACAAAATGAATTGAATGCTTCTTGGTCCACAGGCAGAGAAGAAGCAAGTGCCGATAACGTGTATGACTCTGTTACAGAATCTGTTTCTGGTGGAGTGAGTAAATCTGGTGTTGGGACATATAATTTTTATAGAAGTATTTATGGTTTTAACACGGGTACAACAATTTCTGCTAATTCAACAATTTTGTCAGCAACTTTTTCTGTCTATGGAAATGGAAGTGGTAATTACGACGACTTTAATGATTCTTATTCTTATTTAAGTGTTGTTCACCCAAATCCTGCCTCAGATACAAGCTTATCTGCTGGTGATTGGGATAGCTATGATGGCTTAACAGGTAACCTTACAGAAGGGTGTGATAGTGGGGAAAGGGTTGATCTAACTACATTTGTTGGAACGGCGCAATATTATGATTTTGACCTTAATTCTACAGGCAAAAACTGGATAGGGATTGGTGCTGGGAATAAAACGTGGCTTGGAACAGCAGAGGGTCACGACATAGAAGATCAAGATATTGGAGTAGGTAGTAGTATTCGTAGTATAGGTTATGGTTACTATGCTGATGAATCAGGGACAGATAAAGATCCAAAACTGGTAGTTGTTTATATTACTCCTGGTGAACAACCTGTTGCCACTAGTTTAAAGGCTTATAAAAGCCCAGATCAAGCAACTTCAACAAGAGATGCTCTTATGTATGACTCGGACTTAGCTGTCCTTTTATCTTCAGCTAATAGCGAATACATAGTAGATGGTTTGGTATTTGCGACTGCTGCGAGTGTATCTCCTGATCTTAAAATTGGATTCAATGCACCAGACGGATCGACAATAGACTTGTCTTATATTGCACATGACTCTGGGGATGTGGGGAAAATTGAGGATGAAACAGCTTCTTCAGAAATTACATTGACTGCGAACGACAAAGAAATGATACAAATAAACGGTACAATAAAAACGGGAAGCGCAACCGGTACGCTATATTTTATGTGGGCACAAAATAATTCAGATAGTGATACAACAACTGTTCAGGAAGGTAGTTATTTGAGAGTTGAGGAAATATAGTAAAGGACTTTAAAAGGAAAACAACAAAAATACTTCAAAAAATAAGTGTTTTTGTTGTTTTTTCAAGGTTTGAGTGGTATTTTTAATGTATGAGCAAAAAAGAAGGAGAATATAGAGAAAAAGGAGACTATCATAAAAATTTGGATAAAAATTGGTCTTTTTATCCTGTTTATTTGGCTAAAATGAAACTGGTTAAAGATTTTTTATATAAACAATCAAAGGACAAAAAAATTTTGGATTTGGGGTGTGGAGAAGGAGTTTTGGTGAAGAAATTTAAAA
>CAZRMW010000024.1:0-4012 GCA_964601305.1 uncultured Candidatus Saccharibacteria bacterium
CTAAAAACTTTGTTTTAAAGGCGCAAGCGGCGTCTCTTTTGTTTAAAGATGGTATGGTGCTTAGAAATGTGCCATTAATAGAAGATGTTTTTAAAATGAATAGCTTGTTGGAGTCTCTGGGGGTAAAAGTAGAAAAAGTTGGCAAAAGAAGTTTTAAATACAAAACTCCAAAAAATTTAAAAACAAATCTAAATACAAAAGAAGCAGGGCTTTTAAGAGCTTCTGTAATTCTTATTGGTCCGTTGCTTGCTAGAGAAGGTAAGGTTTCTTTTGCTCATCCTGGAGGTTGTGTTATCGGTAAAAGGCCGATAGATATTTTCCTAGATTCTTTTAAAAAAATGGGCGCCAAACTAAAAGAATTAAAAACTTCGTACAAGCTAGAAGCAAAAAAGTTGGATGGCACAGAAATATTTTTCAAGCTTCCAAGCGTTACAGCCACAGAAACATTTATGATGACGGCGTCTATAGTTAGTGGTAAAACTGTTCTTTATAACTGTGCTTGTGAACCAGAAGTAGTTGCTCTTGCAGAATTTTTAAATAAAGCAGGCGCCAATATAGAAGGAGCAGGAACCAGCACGATAATCATAAAAGGCAAGAAAAAAACACTCAAAGGCAGAATCGAATTTGAGGTGCCATCAGACAGGATAGAGGCGGGGAGTTTTGCGGTAATAGGGGCACTGCTTTCTAAAAAATTAAAAATAAAAAATTGTGATCCATCTAAAATGATGGCAACGCTAGGTATACTTAACGAAGCAGGTGTAAATTTTGAAACAACTTTAAATAGTATTCTTATAAAAGATACAAAAAATTTAAAAGCAGTAGATATAAAAACAAGAGAATACCCTGGATTTTCTACAGATATTCAAGCACCTTTTTCAATTCTTCTTACTCAGGCAAAAGGTAGAAGCTTAATTTTTGAAACTGTTTTTGAGGGGAGGTTAAATTATTTAGAAGACTTAAACAGAATGGGCGCAAATGCTATGGTTTGCGATCCTCATAGGGCTATTATTACTGGTCCTACAAAACTTAGGGGCAGAGAAATGGAGAGCCCAGATCTTCGGGCTGGGTTAGCATTTTTAATAGCAGCAATGCTTGCAGAAGGAGATTCTATAATAGATAATGTATACAATATAGACAGGGGGTACGAAAATGTAGAAGAGAGATTAAATAAAATAGGAGCACAAATAAAACGAATATGATGTTTGGAAAAAAAATTGGCATAGATTTAGGTACAGCAAATACACTTGTTTTTGTTTCAGGTAAGGGCATTGTTTTAAACGAGCCTTCTGTGGTAGCAATATCTATCCCAGATAATAAAATTTTGGCAGTAGGTGACGAAGCAAAAGACATGATAGGTAAAACCCCGGACAGCATAAGAACATACAGGCCTCTTAAAGACGGGGTAATTGCAGACTACAGAGCCACAGAAGCAATGCTTAGGTATTTTATTAGCAAAGCGCTTGGCAAGTATAATATGTTTAAGCCGGAAGTGATGATTTCTGCTCCAGCAGGAGTAAATTCTACAGAAAAAAGAGCTATGGTTACTGCAGCTGTGAAGGCTGGGGCTCGTTCTGCGTATATTGTAAAAGAGCCAATTTTGGCTGCTATTGGTGCTGGGGTACCTATCCAAGAAGCTTGTGGGCATATGATAGTAGATATTGGCGGAGGTACGGCAGATATTGCCGTAATTAGTTTGGGGGGGATAGTATATTCTTCTTCTGTAAAAATTGCTGGTAATAGAATGGACGAAGCGATAATAGATTATGTAAAGAAAAATTTTAACTTAGCAATTGGAGAAAAAATGGCTGAACAAATTAAGATTGCTGTTGGTTCTGCAGTTTCTGTTGAAGAAGAATTGAAAAGTGCTATTAAGGGGCGAGACTTTCTCACGGGCTTGCCAAGAAGCACAGAGGCTTCTACAAATAAAATAATGAAGGCACTAGAGCCAGATCTAAAAGAAATGATGAAGGCAGTAAAACATGTTCTTCAGGAAACACCCCCAGAGCTTTCCTCAGATATTATAGATCAAGGTATTTTGATGACGGGGGGTGGATCACTTCTTAGAAACATAGATGAGCTTGTTTTTAGATCTACGGGAGTAAAAGCCAGTGTGGCAGACGAATCTTTGCTTTGCGTAGCGAAAGGAACTGGTATTGCGTTAGAGCATTTAGATGTATACAAAAGGAGTATTGTTGCTAAAAAATAAATAACAATAAACCACAAAACCAAAACCAACTTTTTACTTTTTCTAAATTTAATTATGAATTTAGAAAAGTGCTCGGCTTTAGCCTCACAAACACGTAAAAATTTGTTTTGATTTTATGGTTTGCAAAATTCAGTGCGGGGTTGACCCCTCACCTTTGATTGAATTTTTATGAATATAAACCTTGCAAAGGTGCGGGGTTGACAAGTTTTTTGCTTTGTGTATAATGAAGGGTAGCATTAAAAACTGAAAAACCCGCCGCAAACTTACGTATGCAGGCGGGCAGGGGAGGTAAAAATTGTTTTATTTTATTTCTTTGATTTGGCCACCGATCTATATCCCTACCGTCCCAAGGACGCTTGGGGCGTTGAGGAGGTCGAGGGGTCAAGATCGCCCGGGATGGCAATACGTTTTTCAGTAGCTGTGTTATTCATCAACCTAGGCAAGAGCGTTGCTAGTTTGGCGGGGTTGTCGGGCTCCGAGGAACTTCCCACCACATGTAAGATGATCTGTTCTCGGTGGCGGAGACGTCATCCTTTCGCGGAGGGCAAAATGGTTAAGATAGCCATCCTCCCTGCGTCGGCTCGAACCCATGGTAAGCGTTAAGGCAACAAAAGGTAAGTGCCCACTGGTGGTGACTTTCTAACGAAAGGGCAAACCTACCTTAATCTCTGCTCGCATCGAGAGGCTACGCAGAGGTTTTGGTTAAACCAGAATACCCGGCCGGTGGGGTTCTCCACGAAAAACGAACGGAGGACCCCCGGTCAAGAAGTGGTTTGGTGGACTATCACAAAAACAGGTCCATCAGGGCGCCTTGCAAAAGGCGCCTTTTTTTATTTTAAATATTTTTTTCTATTGTCCCTAAATACGACGATCGTATTTTTTAGAGACAATAGAATATGTATGGAATGTATTAAGTTTATTTTTTACGTTAACGTATACCTGCTATTGCGCACATACGTTAATGAAGAAAGAAAAAGTGGGTTTTTGTTTAATGTATGATTATGCAATAATATTTGTATGAACAAAAAAGAAAAAGAATATAACCATGGATATTTGCTGGTAGGCGATACAGAAAAAGGTTTAGAAAAAGCTTTGAAGATGTCTGCTGAAATTTTAAACACTAAAAAGCCACTACTTTTGGCAAATCCAGATTTTTCTCTAATAGACGCAGACAAATTTTTAATATTAGATGCCAGAAAAATAAAACAAGACTCCAGTAAAAAATCTTTTTTAGGAAAAGGAAGGGTTTTTATTATAAAAAGTAATTCTTTTACTAGGGAAGCTCAAAATGCGCTATTAAAAACATTTGAAGAGCCAGCCAGCAAAAGCTATTTTTTAATAATTACAAATAGTCCAGAAAATATTTTAGAAACTTTAAGGTCTAGACTTACAGTTTTAAGTTTCAGTAAAAGCAGAAGTCTTTCAAAAGAGAAAGAAGAATTTACAAATAAATTTTTAAAAGTAAGTGTAGATAAAAAGTTAAAGCTTGTGGAAGAAATTTCAAAAGAGAAAGAAAAGACTATAGAATTTTTGGGAGCGTTGGAAATGGTTTTTAGGCGAAGATTAAATAGCAAAGAAGATATTGATTTTTTAGATGATTTATTAAAACAAAAAATAAATTTATCGCAAAGAGCATCTTCACCAAAAATGATTTTAGAGTATATTTGTTTAGTTTTGCTTAACCGCAAAGAAACCAATATCTAAATTTAAAAAAACGCAATATTTTTCCCCAGTGTGGAAAAATTTGCTTATATCTCGGCCTCGCTCTTTTTCTTTCAGAAAAAACCATGCCCGCTTCGGCCTGCG
>CAZRMW010000025.1:0-3925 GCA_964601305.1 uncultured Candidatus Saccharibacteria bacterium
AAAAAGATTTTGCTGATAAGATTGCTAAACAGGCTCGTTTGGATGTTGAAAAATACACATGGCACAAGCGAGCAGAAAAAATTATAAATTTTATTAAAATATGAGAGTTTTATTGATACTACCAAAAATAAACTCTGATAGTCAGTGGAACGTAGGGTTGGCCTATATTTCCTCGGTTTTAAAAGATGCTGGCCACGAGGTGGAGCTTTTTGAGTTTGAAAAATATCCCAAGGATTTAGATGAACTGTTTTCCAAAATCAAAGAGTTTAATCCTGGTATAGTAGGTTTTGGATCAAACTCTCATCAGTTTTATTACGTAAAAAAAATAGCAGAAGACATAAAAGAAAAGTTTGGTGTACTAATTTTTGTAGGAGGAGTTCATACAGTACTTAATCCGGAAGCAATATCTGAAAACGAAGCGATAGATGGGGTTTGCGTAGGAGAGGGAGAGTTTTCTTTTTTAGAATTAGTAAACAAGATTGACCCCGCTGAGCGGGGCAGGCAAAACGAAAATTATTTAGACACGAAAAATTTTTGGTTTAGAAGCAGAAATAAAATAATAAAAAATGAAAAAGGGCTACTGGTTGAAGATCTTAATTCATTGCCTTTTCCAGATAGGTCTATTTTTAGCTATTTTAAAAAAGATTTTAAAAAAACTCCGCGCTTTATTTTTTCCAGGGGGTGCCCTTTTGACTGTACTTATTGCTGTAATCATGCCCTAAAGAGAGCTTTTGAAGGTAAAGGCCCCTATATGAGATGGAGAAGTGTAGACAAGGCACTTGAAGAAATAGTGGTGGAAAAGGAAAAATACGATTTCAATTATTTCAAACTAGACGATGATACATTTTCTCTAAATAAACCTTGGATGAAAGAATTTTGTGAAAAATTGGCACAGAAAAATTGGGGTGTTTCTTTCGAATGTAATATTAGACCAGGAACCATAAATGAGGAGGGAATGGCACTATTAAAAAAAGCAGGGTGTAAAATGATAAAGGTTGGAATAGAGTCAGGAGATTCAACATTAAGAAAAACTATTATGAATAGGCTTTTTTCTAACGAAGATATCAAAAGGATCTTTGATTTGGCCAAAAAGTTTGACATAAAAACTTTTTCTTTTAATATTGTTGGAGTGCCAGGAGAAACAAAAGAAACCATAAAAACTACAATAGAGTTAAATAGAGAAATAAAGCCAGACTTTATGCAAATAACAGCTTACTATCCGTATAAAACAACATCTTTGGGGGAGATATGTTTTAAAAAGGGGTATGTTGAAAAAACTAATGAAGACTCTTATATGGAAAAATCTGTTTTGAGGTTGCCAACTATTTCCAAGAGAGAGATAGAGCGTGCTGTGAAAAATTTTAAGTTTAATGTTTACATTAGTTACGATAAAAAGAAAGCTCTAAAAGAGAAATTAAATCAATTTAAAAAATTTATTATAAAAAATCCGATTATTTATCCTGTGGCAAAGTTTTTTTATCAACCAATAAAGTTTATCAAAAAACGTGTCTAAAGTTTTGTTAATTACAAATGAAATTACGAAAAGAAGCGGATATGGTAGAGTTTCTTTGGGGCTTTCAAATTCTTTAAAGAAAAAAGGGCACGAGGTCGTAATAGTTTCTAGGCCGAGCTTGCCAGCCCCCCTTAGTCTAAAGAAAAATTTTCTTTTCTTTTGGGTTTATATTTTGAAGTTGTTTAAAAGAAAAAAAGAACTAAAATCTTGTGACGCTATTTTGTGTATTGTAGAATCATATGCTTTGTTTACATGTTTTTTAAGTTGGCTACTTGGTAAGAAGTTTTTCGTCGTAGTTCACGGTACTTATGGCGTGCTTTTCTTTAGATATAAAATTTACGGATTTTTACAAAAACTTTCTTATAAATATGCTGAAAAAATAATTTGCGTGAGCAACTACACAAAAGAACAAATTTTAAAATATGGAGATTTTAAAAATTTGACAGTAATAAACAACGGAGTAAATTTAGAAGAGTTTGCGAGCGACAAGGATAGCAAAAAAGAACAAGTTTTAATGAGTCTCGGTGCTTTTAAAGAAAGAAAAGGCTTTAAGTGGCTTATAAAGGCACTTCCAGAAGTGATAAAAGAAATTCCAGATCTAAAATGTTTTATTGGCGGAGGAAAAGGAGTAAATAAAGATTATTATGATAAAGTAGTTAAACTAGCTGAAGATTTGGGAGTCTCAAAAAATATAGAGTTTTTTTACAATGTTAGTGACGAATACATTGGAGATCTTTACAAAAAATCAAAGGTTTTCGCTCTCACACCAATAAGTAGAAAGTACAATTTCGAGGGGTTTGGTCTTATATATTTAGAAGCAAATGCTCACGGGCTTCCGGTGGTAGGAATGGCAGGCAGTGGGGTGGAAGATGCTATAAACGATGGATATAGCGGGTTTTTAGCTAAAGAAAAGGATGTAAAAGATATCGCCAATAAGATAATAAAACTTTTCAAAGACGAAAATCTATATCAACAAATATCTCAAAATGCCACAGCCTGGGCAAAAGAACACTCTTGGGATGTTGTAGTCCAGGATTATGAAAAAGTTTTGTTTACTAATATAGATTAGGGGGCTTGACTAATATGATCCCGTACGAAATCATTTAGTTATGTATTATACTTATGTTATACAAAGCCAAAAAAGCGGGAATTTATATACAGGATACACTACTGATTTACGGAAACGCTTTAAGGAACACAATGATGGAAAATCAACCTATACAAAAAGAAGAGGTCCTTATAAACTTATTTATTATGAAGCATGTGTTGATGAACAAGATGCAAGGTCGAGAGAATTATATCTTAAAACAGGAAAAGGAAAACGTTATCTTAAATCAAGATTAAAGCGTTTCCTATTTCGTACGGGATGAGAATATTATATTTAGCTGATTTTATACCTCCTCGCCATGTTGGCGGGCCAGGGAAAAGAAATTTTGAAGTGGCTACAAGACTTGCAGAGCTTGGTCATGAAGTTTTTTTTATTACTTCGTGCCAGACCCAGTCACAAGCTTCGCAAGTAGACAGGCAAGGACCAGAAGAGAGGAGTGGTGTAAAAATTTTTAATGTTTATTCTAAGTATCCAGCACAAATTAGAGACTATTTTAGTATTTATAATCCTTTTGTAGTAAAAAAAGTAAAAAAAATAATAAAAGAAATAAAGCCGGATGTAGTACACGCAGATACTGTTCATTCACACCTTTCATATGCTTGTCTAAAAATTGCTAAAAAATATTCTAAAGCTGTTTTCTTGCACTCCAGAGACTTTATGATGTTTCATTATGGAAAGTTTTTTCCAAAAGAAAAAGAATGCGGAGAAATAAACTACAAAGTAAGCTGGCTAGACAACTTGAAGAAAGGTAAAAAACGTTTCAATCCTTTTAGAAATTTTTTAATAAAAAGATACTTAAGATATGTAGACAAAATTTTTGTCGTGAGCAGAGAGCTTGAGAAAGCACTTAACGCAAACGGTATTAACAAAACTATAGTTTTACACAACAGCTTGCCGATTCCCAATTTGGAGCCAGAATTTTCTAGTTCTGAATCAAAAAATATTTTTCTCTACGGCAGGATAAATGAAGCCAAAGGGGTTTACGCGCTTTTAGATATTTTCCCAAAGATTAAAAAAAATATACCAGAAGCAAAAATTATTTTAGCCGGTGCAGATAAAGATGAGCAAGAAAAGATAAAAAAATATATTTTAAAAAAGAATATAAATTTAGAGGATGTGAGAGTTTTTGGATGGATAGACAAAGAAAAGATAGAAGAAATATACAAAAAAGTGTTTGTCGTTGTTAATCCTTCTCTTTGCTTTGATTCTTTCCCAGGGGCCAATCTAGAAGCAGCTTTGCACAAAAAACCGGTAATTACCACTTGTTTTGGTGGGGGAAAGGAGTTTATCTTGGATGGTAAAAC
>CAZRMW010000026.1:0-1006 GCA_964601305.1 uncultured Candidatus Saccharibacteria bacterium
GAATTCCCCCCAGACCCCCCTTCCGCCCGCCCGCAGAAGCGACCCTTTCGGATTGAAAAACTGCCAAAGAACCTGAAAAAATATCGGCTCGAACTTCATTTTGGGCCAAAAGCGGGCTTCCCTCATTTTTAATTTGATTGATTTCATTTTATTTGTTATCATATTTATGAAGGGCTAAATAAGCTCCCATACTAATACTATCATACTTAGGAAACTATGAAAAGTCAAAATAATAATGAAACCATTGGGGATAAGATAAAACAGCTTAGAAATAAGCAGGGGTTGACACAGGACGAATTGGCAAGGAAGGCCGACCTTCCCTATACAACACTAACCAAAATTGAGACAAATGTTATTACCAAGCCAACCATTCAAACTGTAGCCAAGATTGCAAATGGACTTGGTATTAAAATTGACGATCTTATGAAGTAAAAATATGACTCAAAAGCAAGACACATTTAAATTATTTAAAAAAATCAAGATTAATCCGTCTTGGGCCTTTGCTGCCAAAACAAGAAAAGATACCGCCTACATTACGCATGGATATCATCGTTACCCGGCAAAGTTTATTCCTCAAATTGTTTCCAGATTAGTTGAAAAATATACAAAGAAAGGCGATTTAATTGTTGATCCGTTTGGTGGTTGCGGAACAACGCTTGTTGAATCAAAAGTTATGCGCAGGCCGTCAATTGGAGTGGATATAAATCCTGTCGCAGTTTTGATGACAAAGGCAAAGAAAACTCCGATTGAACCGAGAAAAATAGAAGAGCAGTTTTTAAAATTAAAAGAAAAAATTGGTTCTTTCAGCAAAAATACAGAGGTTAAAGCGCCCGAGCATGAAAGGATTGATTATTGGTTTAAAACTGAAGAAAAAAGGAAACTTGCTTTTCTTTTTTCTGAAATTGCAAAAATAAAAGATCAGGACACGCGAGATTTTTTCTATTGCGGATTTTCAAACATTCTCAAAAACTGCTCAATTTGGCTTCAAAAAAGTAATAAACCTACG
>CAZRMW010000026.1:1063-1957 GCA_964601305.1 uncultured Candidatus Saccharibacteria bacterium
CGCCAAGTCAAAGCAATGCTACGAGGTAATGCAGATTATTTTAATCTTTTACAAAAGAAAAAATGCTTAGAAACTACTTGTGATGTTTATTGTGCTGACGCAAGAAAAATACCGACAAAGTCCAATTCAGTTAATTTAATTGTCACATCGCCGCCTTATGTTACTTCGTATGAATATGCTGATTTACACCAGCTTACCGCCCTTTGGTTTGAATACACAAAAGATTTGAGTGATTTTAGGAAAAGATTTATTGGCACATCCTATCACAATAAAAAAGACCTCGTTTTAAATAGTAAAATCGCAGAGGATATAAAAGAGGCATTACTAAAAAAACACAAAAAGACAGCGGAAGAAGTCGCAACATATTTTAGCGAAATGAATCAAGTTTTTGAAGAAATGAAACGGATTTTGAAAAAGGGCGGACGAACTTGCATAGTGATTGGCGATACAAGTTTGAAAGGGGTAGAAATTTTGAACGCGGAAGTATTTGTTGAACAATTACAAAATCTTGGCTTCAAGGTTGATGATATTATAAAGCGAGAAATCCCCTCAAAAAATTTACCTTCAACAAGGGATAAAAAAACAGGTCGTTTTGCGAAAGCAACGGATAAGAAAAAAGTTTTTGCTTATCCAACAGAATATATTTTAATTATGCAAAAAATATGACAATAAAAGATCTAATCAAAATTTACGAAACCAAAAAAGAAAAATATGGTACGCAAGCGTACAGGCACCTTTCCAATGTGTTGAAAGAAGCCAAAGAGCAGCATAAAAAGGATTTTACAGGAAACGATCACGAACAATCGTGGAGAGCTTTCAAAGGAAAAAATCTTGAAAAATTGATTGAGTATATTATTACAGACGAGGTTCGGGATTTGGGCTTAGAAGTTATAA
>CAZRMW010000026.1:1967-3777 GCA_964601305.1 uncultured Candidatus Saccharibacteria bacterium
CAATACACTGGAAAGAACAAATGAGAGCAATCTTCCTGAAGATATAGGGCAAGTTAAAAGAAATTTACTAATAGATTACGGACAATTTGGCTATCACTTACCCGATGTTGATATCATCATCTACGACCCTAAAACAAAGAAAGTGATCGCCGTAATTTCGAGCAAGGTAACGCTTCGGGAAAGGATTGCTCAAACAGGATATTGGAAAATCAAATTACAAAATCAAGGACTGACTAAACATATTAAGGTTTATTTTGTTACGCCGGACGAGGACGGAACGCTAACAGTAAAAGACCCAGCTAAAAAGGGGCGGGCTATTGTGGAAATAGACACAGACGGCAGTTATGTTTTAAGCGAAACGAATATTGAGGAAAGTGACAAGGTAAAAATGTTTGATAAATTTATTGATGATTTGAAAAAAATATTAAAATAGCATGTTAGACCAAATATATTCATACCGAGAAATGTGTGATGTTGAAAATGTACAGACCTTGCAACGAGGTATGAATTTTAGAATGAACCCGAAATATTCGGTTATTTTAATGTCGCGAAGATCAAACGCTCCTTATAGTGACAGTATTTCTGATGACGGGATTACTATTGAGTACGAAGGGCACGACGAGCCAAAAACTTCCTATGAGATGAATCCAAAATTACTTGATCAGCCACGACAAACAAAAAATGGTACCCTGACCCAAAATGGGAAATTTATTAAAGCGGTAGAAAAGTTTAAAAATGGAACCTCCGAAGCCGAAATAGTAAAAGTTTACGAAAAGATTTTACCTGGCGTTTGGTCACTAAAAGGACTATTTGATTTAATTGATTACAAGATCAAAAACGACGGTAAGAGAAATGTTTTTATATTTATATTAAAACTATCAGACGAACAAGATTTAACCTCAAATGAACACATAGACCTTGCGCACACAAGATTAATACCTAGCGAAGTAAAAAAAGAAGTTTGGAAGAGAGATGGTGGAAAATGCGTATTGTGTGACTCAACAAAAAATTTGCATTTTGATCATGATTTGCCATTTTCAAGAGGCGGAACAAGTTTAACTACTAAGAACATCAGATTGCTTTGCGCAAAATGTAATTTAGCAAAATCAGATAAAATTGAATAACCTATGAATGATTTAATCATTGAATCAACAACTTTATGGGATTTTCCGAGGCAAAATTATGGCGATAAGCCACACGGAAACAATAAATACAACGGCGTTACGCCGGCAATGGTGATTTGGAATCTACTTCAACGCTACACAAAAGAAGGTGATTTAGTTGTCGATCCAATGTGTGGGAGTGGAACGACAATTGATGTTGCAAAGGAACTAAACAGAAAAGTAATCGGCTATGATCTTAATGTTGTTCGCCCTGATGTAGTAAAAAATGATTCTCGGAAAATTCCACTTCAAGACAACAGTGTTGACTTTGTTTTTATTGATTCACCTTATTCTGATAACATTAAGTATTCTGATGATGAAAAATGTATTGGAAAAATTTCTTGCGAGGGCGAAAAGTTTTATGATGAATTGGAAAAAACCGCTAGTGAAATTGCCAGAATATTAAAGCCAAACAAAGCAATGGGCTGGGTTATTGCAGACCAATGGATAAAAAGAAAATTTACGCCAACAGGATTTTTAATGTGGCAAAGATTAGAAAAATATTTTGAGCCCATTGATATTGTTTGCTTGACAAGACATAATCAAACATCAAATACGGGGGTTTGGCATAACAGGGCAAGACAATACAATTTTTATTTGAGAGGATTTAAGTATTTATTTATAATGAAGAAGAATTTGCCGCCAAA
>CAZRMW010000027.1:0-3710 GCA_964601305.1 uncultured Candidatus Saccharibacteria bacterium
CTACAATTCCTTATGTAAATGCCCAGCCTCATGTTGGGCATGCTTTGGAGTATGTACAAGCAGATGTGCTGGCAAGATATCATCGATTACTTGAAGATGATGTTTTTTTTCTAACTGGCACAGATGAAAACAGTTTAAAAAATTATCAGGCTGCTAGAGATGTGGGAGAAGATACTAAAAATTTTGTAGATAAAAATGCGAAAGTTTTTGAAAATGGTGCGCGAAAATTAAAAATATCTTTTGATAAATTTTTTAGAACTACAGAAGGTGTACACTTTGAGGGAGCTCAAAAAATGTGGGAGTTAGCCCAGAAAGATATTTATAAAAAAAAGTATAGTGGGCTTTATTGTGTGGGGTGTGAAATGTTTTATAAAGAAAGCGAGCTTGAAGATGGTTTGTGCTCAGACCACAAGGTAAAGCCAGAATTGGTAGAGGAGGAAAATTATTTTTTCAAACTTTCAGACTATCAAGACAAATTAGAAAAACTTATTGAATCTGACGAGCTTGAAATAGTGCCAAAGACCAGAAAAAACGAAGCACTGGCTTTTATAAAATCTGGCCTCGAAGATTTTAGTATTTCAAGAGACGCTAAACGTGGCGATGGTTGGGGTGTGCCGGTGCCAGGCGATGATAGCCAAAGGATGTATGTATGGTTTGATGCGCTTGGAAATTATCTTACGGCTCTTGGATATGGTTCGGAAGAAATTGATAATTTTAATAAATATTGGCCGGCGAATTTGCATTGTTTAGGGAAGGGAGTATTACGATTTCACGCTATTTATTGGCCGGCGATGCTTTTGTCTATAGGGCTTCCACTTCCTAAAAAACTTTTTGTGCATGGGTATTTAACGGTGGATGGGCAAAAAATGTCTAAGTCTCTTGGAAATGTTATTGACCCTGCTGATTTGGTGGAAAGGTATGGAACAGATGCTGTGAGGTATTATCTTCTTAGAGAGGTAACTCCTTTTGAAGACAGTGATATTACGGAAGAAAAATTTAAAGAGGCTTATAATGCGCATTTGGCCAACGGGCTTGGCAATTTAGTGAGTAGGGTACTGAAGATGAGTGAGAAGTATTTAGATGAGCCAGTTGAACTTAAGGAAATAGAATTTGGCGAAGAATATAAAAAATATTTGAATGATTTTGAATTTAACAAGGCGATGGACATAGTGTGGCAAAAAATTTCTGATTTAGATTTAAAGATTACAGAAACACAGCCATTTAAATTAATAAAAGAGGATGAAGAAAAAGCAAAAAGTATTTTGAGAGGACTTGTCGAAGGCGTTTTTGAGATAGGTGTTTTACTAAAACCATTTCTTCCAGACACTTCTGAAAAAATTTTTAAAGCGATAAAAGAAAATAAAATGCCAGAGCCTCTATTTTTAAGGAAAGAGTAGCTCTTAACAAACCAAACAAAACAGAATTTTTCCCGCCTGCAACGCTTATGCGTAGCATTGCGGGCAGGTACTTTTTCTAAATTTAAGGATGAATTTAGAAAAGGATTCGGCCTTAGCCTCATAAGCACGTAAAAAACTGTTTTGCTTAGTTTGTTTTTTTTAAAATCGATATATGAATATTTTATCTAACATAGATTATTTTTTAATTTTTTTCTATTTCGTTGTTTTGGTAGCAACGGGGTATTTTTTATCTAGAAGACAAAAAGAGGAAGATTATCTTATTGCAAACAGGAGTCTTGGTTCGTTTTTAACGATGATGACTATAAATGCCAGCAAGACAGGTTCTATTTTAATGATTTTTACAGGGATGGTTTATATGTGGGGTATTTCGGCTGTATGGTATTTTGGTGGTCTTTTGGTTGGTATTTTATTTTTTATACCCTTTTCTCAAAAACTAAAAGATATTTCTTTTGGCAAGTATTATACTTTAGCAGATTATTTTAAACATAATTTTGGAGCAAAATCAGCTCTTGTTGCATCTTTACTTACTATTTTTCTTATGTTTGGCCAATTAGTGACAAATTTGATTGGAGGGGCTAAACTTTTTTCCTTTTTCTCAGGTTGGCCATTTTGGATTTGTGTAATAATTATGTCGTCCATAGTTCTTTCTTATATATTAATGTCGGGATTTAAAGCAGTTGTGGGAACAGATGTGATACAATATTTTGCGCTTTTTTCTTTAATAATATTTTTATCTTATTTTTTATTTGATAGCTCTTTAATTCCCAAAAGTGATTTGAATTTTTTTCAGGCAGATTTTGTGAGTGTTTTGGGGTTTTTTGTTGTGGGGGCGCTTTTTCCTTTTGGTGCACCAGATTTGTGGCAAAGGGTTTATTCGGCAGGAAGTAAAAGAAAACTAAAAAATGGATTAATTCTTGGAACTATTGCTTACGGCATAGTTGGTATATGCCTCACATTAACAGCTCTTACTGTAAAAGCTCATTTCCCAGAAATAGATCCAGAACAGGCCTTACTTTTTGGTTTTTCTCGTTTGTTGCCTATAGGGTTTCTTGGCCTTTCTGTTGTATTGCTTTTTTCTGCAATAATGAGCTCGTTGGATACGTATATATTTACGGCTTCTTCGGCAATTTCTCAAGATTTTTTTAAAAGACCCAAAAAAGAGACTGTTGGTTTAATAAAAAAGACGGCGTTTCTGCTTACTGTTTTAGGAGCGATTTCTGCAATTTTAATAAAAAATTTCACAACGAGTGTGTATATGTTTATATCTTCGGTTATTATTTTGGCAACAGTTGTTGTAGCCACGAGAATTAAGAAAGGACTGAAAGAAAAGACACTGCTTTTTGGATTTGGCTCTGGTGTTTTGGGGGCTGTTGTTTTTACGCTTTTGGGGAGAGGAATTGATCCAACAATTATTGTGGTTTCCTTGGTGTCTACCGTTGTGGGTCTAATTATTGGTAATTTTTTCCCAAAGTAAAAATATGAATTTAAAACTTATAGATATTCACTGCCATTTAGATTTTGCTGATTTTGATAAAGATCGAGAAGAAGTAATTAAAAGAGCATTAGATGAAGATGTGGGTATGATAACTATCGGTGCCACCATGGAAGGATCTAAGAAGACTGTAGAAATTGCAGAGAGACATAATGGAGTTTGGTCTTGTGTTGGTGTACATCCCGAGGATGCGGACAAAAACATAGGCTTCGAAGAATTAAAAGAATTAGCAAAAAATGAAAAAGTCATTGGAATAGGCGAGTGTGGCTTAGACTATTTTCATAACAACAAAAACAAAGAAGCTCAAAAAGAATTATTTAAAAAACAAATTGAATTGGCTTTGGAGCTGGATAAGCCATTGATGATACATGTTCGTGAGGCTGCGCCCGCAACGCCTGAGGCCTGCGATGGCAGGCGGGCGCATGACGATGTATTAGAAATACTCAAAGAATATAAAAACACCGATGTCGGACTTCGGGGAAATTTACATTTTTATACTGGTAATTGGGAAGAGACTGAAAAATATTTAGAGCTTGACTTTTCTTTTTCGTATACGGGAGTGATTACCTTCGCAGATCAATATAATGAAGTAATAAAAAAACTACCATTAGAAAAAATAATGATAGAAACAGATGCGCCTTTTGTTGCACCCCGCCCGCAACGCCTGAGCAAACTCAGGCTTGCGATGGCGGGCGGGCCAGTGCCTGTTCGTGGGAAAAGAAATGAACCTTTGTTTGTTGAGCATGTAGCTAAAAGAATAGCAGAAATAAAAAATATTTCCTACGAAGAAGTAGCAGAGC
>CAZRMW010000028.1:0-3209 GCA_964601305.1 uncultured Candidatus Saccharibacteria bacterium
TGACCTCGGGATAAGGCACCAACAAAAGATCCCATTTATTGTAAAAACGGACGAAATATTTTTTTAATAATCGGAAAGACGGTTTTCTTAGATCTAAATATTTTTCCAAAAAATCCCAGGCGGTGTTGTGAATATAGAGAACTTTCTTTTTCCCATATTTCCGGGCATAGCGTAAAGATAAGAAAAATCCTACTGCCCCTGGACCATTAGCAAAAACCAAATCCGAATCTTTGATTGTTTCTCTAATTTTCTTAAAATTCTTGAAAGAAATCTGGGGGGCAGGATAAATAGAAATTTTAAAACGGCGAGAAGTTTTGAAAAAGATTGTTTTAATACCTTTGATCCGCTTAGTGGTCAATTTCGGGACTAAGAAAGACAGATCAAAAGGTCCTTTAGAACGTTTGATAAATTCTTCTAAGAATTTCAACACCCCATCCATTAAAGGATAATAAGTATCTGCAGTGACTAAGATTTTTGGTTTGTTCATTTGATCTGGTAAAATTTCTCCGCAAAGCGTTTTTTGATCTTGAAGCCATTAACAATGGCCCGATAAAAAATGGGTAAAGTTAATTGGTAAATGGCTCTCGTTTTCTGACTATGGAAAGTATTTAAGGCTTTGATTTTTAGGGAAAAAGTATCAGTGATGTCTTCATACAAGATGGGATTTTGATCTTTTAAGGCCATCGGGCTCCACACAGGATAGATGTATAATTCCGGTTTTGGTCGAGGAATCTTTTCCCACAAAGCCATAGTGATCTTATTAACGGCTCGGTGATCAGGATGAACCATACTTTTACCATGGGTAAAGATTTTAGTTGGTTTGACTCTCTGGACTAGTTTGAGTAATTTTTCCTCAATTTTTTTGGTTTGGTATTCTTCACTTACTTTTTGATCTTCTAGATCTAAGAAACGAATCTGACAACCCAAAACTTTGCTGGCTTCGGAAGCTTCTTCTGAACGCATTTCCGTAACCACTTTCTTCTTTAGCCAAGGATGTGATTTTTCTCCGGAAGAAAAAACAATAGAAATGACTCTTTTTCCGGCCTGCACATATTTAGCAATCGTTCCCCCAGCCCCTAGCACAAAATCATCAGAATGGGCTCCAAAAACCAAGATTACTTCTTTTTTGGTGTATTTCTTTCTATTCGAGTTAGTCTTAGCCTTAAAAGAATTAGTTTTAGTATTCTTGTTCTGCCCTCTTTTTTTAACCATATCTTACCAGAATATTATTTTTATTTAAGTAGTTTTTTGTTTTAGTAAAGAAAATGCGTCGGCCGGGACTTTCGTTTTTTCAAATTCGAACCCGGATCATCGGCTCTCTTCTACAAACGATTGGAAGGCCGAGATTCTAGCCGTTGAACTACCGACGCATATTTTGGTTTATTGACGTTCTCTTTATAAAATTTACTCCCAGAAAAACTAAATTATAAATTCCACAACCAAAATATTTTTAAAGCCGTTTTGGTTTTCCATAGATATGCCAGAAATTAAAAATCAACCTTGTCCAATCTGTAACAAAAAAGGTTTATGTCTAAGAGAAGATGAAATTGAAGTACCTCACTTTGGTAAAGTTTTTGTTTTCTCGATGACGTGTACTGAATGTAATTATCACAAAGCAGACTTAGAACCAGCAGAAAGAAAAGAGCCTTGTAAATACACTTTTGAAGTAGAATCAGAAGATGACCTTAATGTTAAAATTGTTAAATCTGGAGAAGCTACTATTAAGATACCTCACATTATAACTATTGAACCAGGACCTGCTTCTGAAGGATACATCACTAATATCGAAGGATTGTTAGAGAAAGTTAAGAAAGCAGTAGAGGGTGCGGTAGATGAAGATGATCCTAAAGCTAAGAAAAAATCCAAGAACATGATCAAGAAAATCAACAAAGTTATTTTTGGTAGAGAAAAGATCAAAATAATTCTAGAAGACGCTTCTGGCAATTCTGCGATTATCTCTGAGAAAGCTCAGAAGGGGAAGGTTTAATCACTTCAAAAACTGTACGATTTCATAATTCATCCAATCACAATTTGTATATATTTTGAAACTAGTTTTTGAAAACATAAATTCTTTCGTAATTTGACCTTTTTTTATCTTTGTCTTAACAGACGGAGGTAGAAAAAATGAAAAGAATAGAAGAAAAGAAAGAAAAATGGGTAATAAGAAGATATCTGGCAGGCATGCCTACTAAGATGATAGCTGCACACCTGCAGATATCCATTTGGACTGTGTATAAAAAGATAGCCAACTATAAAAAGTTTGGCGAAAAAAGTTTTGAAGTGAAGAAATTGGGTAAACCAAGACTAGAAATAAAAGAAAATGGGAAAAAGAAAATCAAAGAATTTTGGGATAAATTTCAATGTGGTAGTGTCAAACTACATAAGATAACAACTAGCAAAGGGATAAGTATCTCTCAACGTAAAATACAACAAATTCTCGACGAATATGGCTTGACAGCACCTTGTCCAAAAAGACGTGGACAGAGGAAGTATTGCAGCTACAGATGGCCAGATTGTTTAATGGTGTTGCATACAGATTGGACAACTTGTCCAATAACTAAAAAACAACTGATTGCTTATATTGATGACCATTCTCGGTTTATTGTTGGGTATGGTTTATATGATCGAGCAACAACAGACAATACATTAAAATGTTTGTATCGTATTTTGTTTGAACTTAATGGTGAGATACCTCATGCGATTATCACTGATCGTGGCTCGCATTTCTATGCTAATAAAATTGGTAAAAAAGAGCAAGGCAAATGTGAGTTTCAAATAGTGCTTGAGCAGATGGGAATCAAGCATATTGTTGCTAGAGCTCATCATCCTCAGACAAATGGAAAAATTGAGCGCTGGTTTGGGACATACAAGCGAGAATGTAATGACAGATTCAAAAATATCGACGAATACGTTAAGTTTTACAACTACGAGAGACCACATCAAAGATTGGATTATAAAACTCCTGCGGAGGTTTTTTTTAAAAATAAACCATGTACGAATAGTGAAATTACAGGTAATAGCGACGATAAGAAAAAAGAGTGATTTCAAATTATGTGCTAGTACATATTTTGAAATTACAGGTGTTATCGACGACAAAAATATTTTTATTTCAAAAGATATACAAACACAAAATAATTTGTATGTCTTTACTTTTTCTTTTTAAACCTTTATAAATGAAACTTTTTGTATGTATTATGGAATTCTACAAA
>CAZRMW010000029.1:0-2869 GCA_964601305.1 uncultured Candidatus Saccharibacteria bacterium
GCATTTTTGTCTATAAACTTGGCTATTTTAAACATGCTTCCACTACCAGTTTTAGATGGGGGGAGGCTACTGTTTTTTGTAATAGAAAAAATAAAAGGATCTCCGGTGAGAAAAAAAACTCTAGACCTATCCATGAGTATAAGTGGATTTATTTTAATTCTTCTAATGCTTATTGTTACTTTTAATGATATTGCAAAAATTCTCTTTTAGTGCCATAATTTTCTCAAATCTTTGACAAAAGACCCGCCGCAAATTTCATATGCAGGCGGGCAGGGGAGGTAAATTTTGCAAACAATATTTGTTTTTATTATTGTTCTTGGAGTGCTTATATTTTTTCACGAATTAGGCCACTTCGTAGTGGCGAGAATTTTTGGAGTAGGAGTAGAAAAATTTTCTCTCGGATTTGGGCCACGACTTTTAGGCAAGAAAATAGGGATAACAGACTACAGAATATCGGCAATTCCTCTTGGTGGTTATGTAAAAATGGTTGGTGAAGATTCAAATGAAGAAATAAACCCAGGACTTATTCCACAATCTTTTTCTCACAAACATGTTTTTAAACGGATATGTATTGTGGCTGCAGGCCCTGTTTTTAGTTTTCTTTTGGCTATTTTTTTCTTTTTTTCTTTATTTTATTTTTTTGGATTTTCTCAAATAACAGTTGATTCAAATTCCAACGTTGACTATATAGAAATTTCGGAAGTTATAGAGGGTTCTGTAGCAGAAAATAGTGGATTAAAGATGGGAGATAAAATATATAGTTTATTTCATAAGGGAAAGAAATGGCCAGACAAAACTAGTTCAAGAAAAGATTTTTCAAGTTTTGTTAGGACTCATAAAAACAAAAGAGTATGGATAAATATATTGAGAAATGGTAGATATATAGAATTTGATTTTATGTATTCTAACAAAATAGGTATTAAATACACAGGTGTTGTGAGCAAGAAACTAGATTTTAAAGAATCTTTTCTTGAATCTGTAAAAAATGTTTATTACCTTAGTATTTTTATATTAGAAGGGACATGGTCTACCATTAAAAATTTGGAAGCAGACAATCTTGGGGGGCCAATTGCAATTGCCAAAATGTCGGGAGATGCTCTTAATGTTGGGTTTAAAAGTTTTGTAGATATTATCGCAAAACTTTCCGTGGTTATAGCTATTATGAATCTTTTGCCAATCCCTGTTTTGGATGGCGGGCATTTGGTTTTCTTTTCTATAGAAGCAATTGTTGGGAAACCAGTGCCTATAAAAATACGAGAAAAAGCTCAAATGGTCGGGATGTATCTATTGTTGCTGTTAATGGTTTTTGTTTTTTATAATGATATAGTGAGATATTTTTTTAATTAAAAACAATCAACAAAAACAGAGAGGGGGAAAACAATGTCAGAGCCAAAGACTAGAAGTGTTATTATAAGCTTGCCTTTGGGTGACTGGGATGAA
The DNA here is from genome assembly GCA_964601305.1 of uncultured Candidatus Saccharibacteria bacterium. GTDB lineage: Bacteria > Patescibacteriota > Minisyncoccia > JAHISW01 > Tagabacteraceae > CAZRMW01. The sequence continues at coordinate 1,441 of CAZRMW010000029.1, forward strand.
TCTTCAGAGTATTCATCTCATGCTTGGGCAATATATTGTTCTTCTGTGAATCAAGAACAAAAACCAATACGTGATTTTTTAAGAAAACAGGGGGTGGAACACACAATCTTTTATCGAGCCAACCAAATTGGCGCAGATATGACAGAGAAGCAGATTCAAGAATTATTGAAAAGATTTCCAGACTTGAAAATACGAGATTCGGAAAAATTAGAAACCCTTTAAAAATATGGTTTCAGAGCGTTCCCTTGAGGAGCGCTTTTTTGTTTGCTTAAAAATAAAAAGTGTTTTATAGTGTTAAGTATGGAATATATAGAAAAAATACAGCAATTTTTAACACAACCATTTTTAAAAGAAGAATATTGGGGAAATACTGGTCTAGATTTTTTTATAACACTTGCGATATTTATCGCGCTTATTTTAGTTTTTAAAATTTTTCAGAGTGCTGTTTTGCGCAGATTAGATAGCCTCGCAGATAGGACAAAAAGCGATATAGACGATGAATTTATAAAAATAATTAAAACCATCAGGCCAAGGTTTTATTCTTTTTTGGCTTTTTATTTGGCTATTAATTATTTGACCATAAATGACTTTCTGCAGACTAGCATAAACGTAGTTTTAATAATTTGGTTTACTTTTCAGGTTGTTTCTGCGGTGCAGGTGCTCATAGACTACATTGCGCGCAAAAAATTAGTAGAAGAAGATAGGCAATTTAGGACAGCGATTGGCGTGGCAAGCACTTTTGTAAAATTTTCTTTGTGGGTAATTGCTCTGCTTTTAATACTTTCAAACCTTGGAGTAAACATTACGTCTTTGGTTGCTGGGCTTGGTATTGGAGGTATTGCTTTGGCTATGGCGGTAAAAAATATTTTAAGCGATTTGTTAGCATCGTTTGCAATTTATTTTGATAAGCCATTTTTGGTGGGCGACTATATAGCCACTAGCGATACAAAAGGGACAGTAGAAAAAATTGGCATTAAAACGACTAGATTAAGAGCGCCAAGCGGAGAGGAGATAGTTGTTTCCAATGGAGACTTAATTTCTACAAAAATACAAAACTTTAGAAATTTAAAAGAAAGAAGGGTGTCTTTTCAAATTGGAGTGGTTTACAATACACCAACAGAAAAACTTAAACGCATTCCAGAGCTTATAAAAAATATTGTAGAGAGTGAAGCACAAACTAGGTTTAGTAGAGTGCATTTTACGACTTTTGCAGACTCATCTTTGGTGTTTAATGTGGTTTATCATATAGAATCAGATGACTACGATTTTTATTTAGATATAAACGAAAAAATAAATCTCAATATAAAAGAAGCTTTTGAAAAAGAAGGTATGGAGATGGCCTATCCTACACAGACAGTAATACTTGACAAAAGTTAATACCCGCATATAATAAATCTCAGTTTAATGGGATGTTCTTTATCACAAAAAA
>CAZRMW010000030.1:0-2441 GCA_964601305.1 uncultured Candidatus Saccharibacteria bacterium
GCAGCGAGCTCTATAGCTCCCAGGTAATTGAAAACAAAAATATTATCAATATAGGCTGCTGTGGTGTTTAATATTCCTAAATAGCTAATTTTTTTACCGTAGCTTATTGTTTGGCTTTCTCTTTTTTTGTTTGGTTTGTATTTATTAAAAACATAAAAAAGAGCAATGAGTCGCAGGAGGAAATTTATTAAAAAGTATAAAACTGTTATTACAAAAATATTTTTGTAAGTAAAAAGAGTGTATATAATACCAGTAGCATAAAAAAATGAAATTAAGCTGTTTATTATAGATAGTGCTTTAAAATTTTTCTTACCTACAAGATAATTGCTAAAAATATAGGGAGTTTCTATGAAAGGGACAATAGCTGCGGTTATTAATATTAGAGCGCCAAGGGCCGTGTTTGATTGATAAAAATAGTAGGTGCTTAGTATAATTCCGGCCAAACTGCCAATCAACCCCCACTTCATCTTCGTTTTTAGTATTCTAAAAATATCCCCCTCAAATCCTTTCGCTACGCTTATAGTCAAAGAATCGTTTAATCTTTTTAGCGTTGCAAGAGTTAAGAAAGATAGAATGGTTAAAATATATTTAAATGTTCCATATGTTTCTGGTGCAACAAGGTTAGCAAAAGCTACAGAAGTAGCTAAGCCAACAATAGAACCAACAAAGTACTCTATTCCAAACCAAAAATAACCTTTTATAAGATACCTAATGTCTGTTCGTAGTAATTTTTGTAGATAGTCTAGTGTTTTATTTAGCATTTTTTCTTTTTATTACAGTGAGTTTTATTAGTGAAAAAAGACCTTTAAATAAGACTTTTATTTGAGAAAGAGATCTAATCTGGCTTAGATAAGAGAAAACAATTTTAGGCCTAAAATAGAATTGTCTATATGCTCTCTTTCTCCATTTGATCAAATCTTCTTTCGTTAATCCGCAAGGGACAAAACACGGCTCAACATAGGCGTTCATCTTGTTCCAATCATCTTCTAATGTGCCGTATTTATTTATTTCTTTGTATAGCTGTGTTGCTGGATATGGGGTAAGGTAGGCCATTTTAAAGTCGTCTAATGCCAGTTTTTTACAAAATTTTATGGTGGATTTTATAGATCTTATCGTTTCTTTTGGGTGTCCTATCATAGTAAAGCCAATAGTTCTTATTCCTATTTTTTTGGTGAGTTTTATAGCATCTTCAATTTGTTTTAGAGAAAGATTTTTGTTTTCTAGGTCGTGAAGTTCTTGAGAACCCGTTTCTACACCATAAGAAAGTTGCCAGCATCCGGCTTCTTTCATTAGTTTTAGAAGTTTTGAGTTGGCGTTGTCGGCTCTCCCAAAACAAGACCATTTTATATCCAATTTTTTGTTTATGATAAGATTACATAGCTCTATTAGGCGAGGCTTGAACATAAGAAAGTTGTCGTCGTTTATACGGAATTGCTTCACTCCATAGTTGTGGTATAGATCTTCTATCATTTTCATTACATATTTTGCGCTGTTTGCTCTCGGAAATTTGCCAAAGCAGCCCCTATCACAGTAAGTGCAGGTGTTTGAACACCCTCTTGAAGTAATAAGTAGAGCAGATGTGTCTTGGTTCAAGCTCCAGGCAGGAGCGCCATAGAATTTTTTTAAATCAGGCAAAAGATCCCAAGCGGGAAGGGGTAAAGAATCGAGATCTCTTATAAAAGGTCTTTTTTCTGTTTTTATTAAATTTCCACTTTTTCTAAAGATTAGTCCAGCGATATTTTCTAGAGGTTTATGGTGCTCTAAAGTATCTAAAAGTTCTACAATGGTTGTTTCTGCCTCACCTATTACACCAATGTCTATATCTTTAAATTTATCCATTGTTTCTTCTGGTACTGCAGTAATATGAACACCCCCCATGATGATCTTTATAGTACTATCTAATTCTTTGATTTTTTTCGCTAGATCTCCAGCATTGTATGCAGAAATTGTTACTGAAGAAATACCCACATACTTCGGTTTGCGTTTTACAATTTCTTTAGAAAGTTTTTCGTTTTTTAATTCCAAAGCTACGGTGTCTAAAATTTCAGTTTCGTATCCATTTTCTTTTGTGACAGCAGCTAAATAACAAAGCCCCAAAGACGGCTCGGCGGCTCCAGCATCGGAGAGTTCGCCATACATTTCTTCAGGGGTTAAAAGTGGTCTTGTAAAAATTATTTTACTCATAGTATTTAGTATAGCAATTATTTTGTTCCTCCAAAAAGTATAAGAGCGGCTCTTATGTTTCTTGCAAATTCGTCTTTACGCCTCATTCTAAGAAGGCGTTTGAATATATAACTTGGGCGAAAATAAAATTGTCTCAAGGCCTTTTTTTGAAATTTTACTAAATCCGATCCTACCATTCCCTTTGGGATGTAAATTGGTTCGTATATTCCCATAGAACTAAAAGAAGTAAATCTTTCCCAGTCTAAAGATTTTAGCAA
>CAZRMW010000031.1:0-2430 GCA_964601305.1 uncultured Candidatus Saccharibacteria bacterium
CCAGTTACATAGCCACGCGCCTCCACTAAACCTAGTTCTACGCAATTCAAAAAATATTATCTTTTAATTTATGGTTATTTTGATAGGCTTTAATAATACGGAATAAATTTGTTTTTATTTTTTATAGAGGGGAAATATGGTATTTTCTTCGCTATCGCTCCGAAAACTATTTATATTATAATTAACACTAATTAATCATGAACACTATGATGCAAAAAATCGAAAGCTACTTTGGCTTTAAAAAACTTGGATCCAGCTGGAAAATCGAAATCCTTGCCGGGTTATCTACATTTTTATCGTTGTCCTACATTTTTGTGGTCAACCCATCAATCCTTGCAGAAGCAGGAATAAGCAAAAGCGCCGTCTTCTTTGCTACTGTAATCGTCTCTTCGCTGGCAACAATTATTATGGGATTGTGGGCAAACAAACCTTTTTCACTCGCTCCTGGATTAGAGATGAATGCCTACATTGCGTTTATCGTTGTCGGAACACTTGGCTTTGTTTGGCAAGACGCGCTAGGTGCCGTGTTTTGGTCTGGTGTTGTAATGTTGATAATCAATTTTTTACGCATTCGTGAATACATTATCAAAGCAATTCCCGACAAATTAAAATCCGGTCTTGCCGCTTCTGTGGGTGTATTCCTCATGCTCATCGCTTTGAAAGTGAGTGGAATACTTGCTTATGAAGGTATACAAGTACAAGGTCTTGGTCTTTTAACCTCACCAGAAGCGTATGTTTTTTACATCGGCTTAATTGTTGCTCTTGCACTACGTTACTTCAAAGTTAAAGGAACAATTTTGATCTCAATAATTGTCGCCTCTGTCGCTGCTCATTTACTTGGCATAGGTACTATCGTAGAACCAGTACAAGTTTCAAAAGAAATGTTAAGTGGAACATTCGCATTTAATCTTGGTATTATTTTCAATCCAAAAATTATAAGTGTTATTCTAATTCTTTTCATTATTGATTTTTACGGCAGTATCGCAAAGTTTATCGGACTTACTCGCAACACCACAATCGTTGATGAAAAAGGCAATATGCCAAAAATGAAAGAGGCTCTGACTATTGACGGTGGAGCAACTGTTGTAGGCTCTGCACTTGGCACAACAAATGTAACAACCTATGTTGAAAGTGCAGTTGGAATCGGCGAAGGTGGAAGAACTGGACTAACAGCAGTTGTGAGCGGAATTTTAATGTTGTTTTTCTTGCTACTTACACCACTTGTAAATTTAGTGCCGGTGATTGCTACAACAGGAGCATTGCTCTTTGTGGGATTAACTTTGTTCCCAACTAAAAAAGATATAAAAACATATCATTGGTCTGATATTATTGCAGTAGGAGCAATGGTGCTTGCAACGATTTGGACTTTTGGACTAGACAAAGCAATGCTCGTTGGGTTTGGATTGTTTATTATCTTGCAAATCGTTCGTGGCGAATGGAAAAAAGTTAATCCATATCTACTTGCTTCAACGATCTTGCTTTTATTAAGTATATTTTTATAAACTAACAAGGTATAAATTATGACTAACCAAACCTCAAAATTAATTGCAGACCAAGAAAAATGGGCGGAAGTGTCAAAAGAACTTGAAGCTGAAAAAATCAAACTTGCATTCTATGATGATACAATCATTCCCCTCCTCGGCAACTTAGAAAAAAAGAAAGTACTTGATTACGGCGGAGGTCCTGGGGTTTTACTCACAGCTCTAAAAAAACTCGGAGCAGAAGTTAAAGAGTACGATATTTCAGAAGACTTTAGGAAACAAGCTGCTGAAAAAATTGGTGCTAAAAATATTTATGCAAATATTGAAGATATTCCTAATAACTACTTTGATTTTGTAATTTGTAATCTTGTACTTTGCATTGTTGATGAAGATGAAGTAAAAAGAATCGTGAGTAACATTAAAAATGCACTCAATGCTAATGGTATTGCATATATTGGTTTTTGCAATCCAGAATTACTTGATATTCCTGAAACAAATCTTGATTTAAGACCAACGCCAGAACATGAGTACAAGGAAAATCACAGCTACATGAAAACCAAAAAAGAAGGTGGCTACAAAATTATTGAAAATCATCGTCCTATTGAATGGTACGAAAATCTATACCAAGAAGCAGGACTGACACTTGAAGACACAATTTTTACACCAGAATATGAACTGAATGGAATAAAAATTAAGGATTTCATAATTTTTAAATTGACGAAATAACAAGGAGTTTTGAATTTTTGGCATTCACCCCTTTAATTCCCCTCTGCCAAAAATTCAAAACAAAAAACAAATTTATATTTATCTGAAAAGTCTATCAAAATGAATTTAATTGAAAAATATTTTTTGAACTCGCTCCTTTCAGTCGCGCCCCGCTGCGCTCTCCTCCTTTGGTCGTCGGGGCGTATAACACAGCGTATGCGGTTCGGGGCTCGGCTCGCCCCTC
>CAZRMW010000032.1:0-2388 GCA_964601305.1 uncultured Candidatus Saccharibacteria bacterium
AAAATAATTTGTGTTTCTGAGTTTGACAAAAAAATTGCCCTAAAAAATAAAATTACTAGAGAGAAAAAATTAATTTCTATTCATAATGGAATAGAGTCTAAGGATTATTCTTTTCTGACAAAAGAAAAAGCGCGCAAAGGGTTATCATCAAATAGTACTGGTATTTGGATTGGCACAATCGGAGAATTTACAAAAAATAAAGGACAAAGATATTTAATAGAAGCAATGAAAGAACTTTTAAAAATCAAGAAAGGAAAGACCCCGCCGCAAACTTCGTATGCAAGCGGGCAAGAAAAAAATATAAAGTTGTTTATAATTGGTTTTGGGAAAAGAAAAAAGAAATTAGAAAAAATTATAAAAGAAAACAAGCTAGAAAAAAAAGTATTTTTAATAGAAAACTTACTAAGCCCTGCCAATTATCTGAAAGCCTTTGATGTTTTTGTGCTCCCATCTCTTAAAGAAGGTTTGCCATATATACTTTTAGAAACAGGACTTGCACGATTGCCGGTAGTAGCCACAAAAGTTGGCGGTGTACCTGAAATTATCGAGAATAGAAGAGGTGGTTTTGTAATAGAGTCAGGAAGTCCTCTTAAAATTGCAGATGCAGTAAAAAAATACTTAAAAAATTCTAAGCTAGGTAGCGAGCTTTCTTACAATCTTTGGGAAAAAGTAAACAGAGATTTTAATTTCCAAAAAATGCTAGACGCTACTTTGACGACGTATCAATGTAACTCCAAAAATTGAGAAAATTACTAACACCAAAACTCCCAGAAAGTAATATAATTTATTACTTTCTGGGGGTTTTGAAACAGAATTAACAATGTTTGATGTTTGGTTCTTCCCTAAAGATTGTTTCTCTTCTGCTATACCGTTTCTAGAACCCTTAATTTCCACAGAATTATGAGGTATAGAAACTGTTTTTGTACTTTCTTTTGTGCTTTCGGACGTGTTTATTTCAGGAATTCCTAAAGAAAGCACTATTTTATTCTCACCTCCTGGGGTACTCTCTGTTTTAATACTCTCGTCGCCATTTTTAGAAAAACTCTGTTCCTCTTTCAAAAGACCCTCGTATTTAAAAGAATCTGCTACAAAATTATTTGGATATAGAAAATCTATCTGTCCCTGCCCCTCATTTAAAAACAAATCCGAAATTTCGGCAGAAACCACTAAATATCCTTTTGCTTTTATAAAAGTATTTTGAGGAAAATTGAAATATTTATATCCATGCTTCAATCTCCAACCTGAAATATCTAAAGCTTGCTTAGAATTGTTTTTTAATTCCACAAAAGACTGTTCGCCTGTTTTTATCTCAGAAATAATTATTTCATTTGGTATTACATTTACTACTATCGTGTCTTTGCCAGAATAGCTCCCCACCGAAACTTCCAACACCACCAAATATTCTCCTGTATATTTATAATTATGTCCAACACTTTTTCCTTCCTTTGTCGTACCTTCTCCAAAATTCCATAAATACCTAGCATCTTCCAAAATTTCATTTTCAAATCCATATGCCAATCCATCGAAACTATTTGTAGCACCAACCACAACTGTTTTATTTTGCCCTGCATCTGCTTTTATTTTGGGCCTGCCCGCAACGCCAGCAAGCTGGCTTGCGTGGCGGGCGGGTAAATCTTCTGGGGGAATATATGTTGAGCTTGTGTCCTCATTAGACTGATTTTGTTCATCTTGCTGAGTCTGCCCAGAGTTTATAAACCCAGGTGTTGGAAGCTTAGCTTCGAACAGATTGTTTATTTTTTGTAAAGAATTTCCGTCGCCACCAGCGCCAAGCTCTGTGTCATAAAAAACGCTATCAATATCGTTTAGCTCGCTGTCTCTAATACTTATTTCTTCTCCACTATTTTTTAACGAAAAAGCACTATCAAAGATAGCGCCACTATAGCTTGAATAATCTATTAAAAATTTTTCTGGGTTATCTGCAATTATTGCATAGCCTCCAGCAGAAATTGTAAAACTATCGCTTTCACTTACTAAATTTATTTTATGGTTTGTTTCGTTTTCGTAAAGTTTCCAACCAGATAAATTTATACCTTCACTACCAGCATTGTGTATCTCTATCCATTCTCGCCCACTATCTGTGCCTTCCACATCGTACATAATTTCTGTAATTTCAATGCCAGCTAACAAAAGGTTAGGAAAAGACAATAAAGCTACCCCGAAAATAATTTTATAAAAATTTATAAAATTAAAACGGGGTCTCAAAAAATATAGTCGTCTGAATTGAAAATTTAGACTTATTATTTTTTGGAAAATAAAATAGCTTAATTGCTTCATTGCAATTAAGCTATCAAATCTAACCCGCTGGGTCAAACTTTATTTTTTATAAAACTCTACAACCCCTTCATTATCTTGAGGATATGTGTCTCC
>CAZRMW010000033.1:0-2298 GCA_964601305.1 uncultured Candidatus Saccharibacteria bacterium
ATTATTTTGTTATTTTATTATTTTCTTACTTTTTGTCATTGTTTTTGCTAAACTTGCATTTTTGTGGTGGGGTTGCTATAAAGTAGAAAAATTGACAAAAAGACGAGAAGCTAAAAAAGGAGATATGTTTTGAAAATAAAAAATACCGACAGAATTACAGATTTTCTTTTTGAGGTTGGAATGCTTGCAAAGATACCAAGAAGTGGATTTTTCTTTTTGGGGAGTGGAAAACAAAGCGTGGCAGAACATATAAACAGAACGGTTTATTTGGGCTTTGTTCTCGGGTCATTAGCTAGAGATGTGGATATGTTGAAAATTATGAAAATGTGTCTTTTCCATGACATTACAGAATCTAGAATATCAGACCTGAATTATGTCAATCAAAAATATGTTGATAAAAATGAGTCAAAGGCATTAAGAGATTTATCACATGGATTGCCTTTTGGCAAGGATATTCGCAAAGTGCTAGAAGAATATGAAGAACAAAAAAATAGAGAAGCGATACTGGTAGAAGATGCTGATAATTTAGAAATGCTCTTGTCTTTGAAGGAACAACTTGATACTGGAAATATAAGAGCAAAAACATGGATACCTCAAATACTAAAACGATTAATATCTGATGAAGCAAAAATAATTTCGAAATCTATTTTAGAAACGGATTCAGACCATTGGTGGTATGGAGAAAAAGATGATAGTTGGTGGGTTGATAGAGATAAAAAATAAAATTGAAAAAGACGGTGCCATAAGGCATCGTTTTTATTTTTGAACGTTCAATGAACATACCATGGTATGTTCAAGTTATTGGGTGACTTACGGGATTACGTTGGAACTTGGTATATGAATTTAGGTTTGATTTGAAACTTTGTTTGTTGTAGCCAGTTGTAGTAGGTGAACAATTAAATAAGCGTATCCAGAGTGTGGGAAAGAGAATTGGCTCGTTATTATCCCACCCGCAACCTGTTTCTTTGTGAGATGTTGGTGCGAATTCCAACCTGAGTTTTTCAGGAAAGATATTATAAGAATTTCTGGATGCGCTTTGGCAGAGGCGTATTTTTTGTTTTCTGCTGAGACCTTTTACAACAAAAAAGAGAGGTGATTATGAGAATAGCAATTACTGATGAACATATTAAGTTTACGGATGAAAGAATACGAAGATTTCGTGTAAATTATGGTTCCGATGGTTTAATTACAACTGATCAGCTTCAGGAAAATTTGAATTCACCTATTTATCCTCAGTTTCATCGTACAGATGATATTAAAGTCCTTGCACATTTCGCTTTAGATTCTGACAATATGATTGTTAAGATTTTAGAACCAGTTATTGAACTTCGGCCTGTTCGTAATAGTTTAGAGTTATTATTCATGGCTATTTTTAATAACGGTAAGTTACCAACTCAATTTTCTAGTTGAGGTGAGTTTTTTTTGGGGGGTTAAGAGTGACATTACAATGTCGCTCTTTTTTTGTTTTTCCGTACACAGTCAGATTTACTTTGTTTATTAGCAAAAGTTCCAACCATGTTTTAGTGGGTCTGAAAAACCTTTGTAAAATAAGGCTCAAAAAGCTGGGTGACCTACGGGATTACGTTGGAACTTTTTATTTTGCAAACACATAAAAAGGACGGCTTGTTTGCCATCCTTTTTTGTTGTTTTGTTGGTATGTTTAGATGCTTCAATGAATATTTATTTTAGGGTAGGACTTCGAATTTCTCTTTCTCAATTGATTCGCTTAAGGCACTTATAACTTCGTTTCTTTTATTTATCTCTGCCATCATTTTTCTCATTTTTTTTGCCATTTTTTCTATAACCAACATATCTCGTCTGTTCTTCTTTTCGTGATTTTTCCTTAATAAAATTAATCCCTCTTTGTAGGGGATAAGTGCTCTAAAATGGATATGGGGAGCCAAGGTTCCGAAGGTTCCACCACCGAAACAACATGTGTCGTCACTAATTCCAGTTATTCTTCTTGCCGCGGGTACCCCCGAATCATATCCTAACAATGGTAGCTCAAGTGATTCTACTAAACTCTTCTCAATGACTAAGTCTCTAGTTTCAAAAGGATTTTTAGAATCTAAATATTCTTCGTCTTTTGTCATTTTGAGCCTCTTCTTTATTAGATTGTTAAAAGCTTTATGTATTTGAAAACAAGAATACCACAATTAAGTATATTGCGTCAAGTAAGCTGGGTGACTAATGGGATTCGGTCACAAATCACTAAGTCTTTTGCTCCAAGTATTCGCAAAAGCCAAAGTGTTCGGCGACCCCGGCTCGGCGACCGTGCGCCACTCGCTTCACTCGTCG
>CAZRMW010000034.1:0-2297 GCA_964601305.1 uncultured Candidatus Saccharibacteria bacterium
GTGTTAAGAATAATAAAAAAAGTGCAGAATTTTTTATACATTGATTCAGGTGTGTTTTATTCCGACAACGAAATAGGAAATTTGTAATTAAAGATTTCACTACTTCTACTTTGTATGTGATTTAAAACTTTATCTTAAGACCGGAAGATAAACTACGCCATTTATTCTTGAGAATTCTTTTTATGCATGTACAAATTGTCATAATCCAATGACATATTTTTATTTTCTCCAACTTACAATATTCTGCTTAGCCTGTTTTTGGAGACAGCATTTTCAGACAAGTTGAATTCTCACAGGAAAATATCATAAGTTTTCAAAAGAAAAGGGTTCTAATTAAAGTCACATCAAAGGCTACAAAAATGAAATACCATGAAATTTGATTTTTCTGTTGGAGCCAAGTTATCACAAGATACAGCAGTTCTATATAATGCAGTTGCAAAGGACCAACGTGAGGAATTCCACTTATTTATAGAACAGTTGTCCGTACCAAATAGTGAAAACCTTGATTGGTGGGTAAGCGGCCCAGCAAGTAGAAACACATTAGCAAGCTCACTTTTCCATTTTTTTTGTTGCTTCAAACTTTTAGAACAACAACTTAAAAAACAAAAAGCAATTGAAGGTATAACAGTAGATTCAGTAGCATTTTATGAAATTATCAGGCATTTGCTTTTAAAAGAAAATGTTAATGTTCCACTGTTTCTATGTGCTACATCCAAAAATGGATTTTATGGTAGATTAATTTTTTATCTTAGAATAAAACGGCAAATAGCATATTTCATCAAACAAGCTTACAACGCAAAAAGGACAAGGAAAAGCTATGTCGAGAAACATACCCCTAAAATAGATATACTGGTTGATACTTTTGTTTTCCCTGAATGGATTGAACATGATCGGACCTATACAGGTTTATGGGAGCATCTATCACCAGATGAACAGAAGAAAGTTTTTTTTGTTCCAAATCTTTATGGTTTTAAGGGAAATCTACTTTACCAGACTTATCAAAAAATAAGATCATCAAAACGAAATTTTCTATTAAAGGAAGATTTCTTGGGTTTTACTGACTATTTTCATGCTTTTAAGTATGCTTTGAGAATCAAAAAATTAGAAATTCCAGCTACTCACATTGATGGAATTGACTTCTCAAAATTAATAAAAGAAGAGTTAAACTCACTTGTTGGATTCTCATCCTCCGTTTTAGGCATATTAAATTATAGATTCGCTAAAAGGCTTAAGAAAAAGGGTATTTCACTACGCAAAGTTATCAATCGATTTGAAAACCAAGTGATTGATAAAGGGTGGAATAAAGGATTCAACGAGTTTTACCCAGAAACGCTAAGCATCGGATACCAGGGATTTATAATGTCAACTCATTATTTGTGTATGTATCCCACAAAAATGGAAGCTCAAAGCAACCTGTTGCCTTCTAAGATTGCTGTTATCGGTAATGGGCATATCAAAGCGAAACAAGAGTTTTACTCTAAAATAGATTTTATTACTGCTCCTGCACTACGATTTAAAGGTGTTTGGGAAGATAGGAAGTTTCACCCCAAAAAAGGAAATTTTACAATGCTAATTGCATTACCAATTAGCCTGTCAGATGCCATTTCTACTTTAAGTTTACTTTTTGGAACCATCAATTTAAATATCATCTCAACTCAAAACCTGGAAATATGGGTCAAACCACATCCTACAATGTCGCCAGAAAGGATCAAAAGTGCGTTTAAAGAAGATTGGCCTAGTCAATTTAAGTTTATTTCAGGTGACTTCAATGAGTATGTCGAACAATCCAATCTTTTTTTAGGTAATCTATCAAGCACCTGTCTGGAAACGTTAGCGAAGGGAATTCCAGTTATTGTAGTCGGAAATCCAAATGGACTGACCCACAACCCAATACCGTTAGAAATCAAGAAAGATATTTGGAAATTAGCACAAACTGCCGAAGAATTAGCAAATGCAATTAATTTCTACCAAAAATGCACCAAAGAAGAATATGCACGTTTTAACGAGATAGGTAAAAAAATTCGAGACGATTATTTTGAACCTGTAACACCAGATGGAGTGCGGAAATTCCTGTTTGGTTAAATGCCTAAACTTATCGAAAAAAGTTAGCTAATTTGAGCCACTATTTTTCTAAAACTAATTGTTAAAATAACAGCAAATTACTCTTTATATGGCCCTAGTAGTACTCATTTTCCAAACTAGTCCAAATTCAAATCATGAAACCAATTGCTTATAGCAACATTTATAAAAACAAAAAAGTTCTAATAACAGGAAATACGGGATTCAAAGGTGCGTGG
>CAZRMW010000035.1:0-2132 GCA_964601305.1 uncultured Candidatus Saccharibacteria bacterium
AATTTGCTTATATCTCGGCTTCGCTCTTTTTCTTTCAGAAAAAACCATGCCCGCTTCGGCCTGCGATAAATTTTTTAAATTTAATATTGTTTTCTTTTAGTAGTAGTTTGGCGGAAATTTTGTTTTTGTGAATTTTGTCTTATTTAAATTAATAAACTATAATAATTATATGAATTACGATTTCAACAAATTTAAAAGCCATATAGAAAAAACAGAGAACTGGTTTAAAGAAGAAATTTCTTTACTAAGAACTGGGCGCGCTACTCCAACCTTAGTGGAAAACATAAAGGTGGATTATTACGGCTCAAAAACACCCCTTAAAAATGTAGCTTCTATAAGCGCTGAAGATGCGAAAACACTTGCGGTAAAACCTTGGGAGCCAGATATGGTAATACCAATAGAGCAAGGCATTTCTGCTTCAAATTTGGGTGTGCAGGCAATCGGAGAAACTGGTATGGTGCGTGTGGTTTTCCCGGAGCTTACAGAAGAAAGGCGCACAGCTCTTCTAAAAGTGCTAAATGAAAAGCTAGAAGAAGCTAAAATTTCTTTAAGAAAAGAAAGAGAAGAAACAAAACGAGATATACAAAAAAAACAGAAGGAAGGAGAGTTTGGTGAGGATGATTCCAAAAGATCTCAAGATGAGCTTCAAAAACTTATAGAAGGTGCTACAAAAGATTTTGAAGAGCTAGCAAAGAAAAAAGAAGAAGAAATTAGGAAGTAGGTTATGTTTCTAACAATACTAACAACTATAATTGTTTTAGGAGTTCTTATTTTTATTCATGAACTCGGACATTTTTTGGCTGCCAAATGGGCGGGTGTAAAAGTAGAGAAATTTGCTATAGGTTTTGGGCCACTCATAAAAAAACTTAGCTACAAAAGAGGCGATACAGAGTATTCTTTGCGGCCGATTCCTTTTGGTGGTTTTGTAAAAATGCTTGGCGAAGATATAGTCGAAGATAAAAATTGCGAGTATTCAAAGGAATTTAAAGAAAAAAGTTTTTGTTGTAAGCCAATTTATAAAAGATCTATCATTGCCGTAGCAGGAGTATTTTTTAATGTTCTCTTAGCGTTTTTTCTTTTTACTGCGCTTTATGCTGTGGGCACTCCAGCAGTGGTGGACGACACTAGTGCAGGGAGTGTGGCAATTTTAGAAATACAAAAAGAGTCACCCGCGGAAATAGCAGGACTTCAAGTAGGTGATAAAATAGTTGGTGTTTCGAGTGGGGAAATATATTACGATGCAGAAACTGTTTCTGGAGTACAAGAGTTTATATCCAAACACAAAGGTCAAGAAATAAAAATAGATTATCTAAGAGGTGAGACAACCGATTTTGTTTTGGTAGTGCCAGATCCACTGGTAGGTATATATATGAATAAAATTGGCATAGTAAAAATGCCAGCCCACAAAGCAGTTTGGGAAGCAGGAAAAGATACGGTGTTTTGGGTTTATGCAATTACCAAAATGTTTGTAGATCTTTTTATAGATATTTTTAAAGGGGGCAATATGGCTTCTCAGGTGGCTGGGCCTGTAGGAATTTTTAGTATAGTAGGCAATGTGGCGCAGTCGGGCTTTGCGTATCTCATTTCTTTTACCGCATTTTTGTCTATAAACTTGGCGATTTTAAACATGCTTCCAATACCAGTTTTGGATGGAGGAAGGCTACTGTTTTTTATAATAGAAAAAATTAAAGGATCTCCGGTTCGCAAAAAAACTCTAGATCTTTCTATGAGTATAAGCGGGTTTATTCTTATAGCGCTAATGCTACTAGTTACGTTTAACGATATTATAAAAATTTTATTCTAAATTTTAATAATTAAACTGTCTCGTTAATTCGGCTATAGCAGTTTTAACAAGATAAGAATGAGTTAGTAAATTTTCTGTAAAAGATTGACAATTTTTTTGATAAGTGTTACCGTCGTTTTAGATCAAACAATAATTCTAATAAAAGAAAATTTAGGAGAGAAAAATGCATTTGAAAATTAAAAAGGTTTTTTATGTTTTTGGTGTCAGCCTTCTTGTTTTAGGTGTTGTTGCCGGGATAGGGTCTGTAGTTTTTGCTGGGCATGGCATGTATGTAAGCAGGCAGATAACTATATTAGATGAAATGGATGGTGGTTTGAGTACAATGGGT
>CAZRMW010000036.1:0-2000 GCA_964601305.1 uncultured Candidatus Saccharibacteria bacterium
ATATTTTGATAATATTGCCTTGCTCAACCAAAATCTTATTCGCGCCTTTTTTAAGACTGGCAATGACATTGTCAACAATGTCCTGATTGTAATAGACGGAAAAATCAGTCAGCTCAATCGCTACTGTTCCGGGAGTTCGCTTGCCTGCAGATTTTATGTGCGGTTTGACTTCAATGTAGGAAACATCATGAAATTGAATTTGATTTTTTTCAATCGCTCGTTTATCAAACACTTCTCGCGGGATATGTTTAAGTGCCAGATCAATTCCTTTAGCTTTGGCTTCTTCCTGAATTTTTGGAAACAGTCCCATTTCATATTCAAAAGAAAGAATATCAACTTTGGTGATCTGTTTTTCAATACATTCCTTAATTACTTCCTCCACAAATAGCCGTGAAGCAGGCAAGTTTATTGGTCCAATAGCAACCAGACGCCCCGCCTTTTTAGCAACAAAAGTTTTGAAGTTATTTACTGCTTCGGCTTTGTATGCCTTAACAATCAGCTTCACAAAATCCTTTTCCTTTTTGGCAAGCTGTTTTTGTTTCTGTTCTTCGCGCAAGTCGGGATTAACTCCGATGTAGTGCTGGCGTTCATATTTTCCAAGATTGAGTATCTCAAAAGCGCGAAAATCTGTTCCCGATTTTTTCATCTCTCTTTGAGTGGCAATCATTCTTTTTCGCGTTGTGTGAATGGAGAACTTGCCCAGATCAGAACCAATCCATTTTCTGCCAAGTTTTTCCGCTACCGCCAAAGTTGTGCCGGAGCCACAGAAAAAGTCGGCAACAAGATCGCCTTCATCGGTTGAAGTATTTATTATCCTTTCTAATAAACCAAAAGGTTTTTGAGTTGGATATCCTAGATATTCTGACGAACCACTTATAAATGGTTTTGTGCTATCTGAATCCCAAACATCTCTTATGTAAACTTCTGCATAATGTTGATTAAACAATTTATCTTTTAATCTATCAGGTAAGGCTTTTTTGTCAGATATAAATTTTGTAATAATCTCAATATCTTTTGTTGTTAATTTTTCAGTTTGAGCTGGATCCATTTTCGTATCTATAAATGGTTTTTCATACTTAATCTTCTCTTTAGTAGCCTTAAATTTATAATTGTCGCTATTTTTTGCATAATAAAATATTGTGTCATGTTTGCGAGCATAAAGTTTTTTTCCTACACCCTGAATTCTGTATCCCCATATTATCTCATTCAAAAAATTATCTTTACCAAAAATTTCATCTAACACCAAACGCATATATCCTGTTACGCGATAATCACAATGAACATAAATACTTCCGTCATCAGCGAGTAAATCTTTCATTAAAGAAAGCCGTTCATAAATCATCGCAATAAAACTATCCGCACCCTTGCCCCAAGTATCGCGATAGGCAAGTTCTTCCAATACATTCGGCTTTTTGGTCAGTTCATCATCACCAATTTCCACTTTCATAGAAAAGTCCGCGCCCACATCAAATGGCGGGTCAATATATATAAGTTTTAGTCCGCCTGCTTTTTCAATTTCTTCACGCAGAACCCCGTTTTTTAAACTGGATAAAATAAGTTTGTTATCTCCCCAAATAAGTTTGTTCGTCCAACCGGCAATCTGCCTGCCTCTGTCATCAAAATCAAAAAGCATTTGCTGAGCTTGCTTTTTGGTGTCTTGGGTATTTTCCGCTCTTGGCTCATCCACTACCTCAATTGTTTGAAAGGGTAAGACAACATTTGAAACCTCGGAAGTTTTTCCGTTCCATACCAACTCAACTTCTTTTTTGTCTGCAAAAAGCAAAAAACGAAATTTCTCTGGAAGTGGCTTCCCTGATTCAAGATACTTGATAATATCTCTTATTTCGTTTTCAGTTAGGTTAATTTTATCCATAATTTTTATTTCATTAAATCATCAAGCGACACGCCCAAAGCGTCCGCAATCTTTTTAACGGTTTCAATACGCGGATCAGGCGTTGAGCCCGCTTCAATCTTGGCGATTGTATGAAAAGCAAGATTTG
>CAZRMW010000037.1:0-1962 GCA_964601305.1 uncultured Candidatus Saccharibacteria bacterium
ATAATTCTATATTATCACGATTATACGGCTTCGTTAAGCCATATTTTCGTTATTTAACTATCTTTAATGTTTAATGTTTTTCTAAAATCTTTATCTTTCTCCATTTTTTCGACTATCGCAAACACATCGAGCATATTAATATCAACCTTGCCAACCTTCCTATCAAACATTCCAGCGTTAAACATAACTTCTAAAACATCCTTATAATTAAGCCTGATTTCTCTTGCAGCCATTACCCTGTCTCTAGCTGGTTGTTTTGGGTCTGTTAAAATTTGCCACAAGTAAGTATCCGTCTCATTAACTCGTTCCCAAAATGAAGCTACGGCGCTTTTTAGAGCATACTTATCAAGATTAGCGGTTCTTTTGGCGTCTAATTCCCGAACAATCTTATTAACATAGTCTTTGTCTAGTTCCGCATTTTCACTCTTCAAAACTTTTACTATTTGCCGAATAGACACATTTGGCCTACGAATTAGAATATTTCTAACTTTTATCTTGTGTTCTTCTCTTTTTTCTTCTGAATAGTTACTCATATTTGTCCCTTCGTGTCCCCTATACTTTTGTTATTAACTGGTCCTTCCTTCAATAATATATAAGGTTTATTCAATACTACACGGTACTGATACTATATTCTTTATCTTCACATCCTTCAGCTGTAAGAAAAGAATATTTTCACTACTACGGCACTAATTAGATGGCAAGGAGAGGGACCAGTAAGCTCTTTTTCCTTGCTTTCGCATCAGTGCCTTAATAGTTCTTATTATTTAATGGAGGAAGTTTATCGTGTTTCCCCCAAGAGGCACGGTTCGTATCAGCTATGGTTATTTAATTGTTAAAAACATCAACAACTAAAATAAGCTCACCAAATTAGCCGGGCAGACTAATATACCACTAAACGATGAGCTTATTTTAAGCATTGAAGTTTTTAATTGTTTTTTTATCTTAAGATTTATCATGTTTCGCTTGCGAAAGTTCTATTTGTCTAATTAATGCTTCGGCCAATAAATCAATAAACAAATCCTCCGGTGTTTTTCTTCCGGCGTTTGCTTCCTTTTTTTGTTTGTTAGATTTATTTGACATGAAAAAACTGTAAGTGTATTTACAGTTTACAAAATCCCACATCCACAACTTGTGACTTTAATTTTTGCTTTATTCTTTTTTCTTGGTTCTCTTTTTTAGACGCTCCTTTTGTTTTCTTAACCGTTGTTTAAGTTTTTTCTCACCAACATCACATGCCAAATCATCGTCATAAACACGAATTGATAATTCATTGTATGCAGATTTATATTTATTACGAGGAAATTTTTTAACAGCATCTTTTGCCTGCAAGGCTGTCTCTAATGTTCGGTACTTTCGTTTTCTGTTTTTACATTCAGAAAGAAGTTTCAAAAGTTTTTTATAATTTTCTCTAAACTCTTTTGGGATACTCCCCTTTTGACTTACCCCCACTATTTTTCTGTAAGACATCTTAATCATTTTCTTTTCTCCTGTAGTTAATCCTCTCTCCTTAAATAATTCTGGATCATCACTTAAGTTAAAAAGAAGCTCTGAGTCATAAAGTGGCAACCATGATGGTTTTTCATTATAAAATAAATACCATTGAACCCAATCTTTGAAGTTTGGTGGTAAATCATATTTTTCTAGAATATTTAGAATTCCTTTTTCTATTTGTGTTTTTTTATCTTCTCCATAAGTTTCCAGCCAAAACAAAGTATAATCATCTGGACCATAAGGAACAAAATCATCTTTAGACTCTAAATCATCCGGTATATCACACCTTCCTCTTAATTCTCTCAAATCATTAGTAAAACTACTATTACTCTCAAGTAATTTAACTTTTTCTTTATTAAATTCTTTTCTTGTTCCTAATCCAGTGAATTGATCAAAGGCCTCTCTAAAAAGCTCTTGAAACTCTTCACCAAACATTAATGGTTTTTGTCTGCCCATATATTTACCCTACCA
>CAZRMW010000038.1:0-1824 GCA_964601305.1 uncultured Candidatus Saccharibacteria bacterium
GGCACTGTCCGAAAAGTGAGTGATGGTTATTCCATCACTTTAGTTTCAAGTTCTTTTTTTATGCCCATCATTTCTTTATTGACCTCTTCCATAAAATGCATAACACCTAGAAAGTACATTTGTTCTGCTACTTCTTTTTTTGACATATTTTTAAGTTCTTTTTTACTTTCTTTCCATATTTTTGGAAAGAATTCATTTGTGTAAGATTCAGCAAAATGAGTTAAATCATCTATTTCATGTATTTTTCCGCACTTTTTACATTTAGCCATCTTTTTTCCAATCATTTTTTATCTTCCTTCATACCTAAAATTATTTGGGTGATACAATGACAGAAGTGCATTTAACATTTAATAACCTTAACGGTTCTGAAGTTTTAAAAGAAATCTTTCCGATTTCTAACGAATTTGAGTTTACCTCAAAAAAGGTATTTCGGCGTAAACAAACTTGTGTCTGTTCTTGTAGCAATAAGATGGTACATAACGGATATGATCATGCACGAAAAAAACACTTTGGGAAAGTGCGAATTGGTAAACAGCTTTGTACAAAATGTGGTAAACAACAACACGAAGACAAAAGTTTTTGGAAAAAACTTCTTGATGCTTGGAAAGATGTTATCTCAAAAATGATTTTAACGTTACGTAACTCTGATGTTTCGTGGAGAACAGTATCAACAATTATGGAGTTTATTATTCCATGTGGAAAAACCAAAGCTCTTTCTTGGTTCAACGAAATGGTTGAACCTTTTGAATATCCGCAAGACAATTTTACAATTTTAAATTATGATGAGCAACATCCAAAAAGAGGACGTGCACAAAGATTCAGATTAACCTTACTAAATTATCAAACAGGAATTCCTGTTGCAGATGGACTCTTTAATAGTAAAAATGAAGAAACAATAAAATTGTTCCTTAAAAAACATCTTGATACTTCAAAAGAAATAGTTCTCATCACAGACTGTGATAGGAGATATCCGCGTATATTTAAAGAGTTGTGGGGCAATAAAATGATTCACCAAAAATGCTTATTACACCTAAATAAGCTCGTTGTTAAGGATTTTGGGAAAAAGCAACAGATATTAAATGAATACAATAAATATCTTGTACTAAACATTTTTTACAACCGTAAAAAAGAATTAAAGTTTCTTGAAAGGCGTCTCGAGAAACTAGATAAAAAATCTTTTAGTGATAGAAAGGAAAAAAATGCTTGGGAAAAAGGTCAACTAAAAAAGTTTAGAAAGTATCTTAGAAAACTTGAAAACAAAAGAAGAAGTGATGGAAAAAATCTTCTACAACGACCTTTGTGGAAAGCAAAACAAAACTTTGAGAAATTGTGGAATGAAAAAGGATACTTTTCAAAAAAAGTTCAAGACAGATTAAAAATGATTAAGAAAAGTTGGAAAACTTTAACAGCGTTTTATGCGGTTAAAGATTGTCCAGCAACAAATAACGCAATAGAGAATTTTTATTCAACAAGCTTAAAGACACACAGAAAAAAACAATTAAGGACAGATGAAGGTTTAGAAAATCATATGAAACTTGCTGCACTAAAACGGGTGCAGGATTTCACTAAACCAAAGAAAACAGTGTTAGAAATTTATGGGTTAATCAAACTCATTGTTTCTTAAATAATATTTGCAATTTTACAAACAAGAAATGGTTTAGCGAGAGCTTTAGAGCAAGCACAGAGATTAACAAAAATTATAACAAAAGTGCGCTAACTAGGATTTTTGCTAAACAAAAATCCTCGAATCTGAAATAGATTTTGGCTTTTTGACAGATTTTAAGGCTGAAATATCCAGGAATCACTCACTTTTCGGACAGTGCC
>CAZRMW010000039.1:0-1596 GCA_964601305.1 uncultured Candidatus Saccharibacteria bacterium
CTACGACTAAACATATCTACGCCAACAACGAACTTATTGCTACAATAGAGGGAAAGCTCCTGAATTAATTACTGAATTAATTCAGGAGCTTTTTGTATTTCGATAAGCTCAATATAAATGCTATGATATTTGTATGGCTAGACGAAAATTAAGCGAAAAAAATATTAGAAAGCTCACAAGAACTGGCGGGGGAAAGAGTATGTGTATTACTTTGCCTATAGAAATGATTCGTGAACTAAAATGGCGGGAGCGGCAGAAAATAAAGGTCAAAAAACATGGAAAGAAAATAATTTTAGAAGATTGGAGTTAATGAGACTATGAGTAATTTTGATAAATACAAAAGAAAGGGTGATATCCATTGGCAGGAGGCGTTTAGCTGTTCAATTTTTAAATTTAATGCTTATTTGCGGGCAAGGTATGATATTGCCCTGAAATTTTTAGACAATATAAAAGAAAAAATAGTTTTAGATATGGGTGCTGGAGATTGTGCTTTTTCTTTTTTGCTTGCCAAAAAAGGAGCGAAAATAATAGCGGTAGATAGTTCTAAGGAAGGATTAGAATATGGTAAAAGAAACTTTGAAAAAAAGAAATTAGGAGGAAAGTTTTTAGAATCTGATGTTTCTAAAATAAATATTCAAGACGGCAGTGTGGATATGGCAGTATCTTTAGATGTAATAGAGCATTTGGAAAACCAAGAAAGTCTTGTAAGAGAAGCAAGCAGAGTGCTAAAGCTTGGCGGTGTGTTTGTTGTTTCTACTCCATATCGGTTAAGTGAAAAGCCAGCCCCTTATCATACAAAAGAATTTTATCCAACAGAACTAAAAAATTTGCTAGAAAAATATTTTACAGACATAGAATTAATAGAAAGTCATCATATTCTTTGGTCTTCCTTGTATTCATACAGAGGTCCGATTATTCACTTGCCTTGGGCAAAATATTTTATAAATCTATTAGCCCTATGGTTTAGGAAAAATCTTTTTCTAGAAGACAGCTCTTCTGGGGGAGACAAGGATAAATATACTCAAATAATTTGCAGAGCCATTAAAAAGTAGTGAAATTATTTAGCTTCTTTTAAGAAGTAGTATGTTATTAGTGCTGGATTTATTATTCTAATTAAAACAAATGCCCAAATAAGTCCAAATAGTCCGTAATATTTCACAGCTAAAAGCATAATAACCATCTTCGAGATAGAAAAAATTATATTAAATTTTACCAAAATTTTTGTTTGCCTTGTTGATTCCATAAAATTTAAAAGCAGGGTACCAAAAGCTCCTATTGGTAAAGAAAGCGCATAAATTTGTGAGAGAAAGGTGTATTCTTTATAGACAGGGAAAAGCAGTTTGAAAAGAAAAGGTGCTGCTAAAATATAAACCAAAATAATTAACAAAAAAGAAATACTTAAAAAAACAGATTTTCTTAAGGACTCTTTTTTTACATAAGGATCGCTAATTTTTTTTGTAGCAAATTTAGGTGTGCTTAATGGGGCAAGAAAAGTGAGTAGGTCTTTCAATTGTTCAGGCATTTTTTTAATGAATGCGTAGGCAGCGAGCTCTATAGCTCCCAGGTAATTGAAAACAAAAATATTATCAATATAGG
>CAZRMW010000040.1:0-1538 GCA_964601305.1 uncultured Candidatus Saccharibacteria bacterium
TTGTAGAATTCCATAATTTGACAAAATTTTAAATTGAAAATTCATTTATAAAGTTTAAAAATAAAAAATAAAATCCAACATTTGTTTTTTTGTTTGTCAGACTTTTGAAATAAATTAATTTTTATCGTCGCTAATTGGTGAAATTTCAAAACCTTACCATTCTTAGAATTTTGAAATCACTTATTTTTTTATCGTCGTTATTAACCTGCAATTTCAAAATTTGACATGTTTTTGAAGACTTCTGCAGGAGTGTCATAGCCTAGTCTTTGGTGTGGTCTCTCATAGTTGTAAAACTTAACGTATTCGTCGATATTTTTGAATCTGTCATTACATTCTCGTTTGTAAGTTCCAAACCAACGTTCAATTTTTCCGTTGGTTTGAGGGTGATGAGCTCTAGCAACAATATGTCTGATTCCCATCTGTCCAAGAACTATCTGGAACTTACATTTTCCTTTCTTCTTTTTGCCAATTTTATTGGCATAAAAGTGAGTACCACGATCAGTTATAATTGCATAAGGCACTCCGCAAGAGAACACAATGCGATACAAACAGTTTAATGTATTTTCTGTTGTTGCTCCATTATACAACCCATAGCCAACAATAAATCGAGAATAATCATCGATAAAAGCAATCAGGTCCTTCCCTGTAACCGGACAGTGTGTCCAATCAGCATGTAATACCATCAAACAACTTGGCCATCGATAACTACAATATTTACGTTGCCCTCGTCTTTTTGGACATGGGGTAAATCCATTATCGTCGAGAATTCGTTGTATTTTGCGTTGTGAGATACCAACCCCTTGTTTCTTCATAATCTAGTGGAGTTTAACACTACCACATTGGTATTTTTGCCATTCTCGTTTTACCCATGCTTGACAATTTTTGTTTATTGGGGTTTTTGGTCTTCCAGTTGGTTTTGGCTCAATTACTTTGCCAAAATTTTTATAGTGCCGTAACACTCTGTATGTTGCACTTAGTGATATCTGCAGGTGCGCCGCAATTTGTTTTGCTGGCATACCTGTCAGATATCTCTTTATTACCCAGTTTTGTTTTCTTTCTTTCATTTTTTTCTACCTCCGCCTTTTTTTAGGCGGAAAAAGAAAACAAAAAACTAAATTTAAAATTATAGAAATTAATTTCAAAAGTAAGAGAAAATGTTAATTTTCACACTTTTGAAATCGTACAATTTGGATTTTTCTTAGAAAATTTTATAAAACAACAAAACAATGAAGTATAAGAAATGGAAACGATGAATTTTACTGGAACAGAACAAATATCAATTTCTAGACAGGCAGTTGTAGATCTAGTTGAACTAAAAGACAAATTCGATTTAATAGTAGAATCTCTAGAATTGATGAGTGACAGAGAATTCATGGATTCTTACCGAGAATCTAAAGAACAAATTAAAAAGAGAGAGTTTGATGATTTTTCTTGATTTGTTTGTAACTACTTCAAAGAAGGGAAACTTTTATAAACAATTTCAAATTTTGATTTTAAAATGAAAAAAATAATCAAAACTTTAGCTTTAACAACCATTA
>CAZRMW010000041.1:0-1517 GCA_964601305.1 uncultured Candidatus Saccharibacteria bacterium
GTGTCTAATCCAGTTCTCTCAACCAAATCTATAACACCAATCTTTTGATCAATCATTGTTTCTTTTATGGCCTGTCTTGTGTCAATATTTTCTTGTGGTTTTTCTATGGTCATAATTTTATTCTATTTCTGGTTTATCAAGTTTTTCTACCTCCATCTCCATTCCCTCACCTGTTATTCTAAGTACATCTTTATCTATCTTTTTGAACTCTTTTGATGCTTTGTTAAAAGTACTTACTGTGGTGCCCAAATGACCGCCCATTTTATTTACAAAGTCTCCATAAGCATTTAAGTGCCTACCCAAATTTTCTACATTTTTTCTAATTTCTTTAGCAGATTCTTCAATCTGAAGCGCTCTCAATCCTTGCAAAACCGTCTGTAAATAGGCCAGAAAGCTCGTAGGAGAGACGATTATTACGTGCTTGTCCTTAAAGGCGTATTCTATTAAATCTCGCGTAGCAATCTTCACAGCACCAACTTTGTTTACAAGTAAATCATAGTAAATTGCCTCTGATGGTATAAACATAAAAGCAAAATCCATTGTGTTTTCTTTTGGCCTTACATACTTGGAAGTCTCGTCTATTCTATTTTTTAAATCTTGCTTAAAAGCTTTTTCTAATCTTCCCCTTTCATCTTCGTCTCTTTCGTTTAAAATTCTTTCGTAGTTTTCTAAAGAAAATTTAGAGTCTACTGGAATAATTTTGTCTTTTACAAATACTACAGCATCTACAATTTCTCCATCTTCAAACTTGTATTGCATTTGATAAGAATTTGGTGGCAAAACATTTTTTAGTGTTTCCTCAAGATAATATTCACCGAGCACTCCTCGTTGTTTTGGGTTTTTCAAAATATCTTGAAGGTCGCTTAATTGATCTGAAAAATTTAATACCTGCTTGTTTGTTTCATCTAATTTTGTAAGACGCTCTGTTACATCTCTAATTATTTTAGCGCTCTGCCCAAACTGCTCCTGCATAGCACGCGAAGACTCTCCAAGCTTGCTATCTAAAGTACCCCGGATATCTTCTAGTTGCTTTTGCATCATAAGTAGGGCGCCCCCGTCGTCTTCTTTTTCTTTTCTCCCACTAAAAATAAACCGGGCTAAAATCATACCCCCAACAACACCCCCGATAACAAATATAAAAATTAATCCCGTGCTCATAAAATTATTTTATTCGTTACAAATTATTTCCATACCCTAATCCTACACAAAATAGTTGAAATATTCAAAAGCTAAAAATAGTAGGTAAAAAAGTATAAGCACTGCCCCTTCTTTTCTTGTAATAATTTTTTTACTAAACACAAAAAAGTTAAACATCAAAAATGCCAACAACAAGAATACAGAAACAATAATAAGATTTACTGAGAAATCAATTGGGATTGGCTTAATTATACTCACAAGCCCCACTATTAAAGTAGCGTTAAATGCATTGCTTCCCAAAGAGTTCCCCACAGCCATAGAATCATGTTTGAGCATCCTAGCTCTTATACCAAACACTATCTCAGGTAGAGATGTTCCAA
>CAZRMW010000042.1:0-1508 GCA_964601305.1 uncultured Candidatus Saccharibacteria bacterium
CGGTAATTACCACTTGTTTTGGTGGGGGAAAGGAGTTTATCTTGGATGGTAAAACAGGCTTTGTGGTGAACCCATTTAAAAAAGAAGAATTAGCAAATAAAATTATAAAAGTTCTTTCAGACGAAAGACTAGCTGGTCAATTTGTCGAAGCCGGTTACAAGCGCCTAACAACTGAATTTTCTTTGGACAAGTATATAGAAAAATTGCTGGGATGGTACAATAAGTGTCTATGAGTAATTTTGATAAATACAAAAGAAAGGGTGATATCCATTGGCAGGAGGCGTTTAGTCGTTCAATTTTTAAATTCAATGCTTATTTGCGTGCAAGATACGATATTGCTCTAAAGTTTTTGGGTGATATAAAAGAAAAAACTATTTTAGATATGGGGGCGGGGGATTGTGCTTTTTCTTTCTTGCTTGCTAAAAAAGGAGCGAAAATAATAGCAGTAGACAGCTCCAAAGAAGGATTAGAATATGGCAAAAGAAACTTTGAAAAAAAGAAATTTGAAGGTAAATTTTTGGAATCCGATGTTTCTAAAACAGGCCTTCAAGATAGTAGTGTGGATATGGCAATTTCTCTAGATGTAATAGAGCATTTGGAAGACCAAGAAAGTCTTGTAGGGGAGGCGAGCAGAGTATTAAAACCTGGCGGTGTGTTTGTAGTCTCTACTCCTTATCGGCTAAGTGAAAAACCAGCACCTTACCATATAAAGGAATTTTATCCAGAAGAATTAAAAAATTTGCTTGAAAAATATTTTACAGATATAGAAATAATAGAAAGCCATCATATTCTTTGGACATCTTTATATTCATATAGAGGCCCGATTATTCACTTGCCTTGGGCGAAATATCTCATAAACATACTAGCTTTGTGGTTTAGAAAAAACATCTTTTTAGAAGATAGTTCCTCTGGTGGAGATAAAGATAAATATACTCAAATAATTTGCAGAGCCATTAAAAAGTAGTGAAATTATTTAGCCTCTTTTAAGAAGTAGTACGTTATTAGTGCTGGGTTTAGTATTCTAATTAAAACAAACGCCCAGATAAGTCCAAATAGTCCGTAATATTTCACAGCTAAAAGCATAATAATCATCTTTGAGATAGAAAAAATTATATTAAATTTTACTAAAATTTTTGTTTGCCTTGTTGATTCTATAAAATTTAAAAGAAGCGTACCAAAAGCTCCTATTGGTAAAGAAAGTGCATAAATTTGTGAGAGAAAGGTGTATTCTTTATAGACAGGGAAAAGTAGTTTGAAAAGAAAGGGTGCAGCTAAAATATAAACCAAAATAATTAACAAAAAAGAAATACTCAAAAAAATAGATTTTCTCAAGGACTCTTTTTTTATATAAGGATCGCTAATTTTTTTTGTAGCAAATTTAGGTGTGCTTAATGGGGTGAGGAATGTGAGCAAATCTTTTAGTTGTTCGGGCATTTTTTTAATGAATGCATAAGCAGCGAGCTCTATAGCTCCCAGGTAATTGAAAACAAAAATATTATCAATATAGG